>VBFY01000057.1 GCA_005889405.1 Chloroflexota bacterium | reverse complement strand
TCATACTCCGGCTCGCCACTGACCGTCGCGTCATGGGCGATGCCGTGAACGGTCGCACCGCGACCGTGCTCGGTTGGGGCATCGCGGGGATCGCGGGCTCGCTCTCGATCGCGTATCTGGTCGCATCATTCTTCGCATGAGGGTCGTCGCGACGACCTCGCTTCTCGCCGTCATCGCCGTCGCGTGCACGTCGGCGCCTCCGCCGTCCGCGGGGTCGCAGACCGGTCGCCCCGCCGGCACGGCGTCGTCCGCCGCGGTCGTCGCCCATGCCAACACCGTCCCCGTCGAGCACCGCTACGTCGCGCTCTCCGACGGGCAGATGTGGAGGATCCTCCTCGTCGACCTCACGAGGGGAACGAGCACCGAGGTCGTCGCGGCCCGCGGCTCTCCGGGTCGGCCGTACTACGCGCCGCCGTTCAGCGAGTCCGCCGACGGGAAACAACTTCTGGTCGGCGCCGTCGGTCCAGCCGATCGATCGGCGCTGTACCTGATCGACGTCGCCGCCGGCCGCACGACGCTCCTTTATGAGGACGACGAGATCTGGTCGATCGGCTCGCTGCGCGGCATCATCAGCCCGGACGGCGCGCTCTACGCGTTCCACGGACACGACGGCGTGCGCGTCGGCGATGCCGCCGGGGGCCCGACGCGGCTGTTCGTGGAGGATGACGATCCCGCGGACATGGCGAAGATCTGGTATCCGCTCGCGTGGTCGCTCGATCGGAGCGCGATCGCTCTCGCACAGGGCACCGACACCGTCACGCGTGTCGGCGCCTTCCGCGCGTCGGACGGAGAGCAGTACTGGACCGGCACGGGTTCGCAGGTCAGCTGGCGCACGAAGGCGCCATTCCTGGCTGTGGTCGGCTCCGCCGGCACGTTCGGCGGCGAGAACCGCATCTACGCCGTGGACCCCAACGACGGTGTGGTCCACGACCTCGAGCCGCTCGGCGCGAAGTTCTACGGCTCGATCGCCTGGCATCCGGGCGCCGACCGCGTCCTGTATACCGCGGCCGACGACGCGTTCGCTGAGCGCGACGTGTACACGCGCGCTCTATCCGAGGACGCGCCGAAGCGCGTCGAGTCGCCCAGGAAGATCTGGGACGCCTGGTGGTCGAGCGACGGTTCGAAGATCTACGCGACGGCTGCGCGCGGTGCGACGGTGGGGGCGCCGAGCATCGGCGACTTCGACATCCTCGAGCTGCCCGGCGGCCGCGTCGTCGCGTCGATCTGCGGCACCAGCGGACAGTGCCGCTAGAGACAGGGCGGGCCGGCCGAGCGCAGACAGAACATGACCGACGTCGTCGAAAGCAGATCGCGGAGATAACCGACCGAGTCGTCACCGCCGACCTGCGCCCACAGGCGCGTTCCGTCCTTCGACCACCACGGCACGTCGACGAACGGCGACGCGTACACATTCGTGCCGCTCCCATCCGGCTTCCGGATCGAGATCGTGCTCGGCGCGTTGACGCCGCAACAGAGAGGCCGCTCGTCGACAAAGAAGCGGTCGAGCGCGGGATGCCAGGCCGCTCCGCTCAGGACCGTGTCGGTGTTCGGCACGTACAGCTCGCGTGGGGTTCCGCCGGCGACCGTGCCGGTGTAGACGAAGGAGCGTCCGCCGAAGATGTTGCGCGAGCTCGTGATGAGGAGGTTCTGATCGCCGCCGCGCCAGTCGATCGCACCGCCATACCCGAGCAGGCGCGCGTTGCCGCCGGTGAACGCCTCGCGAGCGATGTCGAGCGTCGTCTCGCCCGCTGAGATCTGGACCACGCCCATGCGGCTGCCAGTGTCGTTCTGGTACGTCACCGCGAGCCATTTGCCGTCGGGTGACCACGCGGACGGCTGAGGCGGCGAGCCGACGATCTGCGGATCCGAGGCGACGATGCGTTTGGGATCTGGGCCGGCGCGCGCGTCGGCGATGAACACGCCGGTGCCGGCGGCATCGCCGCTCCGCGCGAACGCGTAACGCGCACCGTCCGGTGACACGACCGGCACGCTGAAAGACGAAGCGAGATCCGTCAGCAGCACGACGACCTCACCGGTCTGCGGACGCACCAGGTACTGCACCGTGCGCTGCTCGGAGAAGCGGCGCGCGATCACGAGGACGCGTCCGTCGGCGGACGCGCCGAACGCGATGGTCCTGACGTCGGGGCCTCCCGGCACCGGCGCCGGATCGAATCGGACCACCTCGACCGGCGCGCGAGTCGCGGCCGAGTCGAACAGCAGGATGCGGGTCGAGTCCTGCCCGCCGACGGAGAAGAAGTGCGGATCGTCCGGCAGCGTGACGGCCGTCGTGTGGACTGCGGCCGAAGACGCCGGCGTCGGTGACGGTGAGAGCGATGGCGAGGGCGATGGCGATGGAGTTGACGAAGGAGGCGAGCTCGACGACGAGGGCGACGGTGGTCCAGGCGTGACGGAAGGCGTGGGGGCGCGTGCCGCGGGCAGGCAGGCGCTCGCCGTCAGCGTGAGCGCGGCGAGGGCACTGACGAACGCGGCATCGCGACGCATGGTCCGACTCTAAGCGCGTGCGCTACCGCGGCTGGTCGAGCACCTCGCCCTGCGCGTCGAGCCAGCGGTCGGGGTTCTCCTGGAAGATGAGCTTGCAGCGGTCGCGATCGAACTCGTAGTAGCGGCCCTCGTAGCGGAGACGGATCCGATCGACCGCGAGCGCGCTCTTGCACACGACGCAGACCGCGGCCATCAGATCGGCTCGAGCTCGAGAAGCGGCTGGTGTGCGCGAACGAGCTGTCCGTTCTCCGCGAAGATGCGTTTCACCTTTCCGCCGGCGGTCGAGCGGATCTCGTTGAAAAGCTTCATCGCCTCGATAAGCGCGATGACGTCGCCCGTGTTGACGATCACGCCGATCTGCACGAACGGCGGCGCCTGCGGTGTCGGCGAGCGGTAGAAGACGCCGGTGAGCGGCGCGTTCACCGTCGGGAGGTCGCTCGGGGCCGGCTGGTCCGGTCCGGTGACGGTGACGCCGGGTTTCGCCGGCGCGGGCGCGGTCGACGCCGCCGGCGGTGAGCCATTCTTGCTCACCTTCACGCGCAGGCCGCCGCGGCGGATCTCGAGCTGCTGCACGTCTTCCGCGCCGAGCCGCTGCAGGAGCTCGGTCACGAGAGCGTTCGCGTCGGCTCGGAGCTTCTTCGGGTCGGCCACCGGTTACGCCCAGCGCCGCAGCAGGAGCGCGGCGTTGTGGCCACCGAAGCCCATCGAGTTGGAGAGCGACACGTCGACCTGCTGTTTGCGCGTGACGTTCGGTACGTAGTCGAGGTCGCAGTCGGGATCGGCTACTTCCTGGTTGATGGTCGGGGGCAGCACGCCGTCACGCATCGCGAGCACGCAGAAGATCGCCTCGATCGCGCCTGCCGCACCGAGCGTGTGCCCCGTCATCGACTTGGTCGACGACACCGCGAGCTTGTACGCATGATCGCCGAAGAGCGTCTTCACCGCGGCGGTCTCGGATCCGTCGTTCGCCGGCGTCGAGGTGCCGTGCGCGTTGATATACCCCACATCGGTCGGAGCGATGCCCGCGCCTTCGATCGCCATGCGCATCGCGCGCACGGCGCCCTCGCCGCCCTCGGCCGGCGCGGTCACGTGGTGCGCGTCGGCGCTCTGGCCGTAGCCGATCACCTCCGCAAGGATGCGCGCGCCACGAGCTTTCGCGAACTCGAGCTCCTCGAGGACGACACAGCCGCCGCCCTCGCTGAACACAAAGCCGTCCCGCTCCTTGTCGAATGGCCGCGACGCTTTCGCGGGCGCGTTGTTGCGGCGCGACAGGGCATGCGCCTGATTGAACGCCGCGATCGCGATCTTGATGAGGCCCGCTTCGGAGCCGCCCGCGATCATCACGTCCGCTTGCCCGCGGCGGATGATCTCGGATCCCTCGCCGATCGCGTGGGCGCTCGAGGCGCAGGCGGAGACGTGACCCATGTTCGGTCCCTTGGCGCCGAACTTCATCGCGATCTCGCCGGCTGCCATGTCGATGATCATCATCGGGATCATGAACGCGGAGACCCGCCGTGGGTCCTTCGCGTGCGACAGGACGTTCTCGACGACGGTGCTCACGCCCCCGATGCCCGATCCGAACGCGACGCCGACGCGTGGCGCGAGGTCCTTCGTGATCTCCAGCTTCGCGTCAGCGATCGCCTGCGACGCGGTGGCGACGGCAAACTGCGCGAAGCGGTCGGCGCGACGCGCTTCCTTGCGGTCCATGTACTCGAGGGGATCGAAGTCCCGCACCTCGCCGCCGATCGTCGTCTCGAGCCCGGTCGTGTCGAAGCGCGTGATCGGTCCGATGCCGCTGCGGCCCGCGAGGATGCCGTCCCACGTCTTCGAGACGGAGCCGCCCAGCGGCGTGATCATGCCGAGGCCGGTCACGACGACGCGACGGCGCTCTCGGCTCGCCATTCGTCGAGTCTAGGTGCGGGCCGCGTCGACGACATGGATGCCGTCGAAGCGCGCGCCGGTCGGATGCACGTCGTGGTCGTCGAGCGAGCGGAAGACCATCGCTCGGCCTCTCCCGCCCACGATCCACCCGTCAGCACGCTCGACGATCGCGGTGTCTTCGTCGATACCCAGCATCCGATGTCCCTCTGGCCAGCTGTTGGCCCAAGCCCGCCACCGCTCGACCGGAAACGCATCGAAATGCGGCGCCACCAAGATGCCGGGCAACAGGCCGAGCGCGTCTCGGACCGCCACACGCCGCGGCACGCCGGCGGCACCGACCCCGTCCGGAAAATAGAAGGTGCGGCTTCCCAACATCATCGCGCCCGCGCTCGCGCCAGCGAGCACCGCGCCCGCGCGGTGGCGCGCGAGGACCGCGGACCAGAACGCCGTGCCGGAGAGCGTTTCGATCAGGTGACCGGGCTTGCCGCCCGAGAAGTAGATCCAGTCCGCGTCCGCGATCGCCGCGGAGTGCCGCGGATCCTCTGCGTCGCCGCGGTTCAGGACCATGATCCCGGTCGCCTCGGCACCGAGTGAAGCGAAATGAGCCGTGCCCATCTCGACCCACGATCTCGGCGTGTCCTCGAGGCCTGCCGCGGTCGGCACGATCGCCACGCGCACGTGACGCGACCCGATATCGGCGAGGATCGCGCGGTCCACTTCCGCCATGGCGCGCGTGAACTCGCCCGAGCCGCACAGCACGAGCGCTCCGCGCGTCATGCCGACACCGCCGTTCGGTGGAACCGCTTGTACATGCGGTCGTAGTTCTTGCGGCTGCGCTTCTCGCGCTCCTCGTCGGAGAGGGCCTCCCAGGCGCGGTGCTCGTGCCGCGTCACGCGATCGGCCCCGATCGCGAGCGCGCGCAGACCGAGCTCTCGGACCGCGGACGACACCGCGATGTCGAGGTTCCGATAGAAGCGGTAGCGCTCGTCGAAGCCGCCGATCGCGAGAAGGATGTCGCGGCGGGCGGCCTGGCAGTACCCCTGTATCGCGTCGCACTCGCCAGCGGTCACCTCATCGAAATGCTTGAAGTCGACCGTCCGCAGACCCCACGGTCCCACGATGCCCGCGCCATCGCCGAGCGCCTCCTCGAGCACCGTGAAGAGCGGCCCGGTGATCTCGACGGACGGATCGAGCTCGAGCACCGATCGCCCGCGCGCGACGCGCAACAACGCGCTCCGACCCGCGCCCTCACCGAGGTCGCGGTCCGCGTGGTGGACGAGCACGCGGGGCTCGCGCGCGGCGAGCTCGTCGAGACGGCGCTTCGCATCTTCGCTCGATCCCTGATCGAGGACGAGG
Source organism: Chloroflexota bacterium (assembly GCA_005889405.1). Taxonomy (GTDB): domain Bacteria; phylum Chloroflexota; class Limnocylindria; order P2-11E; family P2-11E; genus CF-39. The sequence continues at coordinate 107,959 of VBFY01000057.1, read as the reverse complement.
ACCTCGCCGTCGGCCGGAATGAAACGAAGGACGCTGCGCACGCAGCGTGCGACGTCGTCCGGCCACTCCCGCGCGAGCACGCAGACCGACCATGACCGGACCGCGCGCTTGGCGCGCCGGTCCCGAAGCTCACGCGCCGACGCGATGGTCCGGCGCGGACGCGGCGCGAGCCGCCGATCAGCGCGCGCGACAAGCGCACCGCTCGCACGATCGTCGACCCGCACACCGTCGAATTTCGCGCGGAGGCGATCCGCCGCGTCGTAATCACGCGTCGCACGTGCCAGCTCATGGCCGGCGACGGCCTCGAGGACCACCGGTGGCGCATCGGTGCGCTCGCGCACGACGGCGTCGAGATCGAGACCGAGGACCACATCGGCGTCGTGGACGAACTGGAGGCGCACCGACGGCGGGATGTCGGCGTCGGTGACGCACGCCTGCACGAGCGCGAGCGCTCCGGGGAGGTCGAGGTCGTCGGCGAGCCGCTCGCGAAGGAGCTCGTTCCAGCGGTCGAGGGCGACGGACCCGAACGCGACGCGGACGCGCTCCGGGAGACGCGGCGGCGTTGTCTTGTCGCCAGAAAGCTGGGCCAGGACGCGGACGCGCTGGCGGAGGTGGTCGAGGCCCTCAGCAGCTTGGCGCAGCGCGGCGACGCTGAAGTGCATGCGCGTGCGGTAATGCGTGAGGAGACACTGGTAACGGAAGGCCAGCGGATCGAGACCGAGCTCCTCGATCTCGTGGACCTCGAGCGTGTTGCGCGCGGACTTCGCCATCTTCACGCCATCGGCGAGCAGATGCTGCCCGTGCACCCACGTACCCACGACGGGGTGTCCCAGCGCTCCTTCCGACTGCGCGATCTCGTCCTCGTGATGCGGGAAGATGTTGTCCACGCCACCGGTATGCACGTCGAACCGCTCGCCGAGGTACTTGGTGCTCATCGCCGAACACTCGATGTGCCAGCCGGGAAAGCCGGATCCCCAGGGCGAGTCCCACACCAGCGCGCTCCGCCCCGGCTCCGCGCGCTTCCAGAGGGCGAAGTCCGCGGCGTTCCGTTTGTTCGGGTCGACCTCCGACCGGACGCCCTGCCGCAGCGCTTCGCCGACGTTCCCCGACAGGCGGCCGTAACTCGCGAATCGCTTCACCGCGTAATAGACGGTCCCGTCCACGACGTACGCGAGACCGCGTGCGAGCAGGCGCTCGATCAGCGCGATCATCTCGCCGACGTGAGCGGTCGCGCGCGGATACACCGTCGCGGGGAGGATGCCGAGCTTGCGCTCATCCTCGCGGAACGCCGCCTCGTAGAACTCCGCGATCTGCATCGGCGTTTTTCCCTCCGCGAGCGCCGCGGCGATGACCTTGTCCTCGCCCCGGTCGACCGCGTCCTGCCGCATGTGCCCGACATCGGTGATGTTCTTCACGGACACGACGTGGTGGCCGAACAGCTCGAAGGTGCGCCGGAGCCAGTCGGCGAGCAGATACGAGCGGAGATTGCCGACGTGGACGGGTCGGTAGACGGTGGGTCCGCAGGTGTACATGCGGATCTCGCCCGCGTGAGCCGGCACGACCGGCTCCACGCGCCGCGTCAGCGTGTTATGAAGACGTATCTGCACGCGGCCTCCCCTGTCGAGTAACAGGCTAACGCCGTTCAGTCGCGCAGCATTCCTTCGACGATGCTCACCGCCTTCTCGAGCGCTCCGACTTCGGCGCGGTCCAGGCGGCCAACGCGGCCTTCGATATCGGCGATACGCAGCTCGCGCCCCTTGCCGAGCACGCGCCGGCCCTTCGCGGTCATCTCGACACGCACGACACGACCGTCCCCGGGATCGGCGCGCCTCCGGATGAGACCGATCCGCACCATCTCCGCAGCCAGCCGGCTGATCGTGGGAGCCCGGACCTGCTCCGCGGCCGCGAGGTCTCCCAGCGTCTTTGGCCCGCTCATCAGGACGGACAGGGCCGAAAGCTGCGCCGGCGTCGCGCCAGTGAGCGGATCACCACGCCGAGCGCGCCGCAGAAGATGGATCGCGGCGGAGTGGAGGCGATCCGCGAGCTCGCGTTCGCGCGGTCGTCCCGGTCCTCTTGCGCTCGACGGCATGCCGTGATATTAGTTAGCAAGGCTAAGTAATGCAACGAACGGGGAGGCCGAAGGTGGCAGCGCAGTTCCTCGACGCGGTGAGGAAGGGCGACCGCGCCGCGGTCGACCGGATGCTCGACACCGATCCCTCACTGGTGTCCGCGCGTGACGAGCGCGGCACGTCGGCGGTCCTGCTCGCCCATTACCACGGCAAGCCCGAGGTCGCGGCCGCGCTGCTGTCACGCGCGCCCGCGCTCGACGTCTTCGAGGCGGCCACCGCCGGCGACGCAAGGCGCGTGGCAGCGCTCGTGGAAGAGGACCGCTCGCGCGCCGACGCGGTCGCCCGTGACGGCTACACGCCGCTCGGCCTCGCGGCCTTCTTCAAGCGCCGGGACGTCGTGAAGGTCCTCCTCGAACGGGGCGCCAGGCCAAGCCTTCCCTCACGCGACCAGGGCTTCACTCCGCTCCACTCGGCGGTCGCCACGGACGCTGGCCCAAGCGAGCACGAGATCATCCGCCTGCTCCTCGAGGCCGGCGCGGATCCGAACGCGAAGAGCCGCGAAGGCGGGACGCCGCTCCACACCGCCGCCTTCACCGGCGATCTCGAGGGCGCGGAGCTGCTGCTCGCCTACGGCGCCGATCCGAACGCATCAGACCCGAAAGGCCACACTCCACTCGATATCGCACGCGATCGACGGAACATCGAGGTCGCGGCGCTGGTGCACCGCGCCGTCACGGATCGCGGGCGCACCTAGCGACACGAGCGAGCGCGTCACTGCGGCCGCGGACGATAAGAGCCGGCCGGCGACCAATCCGCCGGGTCGATGCCGAGCACGTAGTCACTTGATGCCGTGGCCGTTGCGGATGCCGCGGGCGAGGCCGTCGCGCTGCCGGATGCGGTCGAGCTCGGCGTGACCGAGGCGGTCGCTGGCGCGAGATGTCGTCAGAGGATCGTCTCGCCCAGCGCACTCGCGACGAGCTCGACGGCGAGCGCCGCGGTGCGATTGCTCTCGTCGAGGATCGGATTCACCTCGGCGATCTCGACCGAGCGCAGCTTGCCCGACGCCGCGAGCATCTCCATCGCGAGCTGCGCCTCGCGGTAGGTGAGGCCACCGCGGACCGGCGTCCCGACGCCCGGTGCCTCGTCGGGATCGAGCGCGTCCATGTCGAGCGACAGATGGATCCCGTCTCCCTTTCCCGCTACCGCGATCGCCCTCTCCATCGCCGGGCCCAGGCCGAGACGATCGATGTCGGCCATCGTGAGCGCCGTGACGCCAGCCTTCTTGATGTTGTCGCGCTCGCCCGGATCGACATCGCGCAGCCCGAGCAGCACGCCGTGCTGGCCGCTTGTCGTTCCACGCAGGTCGGCGGGAAACGGATCGCCCGCGAGCCCGAGCGCGACCGCGAAGGGCATCCCGTGCACATTCCCCGATGGCGTCGTCTCGGGAGTGTTGATGTCGCCGTGCGCATCGATCCAGATCACGCCGGGCCGCTTCCCTGCACGGGCGAGGCCGGCGAGGGTGCCCATCGCCATGGAGTGGTCACCGCCGAGGACGAGCGGGATGTTGCCGGCGCGCGCGATGTCCGCCACGACGCTCGCGAGCTCTTCGCACGCGCGCACGATCTCGGTGACGTTGTGCGCGCGCGGACCTTTGAACATCCGCTCCGCGTCGACCCTCTTGTACGCGTGCGTCGCGAGACCCTCATCGGGATCGGCGACGTGGATGTTGCCGCGGTCGCGCACGCGAAAGCCGATCTCGGAGAGCTTCGTGACGAGTCCGCTGTAGCGGATGCCGGACGGGCCCATGTCGACCCCGCGACGATTGCCGCCCAGATCCATCGGCACGCCGACGATCTCGATGACCGGACGGCCTTCCATGCGGCGCATCTTCTCGGGATCCACTTGACGCGGGAAGCGTTCTCCGCTCACCGCGCGGTCTGTTTCGCCGCAGTCGCGGCGCGCGGCTGGAAGATCGCCTGGACGACGCCCTCGGCGGCGAGCTCGTCGCCGACGAACGCGCGGACCTTCACGCGCGCGAAACCGCGTCGCATCCTGTCGACGACGGCCTCGAACCGCGCGGTCTCACCGGGTCGGACGATGCGTTTGAAATGCATCTCATCGATGCCGGCGAAGAGCCCGAGGCCGTCGCGGTATTCGGGCAGCGCCATGGCCATCACGGTCGCGGCCTGGGCCAGCGACTCGACGAGAATGACCCCGGGCACGATCGGGTTGCCGGGAAAATGGCCTTTCAGATACCACTCCTCGCCGGTGAAGGTGTGCTCGGCGACGGCCCGCACGCCGGGCTCGAGCTCGGTCACGCGGTCGATGAGAAGGAAAGGATCACGGTGCGGGATGAGCGCTTCGATGCCCGCCCGATCCAGCGATGTCACGCGGCGAGTCTAGAGGGGGCTATGTGCTCAGCGCGTCGACTCCGACGGTGTCGATGAGGTGTGTCGTCACCTGACCCGAGCGGAAGAGCTCGCTCGCGAGGATCTTCTTGTGCGCCGGAATGTTCGTCGTCACGCCGACGATCGTGAATTCGTCGAGCGCTCGCTGCATCCGCGTGACGGCCTCGGCGCGGTCGCGGCCCCAGGCGATGACCTTCGCGAGCAATGAGTCGTAGTAGGGCGGCACCTCGTAGCCCTGGAAGCAGTGCGTATCGATGCGGATCCCGGGCCCGCCGGGCGTGAGCCAGGTCGTGAGCACGCCGGTCGACGGCGCGAAGTTCTGCTCGCTGTCCTCCGCGTTGATGCGGCACTCGATCGCGTGCCCGCTGACCCAGATCTGTTCCTCGCTGAAAGACAACGGCTGCCCCGACGCGAGCGCGATCTGCTCCTTCACGAGATCGATGCCGGTGGTCATCTCGGTCACGGTGTGCTCGACCTGGATCCGCGAGTTCACTTCGATGAAGTAGAACTCGCCGCGCGCGTCGACGAGGAACTCGAAGGTGCCGACGTTGCGATAGCCGCACCGGACCGCGGCGTCGACCGCGCGCCGCGCGATCTCCTGGCGCAGCTCCTCGCTGATCGATGCGGACGGCGCCTCTTCGATCATCTTCTGATTGCGGCGCTGGATCGAGCACTCGCGCTCTCCCAGGCAGATGCCGCTCCCGTACTCGTCGACGGCGATCTGGGTTTCGACGTGACGCACACCCTCGAGACAGCGCTCGACGTAAAGGCCCGCGTCACCGAACGACGCCTTGGCCTCGGAGCTCGCCTGGTCCCAGAGACGCTGGAGCTCCTGTGGAGCGCTCACCTTGCGCATGCCGCGACCGCCACCGCCGGAGCGCGCCTTCAGCATCACCGGATAGCCGACAGCCTCGCCGATTCGCAGCCCCTCGGCCATGGTCTTCACCGGACCATCCGAACCCGGGATCACCGGCAGACCGAGCGTCTTCATCGCGACGCGCGTCGCGACCTTGTCGTGGAAGCGCCGGAGGATCTCAGGTGGCGGACCGATGAAGACGAGCCCATGCTCCTTGCAGACTTCGGCGAAGTCGGCGTTCTCCGCCAGGAACCCATACCCGGGATGGATCGCCTGCGCACCGCTGATGAGCGCAGCCGACATGATCGACGGGATGTTGAGATAGCTCTCGCGCGAAGACGCGGGGCCGATACAGATCGCTTCGTCGGCGAGGTGCACCGGCAGGCTGTGCGCGTCCGCCTCGCTGTAGACGAGCACGGTCTGGATACCGAGCTCGCGACACGCGCGGATGACGCGCAGTGCGATCTCGCCCCGATTGGCGATGAGGATCTTATCGAAGGACAGTGAGTGCCTCCTCGAGTGTCTTCACGTCAGACACGTTCGCGGTCCGCGCATCGGGGAGGATCCGTTTCGCAAGTCCGGTGAGGACATTGCCGGGACCGAACTCGACGAATGCGGTCGCGCCCTCCCCTCGAGCACGCCGCACGCAGGCGACCCACTGTACCGGAGACCACACCTGTTTCTCCAGCAATGACGCGAAATCCGCCGCATGTTCGTGCACCTGTGCATCGACGTTGGCGACGACCGGGTATCGGAGCGTCGCGAACGGCGTCGCCGCGATCGCTTTGGCAAGCTCCGGTCCGACCGGACGCATCGCGGGCGAATGGAAGGCCGCCGACGTGCGCAGCTGGATCACGCGTTTCGCGCCGGCGTCCTTCAGTGCGGTGGTCGCCCGCTCGAAGCCGGCCTTCGGGCCGGAGACGACGACCTGTCCGGGCGCGTTGTCGTTCGCCACGACGAGGCCGGTCTCGGCGATCGCCTTCGCGATGGCGTCGGCATCGAGACCGATGACGGCAAGCATGCCGCCGGACGGATCGGCGTCCTGCATGAGCTCGCCGCGGCGACGCACCAGCACGACCGCGGCCGCGAGCGGCAGCGCGCCCGCGGCGACGAGCGCCGTGAACTCACCAAGCGAGTGACCCATCACGACAACGGGCTCGCCGAGACCACCGGCTGCTTCCTCCGCTGCGCGGAGCGCCGCGATGGACGCGGTGAGGAGCGCCGGCTGCGTGTTCGCGGTGCGATCGAGGTCGCTCTGCGGTCCGTTCCAGCACAACGCGCGCAGATCGAGGCCGAGCGCGTCGCCGGCTTCCTCGAATGCGCGCGCGGCGCTCGGATGATGCTCAGCGAGGTCGCGGCCCATGCCCACGATCTGCGAACCCTGACCGGGGAAGAGCCACGCGACACCGCTCCCCATGCGCGAGCGCTGCCGTCCTAGCTGCGCTTCATCGCCGCCCGGTACTCCGGGAAGTAGCGCTCGATCGTGCCGAGGTCGAACTCCGGCAGGATCGACGTGTTCGCCTCGCGATCGAGCAGGAATTCGAACGAGCGGCGCAGCAGCTCATGCACGTCGCCGCCGCCGTAGCGCTCGAGCTCCGCGCGAGAGACGCGCACGACATGCGACGTCTTTCTCGGCGCCGTCGTCGTCACGCGCGCGACCCAGCCGTGTCCGGATTCGCTGTAGGAGATATCGATCTTTCGCGTGGCCATCAGTGCAGCGTGATCACGAGGAGCGGCTGGCCGTATTCCACCGGCGCACCGCCGGCGACCAGCACCTCACGGACCTCGCCATCGGCGGGAGCGACGATCTTCGCGACCTGGCCGAGCGACTTGATCCCACCGAGGATGTCCCCGCGCGACACCGCGTCGCCGGCATGCCACTCCTTCGATGGGCTGAAGATGCCGACCGTCGTCGCGTGCACGCGCTGCGTCGGCTGGCGTGTGGGCTGCGCGTCGCCCGCGACCGCGGGGCGCTCGGTCGTCGCGAGGCTCGCGTCGGGCCGCGCGGCGCCACGCCTCGTTACGGAAACGGCGAAGCTGTCGGCCTCGACCTCGATCGTCACCGCTGGTGAGCCGTCGGCGAGACGCATGAGGTCGTCGAGGAGGCCCAGGACGTGGTCGGTGTCGCTCAAGAGCTCGGTCGTTTCATCATGCGTCGCCACCACGAATCCGGCGGTGGCGGTGGCGGCGCGGCGCCCGCCTCGTCGAGCGCACCGAAGGCGCGGAACCGCTCGTAGCGCGCCGACATGAGGTCGGCCGCCGGCACACGCTCGAGCTTCGCGAGCTGAGCCGCGAGCGCGGTGCGGATCGCGGCGGCGGTCGCGGCGTGATCGGTGTGCGCACCACCGGCCGGCTCGGGGATGAGGGCGTCGACGACACCGAGCTCGAGGAGGTCGGGCCCCGACACACGCATCGCCTTCGCTGCGCGTTCGGCCTCGGCCGGGCTTCGCCACAGGATGGCCGCGCACCCCTCGGGCGAGATGACAGAGTAGATCGCGTTCTGCATCGCGAGCACGACGTCGCCGACGCCGAGGGCGAGCGCGCCACCCGAGCCGCCCTCACCGAGGATGACGACGACGATCGGCGTCTGCAGACGCGCCATGAGGAGGATCGACTGCGCGATCGCTTCGGCCTGCCCGCGCTCCTCGCCCTCGGGGCCCGGGTACGCACCCGGCGTGTCGATGAACGTGATGAGCGGCAGATGGAATTTCTCCGCGAGGCGGTAGAGGCGCATGGCCTTACGGTAGCCCTCGGGGTGCGGCATCCCGAAGTTGCGCGCGATGTTCTCCTCGGTCGACGCGCCCTTCTGCTCGCCGACGATGACGACCGGCCGGCCGTCGAGATCCGCGATCCCACCGACGATCGCGGGATCGTCACGGAAGCCGCGATCGCCATGCAGCTCGTGGAAGCGATCGAAGACGCGCCCGACGATGTCGAGCGTGTGCGGGCGCTGGATGTTGCGCGCGGCCTGCACCGCCTCCCATGCGCTCACGCGCGACGCGAGCTGCGCGGGCTCGGTGATGAGATTCGCGTCGACCGGGAGGTGACCGTTGGCTTCCACGGTGCGCTTCGTTCCCGTGATGCGGTCGAGCATCGACACGGCTAGAGGCTCCAGCGCAGGTCCTGCGACGCGGCGCGGAACGCGGTGAGGAAGAATCCGATCCGCTCGCGCAGCTGCGGCCGCGGCACGATCTGGTCGAGGAAGCCGCGCTCGAGGAGGAACTCGGCTTTGCCGAAGCCGGTCGGTAGCTTCTCGCCCACCGTTCCGCTCGTGACACGCTCGCCCGAGAAGCGGATGAGCGCGCCCGGCTCGGCGACGATGATGTCGCCGAGCGACGCGTAGGACGCGAGCACGCCGCCCGTCGTCGGGTCGGTGATGACGCTCACGTAGGGAAGGCGCGCCTGGTCGAGACGCGCGAGCGCGCCGAGGATCTTCGCCATCTGCATGAGCGCGAGCGTGCCCTCTTGCATGCGCGCGCCACCCGAGGCGGAGACGATGACGAGCGCCCTGCGCTCCGCGAGGGCGCGCTCTGCGGCGCGCGTGATCTTCTCGCCGACAACGGTACCCATCGATCCGCCCATGAACTCGAAGTCCATGACCGCGAGGATCACCGGGTTGTCCCCGATCGTCGCCTCGCCCGTGATGATCGCGTCCTTCTCGCCGCTCTTCGTCTGCGCCGCGGCGATCCGCTCCGGATAGGGCTTGCTGTCCGTGAAGCCGAGCGGGTCGCCCGAAGTCAGCGCCGCATCGTGCTCGTGGAACGAGCCCTTGTCGACGAGGAGCTCGATGCGCTCACGCGCGCCGAGCCTGAAGTGGTGATCGCATTTCGTGCACACGTTGAGATTGCGCGCGAGCTGCTTGTTGAAGAGCATCTCGTTGCAGCTGGGACACTGCGTCCACAGATGAGAGGGGAACTCGTTCGGCTTCCGGCCGAACGGCATGCGCAACCTCATGTCGGCTTCGCCGCCATGAGATCAGCACCTATTCCTCGCAGGGGCTCCGCCCCTGCAACCCCGGGACGAGAACGCGCCTCACTGCTCATCTCGCGTCTTCCTCACGGTACCAGCAGAGTCCAACGACCCCCGGGCCCGCGCGGGCGCCGATGACCGGCCCGGCTTCGGCGATCCAGTGCTCGACGCAGTGGTAGCGCTCCTGCACCCAGTCCGCCACCTCGCGCGCGCGATCGGGCGCGTTGGTGTGCAGGGTACAGGCGTGGATGCGCGCACCGGCGGGAACGCGCGCCTCGACGAGCTCCTTCATGCGCTGGACGGCCCTCTCACGCGTGCGCACGCGATCGGCGGGATGCACCACGCCGTTCGCGACCTCGAGGATCGGCTTCATCTTCAGCATGGAGCCGAAGAGCGCCTGCGCCCCACTCACCCGCCCGGACCGTTTCAGGTACTCGAGGGTGTCCGCGACGGCGTAGATCGCGACCTTCCCCGAGAGCTTCCGGGCGAGCGCCACCGTCTGCTCGAACGAGCTGCCGCCGCGGCGCAGGCGCGCGCACGCGGTCGCGATGAGCGAGATGGCGCCGGCCAAGGAACGCGTGTCGATGACCTCGATGCTCGCGCCAGGCATGGCCTGAGCAGTCGTACTCGCGACGGAGAACGTGCCCGAGAGCTCCGTGGCGATCGTCATGACGAGGAGCTGTCTCGTCCCCTCCGCGACGATCGCGTCGTAGACGTCCCGGCACTCGCCCATGTTCGGCTGCGACGTGCCGGTGAGCACTCCGGGCGCGGCGATGCGACGGTAGAACTCATCCGCGGTCAGATCGACGTTGGCGGTGAACGTCTCCGACCCGATGTCCACGTGCAGCGGAAGCAGGCGGATATCGAACTCGCGCTGAACCTCCGGTGAGAAGGACGCGGTCCCGTCGACGACGATGGCGAAGCGGTCGCTCAAGCGAGCGCGACCTCACCGGCGACGACGCGTTCCGTTCCAGACGACGTCCGCACGAGCAGGGCGCCATCATCGTCGATCGCGGTCGCGATGCCCCGGAGCGGCGCGCGCTCGCCGGCGCGCACCTCGACGGCCTTGCCCAGGAATGTCGAGCGGCGCCGCCATTCACCGAGCGCCGCGCCACGCTCAGCGGCGTCCTCGAGACGGTCGAGCTCGCGCGTCACGCGCGCGAGGAGGGCGAGCCGGTCGACGGGATAGCCGGCCAGCGCGAGCGAGATCGCTCGTTCGCGCAGCTCCGCGGGGAAGTCGTCACGTCGCTGATGCACGTTGATGCCGATACCGAGCACGAGCACGCCGCCGTCGCCGTCCGATGTCGCATGCGCGAGCGCGCCCGCGACCTTCCTTCCCCCGACGTGTACGTCGTTGGGCCATTCTAGGCGGGCATCCGCGCTCGCCAGCCCTGCGAGAGCGCGCGCGATCGCGACGCCCGCGAGCGCGGCGAACAGCGCGGGCGCGACGGGCGCGGGCCGCACGATCCACGACGCGAGGAGGCTCGTTCCTTTCGGCGCGAGCCACACGCGACCGCGCGTTGCTTGGCCCGCGCTCTGCTCGTTCGCGACGACGATCTCGTGCGATGCGCCCTGCGCCGCGAGCTCGCGCGCGCGCGACTGGGTCGACGGCAGCACGTCGTGGTATTCGATGACGCGACCGAGCTCTCCGGCGAACGCCGAACGCACGGCGGGATCCGCGAGGAGCGCGAGCCGTGCTATTTCAGGACCTGATCAATCTCTGCGCTGCGCGCAGGAGACACGCTCAAGCTGACGGATTCGCTCCTCGCGGCACAGCCGCTCGTCGCTCATTTCAACACTTGAGCGCCCGCAGCGCGCACCCGAACGACGCGACCGCGACCCGGAACGCCGGCGGCCGCGGCCGCCTCCTCCATCGCGGAGACCACGCGTGCTGCAAGCCGCGCCGGCGCGACCGCGAGCACGCTGGGTCCCGCACCGGAGAGCGCTGCACCGAACGCGCCGGCCTCGCGCGCCGCCGCGATGATCTCGCCCAGCGCCGGTACGAGCTTGGTGCGCGCGGCCTGATGGAGACGGTCCGCCATCGCGAGCGCGAGCAACGCGCCATCCGAGCGCATGACCGCGGCGATGAGCGCCGCGCCGTGCGCGACGTTGAACACCGCGTCTTCTCGTGAGACCTGCGACGGAAGGACGGCTCGCGCGTCCTCGGTGGACAGGAGGCGTCCGGGTATGAGTAGACACACGCGCCAGGTGCGCGGGAACACGAGACGCGTCGCGACCGGCCCACCCTCGTCCGGGAGCGCGACCGTGAACGCGCCGTACAGCGCGGCGGCGACGTTGTCGGCATGTCCCTCGACCTCGCTCGCGATCCGCAGGAGAGATCGGCGATCGAACGGCTCGCCGAGTAGCGCGTTCGCCGCGACGGCGCCACCGACGATCGCCGCCGCGCTCGAGCCGAGACCGCGCGCGATCGGGATCGCTGAACGCTGCGTCACGTGCTGGGCGACGAGCTCGCGACCCGCGGCCCTCGCGGCCGCGCGCGCGGACACGATGAAAAGGTTCCCCTCGTCCGCGGGGATGCCCTGGCCGTCACCCTCGACCGTCACCGACCACGCCTTCGCGGGCCGGAGCTCGTACTCAGCGAGAAGCGGCAGCGCGACGGCGAACGAGTCGAATCCCGGGCCGAGGTTCGCACTCGAGGCGGGCACGCGGACACGGATCTCGCCCACGACCCCGTCCTATGCGCGCGTCGCGTGCGCGATCGCGCCCATGACGGCATCGGCCGTCGCATCCACCAGAGCGACCTCCCGGATGAGCGAGCGCGCGGTGTCCGGATCCTTAAGGCCGTTCCCAGTCAGGACGCACACCACGGTCGAGGCGCCGCGGAGTCCTCCACTCTGCGCGCGCTTTCGCAGCCCCGCGACCGACGCGGCGCTCGCGGGCTCGACGAAGATGCCCTCGCGGCGCGCGAGGTCGCGGTACGCATCCATGATCTCGGCATCGCTCACCGCCTCGATCGCGCCGCCCGATTCGTCGCGCGCGCGAAGCGCACCCTGCCACGACGCGGGCGCACCGATCCGGATCGCCGTCGCGATCGTCTCCGGCTCGGCGACGGGCACGCCGCGCACGATCGGCGCGGCGCCTTCGGCCTGCCAGCCGTAGAGGCGCGGCCGGCGCGTCGCGAATCCCGCGGTGACGGATTCGACGAATCCCTGCCAGTAGGCGGTGATGTTCCCGGCGTTGCCGACGGGGATGAACAGCGCGTCCGGCGCCTCTCCGAGCGCCTCGCAGATCTCGAACGCCGCGGTCTTCTGACCCTCGATGCGATGCGGATTGACGCTGTTGACGAGCGTCGCCTCGCCCTGCGACGCGAGCTCCTTCACGACCGTGAGCGCGGCGTCGAACGGACCGCGCACCGACACGATGGTCGCGCCGAACGCGATCGCCTGCGCGAGCTTCCCGAGAGCAACGTATCCCCCAGGCAGCACGACCGTGCAGGGGAGGCCGGCGCGCGCGGCATAGGCCGCCGCGGATGCGGCGGTGTTGCCCGTCGACGCGCAGAGGACCGCCCCCGAGCGCTCCTCGAGCGCCTTCGCGACGGCGACGACCATGCCGCGGTCCTTGAACGAGCCCGTCGGGTTCGCTCCCTCGACCTTCAGCCACACCGCGTCGATGCCCGTCTCGCGCTCGAGCGACGGCGCGCGCACCAGCGGTGTGCCGCCTTCACCGAGCGTGAGCCGGGGAGTGCGTGGCGTAACGGGCAGGTACGCGGCGTAACGATCGATGAGACAGAGCGCGGGTGTCACGGCGGGATGTTAGACCTCCCACGCCCTCATACCATGGGCGCCGTGAGCCTCAGCGCGCGGGAACATCAGCTGCTCCAGGTGCTGGTGGTGCTCGCGATCCTGTATCTGGCGCTCCAGGTGTTCGCACTGGGGTGGGTCGCAGTCGCGCAGGTCGCGGACGTCATCATCATCTTCATCGCGGCGTGGGCCATCGCCTACCTGCTCTCGCCGCTCGTCACACGCATCGACACCGCGACGGCGCTCGATCGCACGCTATCGGTGGTGGTGGTGTACATCGGGATCGCGCTCGTGCTGGTGCTCATCGGTCTGCTCGCGATCCCACCACTCATCGCTCAGCTCAACGATCTCGTGACGCGTGGGCCGGAGTACGGCGAGCGCGCGTCACAGCTCGCCGCGGGTATCCAAGCCGCGCTCGAGCGGCTCGGCATCCACGTGAATCTCACCGAGTTCTACGGCACGCTGCCGCAGCGCTTCGGCGACCTCGCCGGCGCCTACGCGAAGGACATCCTCGGCGTCGTGTCGGCCACGGCAACGATCTTCTTCAACGTGACGCTCGTCCTCATCATCGCCTTCCTCATTCTCAACGACGGGAACACGATGTGGCGCCGCTTCACGCGTGCGTTGCCGCCGGAGCTCGGGAGTGAGGCCGAGCTGCTGCAGCAGAGCGCGGATCGGTCCTTCGGTGGATTCATCCGCGGATCGCTGATCCTCGGCGCCATCTACGGCATCGCCACACTCGCGATCCTCGTGCTGCTGGGTGTGCCGTACGCCGGCGTGCTTTCGCTCGTATCGGGGCTCACGATGATCATTCCTTTCTTTGGTCCGATCATCGCCATGATCCCGGTCCTCGCGGTGACCTTCGTGGGCGCCGCCGACCGCCTGCTCGTCGTGTTCATCCTCACCCTGGCGGTGCAGCAGGTGCTTCTGAATGTCGTCGGGCCACGCATCATGTCGCGGAGCATCGGCATCCATCCGATCTTCGTGTTCCTCGCCCTGCTCCTCGGCGCGAAGCTTGCGGGCTTCTGGGGCGTCCTCCTCGCGGTGCCCGTCGCGGGCATCATCAACACGTTCGCGCGGTACGCCTACGAGGTGGCTCGCGGTCGGAGGGCGCGCACCGAGGCGCGGACGCTGATCGCCGAACGCGAGGCCGCTTCGGCCGCGGCCGCGGCCGAAGCGCGAGACGCCACGATCGAGGCCCGCCGCGGCGCCCGCGCCACGCCGGGAACGGATCTCGCCCCGAAACGCGAATGACCGATCCCAGGCACATCCTGATCACGAACGACGACGGGATCGACGCCGACGCGCTGCCTCCGCTCGCGGATGCCCTCTCGAGGCTCGGCGACGTCGACATCATCGTGCCTGAGCGGAACTGGAGCGGCGCGAGCCACAGCATCACGCTCTTCCGGCCGCTTCGCGTGCGGCCCACGAAGCTGCGCGGCGGCCAGCCCGCGTACATGACCGACGGCTCGCCCACGGATTGCGTGCGCCTTGCGGTGCTCGGATTCCTGAGGCACCGGCCGGACCTCGTCGTGAGCGGCATCAACCGCGGCGCGAACATGGGCGACGACATCACGTATTCCGGGACAGTGGCCGCCGCGATGGAGGGCCTGCTCTCCAGCATCCCTTCGATCGCGATCTCCATCGGCGCGTTCGGTGGCGACACGGACTACCGACCGGCGGCGAGCTTCGCGGCGCTGCTCGCGCGCAACATCCTGGACCGCGGTCTCCCGCCGGACACGCTGCTCAACGTGAACGTGCCACCGCTGCCGCGCGCGGAGATCACGGGCGTCGAAGTGACGCGGCTCGGCAAACGCACCTATCGCGATCAGCTCGTCGAGCGGCTCGATCCCTACGGCAATCCGTATTACTGGGTCGGCGGGCCGGCCGTCAGTGAGGAAGCCGAGGACGGCACCGACGTCGCGGCGATGCGCGCCGGGAAGATCAGCGTCACGCCGATCGCGCTCGACCTAACGAATCACGCGCTGCTCGAGGAGCTTGCACGCTGGGACTGGGGCTGGACCGCTCCGGTCGCACTCAGCGCGGACTGACGGACGCGCGGCGGTTCGCCGAGGAGCGTCGCGACGACATAGCAGGCGACGGCGACCCAGGCGAGCCCGATGAATCCCGTCTCGAGCGCCAGTTCGGCGGCGAGGATCGAGCCGATGACCGACGCGACACCGTTGGCGCCCCAGGCCCAGGCGAGGAGGTTCCGCTCGTGCGCGCCGGCGGCGTTCAGCACTCGCGGAAAGGCCGTGCCGAGTGGAAGTCCGAGCGCGACGGCGAAGAGCAGCGCCATGAACACGCGCACGAGCAGCGGGGCCGCGAGCGTGGCGTCGGCGATGCGGGGCAGCACCACGAGAACGGCCGCCAGCGCGACCGTGCTCCCGATCGTCGCGCCGCGCAGGCCGCCCGGGAGCCGGCGAACGTTCGCCGAGCCCGCGGCAGCGCCGGACAGGAGTCCGGCGACCCCGACGGCGAGCGCGAGCGTGGGCTGACCGAGATACAGCGTGAGACGCTGCAGGAGGACGATCTCGACAACGATGAAGCCGGCGCCGAGCAAGAGTGCGTAGCCCGTGACCCAGCGCACCAGACGCGCGTCGCAGCGCGAGACGGTCCGGCGCAGCGGTAAGAGGATCAACCCGAACGAGAGCAGCAGGGCGGTCACGAGAGCGGCGACGAGCGTCTGCTGTCCTTGCGCGAGCGTCGCTCGACCGGCGAGCGCTTCGCCCAGGGGAACGCTGTCGAAGAAGAACGGACGGTCGTCGGTCGAAGGCGCCTGCCGGCCGCTCGACGAGAATGCCGACGCAAGCGGCCCGCTCCCTTGCATCGGGTCGTAGGCCATCTCAAAACCGTGCGTCGCGGCGAAGCCGCGAATCGTCGCGACGCTGGCCTCGTCGAACTCTTCGGCGCGCACGAGCATCAGCGCGAATTCCGCGCTGCGGACGACGGCCAGATGCCGCTCGGGTCGCAAGGCGCCGATGCGGCGAAGACCCCCGCTCGCGACCTCCAGCGCCCGCACCATTTCCGCCGGCGGATCGCGATACCAGCGACCGATCGAAAGAGTCCCGCCCGGAGTGAGATGACGGATGTAATCGGCGAACGCCTCCTCCGTGTAGAGGTAGCTCTCCGAAAGCGCGTACGCGCCGCTCTGGAGCGCGGCCCAGCTGTCGACGACCGTCATCACGATGACGTCGTATCGGTCGCTCGAGCGCCGCACGAAGCTGCGCGCTTCGTCAGCGACGACGGTCACACGCGGATCGTCGTACAGAGCGCCGCCGTAGCCGCGGTAGCGATCGTGGACCGTCGCGATCACCGCGCGGTTGACATCGACGCCGGTCACAGCCCGCGCATCGCGACGCAGCGCGACGAGAACGTCGATGCCACCGCCGGGGCCGATGACCAGCACGTTGGGCTTGTCCGCCAGCAGGTACGGCGTCGCGAGAACGCTCGCGTCGAGGACAGCACCATCGGCCGCCGTGCCGCCTTCGACGATCAAGGTCGAAGCGTCGAGGTCGATCCTCATGATCAGAGAGCGCGGGCGCGCTCCTCCGAACGCCGGGTCGACGAGGAAGTCGTACGCGCTCGACGCCCCATCCACGCCGTAGCGAACGACATCGACCCGGCCCTGCACGTCCCAGCGCGCGGCCTCGACGGTGGCGCCACGCCGAAGGTCCTCGAGGATCGGCTTGAATGCGGCCGGCCGGAGAGGCGCGAGCTGGTCGCCGGCCGACGCGAGCGCGAGCGTGAGCAGCACCGTCGGCAGGACCACGGCGAGCGCGACGCGGCGCCGTGCGCTCGGGGCCGCCAGCACGAGCGCCGCGGCCGAGGCGAGCGCCGCGGCCGATCCGTACTCGCCCGGTGCGCCTAGCACCGGCATCGCGAGGAACGCGAGCAGCCCGCCGACCGCGGCGCCGCCGAGGTCAGCGGCATAGGTGCGGCCCGCCGAGGCGGGGTCGGCCGCGAGCGCGCGAACGACGACCCAGCTGACCAGGACGTAGGGAAGGCTGCTCGCGGCGTAGATCAGCACGATCGCGAGGCTGACGTCGAGCGCCGCCGGATCGACGACGGTCGCGGCGGCCATCGCGAGGACGTAGCTGGCACTGGCGAACGTGGCGAGGCGCGATGTGCTCGGTGCGCTCGGACGCCGATCGATCAACGTCGCGGCAGCCGCACCGGCACCGACGCCGAGCAGCGCGATCGACACGGCGACGAAGGTGAGGTGGTAGCCCAGCGTCGCGCTGAAAAGACGCGTCTGCGCGACCTGAAACAGCAGCGCCGAGCACGAGAGCAGGCACACCGCCGTGGCGGTGCGCATAGAGAACGAGCGCGGCATCACCCTGAGAACTATGTGCGCTGTCACCGTGCAGACACCGGACTATGGTCCTGTTGATGCCGGACGGTCCGGCCTGCCAGCCTCCTCCGATGTCACGAGGTCGGCGTCGATCATGGCTCGTCACCATGGGTTTGCTCTTCGCGTGCTGCACGGACGTGCCGGCGACAGAGGTCGCCCCGAGCGCGACACCGGTGCCGACCGCGAGCGCGACCGCGAATCCGGCCGATGAATATTTCGTCACGCTGACCGGCTTCCGGTACGCGCCGCTCGAAGAACAGCTTCCGCCCTTCTTGAGAGAGCTCGAGTCCGGTAGCTTGAAGGACATCGTCGCGGGCAAGAGCTCCCGATCGATCGTCTTCAACGGTGACCCGTACCGCGTCTCTGTCTACGTCTACGCCCTCCGGCCGCTGGCCGCCGGCGTGGCGGGTGCGCAGGATGACATCACCGACAAGATCGCCGGCGCGGCGTGGACCGACGACGTCGGCCTCGGTGGACGCACGGTCGCCTACATCGAGAAAGGTTCCCTCACCGCGTACGCGTGGCTCCAGCGCACGTTCTACGTCGTCGTCGTAGGCGCCGACACCGACAACGACCGCAGCTACGCGATCGCGCGCGGTCTGATCGACGCGAACACGACGGAGGCGCGATACATCATCACCGGTCAGGTGATGAGCAAGGCGACGGGCGGTCCGCTCGCTGGAGTCGAGATCATCCTGTTCAAGGGCGGATTCGCGCCGTGTTGCGACCTCGCGATGCCGTCGGTCACAACGGGAAGCACCGGGCGATACCAGATGACGGTGCCCGAGGGCGACTACCGGATCATGTTCTACCCGCGCGGTCTCGATGGGTACGGCACCTCGTGGTGGAAGGACGGTGCGACCTTCGAGAGCGCGACGGACCTCACGGTGACGAAGAACGCGACTCGGATCGACGGCCTCCTGCCGGCGGGGCACGTCGTGCGCGGTCGACTTCTACAGCGCCGACGGCGGCTGGGTCACGTCCGCCACCACGGTCGATGACGGTCGATACCTCGTGCGCCTCGTGCCGGGCGACTACCGCATGCACGTCTGGGGGCCACGCGGTTCGGAGCTGCACGCGCTCTGGTGGCCAGGTGTCACGGCCGCGGATCGCAGCCGGCTCGTGGGCGTACCCAGCAAGGACTCGCAGCAGCTCGACATCGAGCTCAAGGGCGCAATCAAGTCAAACTAGCGCGGCCTCGGCGCTGGTGATGATGTCGAGCTGCGCGAAACGCCCGTCGTCCCTTCGCTCGCCGGCGCGCCACGCGACCGGACGTCTGAAGAACGGACCGCCGTACGCGAAGGAGTGGTACTCGCCGTTCTCTCCGCACGGATCGATGCCGGTCGGTGTTATGTCGCGCACGAAGTCGGCGTCGATGACACGGCCCAGCCACGCGTCATCAAGCTTCGTGGTCTCGATGCAGGTGACGATGGCGCGCCCGCCGATCGCGACGAATTCTGCGAGCAGCGCCGCCGGCGCCTCGCCCCAGAGTGGCTCGACGTGCTCGAGACCCGCGGCGCGCGTGCGCTCCTCGTACCACGCGCGCACATCGGCGAGGTGGATATCGCCGAACACGACGCCGCGGCAACCTTGCCGCACCAGCGCGGCGAACGCATCTCGGAGCGAACCGTCGAACGTCTCCCAGTCGGTCGGGACGCGCACGAGCGGAACGCCGGCGGCGTCGGCCTGGCGCGCGATGGCCTCGATCGGCGTCGCGTGGAAGCGCACACGCTCGGTTGCGCGGTCGTACACATTGACCAGCCATCCGATGTCGAGTCCGCTGCGCCGCGCACGCCAGAGCGCGAGGGCGCTGTCTTTTCCGCCGGACCACATGAGCGCGTATGTCACTCGACGATGCCGTAGCGCGTGTCGACCACGCCGGCGCGCACGAGATGCACGCAGAGGCCCGGGACGCAGCCGTTGGATGCGCAACGCGCTGTGCACAGATGCGAGCGACCACAGCCGATGCAAAAGCGCGCACCCTTACACACGTCGCAGCGCGCGTACCGCTCAAGATCCAGTGGAGCGTCGCACGCCGCGCAGCGGTCGTCAGCCGGCGCGGGCACGACGCTCCGGCACGGTGGCGGGCTCGGGGATGACGAACGGCCGGCCGTCGTGCGCGATCACGCGCAGCCCCGGTCCGAAGACCTGCGCCACGAGCTCCGGTGTGATGACCTGGCTCACCTCGCCGTCGCGGACGACCGCGCCGTCCGCGAGCAGGACGACACGCGAGGCGAACGCGGCGGCGAGATTCAGGTCGTGCAAGACAGCGACGACCGCGATGCCGCGAGTCCGGGCGAGGGTCGCCACGCGCTCGAGGGTCGCGCGCTGGTGCGCGGGGTCGAGATGCGCGGTCGGCTCGTCGAGGAGCAGCACGCCAGCCTCTTGCGCGAGGGCCATCGCCAGCACGGCGCGCTGTCGCTCGCCGCCCGACACGCGGTCGATACGGCGCTCGGCGAGATCTGTCGCGCCGATGTCGCCGAGCGCTCGGGCGACGGCGCGCGCGTCCTCAGAGCCGAGCGTGCCGAGCGGTCCGAGCCGCGAGGTCCGGCCCAGCGCGACGATCTCGCGAACGGTGAACGGGAACAGCGTCTCGAAGACCTGCGGCACCACGGCGATGTGACGCGCGATCGCGCGGCGATCCAGCGCGGCCGCGTCGATCCCGTCGATCGTCACGCTGCCCGCCGTAAGCGGAAGCAGCCCGCCGAGCACGCGCAGCAGCGTGGACTTTCCCGCGCCGTTCGGACCGATGAGGGCGACGAGCTCGCCGGCGTCCGCGACGAGGTCGACGCCACGCAGCACCTCACGATCGCGATAGCCGGCCCGGATCCCGAGCGCGACGACGCTGCTCACAGGCGTAGCACTACACGATCACCCGGCGTGAGCGCACCAGCAGCGCGAGGAAGAACGGCGCGCCGACCAGGCCGGTGATCACACCGACCGGCAGCTCCGCGGGCGCGAGCGCGGTGCGCGCGCCGAGATCGGCGAGCACCAACGCGATGGCTCCGGCCGGGATGCTCGCGACGATGAGTCGTCGGTGCGTCGCACCGAGCACGAAGCGCAGCGCGTGCGGGATCACGAGGCCGACGAACCCCACGAGCCCGGCGATCGCGACGGCGGCGCCCGTGAGCAGCGCGGTCGTCGCGAGGACCGCCGCGGTGGTCCGATCGAGATCGACGCCGAGCGCCGCCGCGGTCTCCTCGCCGAACGCGTAGGCATCGATGCGCGGCGCGAGCAGCAGCGCGCCGATCACGCCGACGGCGACGACCCGAGCACGGCGCGGAGACGGAGCGCGAGCCGATCGCTCGAGACGAGGACCAGCGTCACGAGCGCGCCCGCGAACGAGGTGAGCACGACGCCGCCGAGAAGGACGGTGAGCACGGTCGTCCTCCCGCCGAGCCGCGCGAGGCGCCACACGAGCGCGATCGATACGGTCGCGCCGACGAACGCCGCGAGCGGCACGAGCACCGGCTCGAACCCGAGCGCGACCGCGAGCACCGCGCCGAGCGACGCGCCCGCGGACGTCCCGGTGACGAAGGGATCCGCGAGCGGATTGCGGAGCATGCCTTGGAGGAGGGCGCCGGCCGCGGCGAGGGCGCCGCCGACGAGCGCCGCGCCCAGCACGCGCGGCAGCCGGAGCTCGCGGATGATCGTGCCACTGGTGTTATCCGCGCCGAGCAGCGCCGAGAGCACGTCGCCAGGCGCGATCGGGACCGCGCCGACCAGGATGCCCGCGGCCGCGCTCACGAGGAGCGCGACCGCGAGCAGCGCGAGGACGGTGACCGTGCGCACTAGGGGAAGAGCTCGGGATGCACGAGCTTCGCGTACGCCTCCGCGGCCTCGCCGACGCGCGGACCGGGCCGGTTGATGAGGTTCGGCGCGATCGTGACGATGCGCTTGTTCCGCACCGCGCTGATGACCGACCAGCCCGTCCGCGCGGCCACCTGGTCGGGTTTGGCCGAGTAGTCGGCCGCGGCGAGGACGATGATCTCGGGATCGCTCCGGAGGATCTCCTCCGCGGAGAGCTGCGGATAGGCGCTCGTCGCGCGGGCCGCGATGTTCTGGCCGCCGGCGATCTCGATGAGGTCGTGGATGTACGACCCTGGGCCGACGGTGAAGATCTTCGTCGGATCCGACGCGTCGATCTCGTGATACACGCGCGGCTTGTTCGCCGCGGCCGACGTCTTCGACCTGACGTCGTCGACGCGCTTCTGGATGTCGCGCGCCATGGCGTCGCCGTCGCTCCCAACGGCGCGCCCCAGCAGGACCGCGGTCCGCGCGACATCGCCGGCGCTCTGCGGATCGACGACGAGCACGAGCAGGCCGGCGCCCGCGAGCTTTTCGATCGTGCCGTCGGAGAATTTCACGCTCAGGACGAGGTCGGGCCGCAGGGAAACGACCTTCTCGAAGTTGACCTTGATGCCGCCGACCTTCTCGAGCTGCCTCGCCGCGGCCGGCTCGTCGGAGAAGTCATCCGCGCCGACGACGCGCGGTCCGGCGCCGAGCGCGAACAGGAACTCGGTGATCGACGGCCCGATGGAAACGATGCGCTCTGGACGCTTCGGTATCGCGACCGAGCGGTTCTGGAAATCCGTGACCGTCGCTGGGAACGCGGCTGCGAGGGCCGAGCCACTGGGTTGCGGCGTGGATGAGGGGGCGGGCGTTCCGGCAGGCGCACAAGTGGCGGCGAGCATGAGAAAAGCAAAAAAGGCCGGGAGGCGGAAACGCATCTGGCTCACTCCTTTTTCGCGAAGGCGTGTTGGCCGCGAGCAGGAGTACCAGGCGACCCGAGTGAGGACGTACGTCCATCACGGTTGCGCGACACTGCCGGACTTGCACCGGCTTCGCTGGGACCCCGCCTATTCAGTTGTGGGCACGCGGGTCGCTACGCGGGAACGTGCTCGGTCGTGTACTTCACCGCGTCGGCGAGGTGGGTCGCGAAGAGACGTTGAAGGGTCATCACGTGCGCGCACAGACCCGAGGTACGGAAGTGCTCGCACTCGCAGGACCAATCATCTCCGTGGAGCGAGACGCTATGGGAGCCGTTGTCGCCGCGGAACCGGATCTCGAATTCCTGGAATGTGATCCGCTGGGGCTCTTCGGCGTATCGCTTGGCCTTCTCGATCTTGGAGATGAGGCTCGAGTACATCCACCGACCTCCACCGCTCCGTCGTTCCGGCTGGCGCCGGACGAGAGCGATTCTAGGCCCGCTCGAGACCGCTCGATTTCCCTAGGAAACGTGCCGCGGCTAGCTCGCTACCACTCGCGGGTGCGTGTGCGGAGCGTCGTCGGCGATCGCCACCAGACGCGCGACCGGAATGCTGAGGAACGCTGTCACGACGGCGGGATCGAACTGCGAATTGGCGCAGCGCCGGATCTCCTCACGCGCCGCGTCGATCAAGAGACCGCGGCGGTACGGGCGGTCGCTCGTCATCGCGTCGAACGAGTCACCGACCGCGAAGATGCGTGCGCCGAGCGGGATGCGATCGCCCTTGAGTCCGTCCGGGTAGCCCATGCCGTCCCAGCGTTCGTGGTGGTGACGGACGATGCGCGCGACGTCCTCGAGGAACGGGATGCCCGCGATGATCCGCGCGCCGAATTCGGGGTGGCGCTTCATGACTGCCCACTCCCCTTCGCTGAGCGCGGTCGGCTTGCGGAGGACGTTGTCCGGCACGCCGATCTTGCCAACGTCGTGAAGCAGCGCGCCGCGGCGCAGCGTCGCGAGCTCGGGGCCGTGGATGTCCATCTGCTCCAGCAGGAGCTCCATGTACGCGACGACGCGGTCCGAGTGCCCGCCCGTTTCGTTGTCGCGGAAGTCGAGCGCGCTCGTCAGCGCGGTCAGCGTCGCGTCGTAGGTCCGCTCCCGCAGCGCGAGCGCGTCCTCGAGCGCGCTGGCCTGCGCGACGATCCGCTTCGAGGACCGCGCGTACACGCCGCGCAGCACCAGCCACAGGAACGCGGCGGCGAGCGCGATGATCGCGGCGATCGTGATCTGGATGCGCATGAGCGCGGCGTCGAGCGGCGCGATGTCGCGCCAGACGACGACGGCTCCGACGATCTGACCGTTCTGCTTCACCGGTACCCAGGCCTCGAGCGCGGGGATCTCGCGCGTCCCAGCGCCGGGCGTGGCCGCGACGGGGGCGTCCGCGACCATGTGGTGCGTGTTGAAGCTTCCGTAGCCGACGGCCGAACCGGGGACACCGAGCTTGGGATCGGCAACGATCGTCGTCCGATCCGCCTCGCGCACCCCGTTCAGCGCGCTCGCGAGCTCGGGATACGTCGCGGAATCGAGCTGCCGACCGATCTCATCGGAGTCATAGGAGAAGACGATCTTGCCCGTGCGGTCGAAGAAGTCGGTGGCGACCACGTGGTAGATCGAGAAGTGGAACGTCACCACCTCGAGCAGCTCCTGCCGCTCGTCTGATGTGAGGCCACGCTGGAACACGTCATCGCTGAAGACCGACCCGAAGTGACTCGCGACCGCGTCCTGTGTAAACGCCGTCGTCTCGTCGTCGACGTAGCGCCCGATGAGATAGGCGGTGCCGGTGCCGAGGATGAGCGCGGTCACGGCCAGCACCGCGGCGAGGGCCAACGAGAAGCGAGCGACGGGGCTCATCACGCGCGTGAGCATCGCGGCGGTCGGGTGAGGTCGGATGCCTCGCGCGGGGGAGTCGGGGTTGCTGGCGCGTATCGGTGTTTAGGGACGCGGTGGCTCGTATGCCCGCCACGCATCGAGGCCGTGCGCAGTAGACGGCCAAGCGAGGTCCTCGAGAGGCGGGAGCTCTTTGCGCGGGAAGAAACGCGCCTCGGATGCCTCGTCCGGCGCGACGCGGAGCTCGCCGCGCTCGATGCGCGCGCGGTAGACGACGACGAGGATCGGGAAGCCGGGCCGCATCCAGCTCGCGAGCAGGCCCTCGAGGCGCACGTGGAATCCCGTCTCTTCCCACGTCTCGCGAACAGCAGCCTCCTCCGGCGTCTCATCATCTTCGACCAGACCGCCGGGGAGGGCCCAGCGGCCATCCCTTGGACCGTAATTGAGGCGCACCAGGAGCACGCCGCCGTCGCGCTCGACGATGGTGTTCGCACCGATCTGCACGTGCATGAAGTCGGCGAAGCCGCAGACCGGACAGGTGGGACGGTCACGGCCGTCGATGCGCGTTGGTACGAGCGCCGTGCCATCGCGCGGGCAGAACGCGAAGTGCGCCGCGCGGTGGATCACTCCGAGCTCGATCTCAACCCTTGGCGAGTCGGTCCTTCAGATAGTCGATGGCCGTGTTCGGCGACGGATCCGCGCCGTTCAGCAGCGCGACATAAAAGGACACGTAGTCGGTGAAGAGCGTCATCTGCAGCACCTCGGAGAGCATGTTGGTCCCGCCGAACTCGAGGCTCTTGTGCTGGATGCTCGCGCGGTCGAGCAGCTCCCGCGTGACATCGAAGCGGATCTTGTGCCGCGGGTTGTCGCGGTCGCTCCGGAGCAACAGCACGGTGATCGCCTCCCGCGCGATCTGAGGGTTCGGAAAGCCGACGACCGCGTTGTGGTTCAGCTCGCTCATCACGTCGTACGCGGACCAGTTCTTCGCGTTCTCGTTCCACTGGCCTTTCACGCGGCGCGCCATCACCCCCATCACGCCCGCGCCGTACGCGAAGATGATCCGGCCATGCAGCTCGATGGCCAGCTTCTTCGCGTCGTTCGTCCGCGCCCCCTCGTGCACCCTCTCCTCGAGCCTCGCGAGGTCGGCGACCGCCGCGTCGATGTCGGCCGAGAGATCGCGTATCAGCCCGAGCCGCGTGAGTGAACCGAGCACGAGGCCGAGCGAGTAGCCCAGCGTCGCGCGCGGTCGGGCTTTGTACGAGAACGTGACGACGGGATAATTCGCGGCACGCGCTTGCGTGGCGAGCGTCCCGCCGGTGGTCAGCGCGAGCACCTTGGCGCCACGTTTGCGTGCCTCCTCGAACGCAGACAGCGTCTCCTCGGTGTTGCCCGAGTAGGAGGAGGCGATCACGAGCGAGTCGCGCCCGATGAAGGCGGGAAGCCCGTAGTCGCGGTGCACGCTCATCGGGACCTTGAGCTCATCGGCGAGGAGCGCGGCGGCGAGATCGCCCCCGATCGCCGAGCCGCCCATGCCGATGACGGTGATGTTCCGGACGTCGCCATAGGCCGGCGGCAGCTGCGCCGCGCGCGTGACCTGCCAGGCGCCCTGGATCTGCTTCGGGAGCTCCTTGATCCGCCCGAGCATGTCCTCGGGATCGGCCGCGCGGATGCGCTCGACGGACTCGATGACCGATGTGTCCATCACGTGCTCCCCTGCACCATCTTCACTCCGATGTCGAGCATCGGCGCGAGCTCGGCCTCGCTGCGCGTCTCGGCGTAGACGCGAACGAGCGGCTCGGTGCCCGAGAGACGCATCAGCAGCCACGAGCCGTCGTCGACGAAGAACTTCACCCCGTCGCCGGTATCGAGATCGACGACCTTCTTCACCGCGTGACCCGCGAGCTCGCGCGGCTTCGCGGCGCGCAGCCGTTCCATGATCTTCGGCTTCTCGGCGCCGTAGGTCGCGGCGTCGAGACGCAAGTCGCGCCGCAGATAGAAGGAGGGGCCGGCCAGGTCCATCAGCTCGGCGATGAGCTGCGACGGCTTCTTCTTCGTTTTGAGCATGAAGTCGAGGAAGAAGAGATCCGCGACGATGCCGTCGCGCTCGGGCAGGTGCATCGCGAACCCGAAGCCGCCGGACTCCTCGCCGCCCATCATCGCTCCGGTCTCTTGCATCTTCGGCCCGATGTACTTGAAGCCGACCGGGACCTCGTACACGGGCACGCCGTACTTCTCGCCGAGGCGGTCGACCATCGAGGTCATGTTCACGGTCTTCACGACGGGCTGGCGCAGCTTGCGGACCTCGAGCAGGTACCACATGAGCAGCGCGTAGGTCGTGAGCGTCGTGACGAAGCGGCCCTTCTCGTCGCCGAGCCCGGCGCGGTCGGCGTCGCCGTCCACCGCGAGACCGACGTCGGCCTTCTCGGAGGTGATCCGCGCGAGGAATTCGTCGGTGTTCGGCGGGATCGGCTCGGGATTGAGTCCGCCGAAGTACGGGTTGCGCTCGGCATGGAGCTCGACAAGCTGCGTCTTGCCGCCGCCGAGCAGGCGCGGGAAGTATCCGCTGGCGCTGCCGTAGAGGGGCTCGCACACGATGCGATACCCCGCGCCGCGGAACGCGTCGAGATCGAAAAGCTGCGCCACGCGCGCGAGATAGTCGGGCGCGGGATCGAACAGCTCGATCCGACCGGCCGCCTTCGCATCCTCGTACGGCATCCGGTGCACGTCCTGCGGACGCGACGCGAGCGGATGGATGACGGCCTCGAGCGCTTTCAACATGTCCGGCGCCGCGGCGGCGCCGGTCTCCGACTTCACCTTGAAGCCGTTGTCGGGCCATGGATTGTGGCTGGCGGTGATCACGATGCCGGCCTTGGCCTTCTTTCGCATCGTCGCGTACGAGAACGACTGCGTCGGCGCGGCGGCCGTCGAGAGAAATACGTGGATCCCGTGCGCCGCGACGACCTCCGCGGCAGCGGCCGCGAAATGCTCCGACGCGAAACGGCGGTCGTACCCGATGATGACGCCGCGGTCGGCCTCGCCGCTCTTCTGGACCCACTCCGCGACAGCCTGCGCGCACACGCGCACCGCGTCGAACGTGTACTCCTCGGCGATGCGCGCGCGCCACCCGTCGGTGCCGAACACGATCTTCACGCGCGGACCTCGGCCCTGACCTGGCCACGCCAGTAGTCGAGGGTGTCCGCGAGCGAGGTGCGCAGATCGATGCGTGGCGCCCAGCCCGTGCGAGTGCGGAAGCGGCTGCTGTCGAGCGCGAAGGAGGCGGAGGCGCCGGATCGGACACGCTCGGGATCGAGCTCGGCGCGCATCGGTACGCGCGCGAGGGCGATCAGCGTCTCCAGGATCTCGGCCACCGACACCGCCTGGCCGGTGCCGACGTTGAAGACCGTCGCGCCCGGCCCGGCGAGCTCCGACGCGAGGACGTAGGCCGCGGCCATGTCGCGCACATCCAGGAAATCGCGACGCGCGTCGAGAACGCCGTGTTTCACGACGGGCTCGGCTAGCCCGGCCTCCGCTTCCGCGATCTGCTTCGCGAACGCCGATGCCGCGAGCCCCGGATGCTGCCGCGGGCCGATCTGGTTCGCGGGCCGGAGCACCGTGGTCGCTGCATCCCGGCGACCCGCGAACTCGCGGACCAGCGCCTCGGACGCGACCTTCGTCGCGGCGTAGACGTTCGCCGGCCGTAGAGGCGCACGCTCGTCGACGAGCCCCGCGTCGGGCACGCCGTACACGTCGGCGCTCGACGCCATGACGAGGCGGACGTCGGGATGCGCGTCGAGCGCCGCGAGCAGCGTCGCCGTGCCGAGCACGTTGACGCGCACCGCCGAGACCGGGTCGCGAGCCGCGAGCGTCGGCACAGCCTGCGCGGCGAGGTGCACGACCGCGTCGGGCCGCGTGACGCCGAGCGCGGCGGTGAGCGATGCGAGATCGAGGATGTTCCCACGGTGCACCTGCACCCGGTCGGCTATCGCCGCGAGGTTCGGGTGCGGCGGGTCCTCATGGGCGACGCCGTGCACGACAACACCCTGCGTCAGGAAGCGCTCGGCGAGATGGCTGCCCGCGAAGCCGGTGATGCCGGTGATCAGAACGGTGCGGGGCACCTCGGAAGAGTATTAGTTCGCGGCGGGACGCGCCGCGCGCGCGACGATCACCGTGACCACATCGGCCGGGCGACGAGAAGACCATCCTCGCGCGCGACCGGCAGCGCGAAGTCGAAGCGATCGATTTGGCACGCAAGCTCGGCGTCGCGACGCGGGAAGTGGTCCGGCCAACCCTCGCTGGAGTGATCGCCCTCGAGGAATACCGTCGGCGGTGTTGGCCGCTCGCCACGCAAGAGCGATTCGAGATATCGAGCGCACTGCACGTCCTCGTCGGCTTCGGCGACCGCGTTGTGACCCATGGCAACGATCGTGACCTCGTCCGCGATGCCGCGCAGATGATCGACGGTCGCTTGCGCGATCACGAAGCTTCCGAGCAGGATGCCGCGCGCGGCGGTCGCGGCCACCACGCCCTGCGTTCCAGAGCTGGTGCGCTGGACGACGCGACGCCCGGTGAGGTCCAGGCGCTCGATCGCGGACGGCGAGTTACCGACGTCGAAGCCCGCGATCGGACGGCCACCGATCTCACCGGTGAGGAACAGCGACGGATGGTCGCGTTTGAGGGCGAGCGCGTGCTCGTGATCGGCGACAAGGACGATCTCTCGCGCTCCGGCGGCGATGCAGAACGCCGCGGTCGTGAAGGCGCGGAACACGTCGACGATCACGGCAAGGCCCGTCGCCTCCCGCGCACCGTCGATGAAGCGCGTGACGCGGACATTCATGTGCGACGGGGTCAGAGCACCGTCGCCGTGAATGGGCGGCGCCCGCTCGCGAAGCGCTCGAGTGAGAGATCGCCGATGTCGAGCGTGTGCGCGCGCCCGTCGAGCATCTCCTCGACCACGAGCTGCGCCGTCGCGGGGGCGTGCATGAACCCGTGGCCTGAAAAGCCCGCCGCGACATAGAGGCCGGCGACGCCGGGCACCGCGCCGACGACGGGATGGTCATCGGGCGTCATCTCGTAATAGCAGGACCAGGAGTCGGTGATGCGCAGGTCGGCGAAGAGCGGATGCCGCCACGCGGCACGGGCGCGGACCCACGGCTCGAGCGAGGACGGAACGACGAGCGGGGCAAAGTCGCCGGGCACGAACGCGGTGGGCGGCGCGACGGGACCCTTCTCCACGCGTCCGTCGCCGGTGAGGTTCGGCATCGCGAAGCGCTGTGCCGCACCCTTCGGACGGAAATGGAAGCCGGACTCCAGCTCGATCGTCATCGGCACGCGTGAGAGCGCCGGGAACGGGCGTGACTCCATGATCGACCTGGCATAGGCCCAGATCGGGACCGCGACGCCGGCGGTCGCGGCGAGCGACGCGGTCCAGCAGCCTGTCGCGAGCAGCACGCGGTCGCAGGAGATCGGGCCCTCGGATGTGCGTACGCCGGTGACGCGATCGCCCTCGCGCATGATCTCGAGCACCGCGACGTCCTCGCGGATCTTCACACCGGCGAGGTGCGCGAACGCGGCGAACCCCGCCAGCGCCTGGACCGGATCGCCGTAACCATCCTCCGCGCCGAAGCGGCCACCGACGAGATCGTCGGTGCGGATTCCCGGCACGAGCCGCTCGATCTCCTCACGGTCGACCATCTCGACGTTCACGCCGATGCGCTCGTAGAGCGGGATCGGTGCGCGGAGCTGCTCGAGGCCCTCCCGCGTCTCCGCGATGAAGAGATAGCCACGCTGCTGGAAGTCATGCCGCGCGCCGGTGCGGTCCTCGAACGCGCGCCAGAACGCGACCGCGAGCTTCGAGAGACGGACGTCGAGCTCGTCGTCGAACTGATGGCGGATGCCGCCGAGGCCGCCCTTGCTCGTCCCCTGCCCCAGCTGGCCACGCTCGAGAAGCACGACGTCGCGCTGGCCGCGCTCCGCGAGGAAGAACGCCGCGGCGCAACCCACGACGCCTCCGCCGACGATCACCGTCGACGCGGTCGCTATGGCGCCACCTCTTCGAAGCGGAGCTTGCCGTCCCGCTCGAGGATCCGTCCGAAGCGCGGGAGGTCGTGGGTGAAGCCGACGATCCATTTCTCGCTCACCGCGCGTGCCAGGATCGCCTTCTTCGCCGCGAGCGTCTCGAGCGGGAACAGGTCGAACGCCGGGATCCACGGCAGGCGGAGATGGTGGCGGTCGGGCATGAAGTCGGACGAGAAGAAGAGCGTCTCTCCCGCGTCGCTGACGCGCACGGTCTGCGTGCCGCGGGTGTGGCCCTGGATCCGATCGAGCCGGATCCCGGGCAGGATCTCGACGCTCTCGTCGATGAGCTCGAGCTTGCCCGCGGCCTCGAGCGGCGCGTAATCCTCGGCGAAGTACGAGCCGCGCGTGCGCTCGTTCGGCGCGTTCGCATCGACCCACTCGAGGCGCTGGAACACGTACGAGGCACGCGGGAATGTGGCGACGAGCTTCTCACCGTCGCGATAGGTGTTGCCGCCGGCGTGATCGAAGTGGAGATGGGTGTTCACGACGAGCGTCACTTCGTCCGGTCGCACGCCGCGCCGCGCCAGCTCGCCCAGGAGCCGCGGCGGCTCGTCGATACCGAAGATCTCCTGCGAGCGGGCGGTGAGCTTCGGTCCCGCACCGGTCTCGACCACGACGACGTTCCCCGCTCCGTCGCGGATGAGCAGACAGTTCATATCAAGCGCGACGCGATTGCGGTCGTCCGCCGGCTTCTCCTTGTCCCACAGCGCCTTCGGAACGATGCCGAACATCGCGCCACCATCGAGCCGGAGGATGCCGTCGCTGAAGATCTCGACCTGGAAACGACCGACGCGCACGACAAGGCAGTATGAGAGAGAGTCGAGCGACGAGCAGTTCATCTGCGAGGAGCGAGTCATGAAGAGCGGAGCGACGCGGCGAGGCAACGCCGCGAAGCGGGCGGAGACGAGCGCGAAGAATGGAGAAGTGGACGTGCGGGAGTTCCGCGCGGGCGACGGCGCAGCGATCCGCGCGTTCTGGGAGGCTTCGGGCATCCGCATCCGTCCAGGCGACGATGACCGCTCGCTCGCAGCGTTCGCGGAACGCAATCCCGGATTGTTCCTGCTCGCGCTCGACGACCAGGGTCTCGCCGCGACCGCGCTCGGCGGCTGGGACGGTCGTCGCGGTTGGCTGTATCACGTCGCGGTGCGCGCGGACGAGCGCCGGCACGGACTCGGGGCACGCCTGGTGCGCGTCATCGAGCAGCGGCTTCGCGAACGCGGTTGCCCGAAGGTGAATCTCATCGTGTGGAACGACAATGCCGCCGCGATGGAGTTTTGGGAGGCGAACGGATACACGCGCGCGACGACCGTCGAGTTCGAGAAAGAGCTGTGAAAGACGCACGGGCGCAGTTCGGCAAGACGGCCGCCGCGTACGTGTCGAGCGCGACGCACGCGTCGGGCGAGGATCTCGAGCGGCTCATCGCCGTCGCGGCGCCCCGGAGTCACGAACGTGCGCTCGACCTCGGCTGCGGTGTGGGCCACACGCTGTGCCGCATCGCGCCTTTGGTGGCGTTCGTGGTCGGTGCGGATGCGACGCTCGAGATGATGCAAGCGGGGCGGGCGAGCGTCGTGACCGCTTCGAACGCCGCGTTCGCGCAGTCGGACGCGGCCGCGCTCCCGTTCCCAGACGCGACGTTCGACCTCGTGACGTGCCGCCTCGCCGCTCACCACTTCACGGACGCCGCGGGCGCGTTCCGCGAGGTCGCGCGCGTGCTCCGTCCGGGCGGACGTTTCGTCCTGGTCGACAACTACGGTCCGGACGATCCGGCTCTCGATGCGTTCCTCAACGAGCTCGAAAAGCTGCGCGATGCTTCACACGTGCGAAACCACACCATCGCCGGCTGGCTGGCGCTGCTCGAGGATGCCGGCCTTCGCACCGCCGTCGAGTCGGACCTGCTGACGACGAAGATCACGACTGAAGGCTGGCTTGAGCGGTCGCAGACCCCGGCGCACCGCGCCGCGGAGGTGCGGCGCCGCCTGCGCGAAGCACCGGCCGCCGCGGTCGCGACGTTCCGCATCACGGAGACGACGTTCGCCGTGCCGAAGGTGGTCCTCCTGGGTCGCCTTTGATGGACGGCCACGTCGAGACCAGACCCACCGGGCCGTTCGATAACCTGCCCTCACTGCGCGAGGTCCCCTTCGCGACCGCCGCGCAGATCGCCGAGGCGGATCGGATCGCGTCTGAGGAGCTCGGCATCCCGCTGGAGCTGCTTATGGAGAACGCGTCGCACCAGATCGCCGTCGCGGCGCGCGTCTTCCTCGGTGGTGTCGCCGGCAAGCGCATCGTGGCGTTCGTCGGGAGCGGGAACAACGGCGGCGACGCGCTGGGCGCGCTCCGTCACCTGAGCGGCTGGGGTGCGATCGTCAGCGCCGTCCTGTCGGGTCCCGCAGAGCGGCTGCGGCCGCTCGCGCGGCGCCAGCACGACATCCTCACAAAGCTCGGACTGCCGCACGAAGCGATCGCCGTCGACGACGCGGACCTCGTCATCGACGGCTTGCTCGGCTACAGCGTCAGCGGCCCGCCGCGCGACGCGCTCGCCGACCTGATTCGCGCCGCGAACGCGTCGCACCTGCCGATCCTCGCGGTCGACATTCCCTCGGGCCTGCATCCGGATACCGGCGAGCCCCTCGGCGTAACGATCCGCGCCGCGCTCACCGTCACGCTGGCCCTGCCGAAGCGCGGACTGGTCACGACACGGTCGCGCGCTCTCGTCGGTGAGCTGCTCCTCGCCGACATCGGCATCCCGCCGCAGGCGTTCGACCGTCTCACGATCGAGACGCGCGGCCTGTTCGAAAGCGGCGACCTCGTCCGTATCATCCGCTGATGCCTCTCCAAGGAAGGCGCCTCGCGTTCATCGGCGGCGGCACGATGGCGGAGGCGATGATCCGCGGTCTCCTCGACAAACATCTCGTGCCGCCGTCGCACGTCTTCGTCACCGGGCCGCGCCGCGAGCGTCGCGCCGAGCTCACGAAACAGTTCGGCGTGAAGGCGCTCGCCTCGAACGCCGAAGCAGCGCAGAGCGCGCACATCGTCGTGCTGTCGGTGAAGCCGCAGGTGCTCCCGACCGTGCTCCGCGAGCTGCGCGGGAAGCTGCGCTCCGATCAGCTCGTGCTCTCGATCATCGCCGGCGCCCCGCTCACCGTCCTGCGCGAGGGTCTGGACCACGCGACGATCGTGCGCGCGATGCCCAACACGCCCGCGCAGATCGGGATGGGCATCACGGCGTGGTGCGCGACCGCGAGCGTCGACCGCGATCAGCGCGAACGCGCGAAGGCGATCCTCGGCGCGCTCGGCGAGGAGATCGAGGTCGAGGAAGAGGGCCAGGTCGACATGGCGACCGCGCTCTCCGGCACCGGGCCGACGTATGTGTTCCTGTTGATGGAGGCGCTCGTCGACGCCGGGGTCCATCTCGGCTTCTCGCGGCGCGTCTCCGAGGAGCTCGTGCTGCGCACCGTCGAGGGCTCCGCGGCTTTCGCGCGCCGCAGCGGGCGGCATCTCGCGGAGCTGCGGAACATGGTCACCTCCCCCGGCGGCACCAGCGCCGCGGCGATCTACGAGCTGGAAAAGGGCACGATGCGCACCGTGCTCTCGCGCGCGGTCTACGCCGCGTTCGTGCGCACGCGCGAGCTCGGCGCTGAGGCGCAGCAGAAGCTGCAACGAACGAAGCAGTGAGAGATCAGCTCGTGCTTCTGGCCGCGGTCCTGGTCGGCTTCTTCCTTCTCGGTTACGACCAGCGCACCGATGACACCGGCGTCGAGGTCGGGCTCATCCTCGGGCTCTCGCTCGCGCTCGCGCTGGCCGCGCCGCGGCGGTGGATCGCGGTCGCGCTGGGAGTCGCGCTACCCATCGTCGCCGCCAGCCTGTTCGGTGGACATCTCGATGTGGCAGCCGTCGTTCTTGGGATCGCGGCGATAGGCGCATGGCTGGGCGGGATGATGAGGCGAGGGACACTGCTCGCTGCCCGCTAGGGCTCGATCTGCTCCACTTCGAATCGCTCGCCCTTGTTCGCGATCTTGGCGTGAGCGTCGATCGTCTTCATCCACGCGTTTCCGCCCGCGCTCAGGGCCTCGAACGTCTTCGCCTCGGAAATGCTCGGCCACAGGAGCTCGGTGTGCTCGTGCGGCGCGCCCTCGGAGAGGAAGCGTTCGAGGTCCGCTCGTTCGCTCAGGACGACCGCCGCCCCCTTCTTCGCGCCCTCGGGGGTCGTGTCGAACTTGCGCGGTGACCATGCGGAGAGCCAGCTCGGAGTGGCACCGTCGTAGCTGACGACCGCCACCAGCGGCGTCGGCCCGAACTCCCAGAGCCACGCGGCCGTTTCGGCAACGGTCTCCGGGTCGGCGAGCGGGCGGTAGTCCGCGTCGGCCGGCGGGAGCACCACGACGAAACGGTCATATGCGACCTGGCTCACCTGCATGTCGAGCTAGGAGTAGCACCGAGCCGCTGAACGAGCAGCCGCTGTTGGGTATCGGTGGGTCCTAGGACTCCGGTACTAGCCGGACCGCCGAAGGCGCGGGTCGAGCGCGTCGCGGAGAGCGTCGCCCAGGAAGTTGAAGGCGAAGACCGCGGTGAAGATCGCGACGCCTGGCCCGACGCTCATCCACCACTTCAGGTTCGGCAGATAACGTTGCGAGTAGTTGATGTCTTGGCCCCACGACGGGTAGGGCGGCTGAGGACCCAGGCCGAGGAACGAGAGCGCCGCCTCCGCCAGGATCGCGAACGCCGTCGAGAGGGTCGCCTGGACGATCAGTGCGTTCATGACGTTCGGGAAGATGTGGCGCACCACGATGCGGAGCGGCGACGCGCCGATCGTGCGCGCGGCGACGATGAATTCGCGCGCGCGCACCGCCAGCACCTGCCCGCGTGTCAAGCGCGCGTACGCGGGGATGGCGACGATACCGATCGCGATCATCGCGTTCTGGATCTGCGGGCCGAGCGCGGAGGTGATCCCGATCGCCAGGATGAGCGCGGGGAATGCGAGGAGCGCGTCGATCCCACGCATGACGAAGAGGTCGAACTTCCCGCCGAGGTACCCGGCCGCGAGGCCGACCGACGTTCCGACCAGCAAGCCGATGGACACGCTGATCAGCCCGACGGAAAGCGAAACCCGCGAGCCCCAGATGACGCGCGAGAGCACGTCGCGGCCGAGATCGTCGGTGCCAAGCCAATGCTGCGGGTTCGGCGGCTGCAGTGAATCGACGACGTTGACCTTGATCGGGTCATAGGGCGCGACGAAGGGTGCGAACAGCGCGGCGAGCAGCCACGCGATGACGATCAGCCCGCCGATGATCATGCGGGGGTTGCGACGGAGGAAGTATGCGGCGGAGGACAGCCGGTCGCTGCGCGCGCGACCCAGCGAGATAGGTACCGTCGTTCCCGCCACCTACGCCGCCGCCGATTCATATGAGATGCGCGGGTCGAGCCAGCCGTAGAGGACGTCGACGAACAGCGTGCTGAGCATGAACGAAAGCGCGGAGACGAGAACGACGCCCTGCACGACGGGGTAGTCGTGCGAGGGGATGGCTTGCACGGCCAGCCGTCCCACGCCGGGCCACGAGAAGATCGTCTCGGTGATGACCGCACCCTCGATGATCGCGCCGATCTGGATCCCAACAAGCGTGACCACAGGGATGAGGGCGTTCTTCAGTGCATGCCGGACGATCACGGCGCCCTCTCGCAGACCTTTCGCCCGGGCGGTGCGCATGTAGTCGTGCCCGAAGACCTCGAGGAGGCTGGAGCGGACCTGTCGAAGGTTCAGTGCGAGGCTCGCAGTCGCGAGCGTGACCGCCGGCAGCACGAGGCGACGGAGGTTCTCGCCGACGTCCTGCGTGATCGGCACGTAGCCGCCCGGCGGGAAGATCCGACCGGGGATCACGTACGCGAAGAGAAGAATGAGCACGACGCCGAGGAAGAACGACGGGAACGAGACGCCCATGAGCGTGATGCTCGTTGACAGGAGATCGACCGCCGAATTGCGTTTGACCGCCGAGAGGATCCCGATGACGAGAGCGAACGTGATGGAGATGAGCAGCGCGGCCAGGCCGAGCTCGATCGTCGCGGGCAGCCGCTCGAAGATCGCCTCGGTGACCCGCTGTTTGTTCTGGAACGAGCGGCCGAGATCGCCCTGTGCCGCGTGCGACAGCCAGGCGACATATTGCACCGGCAGCGGCTGATCGAGCCCGAGCTGATGGCGGATCGCGTCGAGCATGGCAGGGTCGCGCTCCTCGCCGGCGAACACGAGGACCGGATCGACGGGAGACAGGCGCGCGAGAGCGAAGACTCCGACGGTGACGAGCAGTGCGACGGGGACCATGAGCACAAGGCGACGGAGGATGTATCTGATCACTCCGTCGCCTCCGCTCTCAACTGCTAGTCGGTCACTTGCTCAACTGGGCGGTGTCGAAGCGCGGGATGCGGTCCGCGTAAACCTGCATGCCGGTCACTTGCTTGGCCGTGACCAGGGGTGAGATGCCGAACTGGAACCAGACCCGTGCCGGGTCGTCGACCACGAAGATCTGCTGCGCCTGCTGCAACAGTGTCTTCCGCTTGGCCGGATCCGCCTCGGCGCGCTGCTGATTCATGAGGTCATCGACCTTTGCGTTCGAGTACGACGAGTCGTTGTTCGTCTTACCCGTCACGACGAAGTCGTAGCTGTTGCCGTCGGGGTCGAGCCGTCCACTCCAACCGATGAGCGTCATTCCGAGGTGTTTGTGCGATTGCTGCAGCGTGACAATGTCGTTGAAGAGCTGCGTCTTGATGTCGGCGGTGATATCCGCCTTCGCCAGCTCGGCCTGGATGAGCTGCGCGAGCTGCAGTGTCGCGGCGTCACCTGATGACACGAGAAGCTCGAACTTCAGCGGGCCCTTGCCGACATCGGCGACGAGCTTCTTCGCACCTTCGGGGTCCGCTTTCGGGAACGGCTTGAAGTTCGGGTCGTACGCGAAATGCGCGGGGGCGATCGGACCCCAGCCAACGAGGCCCAGATTGCCCTGCGTCGGCCCCTTGTCCAGGATCTCCTGACGGTCGATCGCCATCGCGACCGCCTTCACGTACCGCTTCTCGTTGAAGATGAAACCCTGCGCCTCGTTCGGGATCATGCTGCTCCACGCGAACGAGCCGACCTCCTGGTACGCGAGCGTCGGGTCCGACTTGGTCTGGGGGACGTCCTTGCCGGCGAGCAGATTGATCACCTGCACCTGGCCGGTGCGAAGGTTCGTCAGACGTACGTCGCCGTCGAGGATCGGCTTCACGATGATCTTGTCGAGGAACGGAAGCTTGTTGCCCTTGTCGTCCTTGCCCCACCAGTCCGGGTTGCGCTCGAGCGTGTAGTGATCGTTCTTGACCGCCTCGGTGAGGATGAACGGTCCGGTACCCGCTTTGAACGGCTTGAGGGTGAAATCGGCACCCATGGCGTCAACGACCTTCTGCGAGACCATCATG
Organism: Chloroflexota bacterium; assembly: GCA_005889405.1. GTDB lineage: Bacteria > Chloroflexota > Limnocylindria > P2-11E > P2-11E > CF-39. Next base: position 70,438 of record VBFY01000057.1, on the reverse strand, counting down.
CCCGCGCGGTCGACGAGCGCCGCAAGGAGCGGCGCGAAGGCCGACTTCAGGTTGAACTTCACGGTGTTCGCGTCGACGACATCGACGCTCGCCACCGCGCTGAGGTCACCGGTGCGCGATGAGCCCTTGGTGTTGATGTAACGCTCGATATTCCACTTCACCGACGCGGCATCGAACGCAGTGCCGTCGTGGTACTTCACTCCCTGGCGGAGGTTGAAGGTGACCATCTTGCCGTCGGTCGACGTCGTCCACGTCTGCGCGAGCCAGGGAATGATGTTGCCCTTGACGTCGACCCGCACGAGCGAGTCGTACATGGCGTAGTGGATGTTCCGGTCGACGAAGAGACCCGACAGCATCGGGTCGAGATTGCTGACATCGTTCTCGAGGCCGAAGGTGATCGTCCCGCCGTAAATCGGCTTCCCTGCCGCCGGCGTGCCGCTCGCTGCGCCTCCTGTCGTACCGGACACGGGCGTACTCCCGCAGGCTGCGAGCACCAGGGCCAGTGTCGTCAGGATCGCGAGCAGACGTGTCATGCACACCCCTCCCGACCTTTGGTCGTCGTGGAGGATACGTCCGACTGGTCCGACCAGTTCAGCGGCTTAAGACCGGTCCTGGATCCGGTCCTCGCGAGTGGTGCGTACCTCGTCCGTCTCAACACGATCGCCGCCCTTCCGACCGAAGGCCGGGAGGATTCGCCTTGGACGCTCGGTGACCTCGCGCCGCTCGGTCGTGCGCGAGACCGTCGTCGGCGTGCGGACCGGGACCGGCCGCGCAGGAGCGACGACGGAAGCGACGTGCGAAGGAGCGAGCAGGCCGCCGAGCCAGCCGCCGAAGATGGCGGCGAGGAAGCCAAGGATCGCGCCGAAGGTGAGCGCGTCGCCGAGCGCGTAGAGGTTGAGATCGCGAACGCCGGGGATGATGTCGGCTGCGGAGCGGATGCCCGACGCTGCGAAGAGCCCGTTGTCGGCGGCGATGCCGAGCAGCATGAGCACGAGCAGGACGAAGAGCGTGAAGAACGCCGTCATCATGCCGTGCCAGCTGGTGCGATACCCCGCCATGCGGCCGGCGACGTAGCCGCCCACGATGTAGGACAGGAAGAGACCGAGCACGACCGGAACAGCGACCGCGATGTCGCCGCCGGCCGGCGTACCGGGGACGACGAGAAGACCGGCGACCATGGGCGCGAAGATGACCGATGCGCCGATCGTCGCGACCCAGCCACCGAGGACAGCGCCCCACGATGTGGCGGCTGGACGCACAGCGAGATCCGAATTCGCCATGACAGACCTCCTTTGAAGCGTTCGGAGCGGAGAGCCTGCGCCCCCTTCCGAACCTCTCAAAGGGCATGCACATCTTGGGCCGCACGGCCCGAGGGCAGGCTGCTAGGCGAGCGCTGCCTTCGCCCCGGCCGCGCGCGCCAGCTTCGGCGCGAGGTCGGTGCGCTCCCACGGCAGCTCGAGGTCCGGCCGGCCGAAGTGCCCGTATGCGGCGGTCTGCCGGTAGATCGGGCGGCGGAGTTGGAAGCGCTCGATGATCGCGCCGGGTCGGAAGTCGAAATGCTCCGCGATGAGGTTCCGGATCGTCTCGTCCGCCACGGTGCCGGTGCCGAAGGTGTCGACGTTCAACGAGATCGGCTGTGCGCCGCCGATGACATACGCGAGCTGCACCTCGAAGCGATCCGCGAGACCGGCCTGGACGACGTTCTTCGCGACATAGCGCGCGGCGTACGCGGCCGAACGGTCGACCTTCGTTGGATCCTTCCCGCTGAACGCGCCGCCGCCGTGCCGCGCGTAGCCGCCGTACGTGTCGACGATGATCTTGCGCCCGGTGAGGCCGGCATCGCCCATCGGACCGCCGATGGTGAACGCACCGGTGCCGTTGACGAGGTACTTCGTTTTTGCGTCGAGCCAGCGCGCCGGGATCGCGGCCTTCACGACGACGTCGCGGATCTCCGCCTCGATGCGGTCGTGCGAGATGCCCGGATCGTGCTGTGCCGCGACGACGACGGTGTGCACGCGCTGCGGAACACCGCGCGAGTACTCGACCGTGACCTGGCTCTTGCCGTCGGGCCGCAGCCAGGGCAGTCGCGTGGACTTGCGAGCGGCGGCGAGCTCTTTCGCGACCGCGTGCGCGAGGGTGATCGGCAGCGGCATGAGCTCATCCGTCTCGCGCACCGCGAAGCCGAACATCATCCCCTGATCACCGGCGCCGAGCTCCTGCGGATCCGTGCCCGCGCGCGCCTCGAGAGATTTGTTCACGCCCTGAGCGATCTCGCGCGATTGCTCCTTGATCGCGGTCAGCACGCCACAGCTCTGGTAATCGAAGCCGTAGTCCGCGTTGACGTAACCGATGTCCTTCACGATCGCGCGTACGAGAGCGGGCACGTCGACCCACGCGGTGGTCGTGATCTCGCCGCAGACGAGGATGGTCCCCGTCGTCGTCGCGGTCTCGCATGCGACACGCGCGTTCGGGTCCTGGCGCAGGCACTCGTCCAGCATGCCGTCCGAGATCTGATCGCAGAGCTTGTCCGGGTGACCCTCGGTCACGGACTCGCTGGTGAAGAGGGTGCGTTCTGCCGTCATGAACGAGCTCGCCACTCTTACGTTCCCGCCTTCCATGACTTCGCGTAGATCGCCTGCTCGTCGGTCATCTTGTCGATGTGCATGCCCATGGCCTCGAGCTTCGCCCGTGAGATCTGGTCGTCGAGCTCGCGCGGCACAGGGTAGACCTGCGGCGCAAGCGTACCGGCGTTCTTGATCAGGTACTCGATCGACAGCGCCTGGTTCGCGAAGGACATGTCCATGACCGCCGCCGGGTTCGCCTCAGCGGCGACGTGGTTCACCAGGCGGCCCTCACCCAGCACGAAGATCTTCCGATCGCCGAGGTCGTACTCGTCGACGAAGCGGCGGATCTCGCGCATCGATCGCGCCCGCTTGGCCAGCGCGCCGAGCTCGATCTCGTCGTTGAAGTGCCCCGCGTTCGCGAGGATCGCGCCGTCTTTCATGGTCTCGAAGTGCTTTGCCGCGATCACGTTCACGTTGCCGGTACAGGTGATGAAGAGGTCGCCGCGGCGAGCGGCGTCCGCCATCGGCATGACCTGATAGCCGTCCATCGCCGCCTCGAGCCCGTGCAACGGGTCGACCTCGACGATGATGACGATGGCGCCCATGCCGCGGAAACGCGATGCGACGCCGCGGCCGACCCAGCCGTACCCGGCCACGACGACCGTCTTGCCGGCGAGCAGGATGTTCGTCGCGCGCAGGATGCCGTCGACCGCCGACTGTCCGGTGCCGTACTGGTTGTCGAACATGTGCTTGGTCTGCGCCTCGTTGACCGCGACGATGGGATACGCGAGCACGCCTTCCGAGGCCATGGCGCGCAGCCGGATGACACCGGTCGTGGTCTCCTCCGTCCCGCCCTTCACGTGTGGAAGCAGATCCTTGCGGTCGGTGTGCAGCAGCGTGACCACGTCGGCGCCGTCGTCCATGGTGATCTGCGGCTTCGTCTCGAGCACCGCGTTGATGTGCCGGTAGTAGGTGTCGCGGTCCTCTCCCTTTCGCGCGAAGACCGCGATCCCCTCGATCGCGACGAGCGCCGCCGCGGCGTCGTCCTGCGTCGAGAGTGGATTCGACGCGCAGAGCGCGACGCTCGCCCCCGCATCACGTAACGCGATGGCGAGGTTCGCGGTCTCAGTCGTGACGTGGAGGCAGGCGGCGATGCGCAGCCCCGCGAACGGCCGCTCCTTCGCGAGCCGCGTGCGGATGGCGGCGAGCACCGGCATCTCGCGGCCGGCCCACTCCACCCGTCGGGCCCCGACGTCAGCCAGCCCGATGTCGACGACGTCGTGATGTGGTGCGGTGCTCGTTGTCATTTCATCCTCCCCAGGATCCGATCCCAGGCCGAGCGACGCACCGCCGGGCCTTCGATGAACGGTCCGTGAACGTGGTAGCCGAGGCGGTCGTAGACCGCGATCGCCGGGGTGTTGTCCTGCCGCACGTTGAGCACGACGTCGCGGTGCTGCTCGAGCGCGGCCTCGGTCACCGCGGACGTCACCGACGTCGCCATGCCGCGGTCGCGGTATGCGATGCGCGTGAGAACGTTCCCGACCGCTGCGATGTTCGAAAGGCGCGAGCGGACGTGCGTGCCGGCGGCGGACACGAGCGTCGTCCCGATGTACACGCCGAAGTAGATCTCGCGCTCGAGTCGTGCCTCGGTGAAGTAGGTGCGCGAGGCATGGCCGTACAGGTCGATCACGTCGTCGAGCTGCTCCGGCCCGAGACGCCGGACGCCGTGGGTGAGGCGCGGTCGGAACGCCGCGACCGACACGGCCATGCGGTGCATCTTCTCGACGCGCTCGAAGCGGTAGACGCTCTCCACCGCGAGCCGGCCGGGCGGCGGCGTCGCCACGACGATGCGCGGTTCGCGGATGCCGCCCTGGAAGATCGAGACGAGCGCCTCGCTCTCGCCGCTCGCGAAGCACGGCCGGAACGGGAGCGCCTCGACGACGAGCGCGCACGCGACCACCACGTCGCCACGCATCGCGGTCCACCAGCGCGCCTTCTCGATCTCCGCCGCGTCGATGTCCGCGAGCGCGTAGGCGGACATGAGCCGGTCACGCTGGAAGAAGGCGCGCGCGCTCTCCGCGGACGGTTGGTCTGCGAGGCGGATCTCGGGCAGTAGCGGAGCCGCGGTCATCGGTCCTCCTTCTTAGTGGAAAGGACCAAGCGGGCCTCCGCCGGTCGCGCGTCCACCAGTCTAAGGCGCGGGCCGGCTCAGGCCTGTATGAGCGTCACGACCTCGTAGCCCTGCAGCTTGTCGCGGCCCTTCAGGGCCGCGAGCTCGATGAGGAACGCCAGCGCGACGATCTCTCCCTTGAGCTGCTTCACCAGCTCGATCGTGCCCGCGACGGTGCCGCCGGTCGCGAGCAGGTCGTCCACGATCAGCACCTTCGCCCCGGGCTTGATCGCGTCCTTGTGCATCTCGAGTGTCGCCGAGCCGTACTCGAGGTCGTATTCGACGCTGACCACGTCGGCTGGCAGCTTCCCGAGCTTTCGGACCGGCACGAAGCCCACGCCGAGGTTGTAAGCGATCGGTGCGCCGAAGATGAAGCCGCGCGACTCCATGCCCACGACGACGTCGATGTCGCGTTTGCCGATGCGCTCGAGGAGGCCGTCGACGGCCGCCTTGAACGACTCACCGTCCTTGAGGAGCGTCGTGATGTCCTTGAAAAGGATGCCCGGCTTGGGGAAGTCCGGGATGTCGCGGATCCTCGAGGCGAGGTCCTTTGTCGTCATTGCCACGCCGGAAGGTTAATGCGTCTCGCCGATATGGGAGCTTTCGGCGACCTTTTCCAAGCGTCCTGTGACGCCGTCGAAGACGAGCACGGTGAGGTTGGTGTTGCGTGCCGGCGAGCGGTCGAGCCGCGGCAGGATCCCGAGGAAGTGCGAGACGAGGATCCGGGTGACGCCGCCGTGGCCGACGACGAGGACGGTCCCTCCGGGCGTCTCGCGCGCGATGCGCTGCAGCGCGCGCAGGCTGCGCGCCAGGACCGCGTCGAGCGTCTCGCCGTTGGGCCATGAGACGAAGCCGTCGTCGCGCCAATTCGGCAGCGCGGCGATCTCGTCCCACGCGGCTCCGGTCTTGTCCCCGACGTCGATCTCGATGAGATCCGGCTCGATCTCGACCGGCAAGCCCAGACGCTTCGCAATGACGTTCGCCGTGTCGAGCGAGCGATGGAGCGGCGTCGCGACGATGCGATCGAACTTCGTGCCGGCGAGCGTGTCGGCGACGGCCTCTGCCTGCTGCCGGCCGCGCTCGGTGAGCGGACTGTCGGTCCGCCCGGCGAACAGGCGCGCGGCATTCGCCTCGCTCTCGCCGTGGCGCACGAAATAGAAGGTGACGGGCTCGATCATGCGGCCGCGAGCAGGTCGGGGACCTCGGACCAGCCGCTCACGCGCGTGACGAGTGGGTGCTCGACCTCGCGGTTCCAGGGATGGTCGAATAGGAAGACGCGCACGCCGGCCTCGGCAAGCCTGCGCGAGATGAGGTCGTCGTCCTCGCAGAACGCGTCGAGGCGCAGCTCCGCCGCCAGCCGTGTCTTGTACGCGGCCGAGCCCTGCGGGTCGTACCGCCCGCGCGGCTGATCGGGCCGGAACTCGCCGAGCGGCTTCAGGTGCACGGCCTTCGCGTAATCGAACAGGCCCTTCTCCCGCAGCCATGTCTCGGTGATCATCCGCCGGCGCTCGGCGCGCGCGGTGATGAAGTACAGCTCGTGCCCGGCGGCGACGAGCTGCTCGAGGACCGCCGGGCAATCCTCGTACACCTCGAGCTCGCCGAAGAACTTGCCGTCGTACAGCTTCATGCGGAAGCGGTCGCGCTGTTCCGGTGTCACGCGCTCGAGACCGGGCACGAGCTTGTCGTACGGCGTGTCCTTCTGCATGCGCGACAGCAGGTGCCATCCGATCTCCTGCTCGTCCGGAAGGACGACGCCGAACTCCTCGGCGAACTTCCGCAGGTACGGCACGGCGCAGATCGCCATGACGTCGTCGAGGTCGATGCCGATCCTCACGCCGCCACCAGATCGAGCAGCCGCGTGAGCGCGTCGCGCCAGTCGCCGCGCGTGTCGAGCACGGAGAGGCGGATCTGACGCTGGCCGGTCTGCGCCTTCGGGAATACGCGCGTGACCGCCCCGCGCTGCTGAGCCGTGATGTCGCGCGCCAGTACGAGCCGCAGCTCGGGACCGCGCGCTCGCACCTCGGTCGCGCCGGCGCTCACCGCACGCAGCTTCACCTCGACGCCGTAGAGGAGATTGCGCACCGGATCCGGCGGCGGCCCGTAGCGGTCGCGCAGCTCGTCGCGCAACGCACCGAGATCGTCGAGCGAGCGAAGCTCCGCGATGCGCCGATAGAGCTCGAGCTTGCGCTGGCGGCTCGGCACGTACTCGTCCGGGATCGCGGTCGAGAGCGCCAGGTCCACGGTGACCTCGGGCAGCGCCTCGGCCTTGGGCGCGCCCCGCTGCTCGTTCACGGCGTCCTCGAGGAGCTGCGTGTACAGCTCGAACCCGACGGCGGCGACATGCCCGTGCTGCTCGGCCCCCAGGATGTTGCCCGCGCCGCGTATCTCGAGGTCGTGCATCGCGATCTTGAATCCGGCGCCGAGCTCGCTCGCCTCGAACACCGCCTGAAGCCGCTTGCGCGCGTCGTCGGTGAGCCGCTCCTGCTTCTCGTGCAGCAGGTACGCGTACGCCTTCGCGGCGCTGCGGCCGACGCGACCGCGCAGCTGGTAGAGCTGCGCGAGCCCGAGCTGCCCGGCGCGATCGATCACGATCGTGTTCACGTTCGGGATGTCGAGGCCGGACTCGATGATCGTCGTGCAGACGAGCACATCGTGCTCCGCGTCCGCGAACTCGACCATCACGCGTTCGAGCTTCCGTTCGTCCATCTGACCATGCCCGACGACGAAGCGCGCCTGCGGGACGAGCGCGCGGAGGCGCTGCGTCTCGTGTTCGATGCCCTGCACGCGGTTATGCACGAAGAAGACCTGGCCGCCCCGATCGAGCTCGCGCAGGATCGCCTCGCGCAGCACGTCGTCGGTGCGCTCGACCACGTGGGTCTCGATCGGCTGACGATCCTCCGGCGGCGTTTCGATGACACTGATGTCGCGCACGCCGGACAGCGCCATGTGCAGCGTGCGCGGGATCGGCGTCGCCGTCATCGACAGGACGTGAACCTCGGTGCGCATCTGCTTCATACGCTCCTTGTGCTTCACGCCGAAGCGATGCTCTTCGTCGATGACGAGCAGACCGAGATCGCGGAACTGCACGTCCTTCTGCAGCAAGCGATGCGTGCCGATGACGACGTCGACCTCGCCGGTCGCGAGCTGCGCGACGACCTCGCGCTGCTCGGGCGGCGTGCGGAAGCGCGACAGCATCGCAACGCGGACCGGGAACGTCGCCAGGCGCTCGGAGAACGTCTCGAAGTGCTGCTGCGCGAGGACCGTGGTCGGCACGAGCACGGCGACCTGCTTCCCGTCCTGCACCGCCTTGAACGCGGCGCGCAGCGCGACCTCGGTCTTTCCATAGCCGACGTCGCCGACGACCAGACGGTCCATCGGACGTGGACGCTCCATGTCGCGCTTGCTGTCCTCGATCGCCTGCAGCTGATCGGGCGTCTCGGTGAACGGGAAGGCGTTCTCCATCTCGATCTGCCACGGCGTGTCGCGACCGAAGGCGTGCGCGCTGATCGTCTCGCGCGCCGCGTACAGCCGGATCAGCTCGCGCGCGATCTCCTCCACCGCCTTCTTGGCCTTGCGCTTCGTCGCGGCCCAGTCGCGGCCGCCGAGCGCCGACAGGGCCGGCGGCGTGCCGCCGACGTAGCGCGTCACGCGGTCCACGCGTTCCGTCGGAAGCGCGACGACGTCGGTGCCCGCGAAACGCAGCTCGAGGTATTCGCGCACCACGCCCGCGATCTCGCGCGTGATGAAGCGCTCGAACCGCGCGATGCCATGGTCCTCGTGCACGACGTGATCGCCCGGCTTCAGGTCGGAGAGGAACGAGCCGACCGCGACGCGACGGGGCCGGCGCTCTGGATGTCGCGGTTTGCGGAAACCGAAGACCTCCGCGTCGGTGAACACGCGAAGGGTGAGCTCCGGTACGGCGAAGCCTTCTGCGAGACCGACGTGAGCGAGGACCAGCGCGCCATCGGCCGGCACCTCGGCCACGGTGTCGCTGGGCGTGGCGGTCACGTCGCGATCGGCGAGCAGCTCCGCGAGCCGAGCGGCCTGCGGCGACGCGACGATGCGAAGATCGCGTCCCGCACCTGCGACCTCTCGCAGGAACGCGTCGAGCCTGCCGGCGTACGAGGTGATGCCGCCCCAGCCGAGCCGCAGCGCGTCGGCATCGGGACGCACGCGCACCGCCCCGTGCTCGTCGGCCGACGCGTCGAGACGGTCGCGGGGCACGTACGGCGACGGGAAAACACCGACCGCGAGCCCCTGTTCGCGCAGCTCTTCCCGTCGCTCCTCGGCCTGTGCCTCGTGCGCGTCGTGGGTGAGGCCGAGCTCGACCGAGTCCTCGAAGACGACAGTGGCGCGGTCGCCGAGATGATCGAGAAGCGATGCGGTCGCTCCCAGGGCTGGCGCGAAGGCGTCGGTGCCCGGCGCGACGCGACCTTCGCGCAGCGCCTCGACCAGCGACGCGTAGGGCTGCAGCTCATCCTCCTCGTCACGCGGTCGATCCCACTGCGCGGCGGCGAGACTCTCGGCGAGCGCGGCGGCGCCCTCGAGCGAGTACTCACGCGCGGGCAGGATGTCGACCGATTCGGCGGTGTCCTGCGAGCGCTGCGTCACCGGATCGAATCTGCGGAGCGTCTCGATGTCGTCGCCGAAGAGCTCGATCCGCACCGGCATGTCGGCCGACGCGGGATACACGTCGAGGATCCCGCCGCGGCGCGAGAAGCTGCCGGGCTCGCTCACCTCGGCGACAGGTTCATACCCGAGCTCGAAGAGCCACTCGGCCGTCGCGTTCCACGACACGTGATCGCCGGCGCGCAGCGTCCGACCGCGCTCGCGGAGGTCGGCGGGCGCGATGGTGTGCTGCATGAGCGCGCGCAGTGACGCGACGATCGCGACCGGCTCCGGTGCGGTGTGCGCTCGCCACAGCGTGAGCAAACGCTGATGCACCGCGCCGGCCGACGCGCTTCCGATCTCGAAGGGCATCGTCTCGCGCTCGGGGAACGAGAGGACGCGCTCCTCCCCCAGCCAGGCCGCGAGCTCCGCGCGCCAACGTCGCGCGCGGTCCTCGCTCGGTGCGACCACGACGACGGTCCTCCGCGAAACCTCCACGAGCGACGCCCACGCGAACGCGCGCGCGCCGGCGGTCGCATCGGCGATCTTGGTCGAGCGCCGGTCCTCGAGGCGTTCGGCGAGATCGCGGAACCGCTCGCTCCGATCCGCGAGAGCGAGGATGCCGCCCAGCCGCGCGCCGGATGCGAGCGCCGCTGTGCTAGCCATTGAACTTCTCCATGGCTTTCTTGATGCCATCGCGGACCGCGACCTCCGCCGCCTCCGCCCCGCGGAGGATCACCTGGTCCGCCTCGGCGCGTTCATCGGGCGCGAACGGCGACAGCACGTACTGCGCGAGGTCGGCGATCTCGACGGTCGGATCCACCGGGGCGACGCCGATCCGCAGGCGCGGAAAGGCCTGGCCGATCTCGCTCGTGATCGAGCGCATCCCGTTGTGCGTCCCCGGACCCCCACGCTCCCGTAGCCGCACCTTGCCGAGAGGCAGGTCGACCTCGTCGAAGACGACGAGGAGCGCGTCCGGCGTGAGCCGGTAGCGGTCGAGCAGCTTTCCGACGGCGCGGCCGCTGTCGTTCATGAACGTCTGCGGGCGCGCGATCGCGATGCGGAGATCGCCGAGCGAGCCCTCTGCGATGCGCGACTCCGCGGCCTTGGTGTCGAACTCGAGCCGCGCCCGCTTCGCGAGTCGGTTCGCGACCTGGAAACCGACGTTGTGGCGCGTGTTCGCATACCCGTCGCCCGGATTACCGAGGCCGACAACGAGGCGATCGACGCGCGGCGGGGCGCGGCGCTGGAAGAGTTTCGCCAGACGGACCAGGTCTTCTCTCCTTATCTATATGGACGCCGAAAAGGGGCTCCACCGAAAACGCCGGTGGGGCCCCGCGGACGCGTATCGATAACAAGGATACCGTTCGCGCGGTGCCGGTGCGCCTCGCGCTGTTCGGCTTCGGTAACGTCGGTCGTGCGCTCGCCCGGACCCTCCTGGAGACGAAAGCACCCTTTGTCGTCACCGCGCTCGCGACGAAGCGGCACGGCGCCGTCGTGGACGCGGCGGGCATCGATCTCGGCACGATCCTCGCGGGCACGGATCTGCCACTCCGCGAACTGCCGCCGATCGCATCCGTCCCCGCGGACGTGCTGGTCGAGATGACGCCCCTCGATCCGGTGTCTGGCGAGCCAGCTCTCGGCTATGTCCGCAACGCCCTCACCGCCGGCATGCACGTCGTGACCGCGAACAAGGGGCCGATCGCGCGCGCCTACCGTGAGCTGGAGGCGCTCGCGACGAAGCAGGGCCGGATGCTGCGCTTCGAGGCGACGCTGGCCGACTGCCTGCCGGTCTTCACGCTGCGTCGCGCGGCGCTGCCGCTGGCGACCATCACCGCGATCCGCGGCATCGTTTCGAGCACGAACAACCACATCCTGAGCGCGGCAGCGACAGGCGTCCCCTTTGAGGACGCGCTCGCGGACGCACAGCGGCTCGGCATCGCCGAGGCCGACCCACGCAATGATCTCGAGGGCCACGACGCGGCGGCGAAGGCCACGATCCTCGCGAACGTGCTCATGGGAGCGGAGCTTGTGCCTGAAGACATCGCGCGCGAGCCGATCGACGAGCGCGCGGCAACGGCAGCGCGTGCCGCGGCCGACAACGGCGATCGCGTCCGGCCGCTGATCGAGATCGCGCGCCGCGGCGGGAAGGTCGTCGCCTCATTCGGTCCGCGGCGGCTCGCTCCGATGGACCCGCTCTTCGCGGTCGACGACTTCTCGATGGGCCTCGTTTTCGAGACCGACCTCGCCGGCCGCGTCGTGGTCCAGCTTCACGACCCGCACGTCGACCAGGTCGCGTACGCGATCCTCACCGACCTGCTCGAGATCAGCGGTACGATGCCGCGACCGTGATGCGCTGGACCTCGCGCGACCTGCGATCGCTCGGCATCGGTCTCGCGTACCTCGCGCCGTCGCTCGTCCTGTTCGCGGCGTTCGTGTTCGTCCCGCTCGCGCAGACCATCTACCTGAGCTTCTTCAATACGCGTTCCACCGGCGCGATCAGCACCTTCGCCGGGCTCGATCACTACCTCGAGCTGCTTACGTCGCCGGCGTTCCGCACCGGCCTGCTCGCGACGGCGATCTTCGCGCTCTACACGGTGCCGATCGGCATCGCGCTCGGCCTCGTCCTCGCGGTCCTTCTGAACCAACGTCTCCGCGCGATCAACGTTTTCCGAACGATGATGTCGAGTACGATCGCCATCTCCGCGGCGGTCGGCGCGCTCATCTGGCTCCTGCTCTTCAACCCGAGCCTGGGTCTCCTCAACTACGTCCTGTCACGGGTCGGGATCCACGGACCCGAATGGCTGATCCAGCCGACGACCGCGATCATCGCCGTCTCGATCACGACGATCTGGTTGACGCTCGGGACGAACATCATCGTGCTGCTGTCTGGCCTCCAGGGCGTGCCGGAGGAGATCTACGAAGCCGCGCGCCTCGACGGCGCACGTGGCCTGCGGATGTTCACGCGGATCACGATCCCGATGGTTTCGCCGTCGCTCTTCTTCCTGTTCGTCGTGGACACCGTCGCGGTGCTCCAGGCGTTCACGCAGATCCACGTCATGACACGCGGTGGCCCGGTGGACGCGACGCGGGTGCTCGTTTACAGCATCTACCAGGACGCGTTCCAGAACTTCCAGTTCGGCTTCGCGAGCAGCCAGGCAGTGATCCTGCTCGTGCTGGTGATGGGTCTCACGCTCATCCAGTTCCGCTTCGTCGAGCGCCTCGTGCATTACCAGTGAGCGAGGAGTGGAGCGGCGGCCGCAGCCGACGCGGAGAGACGAGCGAACTGGACGAGCGGAGCGAGTACCAGTGAGACTAAGCAGGGTCGCGAACTACGCACTGCTCGTTGTCGGTTCGATCATCGTCGCGTTCCCGCTGCTGCTCGCCCTCTCGTACTCACTGATGAGCGAATCGGAGATCGCGACCTTCCCGCCGCCGATCCTTCCGGCGGCGCCCAACCTGGACAACTACGGCACGGTCTTCGCGACGATCCCGATCGTCCGCTACCTGCTGAACAGCTTCGTCGTGTCATCGGCCGTGGTGGTCGGCCAGCTTCTCACCGCGAGCCTCGCGGCCTACGCGTTCTCGTTCCTCGTGTTCCGCGGACGGCAGCTGCTGTTCTTCCTGTTCCTCAGCACGCTGATGATCCCGTGGGAGGCCACGATCATCCCGAACTACATCACCATCAGGACGATCGGATGGCTCGATACATACCAAGGACTGGCCGTCCCGTTCATGGCCACGGCCTTCGGCACGTTCCTCCTCCGGCAGGCTTTCATGCAGATCCCGCGTGAGCTCTGGGATGCGGCGCGGATTGACGGCGCGACGACATTCCGCTTCCTCATCTCGACCGTGATCCCGCTGTCGCGGCCGGCACTGGGCACCGTCGCGATCTATGGCTTCCTGTCGACGTACAACCAGTACTTCTGGCCGCTCCTCATCACGAACCAGACACTCATGCGCACGACGCAGGTAGGGATCGCGCAGCTGCGCTTCGAGGAAACGCTCCGCTGGGGCCTGGTCATGGCCGGTGTCATCATGGTCGCCGTACCGACGCTCGCCCTGCTCGTGCTGGGTCAGCGTCAGTTGATCCGAGGCCTCACCGCCGGGGCGGTCAAGGGCTAGGACGCAGGAGGGAAAGATGCGCAGACTCACAACGCTCGCTCTCGCATTCACGATGGCCGCCGCGGCCTGCGGTGGCACGACGCCCACCGGTGGCACCGCGCCGAGCGGCGCTCCCGCGGACATGAGCGCGCTCGCGCCCGCGAAGGACGTCGCGCCGGCCGCGACGCTCACCTGGTGGCACGCGATGTCGGGCGTCAACGGCGACGCGCTCAACAAGATCGTCGCCGGCTTCAACAGCAGCCAGAGCAAGATCAAGGTCGAGGCGGTCTTCCAGGGCACCTACGACGACCTGCTCGCGAAGCTCAACACAGCTATCGCGTCGAACGCGGCACCGGCCCTCGTGCAGGTGTACGACATCGGTCAGCGCTACATGTACGACAGCGGCCAGGTCGTGCCGATGCAGGCGTTCATCGACCGCGACAAGTTCAACACCTCGGACTTCGAGCCCGCGGTCATCAACTACTACAAGTACCAGGACAAGCTTCAGAGCATGCCCTTCAACGCGTCAGCGCCGATCCTCTACTTCAACAAGGACGCGTTCAAAGAGGTCGGCCTCGACCCAGCCAAGCCTCCGGTGACGTTCACCGAGATCACCGAGGCCGCGAAGAAGCTGACCAAGAAGGACGCGAGCGGGGCGACCGTCCGGTTCGGCTTCGGGCCGTCGATCTACGGCTGGCTCTTCGAGCAGCTCATGGCGACGTCCGGCGCGCTGTACGCCGACAACGGCAACGGTCGCGACAACCGCGCGACGAAGGTCGTGTACAACAGCGCCGCCGGCAAGGCGATCCTCGACTGGTGGAAGGCCGGCGTCGATGGCGGCTACTTTTACAACCCGGGCATCGACAACGACGGTGCCGCCAACGCGTTCAACGCGCAGAAGACCGCGATGTACATCGAAAGCATTGCGCGGCTCCGCGGCCACATCACCACCATCGCCGGCAAGTTCGAGCTCGGCGCCGGTCTCTACCCACGGCCGGACAGCAAACCGGCGACCGGCGGCAACATCATCGGCGGCGCTTCGCTCTACATCATGAAGAGCCGGCCGCCAGCCGAGCAGCAGGCCGCATGGGAATTCGTGAAGTACGCGATGACACCGGCCGTGCAGGCGCAGTGGCAATCGGACACGGGCTACTACCCGATCGTGAAGGCAGCGTACGACCAGGGTCCGAGCAAGGACTGGTCGACGAAGTACCCGCAGTTCCTCACGGCGATCACCGAGATCCGTGACTCGCCGCAGAACCGAATGACCAACGGCGCGGTGCTGGGCGTCATGCCGCAGGCCCGCCAGCGCACCCAGAAGATGATCGAGTCGGTCCTGCTCGGGCAGGCCACGACGCAGGCGGCGCTCGATGCCGCCGTCGAGGACATGAACACGCAGATCGACAAGTACAACAAGGCGAATCCATAACCACACGAGAAGAGACGGTGCGGTCGCTGAGCGGCCGCACCGTCGATCTCCTGATCATCGGCGGCGGCATCATCGGAGCGGGGATCGCGCGTGACGCGGCGCTCCGTGGGCTCTCGGTCGCGCTCGTCGAGCAGGAGGACTTCGCCTCCGGGACCACCTCGCGACCGACACGGCTCATTCACGGCGGCCTCCGCTACCTCGAGCTCTTCGACTTCGCGCTCGTGCGCGGCGACATGCGCGAGCGCGAGATCCTCCTCCGCATCGCGCCGCACCTCGTCTTCCCCCTTCCGTTCCTCCTGCCGCTCTATCGGCCGAGCCTCTGGTACCAGGCGAAGCTGCGGATCGGCATGCAGCTCTACGACATCCTCTCGCTCGACAAGAGCCTCCCGAAGCGCAGGTGGTTGGGTCGCGAGGAGACGCTCGCGGCGGAGCCCGCGCTCGATCCGGAGGGACTGCAAGGTGCCTGGCGCTTCTACGACGCGCAGGTTCCGCTGGTGGAGCGCCTCGTGATCGAGAACGTGGTCGATGCCGCGACTCACGGCGCGCTCGTGCTCAACCACGCGCGCGCGAATTCCTACCTCCGCGATGGTGACCGCGTCGGCGGCGCGGTGGTGCTCGACCGGATGGCCGGTGTCGAGCTCGCCCTGCGCGGCCGCCTGACCGTGAACGCGACCGGTCCGTGGCTCGATCGCACGATCGCGCCGCTGCGAAGTGGCGCGAAGCCACTGCTTCGTCTGACGAAGGGGATCCATCTCGTCACGCCGCGCGCCACGCAGCAGGCCCACGTGCTGTTCGCGCGTCGCGACGATCGGCTCTTTTTCGTCGTCCCGTGGCTCGACGCCTCGATCGTCGGCACGACCGACACGGATTTCGACGGCGATCCGGCGGCCGCCGCCGCAACCGAGGAGGACGTGCGCTATCTGCGGGAGGAGGCGCGACGAGCGTTCCCGAACGCGCCGTTCGACGAGATCTTCTTCACCTGGGCCGGCGTGCGCGCACTCGTCCGCGAGGAGGGTGTCAGCGAGGGCGAGGTATCGCGCAAGCACGCGCTGTACGACCACCAGCGCCGCGACGGCGTCGCGGGCGTGCTGTCCGTCGTCGGCGGGAAGATCACGGCCTACCGCGCGATCGCCGAAGAGGTCACCGACCTCGCGGCGCGAAAGCTCGGGCGCGACCAACGGGCGTCGACCGCGGAGGCGATGCTGCCCGGCGCCGACGGCTCGCGCGCACGCGCGATCGCCGCGCTCGCCGCCAGCGATCCGTCCCTCGCCACGCCGCTCTGTCCACATCACCACGGCGTCGCCGCCGAGATCGTCCACGCCGTCCGCCACGAGTGGGCGCTCACGATCGGCGACGCGCTGTTGCGACGGACCGCCCTCGGCCTGGCCCCGTGTCAGGGCCTCGACTGCGTCGACGCGGTCGCGGAGCTGATGGGCCGTCTTCTCGGTTGGGACGCGGAGCGGCGAGCGAGAGAGATCGCCGCTTACTGTCGCGAGGTCGAACCCATGCGTCGCTTCAGCGTGAAGTGACGTTCGTCCTCGCCCTCGACCAGGGAACGACCGGCTCGGCCGCGCTCGTCTTCGACGAAGCGGGAGCCGTCCGCGGCAGCGCCGACCGCGAGATCGCCCAGAGTTATCCCGCGTCGGGCCACGTCGAGCACGACCCGGACGAGATCTTCGCGACGACTGTCGCCATCGGGCGCGAGGCGCTCGCGGCGGCCGGCGTCCGCGCGCGCGACATCGCCGCTATCGGCATCACGAACCAGCGAGAGACCACGGTCGTGTGGGAACGCGCGACCGGCCGACCGATCCACCCCGCGGTGGTGTGGCAGAGCCGCGCGAGCGCGCAGATCTGCGAGGAGCTGCGGGCGCGCGGGCTCGAGACGCTGGTACGCGAGCGCACCGGTCTGGTGATCGACGCCTACTTCTCCGCGACCAAGGTGCGCTGGATCCTCGATCAAGTTCCCGGCGCGCAAGCACGCGCGAAAGCCGGCGAGCTGCTCTGCGGAACGATCGACACCTGGCTGGTGTGGAAGCTCACCGGCGGCCGCGTGCATGTCACCGATGTGTCGAACGCCTCGCGGACGATGGTCTTCGACATCCACCGGCAGCGCTGGGATGATGAGCTCCTCGCCGCGCTCGATCTGCCGAGGGTGATGTTCGCGAAGCCGGTGCCGTCGATGGGTGTCTCCGGCGAGACGGATCCCGCGCCGTTCGGCGCGGCGCTGCCGATCGCCGGGATCGCGGGCGATCAGCAGGCCGCACTCTTCGGCCAGGCCTGCTTCGCGCCTGGAGAAGCGAAGAACACCTACGGCACCGGTTGCTTCCTGCTCGCGAACACCGGCGAGATCGCCGCGCCGGCGCGCCGCGGCCTGCTGACGACGATCGCCTGGGACATCGGCGACGGTGCGCGGTTCGCGCTCGAGGGAAGCGCGTTCATCACTGGCGCCGCGGTGCAGTGGCTGCGCGACGGCCTCGGCGTCATCGCGCGTGCCGAGGAGACCGAGGCGCTCGCGACGAGTCTCGACGGTAACGACGGCGTGTACTTCGTTCCCGCCTTCACCGGCCTCGGCGCGCCGCACTGGGACATGTACGCCCGCGGTCTGCTCATCGGGATCGAGCGCGGCACGACGCGCGCGCACCTGGCGCGCGCGACGCTCGAGAGCATCGCCTACCAGACGCGCGACCTCGTCGAGGCGATGCGCGCGGCCGGTCAGCCCATCGACGTGTTGCGCGCGGATGGTGGTGGCACCGTCAATCGCTTCCTGATGCAGTTCCAGTCCGATCTCCTCGGTGTTCCCGTGGAGGTCGCGGCGGTCCGTGAGACCACGGCCCTCGGCGCCGCGTTCCTCGCTGGCCTTGCGGTCGGTGTTTGGAAAACACCCGACGAGCTGCGCAAACGGCGGGCGATCGCGGCGCGCTACGAGCCGAAGATGTCTCGCGACGAGCGCGAGAAGCTGTATGCACAGTGGCATCTCGCCGTCGAGCGTTCGCGCGGGTGGGCCCCGAGCGCTCCGGCCGGGGCTTAGTCCTTCGGCACGCGCTCCGGAAAGTCCGACATGATCCCGTCGACGGACCAGTTGCGGAACTGCGTGATCTCCTTCGCGTCGTTCACGGTCCACGCGTTCACGCGCAGCGACGCCGCGTGCGCCGCACGGACGAGCTCCTGTGTGACGTACGCGCGGTTCGGGTGCAGCGCCCACAGTGCGAGCGCCTTTGCGCTCGCGAACAGCGCCGCGCGGTCGGGCGAATCGCTGTAAACGAACGCGCGGCGGACGGCCGGCGCGGCGGTGCGCGCGCCCTCGAGCGCGGACCACCAGAAGCTCGAGACGTACACGTCGGCGCGCCCGCGCGCGGCGAGGCGCGTGGCCACGCTCGCTCCGGTCTCCCGCGCGCGTGTCTCGTCCTTCTCGCATTTGAGCTCGACGTTCACGGCCAGGCGACCACGGCAGAAGTCGAGGACCTCGTCCAGCGAGAGCGTCGTCTTGGCAGTCGGCCGATCGTGCGATATGAGCAGCCGTCCCTCCTGCGTCAGCCAGACGTCCGTCTCGACCTCATCGCACGCGAGGTCAAGCGCCTTCTGGAAAGACGCGAT
The DNA here is from genome assembly GCA_005889405.1 of Chloroflexota bacterium. Taxonomy (GTDB): domain Bacteria; phylum Chloroflexota; class Limnocylindria; order P2-11E; family P2-11E; genus CF-39. The sequence continues at coordinate 51,969 of VBFY01000057.1, read as the reverse complement.
CGTGTTCTCCGGGGCATGACCCATCGCCCCGCGATGTCCGATGCGACGCACCGGTGGATTCTGCCTTGCCGGTCGGCGCGTCACTACTGTGGTCTCGTGAGGTGCGGCGTCGCGCTGCTCGCCTTCGCGGTCCTCGCCTGCTCGACGCCCGCCCTGGCACCGAGCGGTCCGCCTGCTCGCGCGGTACGCGGCGCCGCGCGGAACGTGATCCTCCAAGCCACCGACGTGCCAGCGGACTACGTGCTCGAGAAGGACGACGAGATGAGTCCGGACGACCTCGCGAACGGCCTCGGTATCACACCGCCGGTGTTGAAGCAGCGGCTCGCGTTCGGCTACATCCGGTCGTTCACCAAGGGTGGCGATCCATTCGTGTGCTGCGTGATCGACTCGATACTCATCACGACCGCCGACGAAGCCGCGGCGACCACGACGGCCAACGACTTCCGCATGAGGGCGATCGACCTCGGATCGATCCAGATCGACCTCGGCGAGGTCATTGGCGACGAATCACGCGCGTTCACGTTCCAGCAACCCACCGCCGACAGCGTGCTCCTCACGCTGACGGTGCTGTTCCGCTACGCGAATGTCGTCGACGCTGTCGAGGTGACCGGGCGAGTCGGCTCCTTCGAACGCACCTACGTCCTCGAGTTTGCCCGGAAGCAAGCGGAGCGGCTTCGCGCTGACGCCGAGAAGCGCTGATGCCAGACTGAGCGGCGAACCGATGAAGTTCCCCGCGTTCGACATGGAGCGCATGCAGTCCACCTGGGAGCACCGGGTGAAGTACGACCTGTCCGAGTCCGGGGTCGAGGCGCTGACGCTCGAAGAGATCACGCGCGATCAGAGAGAGCTCATGCGCTCGAAGCTCGGCTACGCGGAGGGCGTCGGGCGCGAGCCGACGCGCGCGCTCATCGCGGGATTCCACTCGGGCACGGACGCGAAGAACGTGGTCATCACGACCGGGACGAGCGAGGCGAACTTCCTCGCGCTGATGACCCTCGTGTCCGCCGGCGACGAGGTCGTCGTCGTGATGCCGAACTACATGCAGGTGCACGGCATCGCGCAGGGCCTCGGCGCCCGCGTGCGCGAGGTGTGGCTGCGTGAGGAGCGTGGCTGGCACATCGATCTCGACGCGCTCGCATCCGCGGTCAACGCGCGGACCAAGCTCATCTGCGTCTGCACGCCGAACAACCCGACCGGGCAGGTCCTGTCGCGCGCGGAGATCGATCGCGTCATCGCGATCGCCGCGAAACACGGTGCGTGGATCCTCTCCGACGAGGTGTACCGCGGCGCGGAGCTCGACAGCGTCGAGAGCGCATCCTTCTCCGGACGCGGCGAGCGCATTGTCGTCACCGGTGGGCTTTCGAAGGTGTACGGGCTGCCCGGTCTTCGGATCGGCTGGCTCGTCGCGCCGGAGGATGAGGCGCAGGCCGCGCTGCGTCTCAAGGACTACACGACGATCGCGCCAGCGACCATGTCCGAGACGCTCGCCGAGATCGCGCTCGAGCGTCGCACCGAGCTGCTGAAGCGGGCGCGCTTCATTCTCGGCGAGCGCTGGCCGAAGCTCGAGGACTGGGCGGCGACGCATTCGCGCGAGCTGCACTGGACGCCGCCACAGGCCGGCGGGGTCTGCTTCTTCAGCTACCGGTTTCCCATCGAGTCGATGGCACTTGTCGACCGCCTCATCCGCGAGTACTCGACGATGGTCGTCCCCGGCATCCACTTCCGCGCCGAGCGCCACCTGCGCATCGGCTATGGGATGGAGTCGCGGATCCTGCACGCCGGCCTGGCAGCTGTCGACCGCCTGCTCGCTTCGTTCGGGGACTGACACCGCGGGGGTGGTCATACTCTTGCTCGCCCAACAGGGCAGCACACGGAGGTGTCCATTGACCATCACCGTCAGCCTTCTGCTCTCGCTCATCGCACTCGTCTGTGGCGTCCTCATGCTCATCTCGGGTCGCTGGTCCAAGTGGCCGCTCGCGGCGATTGCCGTGATCTGCCTGGCCTTGGTCCAGAGCGGTCTCATAAAGATGTAGAACCGCCTTCCGTGCGTCCGGGAGGCTTCCAGACAAGCGACCGAGCGGGCTAGGATGCGTCCACAAATGGCGGCTCGTCCGCTGCATCTCTTCGAGGCCGGTGTGGTCACGGAGACGCGCTTCGCGGGGATGGCGGCCGCACCTGGCGCGCTCTCCGAGCACTTCGTTACACGACTCGGGCCGGAGAAGCACGTTCGGGTGCCGTTCAACCCGCGCGACCGCTGGGTGACCGCGGCCCGCGAGTCGTGCCGCACCCTCGGCGACGCGATCGGGTCGTCGCTGCGCGCCGGCGCCACCTGCGCGGTCTTGGGCGGCGAATGCACGCTTGTCGCAGGGACGCTCGCCGGGGCCATCGCGCTCGTGCCCGACCTCGCCCTTGTGTACTTCGACGCGCACGGCGACTTCAACACGCTCGCGACGACGCCGTCCCACTACGTCGGCGGCATGTGCCTCGCGCACGTCTGCGGCCGGTCGGTCGCGCCGCTCCTCTGGCCGGGCTCGCACAAGATCGCGGAGGACCGGGTCGCCCTGGTCGGAGGCCGCGCGCTCGATCCCGGCGAGCGCGCGAACCTCGATCGCTCGAAGCTCACGCGAATCCGCTTCGACGCCGAGCAGGCCGATCTATCCGGCATCATCGCTTTCGCGCGCAAGCGGAAGATCTGGCTCCACGTCGACATCGACGTCGTCGATCCGGCCGAGGTCGGCGCGGTCGTGTTCCCGGCCGCCGGCGGCGTGTCGCTCGCGGGTCTCGGCGAGGCGATCACATCGCTCGCGTCGGTGTCCGACGTGCGCGGCTTCGAGATCTGCGGCTACGACCCGACGCTCGACGTAAAACGAAAGCTCCCGCCGCTCCTCGCGGATCTCTTCACGGCGCTGAGCGCAAAGGTTCTCGCCTAGCATCCGCGCGTGCCCACGCGCATCGTCGACCTCACCCTGGCGCTCAAAGACGGGCTGCGCACCTGGGACATCAAGCCGCCGTTCACGCTGCTGCCGTACATGAACGCGTCGACGTTCAAGCTCGGCTTCTCGACCAAGCTGCTGGTCATGGAGGACCACACCGGCACGCACGTGGACGCCTCACTCCATTTCTACGATGGCGCCCGGCGTACGCCGAAGGGCAGGTCGATCGCGGAGCTGCCGCTCGAGAAGCTCCACGGCGAAGCCGTGTGTGTCGACGTGAGCGCGAAGCGCGCCGACGAGCCGGTGACGGCGGAGATGCTCGCGGCGGCGGTCGAGAAGCAGGACGTCGAGATACGCAAGGACGACATCGTGCTCGTCCGGTTCTGGTCGGGCACATGGGGCGGCGACGCGTTCCTCGCGGCGCGGGGTCTCGCGAAAGACGCCTGCGAATGGCTGCTCGAACGCGAGGTGAAGGCTGTCGGCGTCGACCATCCGAATCTGGAGGGCCGCGTCGCTGACGAGCTCGGCAACACCGATTGTCCCGGGCACGTGCTCTTCCTTCATCCCGATCACGAGGTCCCGATCATCGAGAACCTCGTCGGCCTGAAAGGCCTGCGCGGCAAGCGGTTCAGCTTCTCGGGCCTACCGCTCAAGATGGACGGCGCCACCGGTTCGCCGATCCGTGCGGTCGCCCTGGTGGACGAGTAACGAATCGAGGCCGCGCGACGCATTAGTAGGTAAGTGGACCGCGCAGAGTGGGAAGCGCTCTACCGAACCGCCGTCCCGCGTGTGTACCGGGCGCTGCTCGCGACGCTGCGTGACGCGGCCAGGGCAGAGGATGCGTTACACGACGCGTTCGAAGAGGGCCTGCGCCGGCCGCCTGCGCGATCCGAGAACGTGGCCGGTTGGCTGTACCGGGTCGCCCTGCGGCACGCGCACCGTCGGCCCTGGCGTTTTCTAAGTCTGCTCGACGCGCGCGCCGCGGTGTCGCCAGCCGACGACATCGGAGCTCTGCTCGACAGCATGGAAGCGGGGCGTCTGCTGGCGCTGCTCACCGAGCGGCAACGAGCCATCGTCATCGCGCACTACTACCTGGGCTTCACGCACGCTGAGACAGCGGAACTGTTCGGTGTCAGGCCAGGCACCGTGAGCGCCACCCTCGCGAAGGCGCTCGTCCGTATGCGAAAGGGGACAAGCGTTGTCTGACGACATCGAGCTCACCATCCAGCGCGATCTCAATCGACTCCCAGTCCTGCCGGAAGAGCGTTGGGTCCCGAGGGCACGATCGTCGAGGACGAGCTTCATGTCCGTCGTCACGCGCGTCGGCGTCAGCACCCTGGTCCTGATGCTCGCGATCGCGCTGGGGTCGGCCCTGGCCTATGTCGGCGACCAGGTGCTCGGGACATCGTCGGCATCCGTGCGACCCAGACCCGCGACCACAAGCGTGCCAACGCTTCCGCTCACCTCAAGGCAATTCGTGCTTGGCTATGTCCGTGGCCTGAGCGCGATCATTCCGCGAGCGCAGCGTTTCGAGGCCAAGCTCGTGTCGTCGACAGACGTTCCGCCGACTCTTTCGGCGCCGCGCGGACGGCTGTTCTGGGTCGTCGCGGTCTCTGGCGACGTGAACTGCGACTTTTGCATTATTCCGCCGCCACAGCCGCTCCACTCGGCGCTGTTCTGGTTCGACGCTCGCACCGGTGCTGTGCTCGCTTCAGGACAGGGCCCGGCGTACTGGCCCGATGGTTTTGACGCGTTGCCAGATCGCTCACTCGCGCCTGGGTCGTGGACACAGATCGGCAGCGTGCTGAGCGTGAACGCAGGTGTCGTTGAGTTCCAAGAGGTCGGCTCGGCGGATCGTCTGCGCCTGCGTCCGGACGAGAACACGGCATACACCTGGTCAGCGGGAGTCGCCGGCGGCAATGTGGTCACGATGAATGAGCTTGGCCCGAGGTGGGACACGCTCGTCAGAGTGACGTTCGACCCACTCACGCAAGCTGACGGCACCCACCGGCTCGAGACGCTGATCACCGGCTGGAATACGAGGTGATCAGGAGACTGTCGACGCCGCCCCTACTGGGACGGCCTCGGACCTGTTCGGGAGCGGTTAGTCAGCGGCTATTCGCCGTCGTGCGTGCTCACCACCGTCAGGTCTTGCATCCACTCTTCGAGCGTGCGACCGAAGGCGTCGCGCGTCGCGGGGACGCTCTTCGAGACGTGGCTGTGCCGCGGCGGCTCGGGCAAAGCGGCCGGTGCCCAGTGCTTCCCGCTCCCTGCCTCACGCCACTGCGTCACTGCCGTCATATCGCCCTCCTATGACTAAACGTCGCTGTACAGGTAGAACTCGTACGGGTGAGGCCGTAGCGCCACCTGCTTGGCGCTTGCACGTTTGAAGCCGAGCCACTCTTCAACGAGGTCCTCGGTGAAAACGCCGCCGCGCATGAGGAATTCGCGGTCAGCGTCGAGCGCGTCGAGCACCTCTTCGAGCGAGCCTGGCGTCTGCTTCACGGAGCGGTGCTCGCCCTCGTACAGGTCCTCGTCGATCGGTGTCGGCGGCTCGATCTGGTTGATCACGCCGTCGAGTCCGGCCATGAGGCAGGCCGAGAACGAGAGGTACGGGTTGCATGAGGGGTCCGGCGCGCGGAACTCGAGGCGGCGCGCCTCGGGCTTGTCGAAGTAAGTCGGGATCCGCACGCACGCCGAGCGATTGCGCTGCGAGTAGACGAGGTTGATCGGCGCCTCGTAGCCCGGAACGAGCCGGCGGTACGAGTTCGTCGTCGGCGCGGCGAACGCGAGGATCGCGGGAGCGTGCTTCAGCAGGCCGCCGATGTAGTGGCGCGCCGTCTCCGAGAGGAGCGCGTAGCCGTTCTTGTCGTAGAAGAGGTTGCGGCCGTCCTTCCAGAGGCTCTGATGGGTGTGCATGCCCGATCCGTTGTCACCGAACAGCGGCTTCGGCATGAATGTCACCACGTAGCCATTCTTCGCCGCGACGTTCTTGGTGATGTACTTGTACTTCAGCACCTTGTCCGCGGTCTCGACCATCGTGCCGAAGCGGATGTCGATCTCGGTCTGACCGGCGGTGCCGACCTCGTGGTGATGCACCTCGACCGCGATGCCCGACGCGATCATCGCGCGGACCATCATCGAGCGGAGGTCCTGAAGCTTGTCGGCCGGCGGGACCGGGAAGTAGCCCTCCTTGAACCGCGGACGATGCGCGAGGTTCGGCGTCCCGTTGCTGCCCGAGTTCCAGATGCCTTCCTCGGAGTCGATGTAGTAGAAGCCGAAGTTCGCGCTCTGGTCGAAGCGGAGCGAGTTGAAGATGTAGAACTCGATCTCCGGTCCCCAGTACGCGATGTCCGCGATGCCGGTGGTGGGGAGGAACGCCTCGGCCTTCTTCGCGACGTATCGCGGGTCTCGCGAATACGGCATGCGGGTGATCGGGTCGATGACGTCGCAGATGATGTCCATCGTCTTGACCTCGAGCACCGGGTCGATGAAGGTCGAAGTCGCGTCGGGCATCAGGAGCATGTCGCTCTCGTGGATGTGCTGGAACCCTCTGATCGACGAACCGTCGAAGCCGATGCCGTCGATGAACAGGCCCTCCGAGAGCTCCTCGACCGGGATCGAGAAGTGCTGCCAGGTCCCGGGCAGATCGACGAAGCGGAGGTCCACGATCTGGACCCCTTCCTTCTTCGCCATCGCAAGCACATCTTTGGGCGAGGTCTTGGGAGCGGGTGGCGCGGCGGTCGCGGGGCGCTCGCGCTCGATGGTCAGCGTCATCGGTTCAACTCCCCACAGGTGTTGTCGACCGAAGCATCCCGCCGTGGCCACGTTCGGGTAAACGGCCGCTAGGTTTCGCTTGGGTTGTGGAACGGTATCGTCCAGGCGGACCCATGAGAACGGTTCTGATGGGCATCAGCGCCGGTGTCGCGGCCTTTGGCGCCATCGAGGACGGTGCGGTGGTCGGGCCGCTGCTGACCATCTTCGGGGTCCAGGGTTTCTTGGGATTCGCGGCGGCGCCACGGATCGGCGGCGTCCTCGCGAAGCTCTCCATGCCAGCAGCGACCGCGGGGTTCGTCCTGCTCGCGAGCGGGTTCGCGATCTTGGCGTGGAACGCCCGTCCGAGCACGCTTTGGGTCGACGCCGTCGAGACGCCTGCCCGCGTGATCCGAGTTTTCGGCATGGACTACTTCGTGTACCGGTACGAGGTCGACGGCGTCACCTGTGAGGGCCGGGCCCCTCTCAGCGGTTGGCGGACGATCCTCGGCAATTCCCCGGACACCGAGCGCGTGGGCGACACGGTGCGCGTCTACCGCACACGGACGATGCCCTGCCTGAGCGCGACGAAGAACAAGTACGACCCGCTCGAAATGGAGCATTACGCAATCCTCGTCGCGGAATTCACACCGATCCTGGGTCTGTCTCTCGGCTGGACCTTCGGAAAGATCGGGCGAAAGATCGAGCGAACGTTGGCTTCTATGTAAGTTGACACTTTCGTAAGTGTGTGCTCACATGTGCGGGTGGAAGCCGCGATCCGCGCCATCGCCGAGCCGCGCCGACGCGAGATCCTGCGTCTTGTGTGGACCTCCGAGCTCGCCGCGGGCGAGATCGCCCGCCACTTCGACGTGACCCGTCCGGCGATCTCGCAGCACCTACGCGTGCTGAAGGAGGCGGGCCTGGTGACTGAGAGGCGGAACGGCACGAGGCGCCTGTATCGGGCGCGGCCTGAGAGCATCGCGGAGCTGCGCGCCTACCTTGAGTCCTATTGGGACGAGAACCTGCGCCTGTTGAAGCAGGCAGCGGAGCAGGAAGAGCAAAGGGGGACCCGTCGTGACCGTAGACACAAAGGCAATTGAGAAGGTCATCACCATCGCGGCACGGCCGGAGACCGTTTTCCGGCTCCTGACCGACCCCAGCGAGTACGTCCGCTGGAAGGGAAAGATCGCGCAGCTCGAGCCTCGGCCGGGCGGGACGTTCCATGTCGACTTCGAGGACGACAAGGGTTCGGTGGACGGACGGTTCGTCGAAGTGATCCCGTCACGCCGTGTGGTCTTCACCTGGGGGTGGAAAGGCAGTCCCGTCGTGCCGCCTGGCACGAGCACGGTCGAGATCGACCTCGAGCCCGACGGCCAGGGCACGCGCCTTCGGCTCGTGCATCGCGGCCTCCCGGAGGGCGCGCTCGCGTCGCACACCGAGGGCTGGGATTACTTCCTGTCCCGCCTGACGAACGTTGCGGAGGGCCGTGACGCCGGGCTCTAACTCAGCGCATCACACGACTGCGAAGACGCAGCGATAGGAAAGGGGAACTGACATGGCATATCCCGTCACGCACTTCGAGGTCATCGGGAAGGACAACAAGAAGCTCCGCGACTTCTACGCCAAGGCCTTCGACTGGAAGCTCACCGACGCGCCGGAGGACTACGCGATGGTCGACACCGGCGCCAACGGTCACGGAATCAATGGCGGGATCGGCCCGTCGCGGAATGGCCGCAGCAGCGTGACCTTCTACATCGAGACCGAGGACCTGAAGGGCACGCTCGCGAAGGTCGAGAAGCTGGGCGGCAAGACCGTCATGCCGCCGACGAAGGCCGGTCCGGTCGAGCTCGCGATGTTCGCCGACCCCGAGGGCAACGTCATCGGTCTCGCCAAGGGCATGTAATCGGGCAGCCTTCGCTGCCCTCATCTGCTTGGCGTGTGGCTTCGCCCACGCCGCAGTGATCCGACACTAGTTCCCGCGCCGCGCAAAGGTCTGCCAGTCCCGCGGCCTTTGCGCGGCGCCCACAACCCAACCGAAACCGACCGCTCCCGTTGCGCTACTGACCGCCCTACGCCGGCTGCGCAGGCTAGCGGCATGGAGAACATCAACGCCGGGGACACCGCCTGGCTCCTCGCGTCCGCTGCCCTGGTCATGCTCATGACGCCCGCGCTCGGCTTCTTCTACGGCGGGCTCGTTCGCCGCAAGAACGTCCTCGCGACGATCATGCACAGCTTCTTCATCCTGTGCTTGATCAGCGTGCAGTGGGTGCTGTGGGGGTACTCGCTGGCGTTCGGTCCTGATCACGGCGGTCTCATCGGGGGGCTCGATTGGCTATCGCTTCGGGGCGTCGGACAGACGCCGAACCCCGATTACGCGCCGACTGTTCCCCACCTCGGGTTCATGGTCTTCCAGATGATGTTCGCCGTCATCACGCCCGCGCTCATCACCGGCGCGTTCGCCGAGCGCAAGCGCTTCAAGGCGTTCGTGGTGTTCACGCTTCTCTGGGCGACGTTCGTGTACGACCCTGTCGCGCACTGGGTCTGGGGCACCGGTGGCTGGCTCAAGATGCTCGGCACGCTTGACTTCGCCGGCGGCACCGTGGTGCACATCACCAGCGGGGTCTCCGCGCTCGTCGCCGCGCTCGTGCTCGGTCGGCGCAAGGGTCTCGGCCTCGAGCCGATAGAGCCACACGACGCGACCATGACCGTCCTCGGCGCGTCGCTGCTCTGGTTCGGCTGGTTCGGCTTCAACGCGGGCAGCGCGATCAACGCCGGTGGCCTCGCGGCCAACGCGTTCGTCGTCACGAACACCGCGGCCGCCATGGCCGCGCTCACCTGGATGACCGTGTCCTGGCTGCACAAGGGCGCGCCAAGCGTGCTCGGTGCCGCGGCCGGCGCGGTTGCCGGACTCGTCGCGATCACCCCGGCGTCCGGCTACGTGGACGTGTCCGCCGCGATCCTCATCGGTCTCGGAGCCGGCACCTTCTGTTACGTCGGGATCCAGCTCACGAAGCGACTGAAGGTCGACGACGCTCTCGACGTCTTCGGCGTGCACGGCATCGGCGGCATGTGGGGTGCGCTCGCGACCGGCATCTTCGCCACCGTGGCGGTGAACGCGGGCGCGGCCGACGGCCTCGCCTTCGGCAACCCGGCGCAGCTCGGAGTGCAGGCGGTCGCCGTCCTCGCCTCGGTGACGTACTCCGCGGTCATGACCTTCGTGATCCTGAAGCTCATCGATGTCTTCGTCGGACTGCGCGTGCCGGAGGATGAGGAAGTCCTCGGACTCGACGCGTCGCAGCACCGCGAAGCCGCGTACACGATCTAAAGGGAGGTCGAGATGGAACTCGCAGCCTTCGCGTCGTTCGCGGTCCTGGTGGTGGCGTGGCTCATCGCCCCCACGAAGGCCGAGGTCGTCCATATCAAGACGGTCAAGAAGGTCGCTGAGGCGAAGGCCGCCTAACACCACGCGGTCGCATCGCGGACGTGCGGCATCGTCGCCGTGCGTCCGCGTTCGCGTGTCAGGAGCTACGCGCGTACACTGAGGGCGACAACTGAATACGACGGGGGAGCGCCCACGGGCGCTGAGAGTGCGGTGATCCGCAGACCCCAGAACCTGATCTGAGTAATGTCAGCGTAGGGAGTCGGAACGCGTGAGACCTCGCTGCGGCGCTCGGATGCGCCGCTTTTTTGTTCATTGAAGGCCGTCGTGGTCGCTCACGGCGACGTCGATCCGCGCGACCGCGCCGAGCTGAAGGGCGCGGACCTCATCGTCGCGGCGAACGGCGGCACGCTCGCGCTCGAGCGGTGGGATGTCCTTCCCCACGCGATCGTCGGCGATCTCGACTCGCTGGGGCTCGAGCGCGCCGCAGAGTTCAGCGCCCGAGGCGTCACGGTGCTGCCGTTCTCCCCTGAGAAGGACGAGTCCGATCTGGAGCTCGCTGTCGCACATGTGCTGAAGACGAAGCCAGACGACATCGTGCTGCTCGGGATCTTCGGCGGAGAGCGCTTCGACCACGAGCTCGCGAACACGCTGCTCCTCGCCGACGACGCGTACCGCGGGCGCGGACTGCGTGCCGTGCACGGCAACGTCGTCGCGCGGCCGCTGCATGGAGGCGAGCACCTAGAGCTCGCTGGGAGCGTCGGCGATGTCGTCACCCTGCTCGCACTGCGCGGCAACGCCGAGGGCGTACGCACGCAGGGTCTTCGCTACGCGCTGGCCGGTGAGACGCTGCCCTTCGGCGCGGCTCGCGGCCTCTCGAACGTCGTGATGTCTCGGCCCGCTTCGGTCGCGTGCGACCGGGGCGTGCTGCTCGTCATCGAAATAGCAACTGGAGGTGTCGCGTGAATCGGTCAATGTCCTGGCGTACGGTCGACATCGTGGTCACGGCGGCGATCGCGGTCGCGTTCGGCGTCGTGTTCTGGGCCTGGAACGCGCTCTGGGCCGCGACCGGTCCCGCATTCGCGGCAGTCCCGCCGGCGCAGAACATCCTGTACGGCACCTGGCTCGCCGCCGGTGTCGTCGCGGGCCTCGTCGTGCAGAAACCCGGCGCCGCGCTGTTCGCGGAGCTCGTCGCGGCGAGCGTGTCGCTCGTCCTCGGATCGCAGTGGGGTCTCGACGCCGCACTCTCGGGTCTGTTCCAGGGGGCGGGTGCGGAGCTCGGCTTCGCATTGTTCCGTTACCGGCGCTTCGATCTCTTCGCGGCGGCGCTCGCGGCGGCGCTTGCGGCGGTCGGCGCGTGGATCCACGACACGCCGCTCTACTACGCCGAGCTTGCCCTGGTCGATCAGCTCGTCATCGGCGCGTTCATGCTCGTCTCCGCCGTGATCATCGCGGGCATCGGCTCGGCCTGGCTGGTCCGCGCGCTGGTGCAGACGGGAGTCCTCGCGCAGTTCCCATCAGGCAGGACGCAGCAGCGCATCTAGAGTCCTCCGCGTGACGGGCGGCGAGGGGGCGGCGATCGAAGCGCGCGGCTGGGGCTGGCGCCACGCGGGGCGCCGGGCCTGGGCGATCCGCGGCCTCGATCTGCGCATCCGTCCCGGCGAGCGCGTGCTACTGCTCGGGGCATCGGGCGCGGGCAAGAGCACGCTGCTCGCGGCCCTCGCCGGCCTGCTCGACACGAGCGGGGGCGGTGAGTCCGAGGGCGAGCTCCGGGTCGACGGACGCCCGCCCCACGACGCGCGTGACTCGACGGGCATCGTGTTCCAGGATCCCGAGACGCAGCTCGTGATGGCGCGCGCCGGCGACGACGTGGCGTTCGGTCTCGAGAATCACTGCGTCCCCACCGAGGCGATCTGGCCGCGGGTGCACCGCGCGCTCGCGCAGGTGCACTTCCCGTATCCGGAGGACCGGCCGACGGCGGCGCTCTCCGGCGGTGAGAAGCAGCGCCTGGCGATCGCCGGAGGGCTCGCGCTCCGCCCGCGCCTGCTGCTGCTCGACGAACCGACGGCGAATCTCGATCCGGTCGGCGCGGAGCTGGTAAGGGAAACGCTCGCCGACCTGAGCGCCATGACGCTCGTGCTCGTCGAGCACCGCGTCGCGCAGTCGCTGCCGCTCGTCGATCGCGTCGTCGTGATCGAGGCGGGCGCCGGCGTCGTGGCGGACGGTGCTCCGCAGGAGGTGTTCGCGCGCTACGGCGCGCGGCTCGCAGAGCTCGGCGTGTGGGTGCCCGGTCCGCCGCCCGCGGCGCCGACGCGACGCACGGCGTTCGGCGCGGACCTCGCGCGCGCCGACGACATCGCGTTCCGTTATCCGGGCGCGGAGACCTGGGCGCTCGCCGGCGTCGACCTCGTGGTACGCGCGGGCGAGGCCCTCGCCGTGACCGGACCGAACGGCTCCGGCAAGTCGACGCTCGCGCTCCTCGTCGCGGGGCTGCTGCGACCAGCGCGCGGACGCGTGGCGCTCGAGGACGCCGAGCCGTGGTCGCTGCCGGCGCGACGACTGGTCGCGCATGTCGGCACCGTCTTCCAGGATCCGGAGCATCAGTTCGTGACCGGTCGCGTCGACGAGGAGCTCATGGTCGGTCCGCTGCGCGCTGGCCGTTACGCGCCGGACGCGCGGCGGATCGCGATGGATCTCCTCGAGCGGCTGCATCTCACCCACCTCGCGGCCGCGAATCCGTTCACGCTTTCAGGCGGAGAGCAGCGCCGCCTCTCGGTCGCGACCGCGCTCGCGACGGCTCCTCCCCTGCTCGTGCTCGACGAGCCGACCTTCGGCCAGGACCGCCGCACCTACGCCGAGCTCGTCGCGCTCCTCGCCGCGCACTGCGACGGCGGCGGCGCTGCGCTCTTCGCGACGCACGACGAAGACCTCGTCACCTCGCTCGCCGACCGGACACTGCGCCTAGCAGGCGGTCGTGCCGCGTGAGGCTGCTCCAGCCGCTCATCGCCGATCCGGCCGCTCCGCTCGCGCGCCCGCATCCGATCGCCAAGATCGTCGCCGCGCTCGTCCTCATGCTCGCGCTGTTCATCACCGTCGACCTCGTCACTTCAGGCATCGTGGTCGCGGCGCTGCTCGTCGCCGCGCGCTTCAGCGGGCTCCCGCCGCGCTCGCTCGCCGCGCGCGCCGTGCCACTCCTCATCGGCGCGGCCAGCCTCGGCGTCTTCAACGCGCTCCTCTCGCACAGCGCGGTGGCCGGCGCCGCGATCGCGCTCCGGATCATCGGCATCTCTCTCGCGGGCATGCTCGCGGTCGCGACGATCGACCCGACGGATCTCGCCGATGCGCTGGTCGAGCACGCCCATGCACCCTCGCGCTTCGTCGTCGGCGCGCTCGCGGCGTTCCGCCTGTTCCCGCTGTTCTCGCGTGAATGGGACGTGCTCGGTCTCGCGCGGCGCGCGCGTGGCATCGAGGCCGACCGTACGATCGTCGACCGGTTCCGCGCCTTCCCGGGTCGGGCGCTCGGGCTGCTCGTCGCGGCGATCCGGCGCGCGACGCGACTCGCGCTCGCGATGGACGCTCGCGGTTTCGGCTCGCGCGAGTGCCGGACGCTCGCTCGACCGCGCGCGCTCACGCTGCCCGACGGTGGGCTCGTCGCGGGCGCGCTGCTGCTCGCCGCCGGCGCGACATCTCTCAGCGTGGCGCTCGGGACGTGGCGACCGCTGATCGCGTTCTGAGGCCGCCTCCGGCCTCAGCCCGCGCGCACCGCCAGCAGCTCGCGCTCGATGCGTTCGCGGACGGCGTCGCGCACGACACGGAACGCGGCGAAGCGCGTCTCGTCATCGCCCTGGACGGCGGAGGGGTCCGGGAACGACCAGTGGCGGCGCTCTTTCGCGTTCGGGAAGTACGGGCACGCCTCATTCGCCTCGTCGCACACGGTGATGACGAGATCGAACGGCTCGCTGGTGTAGCGGTCGAGCGTCTTCGACTCCTGCAGCGAGATGTCGATGCCTTCCTCCGCCATCGCCTGCACCGCGAGCGGGTTCAGGCCGCGCGCCTCGGTGCCCGCGCTCGCGACCTCGAAGCGATCCCCGCCGAGATCGCGCAGGAATCCCTCGGCCATCTGCGAGCGCGCGGAGTTGTGCGTGCAGAGGAAGAGGACTCGAAGCGGGGTCATTCTTCCGGTTGGCGCGGGCCGTGTGAGGTGAATTCGCGCATCACGCCCGTGACCTCGTACACCGTCCGCTCGCAGATGTTCTGGATGCGGTCCCCCATGCGTTCCAGGTCATGCGCGACCCAGCGAGCAGATCCAGCGCGCTGGCGTCAGCGCGCACGAAGAGGTCGCGCAAGACGTCGTCCGCGAGCGTGGCACGAGCATCACTCTAGGTGCGCACGTCCACGCCGAGCTCCCGTAGACGCGTGAAGAGCGCCGTTGGATCGACCTGCGCGTCGCTCGGGACGACACCGGGTGCGACCGTGGCGCCGCGGGCGAGCGACTCGGCCGCAAGCACGGCGGGCTCCGCGGCGATGAGATAGCTGCCGCGCGGCGCGGCGAGTCGCACGAGCGAATAGCGTCCGCCGGCGCTGAGCGCGACAGAGAAGGAGCCTTCACGCCGGCCGAGGACACGCGCGGAGAGCGGCGCGACCGCCGACAGCAGGCTCATGAGGCCGAACCGCGACGCGAGCGCGAGAGACTTCGCGGCGAACGGCGCGTTCGGATCGACCCAGAAGTCGACGAAGCGCAGGCTCGGCCAGGAACGCGGGAGGAGCGCCGCAGCGGCCGTCTCGACCCGATAACCGCGCCGACGGTCGGCAGGAAACTCGCGCGAGCGCGACCGATCGACGGACGCGAGGAACGCACGCACCGTCGCGGGGTTGGCTGTCTCGGCGGACGCCGGCGCGAGGAAGAGATCGCAGGTCTCCGGCGCGGCGCCGCCGCTCGCGCGGATCGCCGAGGCGGCCACCGTCGCGATCGCGCTGCACGACGTGAAGAGCCGCACACCGGCGGACGCGGCGCGATCGTGGAGCGCGAGGACGGCGCGCGCGTAGGCCAGTGAGTCCGACAGGTCGACCACGTCGCAGCCGATCCCGATCGCGGCTTCGACCAGACGGGTCGAGCGCGTCTGGAACGGCCCAACGGCGTCGATCACGATGTCGGCCCGACGCAGGACCTCGCGGATCGCACGGTCGTCCTCGACGTCGACGCGCACGTCGCCGCGCGATCGCGACGCGACCACCGGCGTGATGCCGACAGCCGCGAGGCGGCGCGCGATCACGCGGCCGAAGAAGCCCGCGCCGATGACGACGACGCGCCTCAGCGGAACCTCACCGCGAGATACAGGCACCAGGGGCAGAAGAGCGCGAACAACAGCGCGCTGGCGCCCGCGGTGAGGACGGGGATATCGAGAAACGCGCCGACGCTGAGTGCGACGCCCGCGGCCCACATGACGGCTGCGACCGCGCGCGCGCGTCTGGTGAGCGGGGTCGCGAGCGTGAGGCCGATGCCGCAGATCGTATACAGGCCGTTCGCCACCCCGCCGGTGAGCGCGAATGCGAATGGCGACATCGTGATGTACGTCTCGACGCCGCCCACGACGAGGATGAGCTCGGCGGTCACGTCGGCGAGCAGTCCGAGCCCGCCGAAGATCAGGGGGACGTATGACGCGCTCACGCGGGCACGCCACCACCAGTAGAACCAGAGAAGCGACAGCGCCGCGGCGATCCACGTCAGCCAGCCGAGGCGCCACTCGAGCAGATGCGTACCCACGTAGACAAGACGCTGCACCGGATCGGCGACGAGCGGCGTCGCCGGCGCGAGCACGAAGAGCAAAGCGAACGCGGCGGCGAAGTTCAGCGCCGCGCACACGATCGGCGGGGCGATCCCCGCGGGGTTAGCCGAGGCGATAGCCGACGCCGCGAACGTTGGAGAGCGCAGGCGCGCCCGCGCCGTCGAGCTTCGAGCGAAGACGCGCGAGGTGCGCCTTGAGCCACTCGGGGTCGGGGTCGCGCTCTTCCGGCCAGCCCGCGCGGAGCAGCGCGCGGCGATCCACGACCTCACCCGGGCGGGTCGCGAGCGCGGCGAGCAGTCGGAACTCGGTCGGCGTCAGATCGAGCGCCTCGCCCGCGACGGTCGCCTGATGCGCGCGCGCATCGACCGTGAGCTCTCCGATCGAGGCCGCGGGCCGCGAGCGCGCCGCGGGAACGGCGCGACGCAGCAGGGCGCGCACGCGCGCGGAGAGCTCCTTCTTCGAGAAGGGCTTCTCGAGGTAGTCGTCGGCGCCGAGGTCAAGGAGCCGCGCGCGCTCGTCGCTGCCTTTCTCGCCGGTGAGCATGAGGATCGGCGTCGACGACGTGGCGCGAATGCGCCGGCAGACCTCGTCGCCGGAGAGCTTTGGCAGGCCGCGATCGAGGATGACGAGGTCAGGTGACTCTTCGGCGTGCCGCCTCAGGGCCGCCTCGCCGTCGTACGCGGTGACCACCTCGTAGCCATCCTCTCCGAGGAGCGCCGCCACCATGCCGACCATCGCGCGCTCGTCGTCGACGACCAGGACGCTCGTCACGCGCGCGCCTCGGTTGCCAGTGGCACGCTGAACGCGAACACGCCACCGCCGCCGGCGTTCTCCTCGTACCAGATGTCTCCGCCCTGCGCCTCGACGACGCGGCGCGACGCGAAGAGGCCGATGCCCGATCCGGGCAGCTCCGCATGCGCCGCAGCGCGGACGTACGGCTCGAAGATCCGCGCGCGGTCCTGCGACGCGACCCCCGGCCCCTCGTCGAGCACGCGCACGACGCCGCGGTCGCGGCGGCGCTCGACCCTCACGTTGATCCTTGTGTCCTCTGGCGCGTACTTCGTCGCGTTGTGCACCAGGCCGGCGAGCACCTCGGCAGTGCGCCGCCGGTCGCCGCGCACCCAGATCGCCGCGCCCTCGCGCGGACCGGCGAGCCGGTGCCGCCGGGCGATCGGCGCGAGCTCCCTCAGCGTGACGATCGCGGTCGCGCGCAGATCGAACCTCGCGCGGCGCAGCGTGAGGTCCGGGTGCTCCACGCGGACTCCGGTGAGGATCCGGTCCACGAGCTGGTCGAGGCGGACCACCTGCGCGACGGCCTCGTCGATCGGGATCTTGCGGTTGCCGTTCTTCTCCGCGAGCAGATCGAGGTAACCCCGGATCACCGACAGCGGCGTGCGCAGGTCGTGCGTGACCACGGCCACGAACTCCGTGCGCGCCCGTTCGAGCTCCCGCAGGCGCTCCGTGGTCTGACGCTCGAGCGCGTACAGCGCCGCCTTGTCGATCGCGAGCGCCGCCTGGTTCGCGAGCGCGCCAACGAACGCGACTTCCTCGTCGGCGAGCTCGATGCCCGCGGGCACGCGCAGCGCGACCGCACCGAGGAGCCGATCGCCGGCGAGGAGCGGGAGCGCGACATGGTCGCCTTCGACGATCGGCCGCGTCTCCGCCATCGCGCGTCGCGCCACGGGGGGCAGCGACTTTCCGATGTCGCCCGAACGAGCGCGCTCGCGCACATCGTCGCGTTCGCGCAGGTAGATCGCGCCCGCCGAGCCGGGGTAGACGCGCACCAGCCGGTCGACGATGAGCGCGAGGACCTCGTCGAGGTCGAGCGTCGACGTCAGCACGTTCGACACCTCGAAGAGCGCCGACACCTCGCGCAGCTTGCGCTCCGACTCGCGCTGTAACCGGCCCTTCTCGATGATGCCCGCGACCTGGTTCGCGATGGTCTGAAGGAAATCGATCTCGGTGCGGTCGAAGTCGCGCGGCTCGACGGTCTGCACGTTCATGACCCCGATCACTTCGTCGCGCGACACCAGCGGCACCGACAGCATCGAGGTGAACCGGCCGACGTCGACCGATGGGACGTTCTTCCAGCGCGGCTCGCTCCGCACGTCGCGCACCGCAAGCGGCACGCGCGCGTTCGCGACCCACCCGGTGATCCCCTCCCCGAAACGCAGCGTGGCGCGGCCAACGGCACGTGGATTCAGGCCATTCGTCGCGACAAGACGGAGCAGCCCTTCGCGCTTCTCGAGGAGATACAGACTCGACACCTCGGCGCGCATCGCATCGGTGGTTCGATCGATCACGATGCGAAGCATCTCGTCCCAGTCGCGCGCGGAGGACGCGAGCTGCGCCACCTCGTGCAAGAAGGAAAGCTCCCGCAGTTTCCGTTCGGCGTCGATGGGGGTCACGCGGTCAAGGATAGGGACGGAGCGCCAATAGACTCGCCACATGAACACCGTCATCCGCACCGAGAAGCTGACGAAGCGCTTCGGCTCGCTCGCCGCGGTCGATGGACTCGACCTCGAGGTGCGCGAGGGCGAAGTGTTCGGGTTTCTCGGACCGAACGGCGCCGGAAAGACGACCACGCTGCGCCTGCTCTGCGCCCTGATCGGCGCGACGTCGGGCACGGCGGAGGTCGCCGGATTCCGCCTCGGACGGCAGGATTCCGAGATCCGCGCGGCGGTCGGGATCCTCACGGAACAGCCCGGCCTGTACGAACGCCAGTCCGCGTGGGAGAACCTGGTGTTCTTCGCGACGCTCTACGGGCTCGACGGACCAAGGGCAGCGCGGCAGGCCGAGCACTTCCTGCGGCTCATGGGACTCTGGGATCGGCGCCTGGAGGCCGTCGCGACGTTCTCGCGCGGCATGAAGCAGAAGATGGCGATCGCGCGCGCAGCGCTGCACGAGCCACGCATCCTCTTCCTCGACGAGCCGACGACCGGACTCGATCCCGACGCAGCCAAGACGGTGCGCGAGTTCATCGTCGCGCTGCGCGGGCAGGGACGCACGGTGTTCCTGTGCACGCACAACCTCGACGAGGCGGACCGCCTCTGCGACCGCATCGCGTTCTTCCGTCAGTCGGTGATCCGCATCGATACGCCTGACCACCTTCGCGCGGAGCTCTACGGACGCTCGACCGAGATCCGCCTGATGCCGACGCCGCGCGCCGAAGATCTCGTCCGCGTGCAGAGCGTCGTGGGCGTGCGCGAGGCACACCTCGAGAACGGCTCGATCATCGTGTCCGCGGCCGATCCGCTCCGGACGAATCCACTCCTCGTGCGGGCGCTCGTCGACGGCGGCGCGCAGATCGCGTACGTCATCGAGCGCAAGGTGCATCTCGAGGACGTGTACCTGAGCATCGTGGAAGGCCGAGCCAAACTTCCCGCCGACCTCGAGACGTCGGGCAAGGTGCCTTGACGTGACGACGCTCGCACTCGCGCGAACGCCGGAGCGCGGCACGCTCGTGCGCGCGGTGTGCGTGCGCGAATGGCGCGAGGCGCTCGGCAACCGGCTGCTCGTTGCGATGACGCTACTGCCACCGGTCGTCATCCTCGCCGCCGGCATCGGCGCGGTCGCCGCAGCGGCGGCAAATCCACCCAGCGACCGCGACGTACAGGCGATGTACGCGGCCGCCCCGGCGGTCGCCGGACTCGATCCAAAGGAAGCGATCCAGGGTTTCATCGCGACGTATTTCCTGATCCTGTTCATGCTCATCCCGACCGTCGTGCCGCTGACCATGGCGATCTTCTCGGTCATCGGCGAGAAGGCGGCGCGCACGCTCGAGCCGCTGCTCGCGACCCCCGTCGGCGTCGGTGAGCTGCTGCTCGCGAAGAGCCTCGCGTCCACGATCCCCTCGGTGATCGTGACGTGGATCGCGTACGCGATCTACCTGCTATCGGTCTCCGCGATCGGCAGTCAGGCTGCGGTGCGCGCCGTGACCGCGCCCCGGTGGATCCTCGCGATCGTCGTGATGGTCCCGCTCCTCACGATGCTCTCGGTGAACCTCGGCATCCTGATCTCCACGCGCGTGAACGACGTTCGCGTCGCGCAGCAGATCGGCGGTCTCGTCGTCGTGCCGGTCGTCGGTCTCGGGATCGCGCAGGTGACCGGCCGCGTCATCCTCGACAACGACGCGTTCCTGCAATTCACCGTGATCCTCATCGCTGTCGACATCGCCGTCTTCATCGTCGCGCGACTCGCATTTCAACGGGAAAACATCCTGGCGAGGTGGCGCTAGCGCTCATCTAGGCCTCTGTAGCAGACGCGGCACTCCCCTCGCTCGCTGCTGGCTACGCCGGCCCGCCCATTCACCGCGCGTGCGCCGCTCGGGCCGGCTGGGCGCAGACGCTCGCTCGAGGAGCGCCGCGTCCGCGGTCGACGCCTCTTCGCTTAGGGAGTCGCTGTTGGTGTCGCGCGACCGCGAGGCACAGGCAACGTCGGCAACTGTGGACTCGGCACGATCCCAGGCGTCGGTGACGCAAAGCGCATTCGCGTGGGCGAGGGCGTGGCCGTGGAAGGCGGCGTGATCGTGATGGCCGGCGGTGTTCGGCCACCCTCATCGTCCGGGTAGGTCCGCGGTCCCACGATCGTCACGTTCGTGGTGACCGTCTCGGTCACAGCGATGTTCTTCTCGCGGACCTCGTACGCGAGACGGTAGGAGCCGATCACGGCGGGTGCGACGAGCGGCGCGAAGAAGTCGCCGGTCGCGTTGGGCTCGAGCGTTCCGAGGGCGATGGACCCCTGCGCGACCGAGCGACTCGTCTTCGTGTCGATCAGCCGCCACGTGAGCGTGAGCGCGTGCGCGGTCGTGCCCGCCGTGGGCAGTGCGGTGTATTTCGTAACGAGCAACGACGCCTCTCCACGGTGGAGAATGGCCGGCACGCTGGTCGCGGCGTTCGCGATGTAGGGCTGATGCGCGCGCACCTGGAACGATGCCGTCGCGGCACCGAGCTTCGCGAGTCCGTTCCCGTTCGCGTCGGCGAGCCCGAGCGTCACCTTGTAATCGCCAGGCGTCTGCGGCACCGCGAGCACGACGCCAACGTTCGCGCTCTTCCCCGGCGCGAGGCCGGGGAGCACGATCGGCACGGGCGACGTCGCGATGAGCGCGTTCTTGCTGTCGCGCATCTCCCAGATGAGGCGATACGAACCCGCGCCGCTGACGTTCCACGGGTCGCTCCCGGCGTTGGTGATCGGGACCGTGATGCGCGGCGACGAACCGACGTCCACGCTGAGGGTCGTGCGCGGCACTTCATACCGCGCGTTCGCCGGTGGCTCGAGGACAGCGCTGTACACGATCGACCCGACATTGGCGATGAACGCATATGCATCTGCGTCATACGCGTCCCAGGTCATCGCCACGACGACCCGTGGACCCGACGGGGTGTAGATGATGCCGGCGTCATGCGTGAGGCCCGGAAGGTTTCCGGTCTTGTGCGCGACGACCACGCCCTCCGGGAGCTCCGCGGGAAGCCGGTCGTTGATCTGCTGGCGCTCGAGCCGTGCCAGCATCCGATCCGACGCCGCGGCCGAGATCAGCTGGCGCTTCGCGAGGAGCGTGAGCAGCGTGCCGATCGCGCGTGGGGTCGCGACATTGGCGTCCTCGCCCCACGCCACGAATACGTGGAAGTCGTTGATGCCCACGTTGCGCAGAGTTGCGTTGATGTTGTCCGCGCCGAGCACATGCCAAAGGGCGAGCGCCGCGCCGTTATCGGAGATCGTGATCATCGCTTCGAGCGCTTGGTCGAGTGTGAGCTCAGTTCCCGCGACCTCGAACGAGCCATCCTCGGTGATGTCCTCGCTCTCGATCGTGATGACGTCGCCGTAGTGGAGCTGCCCCGCGTCGACACGCCGCTCGGCCTCGGCGAGCACCGCGAGCTTGTAGAGCGAGGCGGTGATGACGGGCTCGTCGGCATCGTGCGAGTAGAGCGGCTTGGCGGCGTTCGGATCCGCGATCCATAGACCCGCGCCGCCGGGGAAGCTGCTCACGAGCTGGTCGAGGTGCTGCACGAGCTCCGCGGTGCTGGCGGCGGCCGGGGCGCCGGGCAGGAGGCCCGTCAGGACCACGGCCACCACCAGGAGGACGGCGCTCCCTCTCATCGCCCTCAAGTAACGCGCGGTCGGCGGCGGTGTTTCATCGCTTTTCTGTTCGTTAACCTTTCAGCGCCGCGCGGCCCAGCCGGAGCATCTCGCGGTATCCCGCGCTGGTGTCGTCCTCGTATCCCAGCAGGTGGAGTGCCCCGTGAGCCGCCAGGAAAGCGACCTCGGTGGCGAGTGGCCGGCGGCGCCGTATCGCCTGGCGCGCGGCCTGGGCGCCGCTGATGACGACATCCCCGAGCTCGAGCGTGCCGTCGGCCTCGCGTTTCAGCAACGCCGCCGCATGTAGGCCTCTGGCGCCGCGGCCCAGCGACTGCCCGAACGAGAGCACGTCCGTGGTCCGATCCTTCCCGCGGTAACGGCGGTTGAGCTCGCGCATCGCGGCATCGTCGACGAAGGCGAGCACGACCTCTGCATCCCGCGTGACGCCGTAGGGGCGAAGTGCGGCGCGCACGGCGCGGCGCGCGGGTGCGAGATCACACGGGGCCTCGCCACGGACCGCGATCTTCAGCGGTCGGACGCCGCCTGTGATGCGGGAGGGATGCGTGCGATGCGGTCTTCCGGATACGGGATCCGCTCGTGGTAGACGCCGAGGAGGAGCTCGCAGAACGCGTCCTTGATCTGCTGCAGGTCGCGCAGCGTGAGGTCGCATTCGTCGAGCTGACCTTCCGCGAGGCGGTCGCTGACGATCCGCTCGACCATCACGCGGATCGTCTCGGGTTTCTTCTCCGCGAGCGATCGCACCGACGCCTCGGTGCCGTCAGCAAGCATGACGATGCCGGCTTCCTTCGTGCGCGGCCGCGGGCCCGGGTAATGGAAGGACGCGTCGTCAGGGTTCTGACCGCGCTGCTGGGCGAGCTGGTAGAAGTACTTGACCACGCTGGTGCCGTGATGCGCTGGGATCATCTCGCGGATCATCGCCGGCAGGTGGTACCGATCCGCGAGCGACAGTCCGTCGCGAACGTGCGCCGCGACGATGCCGGCGGAGACCATCGGGTCGAGCTCGTCGTGCGGATTCGTTCCGGTCTGGTTCTCGATGAACGCGGATGGGTTCCGCATCTTGCCGATGTCGTGGTAATAGGCGCCCACGCGAGCGACGAGTGGATCCGCGCCGATCACCTCCGCGGCGCGTTCCGCCAGGTTCGCGACAAGCAGCGAGTGGTGATAGGTGCCCGGCGTGCGGAGCAGGAGCTGACGCAGCAGCGGATGGTTCGGGTCCGCGAGCTCGCGCAGCTCGAACACCGTCGTGATGCGGAAGACGTGGCCAAAGATCGCCATGCCGGCGAACGCGAGCAGGCCCGAGCCCGCGCCGCTCACAAGCGCCGCGACCGCGAGCTGCGCGGCGCCGAGCGGATCGGTGGACTGACCGACGAGCGCGAACGAGACGACGACGCCGAGGTTCCCGACCGCAACGGACACCGCTCCGGTCGCGAACTCGCGCGCGGTCGTGGCGCGCCGCACCGCGGCCATCCCCAGAAGAGCTGGGACGAGCACGTATGCGACGAGCTCGACCTGTCCCGACATGATGCCGACGTGCAGCGCGCCGGCGATCTGCGTCGCGAGCGCCGTGCGGCCGCCGACGAGCACGGTGATGATCATCGCGACCGCGGCGAACGGGATGAAGTACACGAGAAGGGTGTGGCCCGGCACGAGTGCGCGGGCGGTCACGGTGACCGCGAGCAGCGAAAGGATGACGAGGATCATCTTGCGGTCGTCGTTCCAGGCCTCGGTCGCGTGGCGCTCCATGAAGAGCGCGAGCACCGCCGCGATGAGGACCGCCCAGATCGTGAGTCCGACCGCGCCCGGCCAGTCGATGCCGGTGTTCACCAGACCGAGCGCGCGGAGCTTCTCGACGTCGAGCGCGTTCACGACCGTGCTTTCGCGCACGACGACCTCGCCCGCGAGGACCTGCACTGTCACCGGCAGCACACCGTTTCGAGCGGCTTGCTGCGCGCTGGCCGTCTGGACCGCGTCGAGCGCGACGTCCGCCTCGAGGAACTGCCGCACCAGCTCCGCCCCTACGGCTTTCTGCCGGTCGGTCCAGGCCGGCGGCAACGATGTCGCCGCGGCGGCGCGCGCGGTATCGAGCTGCTCGGGCCGGATGCCCGGCTGATAGAGCGTGCGCAGCGCGTTGTCGACTTCCTTGGAGACCGCATCCCACTCTGCGGCGGTCATGTCGACGACGAGCGGCGCGAGCTGCGGGCTGATCGCAACTTCGGTGAGACGCGTGATCGACGTGATGCGCTGGTCTCGCGTCTGCGCGGCGTCGGCGCGGACGCGTCCGATCGCGGCGATGGCCTGCGCCAGCCGGTCCCGCGAGCTCGCGACGACGGCCGGATCGCGCGTGTACACCTTCGCCACCGCCGCCGCGGCGCGCTCGCGCTCCGCCTCAGTGAGCGTTTCGGAGACGAAGGCCACGGAGCGTGGCGCCTTCACCGTGCGGTCGGCGAGGGTCCCAACGTCGTAGCCCACCGTCGCAGGAGGCGAGAGGAGCAGCGCGAGAGCGGTGAGGGCGCCGGTCGCGATGACGAAGACGTACATCCGGAGCGTCGTCGCGCCGAGCGTCGTGCGAAGCGCGGCCGGAATCTGGTTCAGCCGGCGTCCGGCCGGGAGTCGGATCACTTCTTTTCGTACCGATCGTACGCCCGGACTATCCGCGCAACGAGCTCGTGGCGCACGACGTCGCGTTCGTTGAAGTCAACGAAGGCGATGCCCTCGACCCCGCGCAGGATCTCGCGTCCGACGACCAGACCGGAGCGCTGGTCTTTATCGAGGTCGATCTGCGTGATGTCGCCGTTCACAACAGCTTGCGAACCGTACCCGAGGCGCGTGAGGAACATCTTCATCTGCGCCGGCGTCGCGTTCTGCGCTTCGTCGAGGATGATGAACGCTTCGTTGAGGGTGTTGTGCGTTACCAGGAAGTCGTCGGTGATGTAGAGCGAATCGGGAGCCGCGACCTTGATGCAGACCGTTTCGTGCTCGCCCGCGGGCTCGACGCTGTCGATGAAGCGCATCGGCCGGCCACCGCCTTGCGTGTCATAGAGATCGCGCTTGCGCGCGAGCCTGAACGGCACGATGCCGGCTGGCAGACGAATCTCGACCTGATACGCGTCCGCGCGGTTGTGAAGACCGCGACCGCGCGCACGACCGGGCTTGCGACCTTCGGCACGGCGTGTCCGCCAGTACGCAACGCCGCCAAACGAGCGCACCAGGAAGACCATGTCCTCCCGGAGTCGGGGTGATGTCGTCGTGTACTGGATGCGGCACGTTCGTCCATCCTGCGTGACCGGGCCGCCGTCCGCATCGAGCAGACCCTGCATCACTCCGAGCCGTACTTCGGAGATGTTGCAAAGGTACTCCGTGGGCACGAACTTATCTGCCGAGTGCCTGCCAGCCAGCTGAAGCTTGCGCAGCAGATCGGTCACCGGGTTCACGATCCTCGGTCCGCCTCGCGCGCCGCCCCTTCGGCGCAGGACGTACTCGATCTCGCCCTTACGAAAGATCTCGGTGTCCGGAAGGCGCGACGCGAGGGCGGTCACGAGGCTCGGGTCCGCGGTTGTGAATGACGGGGTCGTCGACGTGGTCACGCAGCCGTCGCCGAGCAGCAGACCAAGAGCATACGGGTCCATGAGGATGTGGTACCGATCGAACTCCACCGGACGCGTGAGGAGCGGCAGCTCGTAGCGGTGCTGATGCGCCACGCGCAGGCGTCCCACCATGTCCCGCGTCTGCACGATGCGGAACGGTTTGCCATGCCTCTTATCGCTTGCGGTCGCCACGACCCACAGGTGCTCGCCGCAGGCGAGCGTCGATGCTCCGTCCTGAGTCCCGACGCGAAATAACGGCCTACGTCCCTGCGGGTATACACCGAGCACCGTCGTCGGCCGTCCATCCGAGCCGATGACCTGATCTCCGACCGAGAGATCGCCGATGGTGGTGAACCCGGTCGGCGTGAGGACCTTGCTGAACACCGGCTGCGCGCGTCCGCGCATGAACGCCAGCGGCGCCACCTCGATCTCGCCGCGTTCCATCGCGCGCGTGAAGCGCTCCGGCGGCATGAGCTCGTAGAGCGCGTCGTAGAGCGGGCGCAGGTACGGGTCGATCTTTTCCGTGAGATCGCCGGGTAGGAAGCCGAGCCGCTCCCCCGCCTCCACCGCGGGCCGCGTGAGGATGAGACGCGCGACCTTGCGATCGCGTAGTGCGGCGACACCGAGCGCGACCGCCAAATAGCTTTTTCCGGTCCCGGCGGGACCTGTCGCGAAGACAAGATCGTGGCTGCGGATCGCCTCGACATAACTCCGCTGGTTCGCGGACTGCGGGGTGATGCGTTTCCCGCGCACCGTCGTCGCGACGACCTCACGCAGTTGCTCGGGTGCGGCGACCGGCGCGTCCTTCGCTTCATCGATGAGCCGCTCGAGCGCGGGCTTACGCAGATTCTCGTCGCGATCGGAGAGCGTCCGCATCGCGCTGACGAGCTCGCCGACGCGCGCGACATTCCCGGGGTCGCCCATGATGCGCAGCTCCGCGCCGCGCGACACGATCTTCACCGCGAACTCCCGCTCGATGCGATCGATGTTCGCGTCGTTGTTGCCGGTGACGAACATCATCTCGTCCGGGTCGGGGATCAGGATCGTGATCTGCGCGGGCACGCTCATGACGATGCTTTCTCCTTCAGCATCGCGCCGACGAGCCCCGCGACCTTCTTCCCGTCGGCGCGGTCCTTCGTCTGGGCGAGCACCTTGGGCATGACCTTGCCCATATCGCGCGGGCCCGCGGCGCCCGTCTCGGCGACGACGCGCTCGACGATCGAGCGCAGCTCCGCATCCGACATCTGCGTCGGCAGATAGCTCTGGATGATCGCGAGCTCCTGCTCTTCTTTCGCCGCGAGCTCGGGCCGGTCACCCTTGCGGAAGGCCAGGGTCGAGTCGCGTCGCATCTTCGCTTGTTTCTGAAGCACGTCGAGGACCCCGACGTCATCGAGATCGGACGGACGGTGCTCGGCGATATGCGCCTGACGCGACGCCTCGTCCTTTCCCTCCGCGACCAGACGCTCGATGGTCGCTTGAAGACGGTCGACTCCCTCGCGCTGGATCGCGGCCAGCACGAAGCGCAGCGTGTCGCGGCGGAAGGTGTCGCCCGATTTCATGGCGGCCCGAAGATCGCTCTCGAGCCTTTGTTTCAGCGGGGCTGTGATGCCTGGGCTCTCCGAACTAGCGCTTGCGCCGCTTGGCTTCCTTGCGCTTGCGGCGCGCGGCGGGGCGCTCGTAGAACTCCCGTCGACGGGCTTCTGCGAGGATCCCGGCTTGTTGGATCTTCTTGTTGAAACGGCGAAGGGCGGCCTCGAATGACTCGCCATCACCGACGATCACTTCAGACAACGATCTATGGATCACCCGCCCTTCGGTCTTATGAGACTGGTCGCCAGAGAACAGAACGCCGGCCTCCCACAGAGGCCGACGAGGGCCATGATAATCGGGCAGGCTCCGCTGCCCTCATCTCCTCGGCCTCTGGCCCTCGGCCAGCCGTGCTTCCGGCGCAAGGTGATAAAGGTACGCGCTTTTGTATCATCCGGGCGGCCAGGCGAAATCACGACCGCCAAGGACGTGGAGGTGCAGGTGGAGGACGTTCTGGCCGGCGCTGTCGCCGTTGTTCACGACCAGCCGGAAGTTGTCGCCGACCCCGCCCTGCCGCGCGACCTTGCGCACCACCTGCAGCAGCCGGCCACCCAGAGGCTCGTCCTCGAGGTCGGAGAGCCGCTCGACGTGCTTCCGGGGCACGACCAGGACGTGGAAGGGCGCGCGAGGGAAGACGTCGTTGATGGCCATCACGTCATCGTCCTCGTAGACGACCGTCGCGGGGAGCTTCCCCGCCACGATGCGACAGAACAGGCAGTCGTCCACGCAGCCAAGAGAATAGCCACGTGCCGGTAGCCGCCGTGATCGTGACCTACCTCCTCGCCTCTATTTCGTTCCCCTACTGGATCGCGCGCGCCTATGGCGTGGAGCTGCGCGCGGTCGGAGAGCGCAAGCTCGGCGGTGGAAATCTCGCCAAAAGCGTCGGGATGGCGCACGGGATCATCGGCGGGACGCTCGACGGCGCGAAGGGTTTCCTCGCCGTGTTCGTCGCGCGCTCACTCGGTCTCGAGCTCGAGGTGCAGCTCGCGTGTGGCATCGCGGCGCTCGTCGGTCAGATGTGGCCGGTCCTCCACCAGTTCGACGGCGGGCGCGCGAACGCGACGGGCTGGGGCTTCGCGCTGGCGGCCGATCCCATCGCGGCGCTCATCATGGGCATCCCGCTGTATCTCAGCCTTCTCCTCGTACGGATGGTCCATCCGCGGCCGACTCGGCTGCTTCCTCTCGCAAGCATCTTGTCCTTCGCGATCTTCCCGGCTGTCATCTGGGAACAGGAAGGCGCGACGCCGACGGTGATTGCGGGCCTGATCGTGCTCGCGCTCATCCTCGTGCGCCGGGTGACGGCCGGGCTCCGGGATGACGTCGCCACCGGTGCCCCGCTCGCGCGGGTGCTGGCCAACCGAGCGATGTACGACCGCAGCGAGCTCCAGGAGCGTGGCGTCGTCGCGATCTAGGGCCCTCCGCCCGGCGGTCCGGCGTCGCGGCATCAGGTGTGCTCTGTCCCGGGGTGTGCCGCCGATCGATGGTTTCTATCCACTGGTGTCGCTGGCGGCATTCCTCTCCGGCGGCTGTTTCGGCTTTTACGCTGCCTGGCGCGGATACGCGAGGCGCAGGGCCCAAATCCACGAGCTCCCGCGCGAGCCGCGCGACCTCGGCAAGGTGGATACGTGGGCAGCCTGATCAATTTCCCACGGACCGGCGCGCGGCCGAGCGATGCCAAACGGCACGACCCGACCGACAGTGCCTCACGCTCGACACGCAATTCAGCCGACCCGTCGATCGTGACGTGGATCGACGCGAAGCGACAGCGCGACAGCGACGATGACGGCGACGGCGGGTCCGCCGCTTAGCTGAGGCGGTCCATGACCAGCGCGACAGCGGCGATGGCCGCTGTCTCGCTTCGAAGATTCCGACCCCCGAGCGAGACTGTGGTCGCGCCGTGCTCGCGCGCGAGAGCGACCTCATCCTCGGCGATCCCACCCTCCGGACCGATCACCACCGATAGCGCGCGCGCCGTCTCCTGCAACGCGTCACGTAGCCGCGCGTGCCGCTCACCTTCCCATGCGACGTAGACCGGCGCTGGCAGAACTGCGAACAGGTCGTTCCAGGCCCGCATCGGTTCGATCGTCGGGACGCGACCACGACGCGCGGTCTCGGCGGCCTCGCGCGCGATGCGCTCCCAGCGCGTTCGCTTTGCCTCGCTGAGACTTCGCACGACGGAGCGCGCGCTGGTGAACGGAAAGATGCGCGACGCGCCGAGCTGCGTGACGGCCTCGACGACCTCCTCGTCGTGATCGCCGCGCAGGACGGGAAGGGCGAGCGTCAGCGCGACCGTCGGCTCTGCCGATGTGAAGCCGCGCTCGCGCACGACCGCGGTGACCGACGCGGGCCGCACGGTCGCGAGTGAGACGATGGCTTCCGATCCGTCAGCCACCAGCGCGATCTGGTCGCCCGCGCGCAGCCGCAGCACGATCGCGATCTGACGCGCCTGCGCCCCGGTGAGCGTCACGCGGTCGGCGCGCAGCGTCTCGGGCGCGACGAAGAAACGGTGCACTAGCGGCGTAGCGCGAGCGCGACCCAATCGTCGCGCACGGTACGGTCGAGGACCCCTAGGCGCGCGGACCGCAGGGCCTCGCGCGTCGCGCGTTCGGCCGGCACGCTGATACCGGCGACGAGGAGCGTGCCGCCACTCGCCAGCCGCGCCGCGAGGTGCGACGCGATCTGCTGCAGGACCGGAGACACGATGTTCGCGACGACGACGTCGAAGCGGCCGGGCACGTCCGCGGCGCTCCCCGCGGCGACCGGGATGGCGACGCCGTTGCGTACCGCGTTCTCACGCGCGGCGTCGACGGCGAGCGTGTCAGTGTCGACGGCGACGACGGGCGACGCGCCACGCTTCGCCGCGGCGATCGCGAGGATGCCCGAGCCCGTTCCGACGTCCAGCACGCTCTTGCCCCCGAGCGGCAGCGTCGAGAGCGCCTCGAGACACTGCTGGGTCGTCGGATGCAGCCCGGTGCCGAATGCCATGCCCGGATCGAGCACGAGCTCGACGCCTTCACCCACGATCGACTCGGACCACGTCGGCCGCACCAGGAATGCGCCGATGCGGATCGGGACGAACTCTGCCTTCCAGCTCTCGAGCCAGTCCTTGTCGTCGACGCGCCGCGCGACGAGCTCGCCGATCGGTCCGAGACCGAAGGCCTGGAGGTGCCCGAGCGCGTCGCGAACATCGGATACCTTGGCAAAGGCGTCAGCGTCTTCGACGACGTAGGCCTTCACGGTGTGGTCGGCGCCCGCTCCACGCTCGAGTGGGACCTCGACCGCGATCCCGTTGTATCCGACGCGCGAGAGGATCTCGCTCACCGCTTCGACGGCTTCAGCGTGCGCGGGGACGGCGATCTCGAGCCAGGCGACGGGCGGCGTCACTCGCCGCCCATGGCGTCCTTGATGCGGTCGAAGACGCCCCGCGCATCGCCCTCGTCATGCTGCTCGGGCGCGCCCTCGATGTCGTGCAGCTGCTTGTAGAGCGCCCTCTGTTCCTTGGTGAGCGTGCGCGGGACCGCGACATCGAGATAGACGAGCTGGTCGCCGCGGCCCGACGAGCCGAGATGCGGGACGCCCTTCCCGCGCAGCCGGACCATCTGGCCGTGCTGCGCCCCGCCGGGCACTTTCACCGGCGCGGTCACGCCTTCGATCGTCGGAACCTCGAGGTCCGCGCCGAGTGCGGCCTGCGCCGGCGAGATGCGGAGGACGTGCACGAGATCGTCCCCCTCGCGTCGGAAGAAGGCGTGCTCGCGCAATCGGATGAGGACGTACAGATCGCCCGACGGGCCGCCGCGGAGACCGGCCTCGCCTTCTCCCGCGACGCGGAGCTGCTGCCCGTCATCGATCCCGGCTGGGATGTCGAGCGGAAGCTCGTGGTCGCGGCGCTCGCGGCCTTCGCCGCGGCAGCGCGTGCAGAGCGCGTCGACGGTCTTGCCCGAGCCGCCGCAGCGCGGGCACGTCGACACGTTCACGAAGCGGCCGAACACCGATTGTTGGACCTGCCGCACCTCGCCGCGACCGTTGCAGGTCGCGCAGGTCGAGATCTTCGAGCCCGGCTCCGCGCCGCTGCCCTCGCAGCGCTCGCAGGTCTCGAGCCGCGGCACGCGGATCGTGCGCGCGCCGCCCTTCACCGCGTCGATCAGGTCGACCTCGATCTCCATTCGGAGATCGGCGCCGCGCATTGGCCCACGCGGCTCGCGCCGGCGGAACTCGCTGCCGAAGAACGTCTCGAAGAGATCGCCGATCCCGAAGTCGCCGAGGCCCTGGCCGCTCCCGAACATGTCGTAGCGCTGGCGTCGCTCGGGGTCCGAGAGGACCTCGTACGCCTCGGAGATCTGCTTGAAGCGCTCGGCGCCATCGGGCGCCTCGCCGACGTCCGGATGGTGCTGTTTCGCCAGCTTGCGGTACGCGCTGCGAATCTGATCCGGCGTCGCGTTGCGCGGCACGCCGAGCAGCTGGTAGTAATCCGCGGTCTTCGCCATCACCTGTCATTATCCGGTCTGGTGGCCGATCTCTTCCGTATCACGACGCAGTTCCTCCACGTCTTCTCCGGAGTGCTCTGGATCGGCGGCGGGCTGTACACGCTGATCGTCCAGCTACCGGCCCTGCTCGCCGCTCCGCCGGCCGCGCGCGGGCCGGTCACGGCGCAGCTGGCGCCCCGGCAGATCTTCTACATCCTCCGCGTCGCGGAGCTCACGATCGTCACGGGCGTCCTCAACCTCTTCGCGAGCGGTCGCGCCCAGCAGCTCACCGACCCGCTGGGGTCACGCTGGAGCATCGTCCTGGGCCTCGGCATCCTTCTCGCGATCGGCCTCTACGTCCTCATCCGCGCGACGGTCGTCCCCTGGACGCTGCGGATGCTCACGCTCGGTCCCAAAGCCGCCGCGGGCGACGCCGCTGCCGCCGCCGAAGCGGGCCAGATCATCGAACGGATCAAGGTGATCGGCCGCGTCCAGATCGTTCTGGGCGTCCTCATCATCCTCGCGATGGTCACCGCGCGCCTCAGCTGACGGGTGCCTCTCGTCTTCGCGGCGATCGCGCCGCACGGCAGCATGGCGATCGCGGAGTGGTGCAAGCCTGAGGAGCGCGAGCTCGCGGCTAGGACGCGCGCGGCGATGGAGGAGCTCGGCCGCCGTTTCGCGGCGGCGTCGCCTGACGTCACCATCGTGCTCACCCCGCACAACATCCACGTCGAGCGCGGCATGGCCGTCGTCCTCGCGGGCACGATGTCGGGCACGCTCGAGAGTGGCGCGATGCCGATCGCGATGCGGGTGCCGGTAGAGCGCGAGCTCGGGATCGCGATCGCGGCCGCCGTCGGCGAAGCCGGCGTTCCGATCGCGGCGGTGAGCTACGGCGCGAACGACACCGCGGCTGCGGTGTTTCCGATGGACTGGGGCACGCAGGTGCCTCTGCACTTCATGGGTGGCCGGGACAAGCCGCCCAAGCCGATCGTGATGGTCGCGCCCGCGCGCGATCTTCCGTGGGACGCGCACGTCGTCGCCGGCCGCGCGATCGCGAAGGCCGCGGAGGCATCGGGTAAACGCGTCGCGCTCATCGCGTCGTGCGACCACGGGCACGCGCACGATCCGAAAGGCCCCTATGGCTTCAGTCCTGCCTCGAAGGAGTTCGACGACCGCGTCGTCGAGCTCGTGAAACGCGATGCGCTGGGCGAGCTGCTCGGGTTCGATCGGGCCTTCGTCAGCGAGGCGAAGGCCGACAGCTTCTGGCAGATGCTCATGCTCCACGGCGCGCTGCGAGACGCCTGGCACGGCGACTTCCTCTCGTACGAGGCGCCGACCTACTTCGGCATGCTCTGCGCGGCGTATCGAAAGCGAGGTTGACGCGGACCGCAGTTAGGAGATGCCAGTGATCTCGCGCAGGCCCACACGCGGAGTGGCGAGTGGCTTCGTGCTCGCCGCGATCGTTGTACTCGCGGTCGTCGCAGTCGTCGCCGCGTCGTTATTGGCGCGACCATCGACGACGACCTCGAGCGCTACCATCAGTCCTGGCACGAACGGCTCAGCGGTTCTCCCCACATTGTCCGGATCACCTGCGGCGCCGACCTCGGCCGTCGCGACCGCCGCCTCGTCACCGACACCACGTGGTCAGTGGGCGAACACGAAGTACGGCTATACCGTCGTGCTGCCCGAGCCATACCACGTGTCCCCGGTGCTTACGCGCGAGTTTGGCGGCGCGCATCCAGCCGCACGTGATGTGTTCACCGTGCTCTCGCGGGCCGAGGAGGACGCAGCGATGCAGGGCCAGGACTGCGAGGTGCAGTGTTCCGCATTGAATGGGGCCGCGGTCATTCTCATCTACACCGACGCGGGATCGATGACACCGCGGCAATGGTTCGAGGCAGGCAACACGCCCGGCTCGCCCGGGACGCTGACCGATGTCACCATCGGTGGACGTCCGGCACTCAAGATCCAGCCGTCAGGAAAGTACAACGTCATGTACGTCGTCGCCGACGGGAAGGGCCGGATGTACGAGCTGGCGTACGAGTTCTGCCATATCGCGACCGCGCCGCCCGGCGCAACGATCGCCAAGGTCGAGCAGCTCTTCGCGAGCTTCAGCTTCACCTAGCGGCCGCTTGGGACGAGCCGGCAGCAGGTGGCGGGTACGACGCGATCAGGGTGCCGGAACCTTCCACCGGCGCCGTCGTCATACCGCCATCCGGCCATTGCCGGAAGGAGGACGACGGTATGAGACGGTTCATCGCCGGCGCGGCAGCAATCGTGGCAGCCCTCGTCGTGAGTACGCAGCCGGCGGCGGCCTGCGCGGGCCTGATCGGCCCCAACGGCGCGGTCAACCTGCTCCGGACGACGACCTTCGCCGGCTACCACGACGGCATCGAGCACTACGTCACGGCGTTCAAGTTCCAGGGCGGAAGCGGGCAGTTCGGCTCGCTCGTTCCCCTGCCAGGTGTTCCCACCTCCGTGGAAAAGGGCGGCGACTGGACGCTCCAGCGCCTCATCCGCGAGACGGAGATCGCGAAGTTCTCGGTCCGCGGCGCCATCCCGCTCGCGGCGCCTGCAGCGGACGCGGTGGTCCTGATGCAGGTGAAGATCGACGCGCTCGACATCACGGTCCTCAGCGGCGGCGGCGAGTCGGTCGGACGCTGGGCCACCGAGCACGGCTTCCGTCTCCCACCGGATGCCCCCGAGATCCTCGACTTCTACGCGGCGCGCAGCCCGATCTTCATGGCGGCGATCTTCGACGCGGACGCGGCAAAGGCCAAGGGCCAGCAGATCGGTGACGGCACGCCGGTCCATATCACGATCCCGACCGCGAACCCCTGGGTCCCGCTTCGCATCCTCGCCACCGGCAAGAACGCTGCTGCGCGGGTCGACGCGGACGTGTATCTCCTTACCGATCGCAAGCCGCTGCTGCTCCCGGCGCCGTTCGCCAACGGTATGGAGCTCCAGTACAGCCAGACCGCGTCGGCGTCGCTTCTGAACGACCTTCGCTCCGACAAGGGCATGGACTGGGTCCCTGAGATGGCCTGGCTCACGAAGATCGGCATCAATGCCGCGGCGAGCCAGCTGACCTACGACCTCGCGATCAGTGCGAACGGGAAAGTGCCGTCGCGGGTCGCCGCGGGGCTCGAGGCTCCCGCCAACCCGACGACTCCCGCGACCAACTCTTCATCGAACCAGCCGCTGGCCCTCGTGGGCATCGCGATCCTCGGTCTGGGTGCGCTCCTCCTCGTGGGCAGGCTCGCCCCACGGTCGGTCGCGCCGTGAGGCGCACAGTCGTGGCGCTCGTGCTCGCCGCATTCGCGGCGAGCGCCTGCGCCTCGGCACAGGCCGCGATGCCGACAGAGGTCGGCATCCGGATCCACTACTCGCGCTTCGAGCCGAGCACGGTCGAGGTCCAGGCCGGCGTGCCGATCACGTTCACGATCGTGAACGACGACCCCATCGACCACGAATGGCTCATCGGCGATTCGAACTTCCATGACCGCCATCGGACCGGCACCGAAGCCGTACACGGCGACCGGCCCGACGAGGTCTCGTTGCCGCCGATGTCGATCAAGCGCGCGACCCTCACGTTCGCGCCAGGGACGTACCTCTACATCTGTCACTTCCCGGGGCATGAGGCCTACGGGATGGTCGGAACGTTGGTCGCGAAGGGCTGACCACGACGGGGCGCGCGGCGGTCAGTGGACCTGCAGCACCGGGTCGAGCGTCAGGTCACCCGAGATGACGTAGTCCTTCGATGAGAGCTCCGGCTCGCCGACCTGTGGCCAGTTCTTGAAGTGAACCGTCCCGCTCGGGATCGTGATCGTGAAGCGGCCGGCGCTGTCGCTGCGTCCGCCGCAGGACGTGCAGAACACCAGGGCGTCGCCGGACCACACGCCGAAGTTCGTGTTGGGGAGCGGCCTGCCCGCAGCGTCGCGGAGCGTGCCGCCGACGATGTTGCCTCGATCGATCGTCAGGACGAGGTCCGTCCGATCAGCGCGAAGATCGAGATCGATCGTCGCCCCTGCCTCGCCAGTGAGTCCGGACGCTTGCGCCCGGAGAGTGAGCGGCATCGCGGCGATCGAGAAGTTGAACGCGCCGCTCGGATCCGTCGCCGCAAGGCCGAGTGGGACGAGGGGAAACTGGATACCTCCGTAGGACCGAGAGAGGTCGACGCGGGCGTTCGGCACACCGACGCCGTCGCGTCCGACCACGCGGCCGGCCACCTTGACGACCCGAAGCATCGCGATGTCGGCGGCCGAGACGTTGCTGCTGACGACGAGGTCCTTTCCGAAGCCGATGGTGTACCCATCGCCGTACCACGTGACGCCCGCGAAACCGTCGGTGGGATCGGCGAGGTTGTTGTTGTAGTTGCGGAAGGCTCCGATGCGGTATGCACCGGGCGGGAGGGAAACCTGGTAGGAACCGCGGTCGTCCGTCGTCGCACTTGCGCTCTCGGGAGGCACCGGCGTAGGTCCGTGGTTGAACGAGTTGGAGGGATAGACCATGACTTGCGCAGCCCGCACCGGCTTGCCACCCGCGGTGACGGTTCCGCTTACGACCGACGGGACGCCGGTGAACGGTGTGCTGACCGGCGTGGGCACCACCGTACGCGCGACCGGCGGCGCTGTCGGCCGTGGCTGGGCGGATACGCGGACTGTCGGCTTGGGCGCTGGCGTCACGGGCTGCGTTGTCGGGATAGCGGGACCCGCACTCGCCGCCTGACCTCGCGCGAGCTGCTCACGTGTCGCGCGAAGCTGTTCACCCACGACGAGACCGGCCGCGATGATCGCGACAGCGAGCACGCCACGCAGGAACAGACCAAGCATCTTCGTCAGGGCAAGGCGCGCGAGGCGATGACCGTCGGCGCGCACGCCGCGAGGATGAGCACCAGATACAGCAAGAGGCGCCGCATGGAGTCATCCTCCCGCGGCGCCTCTGTTCGCGCGTCCGAGTTGCGCGGTGAGCTGTACGAGTTAGCTCTGCTCCTTGAACTCGCCCTCGATGGTGTCGCCGTCCTTCTTGTCGCCCTTTTCGCCGGCAGTCGCACCCGCGGGCTCGCCCTCCGGCTGCTGCGGCTGGCCGTCGTTTGAGGGCGGCCGCTGCTTGCTCATCGCCTCGCCGATCTTCATCGACGCGACGCGCAGCTCCTCCATCGCGGTCTTGATCCGCTGCGTGTCGTCGCCCTTGAGCGTCTCGCGCAGCGCCGCGATCTTCTCCTCGACATCCTTCTTGATGTCGGCCGGAGCCTTGTCGCCGAGGTCGCGGAGCGTCTTCTCGATCTGGTACGCGAAGGTGTCCGCCTCGTTGCGGGTCTGGATCCGCTCGACGTTGCGGCGGTCCTCCTCGGCGTGCGCCTGCGCGTCCTTCACCAGCTTCTCGACCTCGTCCTTGCTGAGGCCGCTCGAGGCCGTGATCGTGACGTGCTGCTCCTTGCTGGTCGCCTTGTCCTTCGCCTTGACGTTGAGGATCCCGTTCGCGTCGATATCGAACGTCACCTCGATCTGCGGAAGGCCGCGCGGCGCCGGCGGGATGCCGTCGAGGATGAAGCGCGCCAGGCTCTTGTTGTCGGCGGCGAGCTCGCGCTCGCCCTGGACGACGTGGATCTCCACCTGGGTCTGGCCGTCGCTGGCCGTCGTGAAGATCTGCGACTTCGATGTCGGAATGGTGCTGTTGCGCTCGATGAGCTTGGTGGCGACGCCACCGAGGGTCTCGATGCCGAGCGACAGCGGCGTGACGTCGAGGAGCAGGATGTCCTTCACCTCGCCCTTGAGCACACCGGCCTGGATCGCGGCGCCGATGGCCACGACCTCGTCCGGGTTCACGCTCTTGTTCGGCTCCTTGCCGAACAGCTTCTTCACCGTCTCGACGACGAGCGGCATACGCGTCATGCCACCGACGAGGACGACCTCGTCGATCTTGTCCGCGCTGACGCCCGCGTCTGCGATGGCCTTCTTGACCGGGCCGACCGTCTGCTCGACGAGGTCGCCGACCAGCTGCTCGAGCTTGCTTCGAGTCAGCGTGATGACGAGGTGCTTCGGGCCCGCCTGGTCCGCCGTGATGAACGGCAGGTTGATCTCGGTCTGCTGCGTACTCGAGAGCTCGATCTTCGCCTTCTCCGCGGACTCCTTCAGACGCTGGAGGGCCATGCGGTCGTTCTTCAGGTCGATGCCCTGGTCCTTCTTGAACTCGTCGATGAGCCAATCGATGATCCGTGCGTCGAAATCGTCGCCACCCAGGTGCGTGTCACCGTTCGTGGCCTTGACCTCGAAGACGCCTTCACCGAGCTGCAGGATCGAGATGTCGAAGGTGCCGCCACCGAGGTCGTACACGGCGACGACCTCGTCCTTCTTCTTGTCGAGCCCGTAGGCGAGCGCGGCAGCGGTGGGCTCGTTGATGATCCGTAGTACCTCGAGGCCGGCGATCTGGCCCGCGTCCTTCGTGGCCTGCCGCTGGCTGTCATCGAAGTACGCGGGCACGGTGATGACGGCCTGTGTGACCTTGTCGCCGAGGAACGCCTCCGCGTCGGTCTTCAGCTTGCCGAGGATCATCGCGGAGACCTCGGGCGGCGTGAGCTTGCGGCCGTCGCCGAGGACGACCTCGACGCCGCCGTTGCCCCCCTGCTGGATCTTGTACGGGACCTGCTTCATCGATCGCTGCACCTCGGGGTCCGTGAAACGCCGGCCCATGAAGCGCTTGATCGAGTAGATCGTGTTCTCGGGGTTCGTGATCGCCTGTCGCTTCGCGACCTGGCCGACCAGACGCTCCCCGGTCTTGGTGAACGCGACGACGGACGGCGTGATCCGTCCACCCTCCGCGTTCGGGATGATCGTGGGCTCGCCACCTTCCATGTAGGCCACGGCCGAGTTGGTGGTGCCCAGGTCGATACCAATGACCCTTGGCATGCTCGTTACTCCTTCTTCTTGGCGACCGTGACCAACGCTGGGCGGATGACCCGGTCGTGCAGTCGGTACGCCTTGTGATGTTCTTGGATGACGGTGCCCTCGGGCTCGTCGGACTCGACGTAGGCAACGGCCTCGTGCAGATAGGGATCGAACGGCTTGCCGAGCGAGTCGATCGGCTCGAGGCCCTCGGCGTCGAGGATCGAGCGCAGCTTGCGCTCAACGAGCCACATCCCCTCGACCCACGGTTGACCCCGCAGGTCATCGGGCACGGTCGCGAGCGCGCGGTCGTAGCCGTCGAGCACATCGAGCAGCTTCGCGATGAGATCCGCCTTGGCGAATTTCGCGAACTCGGCCCGCTCGGCGTCGTTGCGCTTGCGGTAGTTCGAGAAGTCCGCCGTCATTCGCTTGAGATCGCTGGTCAGCTCCTCCACCTTCGCCTGTGTCGCCGGCGGGTCGGGTTCGACGTCGGCGACCGCGCCGCCAGGCGTTTCGCCGTTCGTCCGCGTCCGCAGCCGCTCTTCCAGGAGCTCCTCCGCCTTTCGTGTTTTGTCGTCCATGACTAATGACCCTCCATGACTCGAACAAGATCACTCATGAGCGAGCCGACGTACCGCACGGCCCCGATCGTGCGCGCGTAGTCCATGCGCGTCGGGCCGACGACGCCGACGTATCCGAGGTAGTCGGTCCCGGTACCGTAGCGACCGAACACCAGACTGCAGCCGCGGAGCTGCTCGAGGCGGTGCTCGCTCCCGATCGCGACGTGGACCTCGTCGTCGCCGAGCGTCGGCGGCAGCAGGTCGACCAGACGCGTGCGGTCCTCGAGCAGCCGCAACATGTCCCGCATCCGACCGCCCGCCGCGAACTCCGGTTGCCCGAGGATGTTCTGGATGCCGTCGGTGTACACGTCATGCGTCCGCGCGGCGTCGTGCTCGTCCAGGGAACGTACGATCGCCGCAGCCACCTCCGCGTCGACGCCGAACTCGCCAGCCGTCGCGCCGCGCACGCCCGCGGCATCGCGCGTTGCGAGCGTTTGCGTGAAGCGCGCCGACAGGGCGCGCAGATGTTCCGGTGTCGTGGCGACGCGAAGTTCCAGCAGTTGCTGCGCGACGGCGCCGCTTTCGAAGACGACCACGAGCAGCGCGCGCCGCTCGCTGATCGGGATCGCCTCGATATGTCGGAGCGTCGCGCGGCCGATCGCCGGCGGTGTGACGATCGCGGCTTCGGTGGTGAGGCGCGCGAGCGTCGATGCAGCCAGGCGCAGCCATTCCGAGGTGTTCGACAGGGCTTGCTGGAACTGATGGCTGACGGTGACCTGCTCTTCAGGCTGGAGGCTCGGCCGCGGCATCAGGCTCTCGATGAAGTAGCGGTAGCCGAGATCGGTCGGCACGCGGCCGGCGGAGGTGTGCGGATGCGTCAGAAGACCGAACTCCTCCAGCGAGGCCAGCTCGTTCCGCACCGTCGCCGACGAGAGGTCGAGGCGGTACTTCCGGACAAGCGCCGCTGAGGCCACCGGCTGCGCCGTGGCGATGTACTCGCGGATGACGGCGCGCAGCAGGTCGCGCTGACGGTCGCCAAGCTGTGGGAGTTGGTCGCTCTTTCGCGGCATTAGCACTCTCCCCTCGAGAGTGCTAACAGGTTAGCAAGACTGCGTGGCGGCAGTCAAGCCTATCTCGGCCCTTGTCTGCGCACTACCTCGCTCGGCTCGGGTGCGCAGCTGAGCCTACGGCTCGGTAACGCTCGCTTGCCCGTCCGTGTGCCTGGCACCCAGCGTGCTGATTGCTTTGGCGACGTAGGCGTGGAGGTTCCTGGGATGTTGTCCGAGTTCAAGGATTGGTTGCTCAAGGCCAACGTTCTCGCACTGGCTCTCGCGTTCATCATCGGCGTCGCCCTTGCGGCCGTCGTCAACTCGCTGGTGAAGGACATCATCATGCCACCGGTCGGGAAGCTCCTCGGCGGGGTCGACTTCAACAACCTGTTCATCGACCTTTCGGGAAAGAGCTATCCGAGCCTGAAGGCGGCGCAGGACGCGGGTGCCGCGACGATCAACTACGGCGTGTTCATCAACACGGTGATCACGTTCATCGTCGTCGCCTTCGTGGTGTTCCTCATCGCGCGATCGATGCTCCCCAAAGCCGTACCGATGAAGGCGTGTCCATTCTGCGGCGAGGAGATCCTCGCCTCAGCATCGCGCTGCCGCTACTGCACGAGCCAGCTAGCGACGACCGGAGCGGCCAGGGCATAGCTCGCACAGCCGTCCGCGAGACGTCGCGCTCACCTCAGCTGGGAGTCGGGCTGATCAGCGCCCGCACCCGGCCGACGAGGTCATCGAGCTCGAACGGCTTGGTGACATAGTCGGCCGCGCCCAGCTCCGTCGCATAGTTCCGCTCCGAGAGGCCGAACATCGCGGTCACGACCACCACGGGCATCTTCGTGATGCGGCCATCCGACCGCAGCTCGCGCAGGACCGAGAACCCGTCGCGTCGCGGCATCATGAGGTCGAGGACCATGCAGGAGGGCTCGAGCGCGTCGACGAGCCGCATCGCCTCGTCGCCGTCGCTCGCGAGCTTCGAGTCCAGCCCGTCGTCGCGGAGGGCGGTCATGATCACATCGCCCAACGCCGGATCGTCCTCGACAACGAGGACCAGTGGACGCCTGCGCGCCACTAGACCCGGATCTCCTTAGACAGCCGCTCCGGATCGACGATGACGATGTGGCGGCGACGGATCCCGATGATCTCGCGCCGCTCGAGATCGCCGAGCACGCGGTTCACCGAGACGCGGGACGCGCCGATGAAGGCAGCGAGCTCGTCCTGCGTAAGGGTGAGCTCGAGTTTCGCGGTCCCGTTCACCTGTGCAAGGTCGAGCAGGTACTTCGCGACCCGGCTCGGCACGTCCAGGAAGATCAGGTCCTCGACCCGATCGGAGAGCCGGCGGATGGTCTTCGCCAGCGCATCGAGCACGACACGCACAGCCGCTGGGTGCGCTTCGAGGAAAGCGAGAAAGTCGTCGCGCGCGAGGAGCGCTGCCCGCGTGTCTTCGAGCGCCGTTGCCGACGCGGAACGCGGACTGCCGTCGAAGAGCGCGAGCTCTCCGAAGAAATCGCCGGTGCGCATGATCGAGACGAGCGCCTCTTGACCGAACTCACCTGGGAGCGCGATCTTCACCGCGCCCGCGAGCACGACGTAGAGATGCATGCCCGGATCGTCCTTGCGGAACAGCGCTTCGCCACGTTTGAACGACCGCGTGCGCATCCGCTCCGCCAGCTGCGCGACCTCAGCGTCGGCGAGCTTGGCGAAGAGCGGATAACGCCGCAGGTGGTCCGGGAGACGTGTCTCCGGCACCGCGCGATTCTAGGTTTTCGACCACGCCGCGTATCGCCTTCTGTTATTGACGGCCGTGCGAGCATCGAGCGCCCATGGACAGCGAGACGACGGTCCGCATCGGCGAGGCGTACGTATCGGGCGCGCTCACCGCGCTCGACGACGGCGCCCGCATGCGGCTCTTCTACGAGCTGCTGGCCGAGGTGGTGGAGTCGGTCGGCCTCCGCGCCTACCTTCCCCACCGCGTCACGGATCCCGTCGCCGCCGCCCATCTGGAACCGCGCGCCGTGTACGACATCGACCGCGCACATGTCACCTCAGCGCGTGTCGTCGTCGCGTATGCGGGCATCCCTTCATTCGGTGTCGGCATCGAGGTCGAGCTCGCGCGCGAGCACGCGGTGCCAGTCGTTCTCGTCGTCGAGCGCGAGCGGACGGTGTCGCGCTTGTTGCTCGGCAATCCCGCGGTCGTCGATGTCGTGCGCTTCACCGACCTCGACGGACTCCGTCGGGGCCTCGCTGCGGCACTGGGCCGGATTGCGACCGCAATGCCGGGAGCGGCTATGCCCGTGGTGTCGGACGACGTCGTCGTGCAGCGCTTTCTCGCGTCGCTCGAGCAGGCCAGGCATCTGCCTGATGGAGAGATCGCGGCGCTCCTGCGCATCGGTGAGCTCGACGGCGAGGCTGCCTCGACGATCCGGGACGCCGTCGCTACCGGTCGCCTGTTCGGCGCGGGGCTGCGCGACCTGGTCGGTCGTTACGCCCTCCGCGGGGCGGACCTCGGCGTATTCGTCCTGCGCGACGTGCTCGAGCGACCCCTTCCCGATACGGCACGCGCTCTGGGGCTCGATCCACGCGCGACGCGAAAGCGCCTCGAGAGTGCGCGCTCGCATGTGGGCCTCGCGGCGGACGCACCGGGCGCGGACATCGCACAATGGCTCGTGACCGAGCTGATCGCCCCGCCGACGCGGGCGCTGCAGCTCCATCTCTTTAGTGGAGGGCACGACGCCGCATGAGCAAGGGGCAGAAGAAGCAGAAGACCACCGGGAAGCTGGGGTGGCGCAGCAAGAAGGCGAACCACGGGCGCAAGCCCGGGATGGGGCGCGGCAAGCGAAACTAGCGCTTTTCCTCGCATAAATGAGACACGCCGCCTTGTGGGCGGCGTGTCTGGTTTCCGCGGAACGCACCTAGCGGCGGCGCTTGCGCCCGGTGCTCTTGCGTGCCGTGGACTTGCGTCCGGTGCTCTTCCGCGTGCCCTTGCGCGCGGTCGACTTGCGCTTCGTGCCCTTGCGGGCTGTCGTCTTCTTTTTCGCGGTCGTCTTCTTGCGAGCGGTGCTCTTACGAGCCGTCGTCTTCTTCTTCGCGGTGGTCTTCTTGCGAGCGGTGCTCTTGCGGCCGCCGCTCGACTTGGCGGCGCCACCTCCCATCGATCCCCCGCCACCCATCGGTGCGGGTGGCATGGGCGGTGTGCCCGAGGGCTGCGGTGCGGGCCAGATCGATCCTGGCTGCTTCTGCGATGTCCAATCGGTTCCGGTGTTCTCGTCCTCCATGAGGCCTCCCCAAATTTCTTTCGCGCTGGGAGAAGTGCTGTGTGCGACGTGTCATATCGCGTTCGGCATCTCGCCGCAAGCGCGTAGTCGTACTACACCGAGGTCGAGACGTGAGCGTCGTCCGGCAGGAGCCGCACGAATACCTCGTTTGCGAGCAAGCGGCCTCGCGAGGTGAGGCGCACGCGTTCACCCGACCAACGCACAAGACGCATCCCGTCGAGCGAGCACAGGGCGGTCCGCACGCGCGCCGCGGCGTCTTGGCCGAAGCGCGACCCGTAACGGACCAGGTCGAGACCGTCATCGAGACGCAGCGCGAGCATCGCGGTGTCCACCGCCGTGTCCGCGGCCGCGTCGACGATCCGCTCGTCGTCGCGTTCGATCGCGGCGATGTATGCGGGCAGGACACCCGGATCACGAGAGCGAACGCCCTCGAGATGTGAATGCGCTCCGGCGCCAACACCGAGCCAGTCGCCGTTGCGCCAGTAGCCCAGGTTGTGCCGGCAACGCTTGCCGGGACGGGCCCAGTTCGCGATCTCGTAGTGCCGGTAGCTGTGCTGCCCCAGGACCCTTTCGGCGAGCTCGTACAACCCTGCGATACCGGCATCGTCTGGCTGCGAGGTCGCCGTGCGCTGCCGCCAGCGCTCCACCGAACGCCAGCCGGCGCCCGGCCAGTTCGCGACCGCCTCCTCGGGCTCCAGGGCCAGCTCCAGCGGGTAGCAGGAGAGGTGGTCGGGACCCAGCGCGACCGCCGCTGCCAGATCCTCACGCCAGGCCTCCGCCGTCTGGCCCGGCCAGCCGAAGATCAGGTCGAGGTTCACGTCGAACCCGACCGAGCGCGCCGCCGCGGCGGCAGGTGCGATGTCCTCCGTCTGGTGCGTCCGTCCCAGCGCGCGCAGTCCGGCCGCCGACATGGACTGCGCACCGAGCGAGAGGCGCGTGATGCCCACGGCTGCCCATGACTCCAGCCGGGCGCGGTCGAGCGTCGCCGGGTTCGCTTCGACCGTCGCCTCGGCTGGACGTAGATCGAACGACTGGTGAAGACTGGTCCCGAGACGCGCGACCTCAGGCGGCTCGAGCAGGCTCGGCGTTCCACCGCCGACATAGAGCGTCGCGACGCGTGGCCGGCCGAGTCGCTCGCCCTG
Organism: Chloroflexota bacterium; assembly: GCA_005889405.1. Classification (GTDB taxonomy): domain Bacteria; phylum Chloroflexota; class Limnocylindria; order P2-11E; family P2-11E; genus CF-39. Next base: position 7,472 of record VBFY01000057.1, on the reverse strand, counting down.
CCGCCGAATCTCCATGTCGAGGGCGTCGAGGTAGCGCGAGCGAAGGGCACTTCGAGCTGGAGCAGTAGCGAAATCGCAATAGGGACATCGCGAAGCGCAGAACGGAATGTGCACGTACAAGCCAAGCGAGTCCCGCGAACGAGGTGCCGAACGCGGCTGACGCGCCGAGGGCTCCCGCGCGCGAGGGGTCCCCGTCCCGAAGGGACGGGGTTTCGCGCGTAGAGAGGGTTTCGGCGCGGAGGCCGCGTTCGGCGTGAGAGAGCTCATCTGCGCATCGCTCCGAGGAGATCGGGGAGTTCGGCGTCGGCGGATAGCTCGGACGTCTTTCCCAAGTCGAGCAGCCATTCACGAGATTCGTGAACGAAGGCGAGGAGGTGCGAGGGCCGCCAATCCGACTCGGTTACGACACGCTCGTCGCCAAAGTCCGGGAGCAGCAGCACGTATGCGGTGTTCCGGTCGGCCAGTCGCGCGCCCGACACGCCGTAGCCACCGATCTTCTCCGGTCCGCCCAGCGCCGACAGGATCGACGTCTGCAGCGGCGCGACCATCTCAGCCAACCGCGCATCGCCCGACGATCCGTCGACACCCGCGGCGTTCCGGAGCGCGACGCCGGCGCGTGCCGCGTAGAGACCTTCGAGCAAGCCGCGCGTCTCGCGCGACAGGTGCGCCCAGACCGCCGCGGGGTCGCTCGCGACGATCGCCTGCAGGAAGGTCGACGCGTTCGTCTGGGTCGGATGGTCGAATTGCAGCTTGGGCTGCTTCATGGCTCGTCCTTGATCCGCAGCACGGCGAGGAAGGCCTCCTGGGGGATCTCGACCGACCCCACCATCTTCATGCGCTTCTTGCCTTCCTTCTGTTTCTCGAGGAGCTTCTTCTTTCGGGTGATGTCGCCGCCGTAGCATTTCGCGATCACGTCCTTGCGTTTCGCGCTGACGTTCTCGCTCGCGATGATCTTTCCCCCGATGGCGGCCTGGATGCGCACGTCGAACATCTGCTTGGGGATGAGACCGCGCAGCTTCGAGACGAGCAGGCGACCGATGTGCTGGGCCTTGTCCCGATGGACGATGACCGATAGCGCGTCGACGAGCGTGCTCGCCACGAGGATGTCGAGCCGCACGAGGTCCGCCGCGCGGTACTCGGCGAACTCGTAGTCGAGCGAGGCGTAGCCCTGGGAGCGGCTCTTCAGCTGGTCGTAGAAGTCGACGATGACCTCAGAGAGCGGCATGTCGTACTTGAGCATCGCGCGCGTCGGGTCGACGTAGCTCATATCGAGGAGCGTGCCGCGCTTCCCCTGAGCGAGATCCATGATCGGGCCGACATAGTTGGTCGGGGTGATGAGCGTGGTCTTCATCCACGGCTCGCGGATCTCGACGATGGTGCCCGGATCTGGAAGCATCGCCGGGTTATCGACCGCGATCTCGTCGCCCTTCTGCGCGATGACGCGGTACTCGACCGACGGCGAGGTCGCGATGAGGTCCATGTCGTATTCGCGCTCGAGCCGCTGCTGGATGATCTCGAGATGGAACAGGCCGAGGAAGCCGCACCGGAAACCGAAGCCGAGTGCCTGCGACGTCTCGGGCTCGTAGATGAGCGACGCGTCATTGAGCCGAAGCTTCTCCAGGGCGTCGCGCAGCGACGGGTAGTCTTCGGAACGCTGCGGGTAGAAGCCCGCGAAGACCATTGGCTTCGCGGGTCGGTAGCCGGGAAGCGGAGACTCGGCTGGACGTGATTCGAGCGTGAGCGTGTCGCCGACGCGGCAGTCGGCCACCGCCTTGAGGCCCGTCGCGGCGTATCCGACCTCGCCGGCGGCCAAACGCGCGACTGGGCGCGGCTCGGGCGTGAAAACACCGAGCTCGAGCATCTCGCTCGGCTTCTGCGTCGCCATCGGGAGAATACGGTCGTCGGCCGTGAGAAGGCCGTCGACGACGCGCACGTGCGCGACCACTCCTTTGTATGTGTCGTAGTGCGAGTCGAAGATGAGCGCACGCAGCGGCGCGCTCGGATCGCCCTTGGGCGGCGGCACGCGCTCGACGATCGCATGAAGCAGGTCGGGGACTCCCTGCCCGGTCTTACCCGATGCGAGGAGGATCTCCTCGTCCTTGAAGCCGAGCGTCGTACGTAGGTCCTCGCGCACGACGTCCAGGTCGATGCTCGGCAGGTCGATCTTGTTGATGACCGGGATGACCTCGAGGCCCTGCTCGATCGCGAGGTAGGCGTTCGCGAGCGTCTGCGCCTCGATGCCCTGCGACGCGTCGACGAGCAGGAGCGCGCCCTCACAGGCCGCGAGGGAGCGGCTCACCTCGTAGTTGAAGTCGACGTGGCCGGGCGTGTCGATGAGATTGAGCTCGTAGATCTCTCCGTCGCGACCGGTCCACGCCATGCGCACGGCGCGGGCCTTGATGGTCACCCCGTGCTCGCGCTCGAGCTCCATCGAGTCGAGCAGCTGCTCGCGCATCTGGCGCAGCGCGACCGTTCCGGTGAGCTCGATGAGTCGATCGGACAACGTCGTCTTGCCGTGATCGACGTGCGCGATCACACAGAAGTTGCGGATCCGGGTTTGCGGGTCTGACATCGCCCTCAGAGTAGGGTGGCAGAATCCCGCCATGCCTGAGGAACGTCGCGTCGTGACCGTGCTGTTCGCCGACGTGACGGGCTCGACCGCCCTTGCCGAACGCAGCGATCCCGAGGACGTTCGCGCCATCCTCGGCCGCTACTACTCGATCGCCCGCGAGGTCGTCGCCGAGCACGGCGGCACGCTCGAGAAGTTCATCGGGGATGCGGTGATGGCGGTCTTCGGGATACCGCAAGCCCACGGCGACGATGCCGACCGCGCCCTCGCCGCCGCGCTGATGTTGCGCCAACGCGTGGCCGCGGATCCGGAGACGGCGGCGCTGCTTCTCCGCATGGGCGTGAACACCGGCGAGGTCGTCGCCGCGCGCGAGGCCGCGGGAGGCGACTTTCTCATCACCGGCGATGCGGTGAACATCGCCGCGCGACTGCAGCAAAACGCGGACGAAGGCGCGATCCTCGTGGGCAACCGGACGCGTCGCGCGGTGGCCGGCGCGTTCCGCTTCGGGGACGACCAGCGCATCGCCGCGAAGGGCAAGACCGCGCCTCTTTCCGCGTCGGTGCTCCTCGAGCAACTCCTGGGTCGGCGAGTGCAGCGCGCGCCGTTCCTCGGCCGCGCGACGGACCTTGCGCAGCTCGACCTCGTCGCGAGGCGCGCGTTCAGCGAGCGCCGGCCGCAGCTCGTGACGATCAGCGCGCCCGCCGGCACCGGCAAGTCGCGGTTGGTGGAGGAGTTCGCCGCGCGCCTGGGTGGTGATGTCGTGGTGGCGACCGCGCAATGTCTGCCCTACGGCGCCGCGGTGACGTTCCTCCCCCTCCGTGGTCTGCTGCGCGGGCTCCTCCGCACCGGTGCCGACGAGAGTCTCCTGGTGCCGCTGCGGAACGCGTTCATCACGGTGGGTCACAACGAAGAGGACGCGCAGCGTCTCTGCGCGATCATCGGCGCGACCCTCGGCGACACGCAGGAGACCGCACGGCACGATCGCGACGAGATCTTCGCCGCATGGCGTCTCCTCATCGAGGTGCTCGCCACGCACGAGCCACTCGTCGTCGTGTTCGAGGACCTGCATTGGGCCAGCGACACGCTCCTCGACCTCGTCGAGCACGTCACGGTCTCACGCACTTCCGCGCAACTCGTGATGATCGCGCTCGCGCGGCCTGAGCTCCTCGACCGCAGGCCGACCTGGGGCGGTGGCCGCCGGAACTTCACGTCGCTCGCGCTCGAGCCCCTGAGCTCGGACGAGGCGAGGCAGCTCGTGGGCGTACTGACCGAGACCGTGCCCGGACGGATCGCCGACCGGATCGTGGAACGCGCCGGTGGCAACCCGTTCTTCGTGGGGGAGCTGGTACGCGCATACGAGGACCACCGGCGCGCGGGCGCGCAGGACGATGACATCGTGCTTCCAGACACGGTGCACGCGACCGTGCTCGCCCGTATCGACGGTCTGCCGACCTCCGAGCGCACGGTCCTCGAGTACGCCGCGGTCGCCGGCCGCACCGCGCGAGCCGCGGCGGTGGGCACGCTTGTCCCGGAGTTCGCGCCAGACCAGATCACCGACGCGCTCGAGGCTCTCGTCGAGCGCGAGCTGCTCACAGCGCAGGGCGCAGGCGCCTACACGTTCCGACACATCGTGATCCGGGAGGTCGCTTACGCCACGCTGCCGCGCGCGGATCGCGTCCGAGCGCATCTCCGTCTCGCGCGCTGGCTTGACGAGGAGGCGTCCGCGCATGGCAACGAGCTCGTAGAACTCACCGCCTACCACTACCGGCAGGCGATCTCGCTGTCGCCCGGCGGGCGTATCCCCGAAGGACTTCCGGTCGCGACGGTCATGCGCGCCCTCGAGCGGGCTGCGCAGGTGGCATCGAACGGGGGCGCCTACCGCGAGTCGGAGCAGCAGCTCCGCGAGGCGATCCGGCTCGGGCCGCCCGAGGAGCATCTCCGCCTCTCCGAGATGCTCGGGGACCTCATGCGTTTCGGCGACTCCGCGATCGACGGCTACGCCGAGGCCTTCGATCTCTGGCGCGCCATCCCGACCGGCGACGCTGGGGTCGGCGCGCGCCTCATGATCAAACGGCTCGACGTCCTGGGTCGTTGGTCCGGCTCTCTGACCCGTCCGCTCGACAGCGACGAGTTCGATGCGCTGGTCGCGGTAGCCCGGCGCCTGCTCGATCAGGCGCCGGACGAGATGCTCGAGGCTCAGCTTGCATGCGCACGTGCATTCCAGTCACGCACGTCGGCCACGGAGGACCCGGTGAGCCTGGCGGATCTCGTGCGCAAGGTCGAATCCGCGCGGACGCTCTACGCCGAGCGCGGCAACGCCGAGGCTGAGAGCGAAGCTCTCGACGCGTTGGGCTCGATTCATGTAAGCGGCTACGGTGACTTCGAACGGGCGCTTGGATTCGCGCGCGAGCGGATCGCCAACTCGGCTCGACTGGGCTTGCTCGAGCGCGGTGACGCGTGGAGCGTCTCGGTGTGGGACCTCACGCTCCTCGGTCGCTACCGCGACGCGATCGCGACCTATGAAGAGGCGCGACGGGCACTGCGCGCCGGTGAGCCTGGCTACATCCTGGCGCACGCGGCGACCTGGGCGACGTACTGCGCGATGCTCTGCGGCCGATGGGATGAAACCCTGAGCTTGGCCGACGCACTCATCTCCATGCGCGAGCAGGGCCCTGATGGGATCGGCCGGTTCACGACGCCCGCGTTCGTCGCCGCCATTCGGGTGGCGGCGGCGCGCCTCGACGCGACGCGGCTCGCGCGGTACAGAAGCGTGTTCGTCGCGATCGCGGACGTGACGCACCTTCAGCCGACGGCTCGGCTGATGTGGGAGGCGTTCATCGGAGCCGATGCCCGAATGGCACGCGAATACCTGGCACAGCCGACCGGTCAGCGCGAGCGCAAGGCCGAGCTCATCGCGATGATCCTGTTCGAGACCGGCGAGCGGATCCCGGAGATCGAGCTCGACGCCATCGAACAGCAGGCCACCCGCGAGCCTGGCGTGATGACGCTGCGCATCCAAGCCGCACGCGCCCTGAACCGTGGCCCCGCAGAGCTGCGGGACGTCGTCGCCGCGATGGACCGCGGTGATCTGGTCTCCGATGCGGCGCGCGTGGCGGCGCTACTCGCGATGCGCACCGGCACGGCTGCGGACCACGACGATGCCGAGCGGCGCCTACGCGCGCTGGGCGACATGCTCTATCTTCAGCGGCTCGCTGAGGAGCCGCCGGCGCGCTAGCGGTGCCTTAGAAGGGCTCGATCACCAGACGTGCGTACGCGATGAAGGCCGCGAGCGTCAGGAAGACAGCGTTGAGCACGATGTTGAACGGCTCGCGACGCCGGACGTGGAACACGATCGCGAACACCATCAGCACGGCGAGGCAGGCCGCGGCGAGTGCCGTCAACCACGGGAGAACACGCGTCAACGTTGGCAGGATGAGGCCGAGAGCGCCAAGGATCTCGAGGATGCCGATGGGCCGGAGTAGCCGGTCGGAGACATCTCGGGGCCAGACGACCCGGCCCCTCATCTTCTCGAGCGCGAACGCGAGCTGGTAACCATGGAATGCGAACGCCAGCGCGACGAGTACCTGGGCCACCCAGACCGCAACTTCCATGTCATGCCTCCTTCGTGTTCAGCCGCCGCCGGTCGCGCCCTGCACGTCGCGCCGTTCGAACAACCAGAACGCGACGCCGCCGAGCAACAGTGTGTAGATCGCGAGCACCACGGTCGCGTGCGTCTGATCCGGCAGCACCGTCCCGGGGAAGCCGCCCGTTCCGCCGGTCCAGCCCGAGATATTCCGCACGAGGAGGTAGTCCGCGACGTTCTGGAACCAGCTGAAGAAGTTCGTCATCAGCGCGACGATGAGCTGCTCCGCGAAGTAGTAGCCGAGGCCGATGGCCATGCCGGCGGCGGATGAGCGCGCCAGCACGGTGACGAACGCCGTCAAGGCGATGTACGGGAGGATCGAGACCCAGGCCTTCCAGAAAGCGACGAGCGCGTCCGACCACGTCACGGCGGTGCCCGTGGCATCCGGAGCGACGCCGGCCAGACCGGCGGCGATGGTGCTGCTGAGCGCGACGCTCGCGACCGCGACGAGCAGTCCGAGCGCGGTCAGCACTGCGAGCGTCAGGAACTTCGCGGTCAGGTACGGCCAGCGCCCGGTGCCCTGTGTCAGCACGGAGCGCAGCGTCCCCGCGCCGTAGTCGATCCCGATCGCCGACGCCGTGAGGATCGCCATGAGGATGAGTCCGAGCGTCTGAACGGTGCCGAGCGCGTTCGGGATGCTGCCTGGAAGCGTGAATGTCGCGTAGCCGCGCGCGAGTCGGGCGGGCAGCGTTGCGCTCTGCTGGCGGCACTGCGCGGTGAGCCCAGCCGTCACCTGCGCGTCGAGGTCGGCGGGCAGCCGCGTGGGATCGCCGGAAAGGAGATCGTTGCAGCGCACCGTCCGCGGCACGCGGCCTTGCTGCTGCTGCAGGGTGGCGGGTACGGTGAGCTCGCCGCCGGTCGTCTGCAGATTTTGATACGAAAAGAACGCTCCCCATACCGCGAGCTGCGCGAACAGAAGCGCGAATACCAACAGGATCCACAGCATCCAGCGCCGGCGCAGCTTGAACCACTCCCACACGCCGAGGTTCGCGATGTGCCCGATCACTTCTGCTCCCGCCCGGTCGTTGGGTCGGTCCCGGTGATCTCCATGAAGAACTCCTCGAGCGTGCGGTGCTGCGGGACGAGCTCATTCACGTAGATCTGCCGCTCGGCGAGCGCGCGAGAGACCTCCCACGCCCGCGCCTGCGGTGCCGTGAGCTCGAGCCCGCCATCCTGCGTGGCCACGTCTTCGACCCACGGCAGGGCCGCGAGCACCGTCCGCGCACCGGCATCGTCGGTCGTGCGCAGCCGCAGCGAGTC
>VBFY01000011.1 GCA_005889405.1 Chloroflexota bacterium | reverse complement strand
CCGACGCCGGCAGCAGGTCGGCGTAGACGCGCAACGTCGCGCCCGCACGCACGGCAGCCTCCTTGTCGACGCGGTGTGCCCACAGGATCTGCTCGGTTGACGTGAGACCGCGCGCGGTGGCCGCATCCGCCCACGAGATGTCGGGCCGCCGGATGACCGCGTCGCGGAATTCGCGGCGGCCGATCTTGATGATCCCGCCGGAGCGGCGGATGTCGTCCTCCGCCGGCGACAGCGCCGCCGGTTTGTAACTCTTTCCTTGCGTCTCATTCGTGAGCGTGCGCGTCTCCGGATCGAACGAGAACGTGTCGCCCTCCTGCGCGTCCTCGACCGCGGCGCGGCTCTGCACGACGTGGAGCCCGAGGTTGAGGGCGTTGCGCCGGAAGATGTCGCCCATCCCCGCGCCGCAGACGATGACGAGCTCGCGGCCGGCCTCCTCGCCAACGCCCTTCAGCCCCGCCGGGCTCATCTCGCGCGACGATCCGATCGCGAAACGGTCGCCGGCGACGACGAAGTTCTCGCCGCGATGCACGCGCTCGCGGAAGTCTGGCATCAGGAAGCGGAACGAGCCTGCCTTCCAGCGGTGGTCGAGCGTCTCGAGGCTCTCCGACACGCAGTCGTTCGCCGGCGTGATCTGGTCGGTGTCGATCGCATCGAGCTTCTTTCCCGGGATCTTGGGGTCCCAGAAGATGAGCCCCTTTCCACGGATGACCGCACCATCGCTGCGTGAGCCGCCGGCGCGCTCCGGTCCGGGGATGCGTTTCACATCAACACCAGGCAGTAGCTCGGCTGGTCGGACGATTTGAGTCATCGCTTCGATTGTCGCACTCTGCCCCGCGTGTGCTGCGTCCTCATCCTGCTTGCGTTCTTCACGCCGCGGATCGTTCTTTTCGTCCTCTGGCTGTTCACGAATTACCTCAGTCGTGCGTACGACGCGTTCCTGCTGCCGTTCCTCGGCTTCCTGTTCCTTCCTGCCACCACGCTCGCGTACGCGATCGCGCAGAACGAGCTCGGTGGCGTAAACGGCCTCGGTCTGGTCGTCGTCCTCATCGGCGTCGCGGTCGATGTCGGTCTGCTCGGCGGCGGTGCGCGTCAGCGCCGGATGGGCTAAGCCCGCGCCAGCCGCTCCAGCTCCGCGTCGGTCAGGAGACGATCCGATGCTTTCGCCGCGTCGAACACACGCGCGATCCGCTCGTGGGTCGCCTCGTAGCCGTGTGACTCGAGCCAGAACACGACGTTGGACTCGCCGCTCATCGGTCCCACCTCGATGCGCTGCGCGCGCCCGAGCGCCGAAGCGGGAACGCCGCTGTACACGCGATCCGCGAGATCGCGGTCGCCCTTGCGCAGCGCCTTGATCACCGCCGCGGCGTGCACGCCAGTGCCGGTGCGGAACGCGTCGGAGCCCATCGCAGGATAGTTCGGCGGGATCGCGACGCCACAGTGCTCCGCCACCAGCCCCACGTATTCCCCGAGCGGCGTGAGATCGCGGTCGCCCAGACCCCAGAGCTGCAGGTTGATGATCAGCTGGTCCATCGACGTGTTGCCCACGCGTTCACCGATCCCGAGTGCGCAACCGTGCACGCGGTCGGCGACGGCCGTCGCCGTGAGCGCGTTGATCGTCCCGAGGCCGCGGTCGTTGTGGCCGTGGTAATCGAGCTTCACGTCGCGGCCCCTGATGACATCGTCGCGTAGGAACGTCAGCAGATTCCGCACGCCCTCCGGCGTCGCGTGGCCCACGGTGTCCGACGCGCAGATCCTCTTCGCGCCGCAGCCGATCGCGACCTCGTACAGCTTCGTGAGCGTCTCGGGGTCCGCGCGCGTCGTGTCCTCGGTCACGAACATCACCGGCAGTCCGTTCTTCACGAGCGTGGTCACCGACTCCTCGACGCTGCGGAGCATCGTGTCGAGTGACCAGTTCTCGGCGAAACGCCGGATCGGCGACGAGCCGATGAACGCGCAGCTCTCGATCTTCACGCCGGACTCGACGGCGACCTCGACCGCGCCCTGCACGTCGACTGGATGCGTGCGGATCGCCTGGTTCGGGCGAAGCTTCCTGAGCTTGGTCGTCTCCTTCGCGAGCTCGACGATCTCGGCGCGCGCGCGCGGCGACGCACCCGGCAGACCGATGTCCGCGCTGTCGATGCCGAGCTGATCCATGAGCTGCAGGAGGCGCTTCTTCACCGCGAGCGGCGGGTTGCGCACCGAGGGACCCTGCAGCCCGTCGCGCAGCGTCTCGTCGTCGAGCTCGACGGCCCGGTAATCGGCTTTCACCGCGCGGTCGTCGCGGTTCCAGTCGTAGATGAGATGGTCGACCTCGCTCATCGCTCTTCCTTCGGCGCGGGCTCGGGCGCACGTGCGAACCCGACGCGCGCCCCGGTGCTCCAGCGCAGATAGACGAGATCGACGGTGTCGAAGCCGGCGTGGTGCGCCGCCGTGAACACGTAACGGGTCGTGATGCCCGCGAACGTAGTTGCCTCGAGTCGGTCTCGCAACCGCGTGGGGTCCGGCGCCCCGCCTGCGCTCTCGGAGGCCGCTTCGATGAGCGCGAGCGCGTCATACGCCGTCGCCGCGAGCGTGCTCGCGGGGCCGCTGCGCGCCGAAAAGCTCTGCAGGAACGTCGCGCGCTCAACTGAAGTCGGCGCGGTGGAGAGGGCCGCGAGGTTCCGCGAGCCGGGCCAGGTCGCGATGTCCGCGCCCTCCCGCAGCGACGAGGCGTCGCTCGACTCCATTAGATAGGAGAGATAGACGCGGGGCGTGATGCCCGCCGCGGCGAGCGACCGCGTCACTTCGACATATGTGGCGCCTGGCCCGGTGAAGAACGCGCTGTGCGCGAACGCGGCGCCCGCGCGGAGCCGCGCGGCCGCCTCCTGGGCACTCACAGCCACGACCGTGGGCGCGATGAGGCCGCGCTGCTCGAGCTCGGCGGCCAGCGCGAGCCGCTCCGCGACCGCCGGCGGCGACTCGTCGCTCGCGAGCAGGACCGGTAGCAGCACACCGCGCTGCGTCGCATCGCTCACCGCGGCGCGCGCGAGATCGCTGTACGTCGGCGCAAGCGCGAAAGCCCAGCCGCCGCCGCGGCGTGACGTGGGCTCCGGTGCCGGGAGCGTCAGAAGGACCGGAAGTCGTGCGACGCCGAGCGCGGAGGCAAACGTCTCGTCGTACCGCACCGGCGCGCCGATGACGATCGCGTCCGCACGCTCGTCCACGGCCGCGCGACGCAGCTCGATCATGAGCTGCGCGTCGCTTCCGGCGAGGTCGACGAACTTCGCGCGGATGCGCTGCGGACCGCCGCGCGCCTGCTGCTGATCGAGCCAGAGCTGCATCGCATTGCGCTGCGCGATCCCGTTCGGCGCGCGGGCGCCCGAGAGATCGAGCAGCACCGTGACCAGCGTGGTGCCCGGCTCGTGCGTGGGCGCGGGCGTCGGCGTGATCTCGACGGTCGGCGCCGAACAGGCGGCGAGGAACAGCGCGAACAAGGCAGCGAGGCCGCGCATGATCTTTAGGAGCGGGTGCCGTCGGGGCGCGGAGCCTCCTCGGCGTAGACGTGCTTGATCGCGTCCTCGGGTCGCGGGTCGGGCTCGCCCTCCGCCTGCGCGATCGCGGCCTCGATCTCGGTGTCGAGCGCCCTCCGGATCGCCTCGAGCTCCTCGGCGCTCGTGCCCTGCTCGCCGAGGTACCGGCGCGTGTGGTCGAGCGGATCCTTCGCCATCCAGCCGCGGACCTCGTCCTTGGTGCGGTACCGGGTGTCGTCGTCGTCGGACGTGTGCGGCTGGTAGCGGTAGCACTTGAGCTCGACCAGCGTCGGACCCGCGCCGGAGCGCGTGTGCATCACCGCCTGCCGCGTCTTGTCAAAGGAGTCGAGGACGTCCATGCCGTCGGCGATGAAGCCGCGCGCACCGTAACCCGCCGCCTTGTCGGCGACGTTCGGCACCGCCATCTGCCGTTCGAAGCGCGTCGAGATCGCGAGAAGGTTGTTCTCGATGACGAAGACGACCGGCAGCTTGTAGATCGCGGCGAAGTTGATCGCCTCGTGGAAGTCGCCGGGGCTCGTCGACGCGTCGCCGCCGAACGCGAAGACGATGTTGTCCTCTTTGAGGTTGCGGATCGCGAGCGCGAGGCCGACGGCGTGCGGGAACTCGGTGCCGACGCAGACGGAGCGTGTCACGATCCGGTCCTTCGGGCTCGAGAATTGATTGAGGACCTGACGTCCGGCGGAGTGCGTGTCCGTCGCCTTGGCGAGGACCATGCGGAATTCCTCCAGTGGCGACATTCCCAGCACGAACGCCACACCCATGTCGCGGTAGTAGGGGACCGTCCAGTCCTTGCCGCGGCTGATGTTCCACGCCGCGCCGATCTGCGCGGCCTCGTGACCGTCGGTCCCCGCGCCGAACGGCGTGCGACCCATGCGGTTGAGCTGGAGGATCCGCTCGCTCACCATGCGCGTCTCGAGCATCTTCCGGTACATGCTCTTGACGTCGTCGAGGCTCAGTCCGAGCGTCTCATGCCGCGCGCGCGCTGTCACGGTCATCCTCGCGATGGTATCGCGCACGAGCGGCGCGACGGTCCGATCAGCGTTGGTCCATCGCGTGACGAAGCGAGTCCGCGGTCGCGTTGGCGCCGCTGACCCAACACGCCACGCGCTTGCCGGCGAGCCGCTCCGCCAGACGACGCGCGGCCGCGACCGCCGCGGCGCCCGCGCCCTCCGTCACGAGATGTCCTTCTATCAGCAGCAGCCGCATCGCGGCGTAGAGCTCGTCGTCGCTCACGAGCACGAAGTCATCGAGCAGGACCGCGAGCATCCGCTGCGGCAGCTCGAAGGAGGTGCGCGTCGCGAGGCCTTCGGCGAACGTGTCGGCGCGCTCGGTGGTCCGAGGCGCATGGTCGCGCCACGCGCGGTACGCCGCCGATGCGCCCTCGGCCTGGACCCCGATGACTGCCACCTCCGGTCGCAGCGTCTTCGCGACCAGCGCCGCGCCTGATGCGCCGCTCCCACCACCGACGGGCACGATCAGCACGTCGAGGTCCGGCTTCTCGAGGAGGACCTCGAGCGCCGCGGTCGCGACGCCGGCGATCAGATACGGCTCGTTCCCCGAGTGCACGTACCGCGTGCCGGTCGCAGCGGCGCGCCGTTCGCATTCTTCGCGCGCATCGTCGTAGTCATCGCCGTGCTCGACGATCGTCGCGCCGCTGACACGCATCGCCGCGACCTTCAGCGGGTTCGCGCCCTTCGGGACGAAGATCGTGACCGGCACGCCGAACACGCCGCCGGCGTACGCGAGCGACTGGCCGTGGTTGCCGGTCGACGCGCCCATGACGCCCGCCTTGGCGGTCGGATCACGGCCGATGAGGTTCAGGCCGCCACGGACCTTGAACGCCGCCGTCGGAAGGAGGCTCTCGCACTTGAGCCAGACGTCGAGACCCAGTGCGGAGCTCACCGCGTCGCGCCGGATGAGCGGCGTCGGGGCGAGATACGCCCTGAGGAAGTCGCGCGCCGCGAGCACGTCGGCGAAGGACGGTGCGCCCGTCCACTTGGACGGCCGTGCTGCTATGCCGTCAATCGACTGCGCCACAGCACCGCCGCGAGCGCGAGCATCCAAAGGCCGAGCGCGATGCGAAGCGGCAGCGCCAAGATCGTCATGTCGGCGCCGACCGGACCGAAGATGATCACCAACGCGAATTGGCCCACGGCAAGACCGAGGGTGACGGCGCCGAGCCAGCGGCTGACGACATCCGTCTCCCACCACAGCTTGCCCAGCGTCCACCACCACATGGCCCGCACGAAGAGCGCGGCGAGCGCAAGCTCGGGTGCTGCGCTCGTTCCCATACCGATCGCGACGACGACCGTGCCGATGATCGTGCCGAGCACCGCGCCGCTGTCGCGCACTCTGGCGTGACGCACGTGCAACACCGCGATGACCGGGAGCATGAGACCGTACGCGAGAGCGGTCAGGAAGACGTACCAGTCGGGATAGAGGCCCGGTCCAATGGCGGTGCGGAGGAGATGGGTGATGCCCGCGAGCGCTGCCCACCCGGCGGCCTTCGAGAGCGCCTCACGCTCGTGTGCGTCGAGCGGAAATACCTCAGCTGCCAGGCTTGCGCTTTCCGCTCTCGTCGTACTCATAGAAACCCCTTCCCGTCTTCACGCCGAGACGACCCGCGAGGACCATCCGCTTGAGGAGCGGTGGCGGAGCCCACGCCGGGTCGCGGAACTCCTCGAAGAACGTGTTCGCCACGTGCAGGTTGATGTCGAGTCCGGTGTAGTCGATGAGCTCGAACGGTCCCATTGGATGGCGCAGCCCCAGCTTGACCGCCTTATCGATGTCCTCGGCGGTCGCGACGCCCTGCTCGAGCGCGCGGATCGCCTCGAGCATGATCGGGATCATCAGCCGGTTCACGATGAACCCGGGCGTGTCCTTGCAGAGGACCGGAGTGTGACCGAGGCGGGTCACGAACGCGCGCAGCGTCTCCACCGTCGCGTCGCTGGTCGTGATCGCCTTGACCACCTCGACCAGCTGCATGACGACGGGCGGGTTGAAGAAATGCAGTCCGGCGAACCGGTCGGGCCGCTTCGTCGCCGCAGCGATCTCGATGATCGTGAGGCTGGAGGTGTTCGACGCGAAGATGGTCGACGGGGGGCACACGCGGTCGAGCTGCTCGAAGACCTCTTTTTTCGCGTCCATCACCTCGATGACCGCTTCGATCACGAGGTCGCGGTCCTTGAAGTCCGCGAGCGCGGTCGTTCCGCGGATGCGGCCACGGGTCTTCTTCGCATCATCCTCTGACGTCTTGCCGGACTTCACGACACGAGCGAGCGATGAGTCGATGCGCGAGAAGCCCTTCTCGATGAACTTCTGATCGATCTCGCGCGCGACGACGTCGAGGCCGGCCATAGCGCACACCTGCGCGATGCCGGAGCCCATCTGTCCGAATCCCACGATCCCGACGCGCTCGATGGCCATGGCGTGCGTCCCTCCTGTTGGCGGCTCGAATGGGCGCGGACAGCATACCGAGATGCTCGATACCATCGAACGACATGCCTCCATTCCGCGGTCCCGACGCTGTCGACATATCCCTCACGGTCAACGGCCAGGGAGCGACCGCGCACCTGCGGCCGCAGCGCTCGCTGCTCGAGCTGCTGCGTGGCCCTTTGGGTCTCACCGGAACGAAGCTCGTGTGCAATGCGGGAAACTGCGGCGCGTGCACGGTGCTCGTCGATGACCGCCCGGTCTACTCCTGCATCACGCTCGCGGTCGCGTGCGAGGGCAAACGCGTGGAGACGATCGAGGGCCTCTCGAAAGATGGTGAGCTCCATCCGGTGCAGGAAGCCTTCATCGATCACGACGCATATCAATGCGGCTTCTGCACGCCGGGACAGGTCATGTCGATCGTCGCTCTCCTCCGGACGAAGGGGAAACCCACCGAGGACGACATGCGGCGCGCGGTGACCGGCAACCTCTGCCGCTGCGGCGCGTACGTGAACATCGTCAAGGCCGGTATGTCGGCGGCGCGGCGGGCCACCAAGTAGTGGCCGGCCTGCGAGTCGTCAAGAGCCGCGACGAATTCGAGGGTGAGATCTTCGAGTCGCTCGCGATCATTCAGGGCAGCGATCTTCCCCCACATGCCGCGGGCGCCGAGTTCGAGGAGATCGGCAAGGCGCGCAAGCGCATCGACGGCGTGCAGCGGGTGACGGGACGAGCGACGTACACGCAGGACGTAGTGCTCCCCGGCATGCTCCACGCGCGCGTGCTCCGGAGCCCGTACCCCCGCGCGCGTGTGCGCGCGATCGACTCGAAGAAGGCCGAGGCGCTGCCCGGCGTGCGCGGCGTCCTGCACCGTTTCAACTCGCCGAAGGCGGCCTTCCGCGGCGAGGAGACCATCTTCCGCGATGAAGTCCGCTTCATCGGCGACGAGGTCGCTGCCGTCGCGGCCGATGATGTGGAGACCGCGGTCCGTGCGCTCGGGCTCATCGAGGTCGAGTACGAGCTGTTGCCGCACGTGACCGATCTCGAGGAGGCGATCACCGACGAGGCGCCGAGGCTCGAGGATGGCGGCAACGTGTTCGACGCGGGCTCGCTGAAGCGCGGCGAGGCGCGGCAGGCCTTCAAGGACGCCGATGCTGTCGTCGAGGGGACGTATCGCACGTCGACGCAGCTGCACAACTCGCTCGAGTCACACGGCGCGGTCGCCCAGTGGGACGGCCAGATCCTCACCGTCTGGGAATCGACGCAGCACGTCTTCGGCGTGCGCGAGGGCCTTCGCGCAGCGCTGCTGCTCCCGCTCTCGCAGATCCGCGTGATCTGCGACTACATGGGTGGCGGCTTCGGCTCGAAAGGCGGAGTGGGGAAGTACTCGATCATCGCGGCGCTCTTCGCGAAGCAGCTCAGCCGGCCCGTTCGTTGCGTGCTCACGCGTCATGAGGAGAACCTCGCCGCCGGCAATCGTTCCGCGACCCTGCAGAAGATCAAGATCGCAGCGAAGGACGGGCGCATCACGGCCATCGACCACACCTCGTGGTCGAACGCCGGGCAGGGACGCTGGGTCGCGAATCCGACCGGCCCGACGAACACGCTGTACGACTTCGCGAATCTCACAACGAAGTCGTATCGCGTCGTGACGAATGCGGGCTCGCTTTCGGCGTTCCGCGCGCCTGGCTACGTCGAGGGCACGTTCGCACTCGAATCGGCGATCGACGAGCTCGCGGAGCGCGTCGGCGTCGATCCGCTCACGCTGCGCCGCCGCCACGCGGCGTCGCAGACGGACCCGCGAACCACGAAGACGTATTCGCTGAAGCGGCTGCTCGAGTGCTACTCGATCGGCGCGCGCGAGATCGGCTGGAGCAAGCGCCGCGCGGGTGGCACGCGCGGTTCGGCGCCGCACCGCAGGCGCGGTATCGGCATGGGGACACAGATCTGGGGCGGCGGCGGTGGCCCGCCCGCATATGCCACCGTCCATTTCAACAGCGACGGCACGGTGATCCTGCGCGCGGGGACGCAGGACATCGGCACCGGAACGCGCACCGTGCTCGCGCAGATCTGCGCCGAGGAGCTCGGCGTCGACCTCGATCGGATCTCCGTCCGCATCGGGGATACCGAAGGTCCGTACGGTCCGATCTCGGCCGGATCGCTCACGCTCGCCTCGGTGGGGCCGGCGGTGCGGCTCGCCGCGCGCGACGCGCGCGAGCAGTTCCTCGGCGCGGCGGCCGGGGTGCTCGAGGTGCCGAGGACCGAGCTACGCATGGAGCGCGGTCACATCGTGAGCAAGGGCGCGCGCACGCCGATCTCCGAGGTGAGCAAGAAGCTCGAGAACAACACCGTGATCGGCAAGGGCTCGCGCTGGCCGAACCCCGAGAGCCTCGCGATCAAGACCTTCGGCGCGCACTTCGCGCAGGTCGAGGTCGACACGCTCACCGGGGAGATCTTCGTCGAGAAGGTCGTCGCGGTGCACGACATCGGCCGCATCGTGAATCCGATGACCGCCGCTTCGCAGGTCCAGGGTGGCGTGATCCAGGCGCTCGGCTTCGCGCTCAGCGAGGAGCGCGTCGTAGACCGTTCGCTCGGACGGGTCATGAACGCGGATCTCGAGTGGTACAAGATCCCGACCGTGCTCGATGTCCCCGAGATCGTGGTTCGCTTCACGGACCGGCCCGACCGGCGCGCGAACAACCTCGGCGCCAAGGGCCTCGGGGAGCCGCCGATCATCCCGACCGCGGCTGCCGTCGCGAACGCTGTCGCGAACGCGACCGGCGTGCGGCTGCGTCACGCGCCGATGACGCCCGCGCGCGTGCTCGAGGCGCTGGCGGTGATCCAATGAGCCTGTTCTCGTACGCGAAGCCGCGCGCGCTCGGTGAGGCGCTGAGGCTCCTGAAGAACGGCACCATCGCGATCGCCGGTGGGACCGACCTCGTCGGACTCATCCGCAGCGGTCTCGCGAAACCGGATGGGCTCGTCGACCTCACCGGCATCGAAGGCCTACGCGGCTGGACCCGCGAGAAGGGGAAGGGTCTGCGGATCGGCGCGCTCACACCGCTCTCCGATCTCGAGACCTCGCCGCAGCTGCGAAAGCTGGCTCCGATGATCGCCGAGTCGTTGCGCGATGCCGCGACACCGCAGCTCCGCAACATGGGCACCGTCGGTGGCAACCTTCTGCAGCGCAACCGTTGCTGGTACTTCCGCGACGAGGCCGTGCCCTGCTGGCTCAAGGGCGGCACGCGCTGCTTCGCGGTCGAGGGCGAGAACCGCTACCACGCGATCCTCGGGGCGGCCGAATGCGTGATGGTCGCTCCGTCCGATCTGGCCCCGGCGCTCATTGCCTACGACGCGGAGATCGAGATCGCCTCCAGCATCGGCCGCCGCACGGTGAAGCTCGGCCAGTTCTACATCACGCCGAGCGGCCGGCAGCGCAAAGAGCACGCGATCAAGGCGGGCGAGCTCATCACCTCCGTGCGGATCGCCGATTCGGCGCTCGAGCGTCGCGGCGCGTTCCTCAAGGCGATGGACCGCAAGGCCTGGAGCTTCGCCCTCGTGTCTGTGGCGGCATCGGCGAAGATCCAGGGCGGCAAGGCGCACGACGTGCGGATCGTCCTCGGCGGTGTGGCGCCCTGTCCGTGGTGGGTCCCTGCCGCGAACAAGCAGCTCGAAGGAAGCGTGCTCGACGACAACGCCTGCCTCGCCGCGGCCGACGCGATCCTCGCGGATGCGCAGCCGCTGCGCGACAACGGCTACAAGGTGACCCTCGCTCGCGAGCTGATCCGCCGCGCGCTGCGCTCGCTCGTCGCGTGACGTGATGACCGTCGCCGAAGACGCGCTGATCCTCGCGATCGAGTCGAGCCTTCAGGTCTACCCGCCCGTATCGGGTCTCTCGGAGGATCTCGGCGTCAAGGGCGTGCGTGGCCGCGTGACCGATCTTTCACATCCGCTCGCGAACCTCGTCGGCATGGCGGACATCGCACCTGACGCGGTCGAGGCGACGCTGAAGATGGTGCGCAACCGTTACTCGGGAGGTCGCAAGGCCTACGGCTGGGTCACCGGTCCGCTCACGCGACCGCATGACCTCGGTCAGCGGCTCGTCGCGAGTGGTCTCGTGAAGGAAGACGAGATGGCTGGCATGGTGCTCACGGACCTCGCCATTCCGATCGCGGTCGATTCCAAGATCGAGATCCGCGAAGCGACGCTGCACGAGGCGCAGGAAGCCAGCGCGATGATGGCGCGAGCCTATGACATGCCCGAGGAGGTCGCGCGCTTCTTCAACGTGCTGCTCGCGATGACCGACAGCAAGGTCAAGAACCGTGGGTACTTCGCGTACGTCGACGGCGGGAGCGAGCCCGTCGCGTGGAGCTACCTCGTGTACCTCCCGGACTCGCCGATCGTCCTGCTCGGAGGAGCCGCGACGGTGCCCGAGCACCGCGGTCGCGGCATCTACAGCGCGCTCGTCGCGAAGCGTCTCGCCGACGCCCGCGCCGATGGACGTCGCGCCGCTGTGATCCAGGCCGTCCGCGCCACGTCCGCGCCGATCTGCGCCAAGCTCGGCTTCCGCGAGGTGTGCGGGCTCGAGTTCTACGCCTGGGAGGGCGCGCCACATCAGGACATCCCGATGCTGAAGCTCGCGGACTAGCGCGAAATCGCGGTCGCGATGCTCGAGCTCGCCTAGTCGATCGTCGCGGCGTGGACCGACGTCACGTACGGCAGGTACTGCGCGGC
Source organism: Chloroflexota bacterium (assembly GCA_005889405.1). Classification (GTDB taxonomy): domain Bacteria; phylum Chloroflexota; class Limnocylindria; order P2-11E; family P2-11E; genus CF-39. Next base: position 26,068 of record VBFY01000011.1, on the reverse strand, counting down.
GCGCTCCCAGCTCTTGCCCTCGTCGCGGCTGGCCCACACGTCGCCGTTTGCCGTGCCGAAGTACACGCCGAGCGGGTCGAGCAGGTCCGTGTCCATTCCCTCGCGCACCGACTCGAGCGCCGCGCCGGGCGGTAGGCCCCGGTCGTTGCGGGTCCAGGTCGCGCCGCGGTCATTCGTCGAGTACACACCGATACCGGGCGGCGACGCGGTGCGCTTGGTGTCGTCGAGCGGGATGACGTAAGCGACCGATCGGTCGCGCGGATGCATCGCGGCGGCGAACCCGAAGGTCGACGGCAGGCCCTCGGTGCGGTTGCGCCAGGCGGTCTCGCCGGGTTCGCGCCAGAACACGTCGACGTGCACGCGCATGAAGCGCACGCCGCTGGTCTTCGGGTGCGCCAGCAGCTTGTGGATGCAGTAGAAGACGTCCGGCCGGTCCTCTTTGCCGCCGGTCTGCGCGTTGTCCTGCACCCAGCTCGCGCCGCCGTCGGTCGACGTGTACACGCCTCCGACGCTGATGCCGACCTGCAGCTTGTTTGGCTCGTCGGCATCGATGGCGATCGAGTGCAGTCCCATACCGCCGAAGCCCGGCACCCACTTCGCGCGTGACGGCTGATCGTCGAGCGCCTTGTTGAGCTGCCAGGTCTCACCGCGGTCCTCGCTCTTCCAGAGCGCGGCCGGCTCGGTGCCTGCCCAAAGGATGTTCGGCGTCTTCGCGTGTCCAGGCTCGATGTGCCAGGTCTGGAAGAACGTGCGGTCGGAGCCCTCGGGGAACGCGGGGTTCTTGGACGTCTGCCAGGTCTTTCCGAGGTCGCGGCTGTATTGGATCCGCGAACCGCCCCAGGTGGAGTTGATCGCGGCGTACATAGAGCCGTCGCGCGGGTCGTATGTCGCGTGGTGGATCGGCGCCGGCGCTTCGTGCGGACCGTCCACGGTCCACTTCTTTCGATCCGCGTCGCTGCGCACCTGGTACAGGCCCTTCTTCGTCCCGACCAGCAACACGACCTGCTTCGCCATCTGACCCCTCCTGTTCATCCGCCCGATAGTGCGGGAATGACGTGAACGATGTCCCCGTCCGCGAGGGTAGCGTCCTCGCCGCCGACGAAGCGCGCGTCCTCTTGGTTGACGAAGAGGCTGAGGTGCGCGCGCAGGCGGCCGTGTTCGTCGCGCAGGCGCTCGGCCAGCGACGGATGCGCGCGGACCAGCGCCTCGAGCGCCTCGCGCAGCGTCGCGGCGTCGAGCGTGACGTCGCGTGCTCCACCCGCGAAGCCTCGGTAGGCGCCGTGGAGCAGTACTCGCACATGAGCACGACGAACGGGAGTGGCCAACATAGACAGGCTAGCGAGGACGGCGCTCCAGGCGCCGCTCGAGCAGCGCGCGCTCCGCGGGGTTCTCGGTCAGCTCGAGCGCACGCTCGTCGGCCGCGCGCGCGTCCGCTGCTCGGCCGAGGGCGCGGAGCAGCTCCGCGCGCGTCGCGTGGAACAGGTGATAGCTACCCAGCATCCCCGACAGCGCGTCGACCTCGGCGAGCGCGGTCTCGGGGCCTTCGACGTGCCAGAGCGCGATCGCGCGGTTGAGTCGCACGACCGGCGTATCGCTGAGCGCCAGCAGCGCATCGTACGAACGCAGGATCTCCGGCCAGCGCGTGGTCGCCCAGCTCTTTGCGTCCGCGTGCGCGCCGGCGATGAGCGCCTGGAGCTGGTACAGGCCGGGTTTGCGCATGCGCAGGAAGCGGCCGACCAGTAGGAACGTCGCTTCGATCAGCCGGCGATCCCACTTCGCGCGATCCTGGTCGCGCAGCAGCACCAGCTCCCCGTCCGCATCGAAACGAGCGTCGACGCGAGCGAGATTGAAGCGCATGAGCGCGAGCAGCCCGAGCACCTCCGGCTCGTCGGGCATGAGCTGCGCGAGAAGCGAGGTGAGCCACTCCGCCTCGGCCGCGAGGTCCCGGTCGCTCGCGCCTCGCGATCCCGTCGCGAGATAGCCCTCGTTGAACATCAGATAGAGGACCGCGAGCACCTCGCCGACACGATCCGGGAGCTCGTGGCCCTCCGGCACGCGGAAGGGGATCTTCGCGTCGACGATCTTTCGCTTCGCGCGGACCAGGCGCTGGGCGATGGTCGCCTCGGACTGGAGAAATGCGCGCGCGATCTCCGCGGTCGTCAGGCCGGCGACCGAACGAAGCGTGAGCGCGAGCTGCGCCTCACGAGCGAGCGCCGGATGGCAGCAGGTGAAGATCAGCTCCAGACGTTCGTCCGGCATCGAGCTCGTCGGCTTCATCGGAGTGTCCTCCAGCTGCGCGACCTTCTCGCGATACCGTGTCTCGCGTCGCAACCGGTCGATGCCCTTGCGGCGCGCCGTGGTCATGAGCCAGGCACCGGGATTCGCCGGTATCCCTTCGCGCGGCCAGTGCTCGAGCGCCGCGACCAGCGCGTCCTGCACCGACTCCTCCGCGACGTCGAAGTCTCCGAGGCTGCGGACGAGCGCGGCGGTCAGGCGGCCGGCCTCCTCGCGGAAGACCGCCGTGACCGCCTCGCTCGTGATCTGCTCGGTCGCGCTCAGTGCTCCACGACCGGACGCACTTCGACGTCGCCGCCGGGAAAGCTCTTCGCGATGGCGATCGCCTTGTCGAGGTCGTCGACCTCGATGAGCGCGAATCCGCCCACCGACTCCTTTGATTCGATGAACGGTCCGTCGGTGACCTTCATCGAGCCGTTCACGCGCCTCACGCTCGTCGCGGTGCGCTGCGGCTTGAGCTCCTGGCCGCCTTTGCCGACGCCGCTCTTCGCGAGCTCGTCCCACCACGACCTGATCGGCGCATAGATCTTCGTCAGGTCTTCCTCCGACTTGTTCGCCCGCCAGTCCCCCTGGTTTATGAAAATGAGCACGTACTTCGGCATTTCGCTCCTCCTCTCGCGCGGCTACTCGAGGACTTCGCGGATCTCGATGCCATAGCCCGGCCAGGTCTTGGCGAGGGCGATGGCCGCATCGCGATCCGGAGCCTCGATGATCGAGTAGCCGCCGACGGCTTCCTTCGACTCGATGAACGGTCCATCGACCACGGTGACCTTCCCGGTGCCTTTCCGGATCGTCGTCGCCGTGCGCGTGGGCTGCAGCTCGGCGCCGCCGTCGACGAACTTTGAGCCGTTGACCTCGAACCACTTGAAGATGTCGGCGTAGACCTTCTGCTGCTCGGGCGTCGGGTCGCCCTGGTAGTCCACGCCGTCATCCATGAACAGGAACGCGTACTTGGACATCGCTCGTGCCTCCCTTTGCAGTTGTACCGATACGACGAACGGCTCCGCCTCGGATAGACGAGCGTAGTCGCGCTAACTGCGCGACAGATGCGCGGGTTGCCACCCGCCCGGAGGGACCGCGCCGCGCTCCAGCTGGAGCAGCCGGCGCTTCGCGTCCAGACCCCCGGCATAGCCGCCGAGCGTCCCATCGCTCGCGACCACACGGTGGCAGGGGACCACGATCGGGATCGGGTTGTCCCCGATCGCTCCAGCCGCGGCGCGGTAGGCGCGGTCGTTCCCGACGTTGTGCGCGACCTTCGCATACGTGATCAGCTCGCCGTAGGGCACGCGCGCCGTCGCCGCGAGCACCTTTCGCTGGAACGGCGTCAGCGGCGAGAGGTCGACCGTGATGTCGAAGTCGCGGCGCTTGCCGCTCCAGTACTGATCGAGCTCGCGCGCGACGTCGTCCACGCGCCGCGGATCGGGCAGGACGCCCGGCCCGTACGCACGGACGATGCGTCGCAGCTCGAGCGGCGAAGGCTCGGCGCCGTAGTGGATGTTGAGCAGTCCGCGCGGCCCGACCGCGATCCAGAGCGGTCCGAGCGGCGAATCGACGACGCGGTAGCCGACCGTTTCGAGCCCCTCGCGCCGCGCGCGCCGCACCAATCGTTCGCGGGCGTCCGCGACGACCACACCAAGCTCGCTCATCGCATCGCCTCCTTCACTTTCTTCATCGCCTCCGCCACGCGTGACCTCGCTGCGTCCTCGCTGCACTCGAGCGCGACTGACACCTCCGCGTATGACAGACCCTGCACCTTGCGCAGCACGAACGCGGCACGTTGCCCCGTCGGCAAGGCCTTCACGGCGGTAGCGAGATCGGCGAGCGATACGCCGTCGCGCTCCGGTGCCGCGAGGGGCAGATCGCCGAGGCGAACGAATCGCTTCGCGCGTCTGCCGCGATCGATCGCCTTGTTCGTCGCGATCTTGTAGAGCCACGCGCGCTCAGTGCCACGCCGCGGCGGTGGCCACGCGCGGAACGCGGCGAGGAAGGTGTCCTGGTAAACGTCATCCGCATCGTCGCGGTCGCCGGTGAGTCGCAGCGCGTACGCGAAGATCTCGCGTTCGTGTTGCTCCAGCAGCTCGCCGAATGTGGCCGGGTGTGTCATGCGTTCTGTATAGAACGTTGACACGTTCGCCGGTGTGAGATGACCTATCGTCGCTGCGTTGTGAAGAGGGGAAGCGCGGCCGCCCTCGTGTTCGCATTCGTGATCGCCGCGTCATGCGGTGGCACCACCCCTTCGGGGACGACAACGAGCGGCGTGACCGCGACGACCGCCGCTTCGGGCACGGTGGCCGCCGCCACCGCATCGTCGGGCAGCCCGTCGTTCGCGCAGATCCTCACGTCGGCCAAAGCGAGCGAATACAAGGTCACATACAAGCTGACCGCGACGGGCGGCACCGAAGGCTTCACCGGAGAGCAGTCGTGGTACTTCAAGCCACCGCGCGCGCGTTTCGACTTCAGCAGCAGCGTGTCGGGGCAGACAGCCAGCGTCTCGCTCTACTCACTGCCGGACGGCACGTACATGTGCTTCGGAGGCACCGGCCAGACCGCGCAGTGCATCGGCATGTCGGGCCTCGAGACCGCGCTGCAGCAGAATCCCGCGGCGCTCTACCAGGAATCGTTCGTCGAGCACCCCGACCAGTTCACCGGCGTGCTCGTCGAGACGCGGCAGATCGCGGGACAGCAGGCGCACTGCTACGACGTGAAAGCCACGGCGGCGACCGCGGTCCTCTCCGACGGCCGCTTCTGCTACAGCGCGCAGGGGATCCCGCTGCTGCAGCGCTTTGCGGTGCAGGGCGGGACGTGGTCGCTCGAGGCAACGAACCTTTCGCTGACAGTTCCGGATTCCGATTTCACGCTTCCGGCGAAAGCGACGACCATCGGAAAGCCCTAGCGAAGGCGCGCGGCTAACCTTCGCGCGTGCGCTGGGACCTTCACACCCACTACTACCCGGACGCGTTCTTCCGTCTCATCGAACAGGTCGGCGGCGCGTTCTCTTTCGGCACCGACCCGACGGGTCGAACGATCATCCGTTACCGCGGCTCGCGATTCTTCGGCATCACGCCGCCGATGACCGATCCGGCGCTTCGCATCGAGGACATGGACCGCGTCGGCATCGACATCGAGGTCCTCTCGCTCTCGACACCCAATGTGTATTTCGCGCCGCCCGAGCGACAGGCGGAGGTCGCGCGTCTGGTGAACGACGCGTACGCGGAGCTGGCTTCGCGGCACCCGAGGCGGTTCAAGGGCTTCGCTTCGATCCCGATGGACGATCCCGACGCCGCGCTTCGCGAGCTCGAGCGTACGCAGGGCGAGCTGCGGATGAACGGCGTGATCGTTCTCTCGAACATCAACGGACGCGCGCTCACCGATGCGCGTTACCGCCCCTTCTTCGTCGAGTGCGACCGTCGCCGCGTCTGCGTCTTCATTCATCCGATGATCCCGGCGAGCGCGGAACCCTTCGCGGAATACGTGCTCGGGCCGATCATCGGGTTCCCGTTCGACACGACGCTCGCCGTCGCGCGGCTGTGCTATGCGGGCGTGTTCCGCGAGCTGCCGAACATACGCTGGATCCTGGGTCACCTCGGCGGCGCGGTGCCGTATCTCATGGAGCGCATGGACAACGGGTGGCGCGATTTCGCCGAATGTCGTGCGAACATCGACGAGCTGCCGAGCGTCTATCTGAAGCGCCTCTACTACGACACGGTCTCCTTCAGCGCGCCATCGCTGCGCCTCGCGCGCGAGCTCGTCGGCGCCGATCACCTGGTGATGGGGAGCGACTATCCGCACCTCCTCGGTTCGATCGACCGCGCGGTGTCGAGCATCGAGTCCCTCGACGTCCCCGCGCCCGACAAAGAGCGCATCTTCAGCGGGACCGCGCGCGCGATCCTCAACAACCTCTGAGGTGGTGGCATGCCACGTGCGCGTCATTGGGGGGCCGGAGGTGGCAAGATGGACGAGCACAAGGCCGAGCGTCTCGAAGACGAGCGCGATGAGGAACGCGAGGAGGGGATCGCCGCGCACCGTCGCGGCTCGAAGCCGGCGCCGAGCGACGAGCCCGAGGGCACCGCGCCGCATCCGCAGGATGTGAACGAGATCGGGGAGCCTAACTCCTAGCCGTCCTGTAATCGGAAGCAGCGCCCTTCTCGGTCGTCCTCGCGGCCGCGCGAGCTCATCGTCGCTCGCGTGGGCCGATCGCTCGTTCTGGCGGCCGTCTTTCTCGCCGTCGCTTGCGGCGATCACCTGCGCAGCGCTGACTCCGCAGGGTCAGCGGGAACTCCAACGCCGATCCCCTGGATCTCCGCAGCGGCGTCTTTCGGGCCACGTCCCACTGTGACGCCCGAACCGATCCCGACCGGTGTGCGCCTTTGTCGCGCCGCCGACCTGCTGGCCCGGCATGAAGGCGCGCAAGGCGCGGGCGGCTGGTGGACCGGGACTCTTCTGCTCACATCGCGCGCGGAACCGTGTCTGATCCACGGACTCGTCGAGCTCCGTTTTCTCGATCCGCTCGGCCACGAGATCGTGAGAAGCATGCCCTCCGCTTCTGGCGCGTTTCGCGATTGGGCCGTCGTCGGCGAAGCGCAGGTGCAGTGGCTGCTCAGCAACTGGTGCGAACCTCGGCCGACGGTCGGCGCGATCCTCGTGCTGCTACCCGGCGATCCGACGCCCGTCGTCGCGAGGCTCGACCCGCCGATGGGCGTCGGCGCCCGCTGTAACTCGGCCGACGGAGGTGCCGATGGAGTCAAAGGTGCGACGACAATGTCAGTCGGGCGTCGGCCAACGCTCGAACCCATCACGTCGCCGCCCCCGGCGAGGATCGCCGCGCGCATCGACGCACCGTCCACCGCGGTTGCGGGCGACACGCTGCGGTATGTCGTGACGCTCACGAACTTGACGACAGACACCCTCGTGCTGGATCCCTGTCCCTCGTACGTCGAATCGCTCGGCGGGCAGGCACTGCCAACGCCAGCGCCGCCAAGCAACTGGCCCACCTTCAAGCCCTGGAGCCCGATCGTGCCGTACGCGGGTGTCGCCAAGGAGTCGCATCTCTTGAACTGCGGCAAGTCACCGTCGATCGCGGCGGGAGCGTCGATCTCGTTCGAGATGCGACTCGCCGTTCCGGCGGACGCCCTCGGCTCCGATACGTTGCGCTGGGGGGTGATCGCCGGACTCGGCGAGCTCACCGCCTCGGCGCTGATGACGATCGTTCCACGCTGACGCCGAACGAGCCGTCCGCCGCGCATGCGCGCTCCTACTGCACTTCGACCTGGCCGATCATGCCGTCGCCTTCGTGCGGAACGCAGTAGTAGCGAAACAGTCCGGGCTTGGTGAACGTGAAGGTGAAGGTGTTGCCCGGATTGAGCAGCGGCGAGTTAAAGGAACCGTCCCGGGCATGTATGTCGTGCACCTGCTGGCCATTGTTGCGCCAGATCACCGTCGTGCCGACCTTGACCGTGATCGACGACGGATCGAAGAAGTGCTCGCCGAGCTGTACTACCACCGTCTTGTCATCGGTCGAGGTCGTTGCCGCCGGGGTCGCGGTCGCAGGTACCGCGCTGACGCCTTGGGTCGGTTGGGTCGGTCGCGCCGTGCTCGAGGCGGGTGCGGTTGACGCGCACGCGCAGGCCACGAGACCAGCCACCGCGACGGCGACGAATCTCATTTCGTTCCCGGCGTCACGACAACGTCGTCGAAGCATGTGACCGAATCGGCCTTGGTCCAAAGGCCGACGCGACCGGCCTTGTACGTGCTGTCCGTGGCCTCGACCACGAGCTGACCGTTCAAAGAGCCGCGCAGCCGATCGCCGACGATCTCGAGACGCAGCTCCTGCCACTGTCCAGCCACGACCTTCGCGCCGCCATCCTTGATCCCGCTGCGCTGGCCGCCGGCGTATTTGTAGAGGTTCACGTTGGCCTCGAGCGCGTTGGCTCGGAGGATGTAGTAGTTGTCCTTGTCCTGGACGCGCGCGATGATGCCGGCCGCTTGATCGGTCTTTCCTGAGACGGGCTTGAAGCGCAGCGTCACAGTGACGTCACCGTAGACGATCGTCCCGAGCGCGACGGCGGGGAACTCCGCACTGCCGACCTGACAGAGCGCGTTGGGTTTGCTGGGCGTGTCCGCTTCCGCTCGCACCACCCAGCTACCGCTGAAGACCTCGGCTCCAGGGGGAACGCCGCCCGCCGCGTCCCCATCGAACGCCCATGACGCGGACGCGGCGCTCGCGGCCGGGCTTTGATAGGCGACGGTCGCCTTGCCTTCGCAACCCGACGCCACGATGACCAGCGCGAGCCAAACGGCAAGTGCTCGGCGTCTCCTGAGCATCTCGATCACCTCCGAAGCTAGACGAATCGATCGACGACCATGGCGGCGACGCCGACGAGCGCGGCGCTCCTTACGACGAGCTGGGCAGGCTGCGCGCGGTCCGCACCGAGGCCGAATGCGAGCGCAGCAAAGAGGAACGCCATGATCCCGCTCCCGATGTCCTCGAAGCTCAGGCCCAGCAGGACGGGGTAGTCGATGTCGAAGTTGGCGCCATCCGCGATAAGGAGCGCGCCGCGCCAGAGCAGGAACGCCAGCACAGCGGCGACGCTGCCGACGACGATCCGTCGCCGGTCGCGCGACGGCGGCCAAAGGTACAGAGCGCCCGCAGCGGCGAGTCCAACGAGGACCGCACCAAGAACGATCAGCCAGAGCGGAGGCGCGTACATCGTGTTGGGACTCCTTTGAGCAATTAGGCGCGCGGTGATGCTACAAACACGGCGATGTCGTCGCGGACACGAGATGACCATCTGAAGAGGATGCGGCGGATCATCCGCAAGGAGAAGGTCACGAAGAAATGACCCTGCGCCGGGTCGCTTCGATCGAGGTACCGCGCGGGACGAAACCAGGGTTCGACCATGCCGACGTGTTCACTGCTCGCGCTGGTAGCAGGATGTACGTCGCGCACACCGGCGCGGACCGCGTCGACGTCTTCGACTGCTCGTCCGCCAAATACCTGCACGCTCTTGACGGCCATCCGGGCGTTGCCGGCGTATTGATCGATTCCGATCTCGACGTGATGCTCACGACCGATCGCGGCGCGGCGCGGCTCAGCTACTTCCGCGTATCCGACGAGACGCTCATCGCTCAAGTGTCCGTCGGACAACGTCCGAACGGCGTCGCCCTGGATACCCGCCAGATGCGTGCGTTCACGTTCGATCTTGGCGAGCCGCCGGGCGTCGGCTGCACGTCCACGGTCATCGATCTCGGAACGAATACCGTGCTCGAGCGCGTCGCGCTTCCCGGCCGGCCGCGCTGGGCCGCATATGACTCGGCCGCGCGCTCGGTCTTCGCGAATATCAGCGATCCACCGTGCATCGTCGTGCTCGACACCGGCACACCGCGGATCGCTCGCACCATCGATGTGCCTTCGGCTGGTCCCCACGGACTGGCGCTCATCAATGGGTTGTTGTTCTGTGCAACGGACGCCGGCGAGCTCGTCGTCCTCGATCCGCTCGGAGCGATCCGGACGCGACTGCCGCTGGCCGGCGTCCCAGACGTGGTCATGTACGACCGCGACCTGGCACGCGTCTATGTCGCGATCGGGTCGCCCGGGCTGGTGCAGTCGTTCGACGCCAACCGGAGGCCGCGGTTGCTCGAGACCGTGCAGACCGAAGAGGGCGCTCATACGATCGGCTGGGATCCCGCGCTCAAGCAGCTGTGGGCCTTCGCGCCGCGCTCTTCCGGCGCGATCGTGTACCAGGAGTCGGCCTGAGGACTCGATCGCCCATCGCGCCTACGCCTGCTTCCGCGTATCCAGCGCGGCTCTGAATGTTCGAGCCAGTTGTTCGGCCGCGCCGATGCCCCAGTGGCGCGGAAAGAGCGATGCTAGCCAGGCGACATCAGCGATGAAGAGAGGTACCCAACCATGAAGTGGATCACGCGCGAACACCCCCGTGTGGACCGGGTCGCCTGCCCGTGGCTCATCGAGAGGTTCGTCGACAAGTCCGCCGAGTTCATGTACGTGCCCTCGGATCAGGTGATGGTCGAGGCGTCCAAGCGCGGTGCGACGCCGTACGACGTGAAGGACGTGGAGCTCGGGCACCACGGAGCCGAGTGCAGCTTCGACGCCTTCGTCCACAAGTACGGCTTGGACAAAGATCCAGCGATGGCCTACATGGCGAAGGTCATCCGAGGCGCGGACACCGGCGACAAGACCGTGACGCCCGAATCGATCGGCATCGAGGCGATCCTCGATGGCCTCCGCCACATGCACTACCCCGACGACCAGAAGCAGCGGGAGGCCTCGCGTCCGGTGCTCGACGCGCTCTACGCGTATTGCCAGAAGAGGGGTGCATGAAGACCAGAGACGAGATCGGACTGCGCGATATCGCCGGCTACTTCCTGCGACTCGGCACGCTCGGCTTCGGTGGCCCGATCGCCCTCGCCGGCTACATGCAGCGTGATCTGGTCGAGCGGCGCGGCTGGATCACGCAGGAGGAGTACCTTGAGGGTCTCGCGGTGGCGCAGACGATGCCCGGGCCGCTGGCCGCGCAGCTCGCGATGTGGCTCGGCTACGTTCGCAAGGGTTTTTGGGGCGCCGTCGCGGCGGCGATCCCGTTCATCCTTCCGCCGTTCGTCATCGTCACCGTCGTCGCCGCCGTCTACGTCGCTTTCGCCGGCAGCAACGTCATCCAAGCGCTCTTCTACGGTGTCGGTCCGACGGTGATCGCGCTGATCCTTCGAGGAGCGTGGAAGCTTCTGAAGATCACCGTCAAGAGCGACCGGCGGCTCTGGACGATCTTTGCCGTCGTCGCGCTCGTCACCTTCGTCGTCCGCAGCGAGGTCGCGATCATGTTCGTGCTGTCAGGGTTCGTCGGTGTGCTGCTGTACGCGCCGCCGGCGTGGGCGCGTCTTCGCGCGGCGCCTGGCCTGCTCCCGTTCGGCTTCGCGAACGTTGTCGCCGCGATGCTGAGCACCGACCCGAACGTGCTCCTGCAGCTGGGGCTCTTCTTTTTCAAGGCCGGCGCCTTCACCTTCGGCTCGGGTCTTGCGATCGTCCCATTCCTTCAGCAGGGCGTGGTGCATGACTACGGCTGGCTCTCGGAGCGCGAGTTCCTTGACGCGGTGGCGATGGGGATGATCACGCCCGGCCCGGTCGTCATCACTGCTGTGTTCGTCGGCTATCTGGTCGCCGGCTTCTCCGGCGGCCTCATCGCCGGGATCGGCGTATTCATGCCACCATTCCTGATGGTCGTGCTGTTCGGGCCGTTGATCATGCGCTACCGCAAGCATCCGGCGGTGCAGGGCTTCACCAAGGGCGCGACCGCAGCCGCGGCCGGCGCGATCGTCGGCGCCGCCGGCGTCATCGCAACGCAAGTCCTGGTCGACGTGCCGACCGTCGCGATCTTCGCGGTCGCCTTCTTGATCCTGTGGCGTTTCAAGGTATCGGAGCCGGTGCTCGTCGGCTTGTCCGCGCTCGCGGGCCTGGTGCTGTTCACGCAGCGGTAGCGCATGAGCCGATCAAGTAGCGCACTCAGACGTGAACTTGCCCCGGTAGGCGCGACGCTCTTCACCGCCGGCATGATCATCGGCACCGGCATCTTCGCGGCGTCCGGTGCGGCGACGGCTGCCGCGGGGACCGGCATCCTCATGGCGATCGTGCTCGGCGGCACCGTCGCGCTCGCGACGGGGATCAGCGCCGCGCAGCTCGGTGTGAACTTCCCGGAGGAAGGCGGCGCGTTTTCGTGGGCGCGCGCCTTCGACCACGACACCACGGGCTTCATCGCCGGATGCGGTTACCTCGGGAAGGCGCTGGTCTCGATGAGCGTGGTCGGACTCGCGCTGACAACCTACCTCGCGCAGGCCATACCCGGCCTTCCGCAACATTTCGTTGCAGCCGTTTGCGTGCTCGTGATCACCGGGCTCAACGTGTTCGGGATCGATCTCACCTCGAAGATCGTCGTCGGATTGCTGGCCGTCACCGTCGCACTGCTCGCCGTTTACAGCGGCGCGGCGCTGCACGCGGTCGATCGCGCGCACTTGGGCCCGCTCCTCGGCGACCACGGTCTGCCCGGTGTGCTCGCGGGCGCGGCGATCTTCTTCTGGTCTTGGGATGGCTTCATGCGCACGGCGATCATGGCGAGCGAGATGAAAGACCCGCGACGCTCGATCCCGCTGAGCATCGTCGGCGGGGTCGCGCTCGCGGCGCTCGTCTTCGTGCCGGTCGCAGCGGTGACACTCGGCGTCCTCGGCGCCGACGACCTCGGACGCGAGGACGCGCCGCTCCTCGCCGCCGCGAAGCACGTGGCAGATTGGACGTTCTGGCCGGTCCTGGCGGCCGCCGGCGTCGCGGGGCTCGGGGATATGGTGGGCATCCTGCTCGCGGCATCGCGCGTTGCCCTCGCGATGGGCAAGGCGCATGAGGTGCCACGCTGGCTGGCGGCTGTGCACCCGCGCTTCCGAACCCCACACCACGCCGTGGCCGCCCTTGGCGTGGCCAGCGCGGCGCTCGTGCTCGTGTTCGACCTCCGCGCGCTCATCGAGACCGCGAGCGCGTTCATGCTCGTCTGGTACCTGGTCACGCACTTCGCCGCTCTGCAGCTTCCGAAGGCCAAGCGGATCGCCTCGCCGATCTTCTCGTGGTACGGGATCGCGGCCTGCGTAGCGCTCTTCGTTTCGCTTCCGGTGCCTGCGGTGCTCGGTGCGGCGGGAGCGCTCGCGGCGCTTATCGCGGCCCGCTGGCTCGTTCGGTCGCGAGCCCAGCCCGCCGCGGCCTCGTGATATCCGATCCGCGATCGTGAGACGGGCGAGCGGGCCATGAGCAAGCGACGCGAGCGTCGCGCGCAGCGCGATCGGCGCAGCGAGCGCGGGCCTTCCTTGGTGGCGGCGACCGACCGTGTACGCCGTCGCGATCGGGGCGCTGGCGCTATTCCTCGTGAAGTTGGTGTTGGGCCGGCATCTCTGTCCTCCCCGACGCTGGCCGCAACTCTGAGCGGCGTCACGCATCGGCGGCACCACCGCTCTTCGTTGCCGTGCGGGGGTGTCTAGCGAACGAACTCGAAGATGATCTCGCCGTCCACGACCTGACCGGTCCGGCGGAAGCCGAGCTTCTCGTGCACGCGCAGCGACGGCGTGTTCTCGGGCGTCGTCGATGAGATGAACCGCCGTACGCCGTGCTCCGTTCGCGCCCAGTCCATGAGCCGCAGCGCGGCCTCGGTCGCGTAACCGCGGCGGCGCTCGGACGCGAAGACGCTCCAACCCAGCTCGGCCGCGCCTGGAGCTTCGATGTCATTCACGCCGGGCGCTCCGTGGAAGTTGATGTATCCCACCATCACGCGATCCTCACGCCGGACCATCGCACGCGCGGACCACGGCGCGAGGGCGGGGTCGGCGGCGAGCTGCATGCGGCGCAGCTCGAGCACGTTCAGTACGCGACCTGGGAAATCGTCAGGAACCTTGTAGTCCGTCAGCCCACGCGCGCGCGGGAGATCGCCTGAGATGAACGCATCGAGGAGCGCGAGCGGCATGAGGATGAGATCGAGCCGTTCGCTACGGACGACGTCCGCCGCGGTCAGGAGCTCCGCCTGGTCACCGCTCTTTCGTAGATGTCATCGGAGAGACGCAGTGGCCGGCCCGATCCGCCGTAGCGCTCCATGCTCAGCTCGGCGAGCACGGCAAGCGCGATCTCGGCGGGCGTGCGGCCACCGAGGTCGAGACCGATCGGTGCGTGCACCGCGCGGATGCGGTCCTCCGAGATGCCCTCGTCCCGCAGCATCTTCGCGATGAGGATCGTCTTGCGCTTCGAGCCGAGCAGCCCGACGTAGCGGGCGTTCGTCTTCACCGCTTCGCGGAGGCAGTGGGCGTCGAGCTTGTGGCCGCGCGTCGCGATGACCACGAAGCTGTTCCAGCCGATCGGTATCGTGCGCAGCGCCTCGGCCATATCCATGCGCACGACGTCGATACCCGGTCCGAAACGTTCGCGTGAGGAGAACTCGGGCCGATCGTCGATCGCGGTCACGTCGTACTCGAGCTGTGACGCCATCTTCGCGATCGCGAGGCCCACATGACCCCCTCCGGCGATCACCAGGCGCGGCTTCGTGACGATGGGCTCGATGAGGAGCTCATGGGCGTCGTCGAGCGCGATCGTGCGCGGCGTTGCCTGCCGCAGCGCGTCGAGCGCCGCCTCGGTCGCGCGCGCGTCGAGCGCACCGTCGCCGAGCGTTCCGCCGGTGCTGCCGTCGGTCTCGACGAAGAGCTTGCCGCTCGGCTGGAAGTCCTTTCCTTCGCGGCGCAGCAACGTCGCGAGCGCGACGGGCCTTCCACCAGAGGATGCGGCGAGAACATCGCCGAGCAGATCGCGTCCGCCGAGAAGCAGCGCGCGTTCGCCCGGTTCGATGGAGATCCACATCGTGCCGCCGCACACCAGGCCGGTGTCCCACGCGAGGTCCTCGGTGAGCTCGTACTCGCGTAGCGAGACCTCGCCGGTGTCGAGAACGCGCTTGGCTTCTTCGAAGGCGTCGCCTTCGACGCAGCCACCACCGAGTGTTCCGGTGAGCCGGCCGAGATCGTCGACGAGCAGCTTCGCGCCGACGACCTGTGGTGTGCTCCCGACCGTGCGCACGACCGTGCACACCGCGAAGCGGCGCCCTTCGCGCTCGAGCTCGGCCATCCGCGCGTAGACCGCCCTCACGCAAATCATCTTAGGGTCGTTCGCCAGGCGGGAAAGTTCCGAGGCCCAGGCGCGCTGCGGCAGGCACGCGCGAGGCCTTTTTCGGAGGGGACGGTGGCGCTCCCGTCAAAGCGCCGTGGTTTGCGCAAACCGCCGATAGCGGCCGAACAGACCCTTTTGGCGCCACGTATTTTGCGCAAATCCGTTCGTTCAAAGCCGCTTGCGCGAGGGCGTCGGAGGGGCCTCCGTTACGTGGAGGCGCACGCTCGCTCGCCACGACGGGCGTGCCTTCGACAAGCTTGCGTCCCTTTACCCCACTGCTAGGCTCATCGCGCCGTCCATTCATTGGTCAGGGGGTGAATGTCCTGTGGACGAAACGGGAGGGACTACGTCTGATCCAGTAGCGGAACCCGACACGAGCAAACCCGCGCTTTCAGTCACGCGACGCAACTTCCTCATCGGCGCCGGAGCAGGCGCAGCGGCAGCAGGAGTCGTTCTCGGTGGTGCGGTCGTCGCGAACAAGGCGATCAACCCGGAGAGTGCGACAACTACGACGACCACAACTGGCGGTGGGGCGATCCCAGCAACGATGCGCCGAGTCGCGCTCACGATCGACAACGTGAAGTACGACCTCGTTGTCGACAACCGCGAAAGCCTTTGGGAGACGATGAACTTCCAGCTCGGCCTTTCCAACTCGAACTTGGGATGCGACCGAGCGCAGTGCGGCGCCTGCGCTGTTCTCGTCGATGGCAAAGCGGTGAACGGTTGCACCGTCCTGAGCGCGCGACTCGGTCGCGGCCAGAAGATCGCGACCGTCGCCGGCCTTGCGACCGGACCCGGTGTCGCCGGGCTGCACCCGATCCAGCGCGCGTTCTGGCTCGACGGTGGATTCCAGTGCGGCATCTGCACGCGCGGATTCATCATGTCGACGGTCCAGCTGCTTGGAGCGACCCCGAAGCCCACCACCGCGGAGATCGCCGAAGGCCTCGCCGGCAACATCTGCCGGTGCGGCGAGTACGCGAAGATCTTCACCGCCGTCAACACCGCGGCCGCTGAGATGCGCGGCGAGAAGGTCACGCACCTCGCATCGCCCGTCGTCGTCGGCACGGCCGGCGTGACTGAGACGGCTCCCGGCGCGGCCGGCGTCTCGAAGGAATTCCAGTTCGCGACCCCGATGGGCACCATCGAGGACTACGACCCGTTCGAGCAGGCGCTCAAGAAGCGCGACGGCATCCTTTCCGTGAGCGGCAACGAGCGCAGCGTCACCATCAAGTGGGACCCAGCGAAGCTGGACGAGGCCAAGGTGCGCGCCATCCTTGTCGACCTCGGCCACGCGGCCAGGTAGGAGGGGTTAGAGATGGCACAGATCGAAGCCGTACGTGTCGTCCAGGATGCGGCGTACGCCGCGAGCCTGAGCGACCAGGACTGGTACGCACTCGCACAGGACCCCGCCTGGCAGGAGATGGTCTCCGAGCAGTCGGAGATGGTCGCCGGCGTGATCGCGCAATACGGCAACAAGCTCCCCGGCGGCGGCCAGAGCTCCGCGCCGACCGAGATCCCGGTCTTCCGTCCCTTCCAGGTGATCGGCACGGACGTCGCCCGCATCCAGGGCTACGGCATCGTCACGAACACCGGGACGTACACCGAGAACCTGCGCATGCCCGGCATGCTCTTCATGCGTACGCTGCGCAGCCGCTACCCGCACGCGAAGATCAAGTCGATCGACACGTCGGAGGCGGAGAAGATCCCCGGCGTCCGCAAGATCCTTCACCGCGGGAACCTGCCGGAGGAATACAAGGACGTCTTCCTCGGCTCCGCGCTCCCGACCCGCTTCCTCTTCAACGAGGAGGTCTTCGAGGTCGGCGCACCGATCGCCGTCATCGCGGCCGATAGCGAGCACATCGGTGACGTGGCGATGCGCGCGATCAAGGTCGAGTACGAAGTGCTCCCCGCCGCTTTGGACATGCTCGAGGCGATGAAGTCCTCGACGCCGAAGCAATTCACGAGCAACCTCGACGGCACGACGATCGCGATCACCGCACCGCTCGTCCGCGGCGACCCGACCAGCGCGAAGGCCGATGTGGTCGTCGACAACGTGGCGAGGAAGTCGACCGAGCAGCACGTCGCCCTAGAGCTCACGAACTCGCTGTCCTACTGGGACGGCGACAAGCTCAACATGACCTACACCAACCAGCACGGACACGGCACGCGGTCGGGCCTCTCGCAGGCCCTCAAGCTCCCGCAGAACAAGGTCCGCATCTTCCAGACCGGTTACCTCGGGAGTGGCTACGGCTACCGGAGCGGCATCGATCTCTCCGAGGCCCACGCCGCGATCCTGTCGAAGCTCACCGGCCGTCCGATCAAGAACAACTACACCCGCTACGAGGACTTCGTCACCCGCACGCACCGTCCCGAGTTCCGCAACGAGATGAAGCTCGGGGTCAACCGCGACGGGACGATCTCCTTTGGCATCTTCAAGGTCATCGCGAACGTCGGTGCACAGCGCGCCGGCGCTGCCAACGGCTCATGGGTCAACATGCAGGACCTCTACAAGATCCCGAACCTGCGCCTCGAAGCCGTCGACGTCATGACCAACAGCTACAAGTCGGGCCCGTATCGCTGCGTGAGCCACCCGAACGGAACGTTCGCCCTCGAGACCACGATGGACAAGGCCGCGTACGCGATCAATATGGACCCGGTCGAGTTCCGGCTGAAGAACCTCAACGAGGTCGGCAACCCGGACACGAAGAAGCCGTTCAGCAACCCCGGTATCCGCGATTGCATCACCCAGGTGGCCACCGCGATCAACTGGAAGAGCGTCTGGCACGCACCGAAGGCCAAGCAGGTGCGGCCCGGCGTCTACCACGGCATCGGAATGGCGGCCCACCTCTGCAGCCACGGCGCAGGCAGCAACCCGTCCACCGGTCAGGTGATCATCAACAGCGACGGCAGCGTCCAGGCCGTCTCCGGCGTCACGGACATCGGCTCCGGCCAGCGCACGAACATGATGATGGTCGCGGCGGAGGCGCTCGGCGTCCCGCTGAACCTCGTCACCATCACGCCGTACGTCGACACCGACAACACCACCGACAGCGGTGGCACCAATGGCAGCCGGATGACCAACACGGGCGGTCGTGGCATGTACGAAGCGGGCGTCGACGCCCGCAACCAGGTGCTGAAGTACGCGGCCGACAAGTTCAACACCGATTTCGCCACAGCGAACGTCGCCACACGTGTGACCGCAGCCGATGTCGACATGGACAACACCGGCTCCGTGTTCATCAAAGCCGACAAGACCAAGAAGCTCACGCTCGCGCAGGTCGTGCAGTTCAAGGCCACGTCGATCATCGGCAAGTCCGACTACCTCCAGCCCACCAACTGGGAGCAGGTCGCCCTCGCCGCGCACGCGGCCGAGGTCGAGGTCGACACGGTCACGGGGACGGTCAAGATCACTCGTTACGTCGCGGCCCACGACGTGGGCAAGGCGTTCAACCCGTTCTCGATCAGGCAGCAGGTCGAAGGTGGCGTCGTCATGGCCACCGGAGCCGTGTTCACCGAGGAGCTCCTCATCGACAAGGCCACCGGGCTACCACTCAACCCGAACCTGCTCGACTACCGTCCGCTCTCGATCAAGGACGCGCCGCTCGCCGAGGTGATCATCGTCGAGAAGCCGAAGGCGTACGGCACGTTCGGTGGCCACGGACTGGGCGAGCCGCCCATGGGTCCGCCGGCGCCAACGATCGTCAACGCGGTCTACAACGCGGTCGGAGTGTGGGTGACAGAGATGCCGCTCACACGCGACAAGTTGCTCGCCGCCCTCAAGGCGTCGAACTGAGTAGGGAGGAAAGAGCATGAGAGGGTTTGAGCTCTACGACGCGTCGACGGTCAAAGAGGCCGTCGATCTGCTTGGCAAATATTCAGGCCGCACGGTCAAGGTCGTCGGCGGTGGCAGCGACATCGTCGGCGGCGTGATGAAGGACTGGGTCCAAGGGAAGGGCATGCCCCTTCCGGAGGTCCTCATCGACATCACGACCATCAAGGACATCGTCGGCATCAAGTCGGACGGCGGTGGCACCACCATCGGCGCCGCGACGACCCTGAGCGACGTCATAAACGACAAGGACCTCGCGTCCAAGCTGCCCGTGCTCACGAACGCGGCGCTGAGCGTGGCGTCGCCGCTCATCCGCAACTTCGGGACGCTCGGTGGCAACATCAACCAGCGTCCTCGCTGTTGGTTCTTCCGTGGTGAGGACTTCAACTGCTACAAGAAGGGTGGCGACTTCTGCTACGCGGTGACCGGTGACAACCGTTACCACGCGATCATCGGCGGCGAGCTCTGCTACATCGTCCACCCCTCGGACACGGCCACCGCGCTCCTGGCGCTCAATGCCTCGGCGAAGATCGCGGGCGCCGGCGGAGAGAGGACCGTCGCGTTCGACGACTACTTCACGGGCCCGCGTGTGGACGTGCTCCGTGAGAACGTCCTCAAGTCAACTCCCTCTGGCGGGGCGACCGAATTCATGACACACGTGACCATCCCGAACCCGGCCAGCGGCACCAAGTTCGGCTGGACGAAGCTCAAGGACCGTCAGGTCTACGACTTCGCGCTCGTATCGGTCGCCGCCGTCTTCACGGTCTCGGGTGGCAACTGGCAGGACGGACGCGTCACCCTCGGTGGTGTGTCGCCCGTCCCGTACCGCGCCAAGGTCGTCGAGGACTTCCTCAAGGGCAAGGACATCAAGGCAACGGTGAAACAGGCCGCTGCACAGATCCGGACCGTCGCGCGTCCGATGAGTCTGAACTCGTACAAGGTGGACCTCGCAGCGGGTCTCATCGAGCGGACGATCCTCGAGGCGCTGGGCTAGCAGCAGATCGGGGCGGCGACCACATGGTCGCCGCCCCGTGACCTTCAGGCCTTCGCTTTGTCTCTGTTCTGGTCGCGCAGCCATTTGATCGTCTGCAGCGCCCACTTGTGCGATACGGCATTGGCCGCGACGTAGCTGCCATCCGAGTGCAGCCACGACCCGCCATCGGCATCGGTGATGAGACCGCCGGCCTGACTCAGGATCACGCCCGCGGCGGCGACGTCCCAGGGCTGGGCGTCGAGCGTCCAGTACGCGTGCACGCGTCCCGCCGCGACGTAGCACAGACCGAGGGCGGGCGATCCGAGCACCAGGTGATGCAGGACCTCACCCGAGACCATCGTGAACGCCTGCAGCGCCTCCTTGCGACGCGGCCCGGTGTGGGGGAGGTCGCACGCGACCCAGGCCTGCTCCCAGAACTCGGGGCCCAGCGCGACGCTCAGTACCGTGATGGGCTTTCCGTTCAGCAGCGCGGCCTCTCCGAGGCGCGCCGTGAACATCTCGTCGCGCACCGGGTCGTACACGACGCCGACGCGCAGCAGACCGTTCACTCGAAGCGCGACCGAGACAGCGAAGAACGGTATGCTTTGCGCGAAATTCAGACTTCCGCAGATGGGATCGACGATCCAGAGTCGCGGCGCGTCGACGGCCAGCGGCTCATCCTCGGGACCCTCCTCGGCGAGGATCGCGTCGCCGGGACTTTCCTTGTGGAGGACCGCCACGATCTGCTCCTGGACGTCCAGCGAAGCCTCCACGACGACATCGCGCTGGCCCTTCCAGCGGAGGTACCCGGGCATGCCGAGACGCGCCAGAGCGGTCCTACCGCCCCTGAAGGCGGCCGTGGTGCCGATCTCGAGGGCTTTGTCGTCGTCCATCCGATTCCACCTTCCGCGGTCGGCCTGGTCGCCGACGGTAGTGACAGCGTCTTGAGCGGTCAAACCTCGGACGGCCAGGAGCGGATCCTCGTCCGCACCATCGTCTGCGGGTTCACCCAGGCCGAGCTCCCGACGCCTTGGCTCGCCATCTTCCACCGCTTCGAGCGCGTCATGGAAAAGGCCGGCCTGCGGATCCGAGTACGCCTCTTTCCACTCGAGAAGCTGCCCGAGAGCTTCGAGGTCCTCGTGGTGCCGCCCGAGCTGGAAGCGCCCGCCCAGGCCCTCGGGACCAGCGCACGGATCATCGTGACAAGCCGGGCCGACGCCCCGGCGGCCGCCGACCTCCTCCTGCGAGAGCTCGAGCGCGGCGAAACGTTGTACGCGGAGAAGGTCCGCCCGGGAGAGCCGAAGATCATGACCCACCGCGGCGGCGACATCCTGTGACCGAGGATCTGTCGGCGCGCCTGCGTCGGATCGAGCAGCAGATCCGCGCGTTCAGAGAGCTGCATCAAAGCGAGCTGCAGATGATCCTCGACGAGCTCGCGGACATCGCAAAAGAGGTCGAGGACGCGAAAGCGGTCGAGCGAGCGTCTGCGCCTTCCGTCGTTACGCCGGACGCGGCCGATCCCGCGGCCGCGTCGCCCAAACGCGCGAAGTGGCTCGCGGAGCAGGAGCGCAAGTCCGCGCCGCGATCGCGGCGCGAGCTGCTCTTCGGCGAGCGCGAAGAGAAGACGTAGGCGCGACACCATCGGCTGATCGAACGATCACAGCGAGCGCGGAGCGAACACTTCGTGTAACGACGGTTGCCTATCACTTGAGTTCGTCCGGATCAGACGGGTCTCATCTCTCTTGATCCCCCGAGCGCCACTTTCTTTCAGACCCGCGTCTGGCTCACGATGGCACCGCGATGAGGAAGGGTCTCGCGAACGCGTCCGTACTTGCGTGCGGGCTCGTCATCGGCTGGTTGGCGACCGAGGCGCCCGCCGCGGTGTCGACGGCCGCCATCACGACTTCGACGACTCGTGTCGCGGCAGCCATGTCGAGCGACGTGATCGTTCTCGAGCCTGACCTCGAGCGCGTCGCGTTGACCTCGCGCGATCGTCTCGTTCGCGTCGCTGACGACTCGAAGTGGAATGCTGTTCCGATCGTGGCGGACGACGCGACCGGCTTGTTTGACCAGCTCGTGACCTCAGAGCGCGCGGTGCGCGATCCGGCCGTGACCGGCAAACAGCTCGCATTCATGGGACACCTTCAACAGCTCGTGTACCGGCACCTCATCGAGCGTCCGGATCTGCGCGATCTGGTCTTTGCCGCGATCCCGCAAGACCTGCGCGGGGCCGCCGACCTCAACATCGCTGCCGGCGCCGACCTCTATCTCTTCGGTCCTGGGGGAGCGAGGGAGTTGCCGGCGTGGCGCATCGTGTCCGCGCCGCCGATGAGCGCGTTGCTGGCCGATTACAGCGAAGCCGAGGCTGCGTTCGGAGTGCCGTGGTATTACCTCGCCGCGGTCAACCTCGTCGAAACGCGCATGGGTCGGATCCGCGGCGACTCGTACGCCGGCGCGCAGGGTCCGATGCAGTTCATGCCAAAGACCTGGGACATGTACGGAGAGGGCGACATCAACGACACCCATGATGCGATCCTCGCCGCGGGCCGTTACCTCAGCGCGGCCGGCGCGCCGGAGAAGATCGAGAAGGCGATCTGGATGTACAACCACGACAACGAGTACGTGGATGCGGTCATGAAATACGCCGAAGTGATGCGCGCCGATCCGAACGCGTTCCGCGGGTACTACGGATGGCAGGTGTACTTCGTCACGACGAGCGGCACCTTCCTGCTGCCGGTGGGCTGGTCCAAGGACTGATCTTCTGAGGCCCAGCAGTGGCCTGACCTCCGCGGCGTTGGTTTCTCCGTTGATGCTTGGATGACAGCACTGCGTCGCCTGTCGCTTATTGCGGGTGTCATCCTTGGCCTCGTCTGGATCGTCTGGCGTGGACCGCATCTGGTCGACGACGTCCGCTACCTGGTCGCCACGCCGTGGCCGGGGGCCCGGCTCGAGCTCGCGGATGATGCGACCGTCGAACTTGGCGGCCGACGCATGACCGTCGCCGCGGGCATGGGCGTTGACTGCATGCCCGGCGTCGTGCCGATCCCCCTGCCGCAACCGGAGTGCCGGGGACCAGGACTGGGAGCGCGCCTAAGCGCCAAGAGCGGCTTGCCCGCACCAGCCCTCCCTCGCCTCGCACACGCCCGAGTCGAATCAGAAGGAGTCGTCTGGGAGACCGATTTGGTCGAGCTCGACCGAGAGCGCTATTACGACTCAACGTTCCAGATGCAATACGCAGGAGCTGGCGCGCAGCGTGAGGCCCCAAATTGGAAGGCCGGTCGTGCGATTCAAGTGACCCTGTGGCTTGAGCTGGACGGCCGCCTCTATCGCGTAGCGCTTCCACCCAGCGTCATTTCGCGCGCCGCCTAGAACGCGATCCAGCGTCGTCCTAGATCCGAGCCGCTCGCTCCTCAGACGCGAGGACTCGCATTCACACAGGCAGCCAATCCCGTTGGTTCATCCAGCGCGCGATCCCGCAACGAGCGCGCGATCTCCGCGTTCCGTAGCTGACGCCCCCAAGGAGGAGACATGCGGGCACACTCCGTGGCTCTAGCTGTCGCGACGACCGTGGCATTGCTTGCGACGCAGGTCGTGGCTGTCTATGCGGCCGCGCCCGCGGGCGAGCGTTACATCGTTCTCCTCCGTCCAGATGCCGACGCGCATGGGATCGTGACAGCGCTCGAGCATGCGCACGGTTTCACCAGCGACTTCCGCTACGAGGCGATAAAAGGCTTCGCGGCGCGGCTCACGCCATCCCAGCTCGCACTGGTGCGCTCGCATCCCGCGGTGGCTGTGGTCAGCGCCGACCAGACCGTCGAGGCGGTCGGGAGTGTTCCGCTCGCCGCCGGGGAGACCGCTCCGACCGGCGTGCGCCGCATCGAGGCCGCATCGACGACCAGCGCGAGCGCAGCGAGCACCGTGGCGGTGGCGGTCATCGACACGGGCGTCGGCCTCGCACACCCCGACCTGAACGCGGTGAGCGGGAAGAACTGCGTCACGGCCGGGGCGAGCGCGAACGACGACAACGGGCACGGCTCGCACGTGGCCGGGACCATAGCGGCGAAGAACACGGGCTCCGGCGTCGTCGGCGTTGCCCCGAACACGACGATATACGCGGTCAAGGTGCTGAACTCCGCGGGCAGCGGGACATGGGCGCAGGTCATTTGCGGCATCGACTGGGTGACCGCGAATGGACCGAGCCTCGGGATCAAGGTCGCGAACATGAGCCTGGGCGGCTCCGGCTCGAGCGACACGAACTGTGGCTACAGCAACGGTGACGCGCTGCACCAAGCGATCTGCCGATCGACCGCGGCCGGGATCACCTACGCGGTTGCCGCGGGCAACAGCGGTGTGTCGCTCGCGGGCCAAGTCCCCGCCGCCTACCCCGAGGTCCTCGCGGTCACGGCGATGGCCGACAGCGACGGCGTCAGTGGCGGCGCGGGCCCGCGGCCGGCATGTCGCACCAGTGAATCCGACGACACCTATGCGACGTTCTCGAACTACGCGGTCTCGTCTGGCGCGCAGAGCCACACTGTCGCCGGACCGGGTGTGTGCATCTACTCGACCTGGCTGAACGGCGGCTACAACACGATCTCCGGCACCAGCATGGCGACGCCGCACCTCACCGGAACGATCGCGCTCTGCTTCGGCAGCGGCGGCGTCGCCGGACCGTGCGCAGGTCTCACCCCCGCGAGCGTGATCCAGCGGATCCGCAGCGATGCGCAGGCTCACGCGACCGCGACGAACGGCTTCGCCGGCGATCCGTCCCGTCCCGTGGGCGGCCGCTACTACGGCTACCTCGCCTGGGCCGGCGCGTACACCGGCTCGGGGGCGCCGCCGCCTCCTCCGCCGCCACCGCCACCGCCGCCACCGCCCAGCGACGATCCGATCGTCAACAGCGGCTTCGAGACGGGCACGCTGAGCGGCTGGACGACGGGCGGCGCCGCCGTGGCGGTCACCTCAGCGCACACGGGCGCGTTCGCGGCGCGCGTCGGGAGCGCCAGCCCGTTCAACGGGGACAGCAGCATCGCTCAGACATTCACCGTCCCGTCGGGCAGGACGCAGCTCTCCTTCTGGTACCGGGTCGTGTGCACCGATAGCGTCACCTATGACTGGGCGACCGCGACGCTGCGCGACAACACCGCGGCCGTGACCACGACGGTGCTTCCGCGGACGTGCAGCAACAACGGTTCCTGGGCGCAGCGGACCGTAAGCGTGACCGCCTCGCACTCCTACACCCTCACGCTCATCGACCACGACGACAACTGGCCAGGCGACCCGACGTACACGCTCTACGACGATGTGACGGTGCAGTAGCGGTCTACGCCGCCCGACGCCTCCGGTAGATCCAGACCGTCAGCTCGAGCGCGATGGCCAATAGCGCGAGCACTCCGAGCACGACGAGCTCAGGTGTGACCTGGAATGGCAGGACGGACGTCTGGGGCGTGACCGGCGTTCGCGTGACGCCGAAGCCGGTGGAGATCGCCGCCTTCTCCGCGAGCGCGGCCTTGCCGGCCGCGTCGAGCGTCACCGAGTAGATCTCGAAGTTGCCGGTGCGCGGCGAGAAGAACAGCAGCTCGCTGCCGTCCTTGTTGAACTCGAATGGGCCCTGCGCCTGGACGTTCTGCGCGAGCTCGGTCCGCACCGCCGACATGTCATTCGGATCGACGACCCACAGATCCGTGTAGCTCTGATTGGCCGTGACGTGCTCGGTCACGTACACGATCCGGCCGTCGGCGAGGAAGACGGGGAAGTGGCTCTTCTCGTCGTCCGGCGAGATCGGCGTCGCCGTGCCGCCAGTGAGCGCGGCCATGAGCAGCACACGCGCGTTGTCACCATCGGAGAACGCGACGCGAGTACCGTCGGGAGACCAGCCCGCGGAGTGGCACGCGAACGTGCATTGGTTGTTGGCCTCCGTCGCGAGCTGCCTCGTGACTGCTGCGGCATTGCTGCCGTCCCTGCCGACGGTCCAGAGGTCCATCGTGCCCAGGTTGTAGAGGTAGAACGCGATCGTCTTGCCGTCGGGGCTGAAGCTCGGGAACTGAGCGGTCATGCCGAGCCTCGTGACCTGCGTCCGATTCTTCGATCCGACGTCGATGAGGGTGATCTCGCGCTTGACCTGATCGCCGGTGTCCACCGCGATGGTCTTGCCATCGGGACTCCAGTTCGGATGACGGTCGTCGTTATCGCCGTTCGTGAGCTGGCGGAGATTGCTTCCGTCGGAGTTCATGAGGTAGATGTGATACGGGCCGTCGCGGTTGCTCTGGAACGCGATGCTCTT
>VBFY01000084.1 GCA_005889405.1 Chloroflexota bacterium | reverse complement strand
CTGCGCGCTCGGCAGCTTGTAGACCTCGGGCTCGTCCATCAGCAGGAAGAAAGCGTTGAGTCCCCCATAGACCTTCGCGTCGCGGCCGTAGAGCTGGGCCTTCTTGTAGCCCGCCGTCTGCAGCGCGGCGAGTCGCGAGTCGGCGGCCTTCTGCAGGTCGTCGAGATAGCCGAACTTTATCGATTCGGTCGGGCACGCCTTCGCGCACGCCGGCTGCAGCCCGTTCTGCAGGCGGTCGTAGCAGAGCGTGCACTTGTGGGCGGTCCCCGTCTTCTCGTTGAAGCCGATGACGCCGTAGGGGCAGGCCGAGATGCAGTCGCGGCAACCGTTGCAAACGTCCTGCTGGATGAAGACCGAGTCGTACTCGGTGCGCACGATCGCGTTCGTGGGACACACCTCGAGGCAGCTCGCGTTCTGACAGTGCTTGCAGACGTCGCTCATCATCAGCCACGCCTGTCCGCCGGCGATCGGCGTGGGTGTCATGACCACGCCGTTGTTGTCGGGGATCTGCTCGATGAACTCGACGTGGCGCCAGTTCTGCGCGTCGAGCTGCCCGGTGTTGTCGAAGCTGTCGAGAAGCAGCTCGGGCTTGTTGCCCTCGAGCTGGTTCCATTCCTTGCACGCGACCTCGCAGGCCTTGCAGCCGATGCAGATCGACGTGTCGGTGAAGAACCCCACGGGACGCTCTTGGAACGCTGCCATCAGAACCCCATCAGATTCGGCGTGACCTTCGTGAAGCCCCGCTCCGCGGCGACGATGTCGAGCGGGATGGCCACGATCTCGTCGACGATCGGGACGGCATGGCTTTCGAGGCGCGCGTCGACGCTGACGATGTAACGCTTGCATCGTTCGCACGCGTCGATGCGCAGGTGTGGCAGCTGATCTGGATCGGCGAGGACGACGAGCTTGCCCGAGTCAGTCTCGCCGCAGGCGACGCAGGTCATGCGAGGGTAAACCCACTCGTTCGCGCACCGAGCGCAGACGAGCCTTCGCTGGCCGGTGACGAGGGCTTCGCCGCTGTCGACGAAGACGCTCACCTGCGGCGACCCGCCGCACTGCGGGCAGAAGCGCTCCTCACCCGCGATCGGGAGGGCGCGCGCGATCTCAGGAAGGGCCTCCAGCACCGGCGAGGTCGCTGCGCGCGCCAGAAACACGTCGGTCCCCTTCTGCGTTTCTCCCCGCAGCCAGGACGTGACCATCCGCTCGAGGTCGCCCTCGTGGAAACGCAGCAGGACGGCTTCGCGCAGCGTCTCTGTGCCCGCGTTCATGACGGCGCCCACGACCTCGGGAAGCGCCGCGCGCACGACGTACGCCGCGAGCTCGTCGACGCTCGGACGATCCGCGCGGGCGCGCTCGAGGGCGCGCTCCTGCGATCCGGCGAGCGCGCCGTACAGCGCGAGCGGCTCACGCGCGAAGTCGTAGCGCTCGGCGAGCTCAGCCGCACGCTTTCGCCGATCGGCGTAGGTGGTGGTCCGTTCTGCGACGGCGCTCAATCGATCTTCTCGATGTTCACGAGGAACGCCTTGAACTCCGGCGTCCTCGCGCCGACGTCGCCGACGAACGGCGTGAGCGCGTTCGCGAGCCAGTACTTGCTCTTGTCGGGATTCTGCTCGGCCGACACGCCGACGAAGCCCCAGTGGATCGGGATACCGATGTGGTAAATGGGCTTGTCGCTGCCGGCGAGCTTGATCGGACCAAGACGCTTCGTGACAGCCGCCGCCACTTCGATCTTTCCGCGCTCGCTCCACACGCGGACGCGGTCGCCGTTGCGGATTCCCTTTTCCTTCGCGAGCTCTTCGGGCAGCTCGACGAATGCCTGCGGCTGGAGGCCGACCAGCAGCGGCACGTGTTGTGTCACGTAGTGCTCGTGCTCGGTGAGGCGATAGCTCGTCGCGATGTACGGGTATTTGTCGACCTTGCCGAAGCGGTTCGGCCGTCCCGCCGCCTGGTCGTAGAGGAACGCGACGGGATCCTCGGACTGGCCTGGGTGGAGCGGGTTCGGGATCGGCGCCTCGACCGGCTCGTAGTGCTCGGGGATCGGGCCGTCGAGCATCGAGTTCGAGAAGAGCCGCCCGACACCCTCGCCGTTCATGATGAATGGCAGCCACGCCGCAGGATCCTTCGGGTTCATCGTGGCCGGGTAGTCCGGCACGTCGCCGGTCCAGGTCGAGCCGTTCCACTGGATCCCGGGACGCTTGAGGTCCCACGGCTTGCCGTCGAGATCGGCGGACGCGCGGTTGTACATGACGCGGCGGTTCAGCGGCCAGCTCCACGCCCACTGCGGGTAGAAGCCCATCCCCGTCGGGTCGTTCTTGGTCGGGTCCTGGATGCCGTTTCGCCGCTTGGAGAGATTACCGTCGTCGGTGTAGCTCCCGACATAGATCCAGTCGCCGGCGGTCGTCGTCCCGTCCGCCTTCAGGTTCGCGAAGCTCGTCATCTGCTTGCCGGTGGCGAGATCCTTCCCGTTGATCTCCTTCGCGATCTCGTCGAGCTCCGGCTTCTTCGGATCCTTGTACATGTCGAGCGTCATCGCGTTGATCGCGTCAGGGAACTTGCCGCCCTGCTGCCGGTACAGCGTCTTCACTCGGTCGAAGAGCTCGGCGAGGATCCAGTGGTCGTGCCGCGCCTCGCCCTCGGGCGGAATGACCTGATCCTTCCACTGCATCCAGCGGCCACTGTTGACGAATGACCCGTCCTTCTCGATCCAGTGCGTGGTCGGCAGCATGAAGACCTCGGTCTGGATCGACGCGGGATCCGCGCCCGGAGCGCGCCAGAACTCCGAGCTCGTCGTCGGCAGCGGGTCCATCACCACGAGCCACTTGAGGTTCGCGAGCGCCTTCATGACCTGGTTCGAGTCGGGGCCGATGCTCGTCGCGGTCATGCCCGAGAGCATCACACCCTCCATCTTCCCCTTGAGTGCTTGGTCGTAGATCGACATCCACGACGAGTTCGCTGCCGGCTTGGGGATGAAGTTGAAGGCGTACTCGTTGTCCTTCGTCGCGGCCGCGCCGTACCAACCCTTGAGCAGGCTGACCATGAAGTTGCGGTAGTTCGTGCCGAAGAAGTTCCAGGAGTTCGGATCGCTCTTCTTCGCCGCGCTCGCAGCGACGTAGTCGTCGAGGCTCTTCTGCCCCGGCGCCGGGATGCGAAGGTAGCCGGGCAGGATCTCCCACGAGATGGCGTGATCGGTGTTGCCTTGGATGTTCGCGTGGCCGCGCTCGGCGTTCATCCCACCGCCGGGGCGGCCCATGTTCCCGAGGAGGAGCTGGAGCACCGCCCCCGAGCGGATGAGCTGCCCGCCCGTCGTGTGATGCGTGAGCCCGACCGCGTAGACGATGGTCATGACCTTGTCCGGCCGGCCCATCTCGCCGACGATCTTCGCGACGTCGTTGAACTGCTGCACCGGGATGCCCGTGATGCTCGAGACCATCTCCGGCGTGTAGCGGGAGTAGAACTTCTTCAGCAGCTGGAAGACCGAGCGCGGGTTCTGCAGCGTCATGTCGCGTTTGGCCCGTGCCTGCGTCGTACCCGGCGGCCCGTCGAGCGGCGCGCCCTCGGTCTCGTAGCCCCACGTCGTGGTGTCATACGCGCGCGTCTGGGCGTTGTAGCCCGTGAACAGACCGTCCTTGAAGTCGAAGCCTTCGCGCACGATCCAGGACGCGTTCGTGTAGTTCTTCACGTACTCGTCGTGGTAGAGGTTGTTCTGCAAGACGTAGTTGATGAGACCGCCGAAGTACGCGACGTCCGTGCCGGTCCGGATGCGCAGGTAGGTGTCGGCGAGCGCCGAGGTGCGTGTGTACCGCGGATCGGCATGGATGATCTTGGCGCCGCCGCCCTGCCCCGGACCTTTGGTCGGATCGAGCTTCGCCTTCACGAACCACTGGAAGCCGACCGGGTGTGCCTCCGCCGGGTTCGCGCCGTTGATGAGAATGACGTCGGCGTGCTTGATGTCACGCCAGTGGTTCGTCATCGCTCCTCGTCCGAATGTGGCGGCCAAACTGACCACCGTGGGACCGTGTCAGACCCGAGCTTGCTGCTCGATATGCACGATGCCGAGCGTGCGCATCATCTTCGTAGCGAAGTAGCCCTCTTCGCTGCTGAAGGCGGCGCCGCCGGCAAACGCGATCCCCTCGGTACGATTCACCGTGTTTCCGTTGCTGTCCTGGGCGACGAACGTGTTGTCGCGCGAGGCCTTCAGGTTCTGCGCGAGCTTGTCGAGCATGAAGTCCCACGACTTCTCTTCCCACCTCGCGCTGCCCGGCGCGCGATAGAGGGGTTTCGGGACGCGCCGGGAGCTCGTCGCGAGCTGCATCGCCGTCGCCCCTTTCGGGCAGAGGCGGCCCTCGTTGACCGGGCTGTCGGGGTCGCCCTCGATCTGCAGCAGCTGCGTCTTGCCGTCGGCTCCCTGCTTCGTGTACGCGATGAGCGCGCAGCCGACCGCGCAGTACGGGCACAACGAATGGACTTCCTTGGCGCCCGCGATGCGGAACGAGAGCTCGCGCTTTTTCGCAAGGCGCAGGTCGAAGCCGAGCGGGTTGGCGAGCGGTGTGAGTGCGGTCGCTCCGGCGCCGGCGGCGCCGAGCTTGAGGAGCTGACGACGGGTGAGGTCGCTCACGTCCTTAGTCGCGTTCTATTCCACGCATCGGTCTGCGTCAAGTCGTACGCGTCGCTATCGTCGGCCAGATGAACGCCTTTTTTTCATCGCTCGCGAGGCGCTGGAGCGAGGCGGCGCGAGGTCGCGGAGCGAAGATCGACGACCCTACGCTCGACGCCGACGTCGCGGAGGAGATCCTCGAGCTCGCGCGCGTTGTGGCTCACACGACAGAGCGTCGGTTCGCTCCGCTCGCCACCTTTACCGCGGGAGTTGCGGCGGAACGTTTGCGCGCTTCGAAAGGCGCGCTCGATCCTGGCGCCGCGGCCGCGTACGTGCGCGAGGTACGCGAGGCGCTGGAGCGTGAGGCGCCGACACCATGACCGAAGAGACGCCAAGCGCCACCGCCGCGGCTGCGATCCCGCTGCGCATCGGCGTCCGATTCTCGCTCGCCGGTGACATCGCCGAGATCTTCGCGGACGCCAAGGCGGTCGAGGCCGCCGGCGCGGATTCGCTGTGGTTCGATGGCGCCGACGGCGATCCCTACGTCGCCCTCGCTGCCCTCGCCGCGGTGACCTGGCGGGTGCGCCTCGTTGCACGCGGCGCGTCGATCGGAGCAGCGGCCCGCGAGACCTGCGCACGGCTCGCCCGCGGGCGCCTCGTCGTCGCGGAAGAATCGCAGGAGCGCTGGACCGAGTCGCCGTTCCCTGCGAGCCGCGTCGCATGGGACGAGCTGCGCGCCGCGAGCACGGCGGCGGGCCTGACGGGGGTCGTGCTACCGAACGACCCGCGGCTCATCGACCTGCTGCGCAACCCCGACATCATCGAAGACCGCAGCGACCTCAAGCTCTCATTCGGCTAGTCAGGGCTCGCCGTCAGTAGCTGGGACCTCCTGAGGCCTTCGGGCCGTTCGACGGTCCGTAGCATGCCGGTGCGACGGTCACCACGCTCAGCGCGAGCAGCAGCGCGAATGCGAGCGGGCCGAGTCGCGAGATCCGTCTTCTCATGATCGACTCGCCTGCAGTCCTCATGCCTCGCCTCGGCTCTGCGACGATCACGCCGCGCGCCCTTCGCGCAGCTGCGTGCGCACCGCGCGTGGACCGGCGCTCGGCGCGATGAAGAGCGTGAGCATGATCCCGTAGTACGGCAGGTGGCCGAGCAGCTCGAGCCAGCCGAATACGGGCAAGGTGACGGTGAAGAGCACGGCGCCGATCGCCATGACCGGACGCGTGAGCTGGCCGGAGACGATGACCACACCGATGACGAGCTCGGTCAGACCGGCGAGGTACGCGAACTGGTCGTGCGAGACGCCGAGCCGCGCGACGACGTTGAGGTACGGCCGCTCGGCGAGCAGCGCGTTCGCGAGCCCGGGGTCGAGCAGCTTCTCGGTGAGCGCCCCGAACGCGATGCCGACGCCCATGCAAACGCGCAGCAGCGTCAGCGCCGCCGCCGGCGCCTCCGTCACGGGCAGCGCGCGGCGCTGCCCGAAGACGCGGTCGATCGACACCGCGCCGCGGCCGATGATGAAGAGGAAGATCGCCGCGCCGAGGATGTGGACCTGCTCGAGGATCGACTCGAAATTGAACGGCGCCATCGCCACGACGCCGAGCAGCGCCAGTGTCACGGCCGCCGGCCGCGTCGCGAACCCCAGCAGGAGGAAGATCCCGCACACGACCTCGACCACGAGGAGCCCGAAGCCGAACGCGTCGCGCTCGACGCGGAGCGACGGCACGAACAACATCCCGAGGATCGCCGCAACGATGAGCGCGATGCCGAGATGCACGCCGAGCACGAGCGGGCCGAGCCACGCGAAACGCTCGAGCGCCCGGAAGATGCGCGGCTCGGGCACCTTGCGCTGCACGAACGCGGCGACGGCCGTCGCGAGCGCGGCGATCGCGAACGCGGCGATGACCGGGAATGTCACGAGCAGCGAGTAATCGGTGGGGTGCTGCGACGGGTCGGTGAACCACTTGACGTGACGCGCTAGCGAGACGAACACGCTCCGTTACGCGACGGGCGCCTGAAGACCGACCAGTCGCTCCTGCCCCGAGTACACGTTGAAGCGGTCGTCGCGGAGAAATCCGACGAGCGTGAGCCCGAACCGCAGCGCGGTCGCCACCGCGAGACTCGACGGCGCGCCGACCGCGACCAGGATCGGGATCCCTGCGGCAACCGCCTTCTGCACGACCTCGTAGCCGGCGCGCCCGCTCACCGCGAGCACCGAGGTCGAAAGCGGCAGCCGACCGTCGAGGAGCGCGCGCCCGGCCACCTTGTCGACCGCGTTGTGCCGGCCGATGTCCTCGCGCAGCGTCACGAGCTCTCCGGCGGTCGTGAACAGACCCGCGGCATGCAGACCACCGGTCGCGTCGAAAACACGCTGGCCGCCGCGAAGCTGGTGCGCGAGCGGCGGCAGCATCGCGGCTTCGACGCGCGGACCATCCGCGAGCGGTGCGTGGTCATGCGCGAGCGACTCGACCGTTGTCGCGCCGCAGACGCCGCACGCGGAGCTCGAGAGGAAGGAGCGCTCCGGCCGCCGACCTGCGCCGTCCCGCACGTGGATGTCGATCTGATTCGATTCGACGATGTCGTCGACGACGGGCACGCGGTCCTCGCGCTCGCCCGACTCCGCGCTGATGCGTATGCCGGTCACATCTCTCAGCGAGCCGATGACGTGCTCGGCGGAGAGCAGCCCGAGCGCGAGCTCGATGTCGTGCCCGGGCGTACGCATCACGATGCTGAGCGGCTCGCCGTTCAACAGGAGCTGAAGCGGTTCCTCCGCGGCGACCGCGTCATCGACGTGCTCCCACGCGCGGCCGCGCCAGCGCGAGATCGGGATGCGGGGCGCCTGGGGACGCGCCATGCGCCGATCGTACCGTCAGCGGTACGACGCGGGCGCGTGACGCCAGGTCGCCCAGCTGTCCGCGTCGTGACTCGTGAAGACACGCGTGAGATCGCCGTTCGCCAACGTTCGGATCAGCACCAGCGATTCGCGCGCCTCGTCCTCGTCCATCGCCGTCGTCTGGCGGCGCACGACGTTCTCGCGCGTGAACGCCGCGTCGCCGGTGAGCACGACGCGTCCGCTCTCGGCGAGGTCGACGACCAGCGACTGATGACCGGGCGCGTGACCGGGCGTGGGCACGACCTCGACGCCGGTCGCGACGCGGGTGCGGCCGGTCACCGGGAGATAGCGCAGCTCGGCGATGTCCCAGTACACACCAGGGAAGTTCGGCTTGCCCCTCGCGAACGCGAGGTGCTCCGCCTGCACGACGAAGGTCGCGTGTGGGAACGCCCCGTTGTTGCCGGCGTGGTCAAAATGGAGGTGGCTGTTCACGACGATCGCGACGTCGTCGGGTTTCACGCCGAGCGATGCGAGGCGCGCGACGATCGCGTCCTCCTCCTTCATCACGATGCGCATCGCCAGCCCTTCCCGATCCGGCGGCGGCTTGCCGAACGTCGCGTAAGGATTCGACACGTGCACGGGATGAAGGCCCGTGTCGAAGACGATGTTGCCCTCGGGCGTGCGGATGAGCGCCGACCACACGGGAGCGACGACGCGCTCGATGGCAACGCTGGCGTCGAGCCACGGCGCGAACGCGCCGCGGGTGATGTCGACCGCGCCGGTTCGGAACAGGAGGAGCTCGATCACGAGTGCGCTCCGTGCGCGAGAGCGTGGCCGCGCCCGCGCGCGATGAGCCAGCGGTTCACCGGGAACGCGACGGCGAACGCGAGGACGAGGCCGACGAGGAGGCTGCCCCAGAAAAGCGCGTCGGTCAGGCCCGCGGCCATCGCACCCGGTACGAACACAACGATGAGGTTGTCGACGGTCTCCATCACGACGATCGAGATCGTGTCGGCGGCCGCCGTCACACCGATGGCCTGACCGAGCGCCATACCACCCCGCAACAGCGGGACGAACGTGAGCGAGTAGCCGAACACGAACGCGAGCACGATGCCGGCGACGACCGACGCTTCCGTGGTGAGCCCGAGAGCGCCGGAGACGACCAGCCCGACGATCTCGCCTATCGCGCAGCCGGTCAGGCAGTGGCGCGTCGCGTCGGGCGCGAGGCGCGTCACACTCGGCTCGGCCGCGTGCTGGGCGTGGTTCATTCGCGCAGCAACTCGTCCACCGCCGCGTATGGGTCGATCGCGCGGTCGGCGACGCGCGCGATGGCGCGTTCGACGCGCTCCTGCCCGAGGCGATCGCGAAGGCGACGCACCAGCGAGTCGCGCAACAGATCCTCGACCTCCGCACGCGCGGCCGCCCGCCGGCGTGCGTCGCGCTCGCCGCTCTCGGCCGCCCACGCGCGATGCTTCGCAATAGCGGCGATCAGCTGATCGGTGCCCTCTCCTGTCGCGGCGACGGTGCGAATGATCGGCGCCTTCCAAGCCGTCCGAGGCGCGCCGAGCGTCAGCATCTGCGCGAGGTCGCGCGCGGTCTCGTCAGCGCCGGGACGGTCAGCCTTATTCACGACGAGCACGTCGGCGATCTCGAGCACGCCGGCTTTGATCGCTTGGATGTCGTCACCGAGCCCGGGGACCGTGACGAGGCAGACCGTGTCGGCGACGCGCACCACCTCGACCTCCTCCTGCCCCACTCCGACCGTCTCGACGAGCACGACGCCGTACCCGAGCGCGTCGAGGACGTTGACGATGCGCGAGGTCGCGCGCGCGAGACCGCCGGAGTGACCACGGCTCGCCATGCTGCGGATGAACAGGCCCTCGTCGAGGAAACGCTCGCGCATCCGAATGCGGTCGCCGAGGATGGCCCCGCCGCTGAAGGGCGACGACGGGTCGACGGCGACGACCGCGACGCGGTCGGTCGTCGCGCGGTACGCACCGGTGAGCCGGTTCACGAGCGTGCTCTTGCCGCCACCGGGCGGGCCGGTGATGCCGACGATCTCCGCGTGACCGGTGAGCGGATACAGCGTGCGCAGCGCGTCCGCAGCGCCGGGCTCGTCGTTCTCGACGACGGAGAGAAGCCGCGCGGTCGCTCGTTTGTCGCCGGCCCGAGCGCGCCCCAGCAGGTCGGACGGGGCGACGGTCACGAGGCCGATCGCGCCAGGTCCCTCGCGATAACGATGCGCTGCACCTCGCTGGTGCCTTCGCCGATCTCCATGAGGCGCGCGTCGCGCACGATGCGCTCGACCGGATAGTCGCGCAGGTATCCGTACCCACCGAGGATCTGCAGGCAGTCGTTCGCCGCGCGGCTGGCGGCCTCGGTCGCGTAGAGCTTCGCCTTCGACGCGGCGACGCTGAACGGCTTGCCGCAGTCGGCGAGCGCCGCAGCGCGGTGGACGAGAAGACGTCCGGCATCGAGCTGCGTCCGCGCGCGCACGAGCTTCCACTGGATCATCTCGAACTCAGCGATCGGCCGGCCGAACTGCCGACGTCCTTTCGCGTAGCCGATCGCAGTGCCGAGCGCGGCGCGTCCGAGCCCCAGCGCGAGCGCGCCGATGCCGATGCGGCCCCGGTCGAGCACCTTCTTCACATCGTTGAACGCCTCGCCGTCCGCTCCGATGCGATCGCGCTCCCCGACGCGGCAGTCTTCGAGCACGAGCTGCGAGGTATCCGACGCGTGCAGACCCATCTTCTTCTCGGTCTTTCCGGGACGGAATCCCCGCGTCCCGCGTAACACCCCGAACGCCGACAGCTTTCGCTCGCCGGCACCGGCGGTCACCACGGCGAACCCGGCGACCCCGCCATTGGTGATGAACTGTTTCGTCCCGTTCAGGACATAGCCGTTGCCCTCCCGCACCACGCGGCTCTGCACCGCGATCGCGTCCGATCCGGACGACGGCTCGGTGAGCGCCCACGCCCCGAGGTAGTCGCCACGCGCGAGCGGTGGAAGCCAGCGGCGCTTCTGCTCGTCGTTCGCCGCGACGAGCAGGTGGCCGATGCAGAGGCTGTTGTGCGCCGCGATCGTGAGCGCGATCGATCCGTCGGCCGCGCCGAGCTCCTCCATGACCAGCGCGATGGTGAGCGCGTCGAGCCCGGCGCCACCGAGATCCGCGGGCACCGCCAGACCCAGCAGCCCGAGCTGAGCGAGCTCGGGCAGCAGCTCGAGCGGGAACGCGCCGTTCTCGCTCCACTTCTCGGCGCTCGGGGCGATACGTCCGCGCCCGAAGTCACGCACGGCGTCGCGAACGGCGAGCTGATCGTCGCGGTAGTCGAACTGCACTAGCTCTGTGGGTACGCCGAGCGCACCGACGAGTCCAGGGTCGGCAGCAGCTCGTCGACCAGCTTTTGGTCGGCCTCCATCACCCGTCGGTCGACGTCGAACGCCTTCCGTCGCGCGGCCGCGATGAGTTGGCGCTGCTCCGGCGCGAGCTTTGCGAACGCGATTAGCCGCGCCTTGGTGAGGCGCTTGCGCTCCTCGAGGTTGTCGATGCGGGTCAGCTCGCGCATCTGCGGCGTGAGCGCACCGACGCGAGCGATGTCGTTGGGCACCGCGGCGGTCAGCTCGAACCGCTTCTTCCAGAACTCGATCGCGGTCGCCTCGTCGCTCCCCACGAGCGATGCCAGCCCGACGTCGATAGGTCGTTTGTCCTTCTTACTTCCGAACAGTCCTGCCATCTTCTGACTCCTTTGCGCCGTCTTGAAATCCTTTGCGAGCTCTTTCTCTCGTTGCGTGCCTGAAGGTTGTTCCACCGGTTGGCGATTTAGAGGGCCACCGTCGTACATGGTCATTTCGCGACCTTCTTCGCTGGGACCGCTTCGCGGACATATTTCGCAATGTCGTCCAGCGACGCGCCCGGCGGAAAGATGCGGCCGACGCCGTGTTTCTGAAGACCCGGCACGTCCGCCTCGGGGATGATCCCTCCGCCGAAGAGCAGCACGTCGTCCATGCCCTTTTCGCGCATGAGCTCGGCGATGCGCGGGAACAGATAGTTGTGCGCGCCGGAGAGGAGCGACAGCCCGATCACGTCGGCGTCTTCCTGCAGGGCGGTCTCGACGACCTGCTCCGGTGTCTGATGTACGCCGGTGTAGATCACCTCCATGCCCGCGTCGCGCAGGGCACGTGCCACGACCTTCGCGCCGCGGTCGTGTCCATCGAGCCCGGCCTTCGCGACGACGACGCGGATCGGGCGTTTCAGAGCGTCACCCCCAAGTCTTCGTGCAGGTGTTCTTCCCAGTGGAGGTAGGTGTAGAAGCCGATGACGTCGCCGACCTTGAGATCCGGCGTGCCGTCGCCGCTGGCCACAATGGCTTCGCGCAGACGACGGTGAGAGGTGTCGAGCTCGTCGAGCATCGCTTCGGGTCCAACGAGCCGGTGCGCCTCCACGGCGCGATCGTTCTCGGCCTGGATCGTCTCCGCGCTCCACCTGCCGAATTTGCCGGCCTCGAGCTCGTTCGTTGCGACCTGCATCCAGTTCGCGACGTGCGCGCACATGTCGCGGAAGGACCACCCCGACGGCGTCGCGGCCATCAGGCCGGCGCGGCCGCGGTCGCGGACGGCGGCGCGGAACGCGGCCCAGCCGTCGTCGTAGC
>VBFY01000056.1 GCA_005889405.1 Chloroflexota bacterium | reverse complement strand
TGCCATCTGCATTTCGACCACTCTGGAAACAACTTCCGCTTCCCGCGAGTGCCGATCCTCGCACAGAAGGTCGAACGTGAAGCGGTCGCGACGCCGAACTACACGCTCCCGGGACCGGTCGCGGAGTTCGACGGCGCTCGCTTCGAGCTGCTCGAGGGCGAGGCCGAGATCACGCCCGGCGTGCGGATCATTCCGACGCCGGGGCACGTCCCGGGCCATCAGTCGTTCGTCGTCGACACGCAGGAGGGCCGGATCGTCATCGCTGGACAGGCGTTCCAGGATGCGGCAACTTACGCCCGCGATCTTTACGCGTGGCGTCTCGATCGCTCAGGTTCGCCGCACCCCGAGTACGCGCCCTGGGTCGCGCGGTTGCAGGAGCTCGATCCATGGCGCGTCACGTTCGCGCACGATCTCGCGATCTGGCAGCGCGAGGTGTGACGAGCTAGGAGGCCCGGCGCCCCATCGCGCGGATCTGGCTCAGCGCGAGAAAGCCGAAGACCGCCGCCACGGCGATGCCGACCAGGAGGGACGCGGTCCCCATGGTGAACACGACACCGTTCGGGTCGGTTCCGAGATGCACGCCGGCGATGCCGGCGGTCGAGATCGACGTCGAGTAGTAGGCGAGCGCGAGTCCCATGACGGTCAGACCGATGAACGCAAAGGCCTTGGGCCACGTAGGGTTCTTCATACGCGGCATTCAATTTCGGGCGCTCGGCCGCGTCAAGACCCAAAAAGTAGCCGCAACGGAATTGAATCCTTCGCGTCACGTTCGAGGGCGACGTGCGTTTAATGCGGTCCTGCTTCATCCGAACCATCCCTCGAGCTCTTGTTTCGCTCGCGCGATCGCGTTTTCGAGCTCCTTCGGACGCTGCGAGCCGATCATCAGCCGCGAGCTGCCGTCAATCTCGACCAGGAATCCTTCGTCCCCGCTCACGTCGTATGGCCGAAGCAGTACGGGCACCGCGAGGGTGATCAGGAGAAGGCTTCTGCTCCTCGTGGAAATAGGTCACTCGCCGTTCCAGACCGGCTTGCGCTTCTCCATGAACGCCTGCACGCCCTCGCGGAAGTCGCGGCTCATGTAGCAGAGGAGGATGAGGTCGGCGCTTTCCTCCGGGAGCATGCGATCCCGGACGCGCCGCAGCGCCTCCTTGGTGGCCTGGAGCGTGAGCGGTGCGTGCGACGCGATCATCCGCGCGAGCTCATCGACGCGAGCTGTGAGCGCATCGTCATCGTTCGTGACCTCGTGGTACAGGCCGATACGCAGGGCCTCGTCGGCGTCGACAAGACGAGCGGTGAAGACGATCTCCTTCACGCGCGCGACGCCGATGAGCGAGGAAAGTCGCACGAGGTTCGCCATCGAGAAGCAATTGCCGAGCGTGCGCGCGACCGGTACGCCGAAGCGCGCGGATGGCGCTGCGATGCGCAGATCACAGGCGGCCGCGATCGCGGCGCCGCCGCCGACGACCGGACCGCGGAGGGCCGCGATCGTCGGAACCCGCACGCGCTCGAGCGCGCTCATCCACGCGTCCATGCGCGCTTCGTACTCGAGCGCGTCGTGCTCCGCCGTGAAAGCGCCGAACTGCGAGATGTCGGTGCCAGACACGAACGCGCCCCCCGCGCCGGTGAGGACCAGCGCACGCACGCCGCGATCGGCGTCCACTTCACCGGCGACTTCGGCCATGCGCTCGTACATCGCGAAGGTCATCGCGTTGCGCGCCTCCGGGCGATTGAACGTCAGCCACACGATGTCGCCCCGGCGCTCTACGAGTACCTCGTTCATGCGGCCGCGACCGTCCCGCGCGCGACGAACGCTCGCACCTCATCGTCGGAGTGGCCGATCTCGCGCAGCACCTCGGCCGAGTGCTCGCCCAGGAGCGGACCGGCGCGGTCGAGTCGTGCCGGCGATGACCGCAGCCGAAGCGGCGTGCCCAGTGCGCGCACGTTCCCGAGCTTCGCGTGCGCCAGGTCCACGAAGAAGCCGCGGTCGCGGAGATGAGGGTCGGCGAAGACCTGGCCGTAGTCCTGGATCTCGCCGCATGGCACGCCCGCGCCTCGCAGCACGGCGAGCCAGTGCGCGGCCGGTCTCGTCGCGGTGACTTCCTCGATGAGCGGAATGAGTTCCGCTTTATTGCGACGTCGGAGCGTCCCGTCCGCGAAACGCGGGTCGCGCTCGAGACGCTCGAGGCCGAGCGCAGCGCAGAACGATCGCCAGGTGGGAACGGTGGTCGCGCCAAGGACAAAGTGCGCGTCCGCGGCACGCACCGCCTGATACGGACCGACGAGCTTGTGGGCCGAACCGGCCGCGCGAGGGATGCCGCCGGTGGTGAAGAACTGTCCAGCCTCCCAGACCGCGAGCGAGACCGACGATTCATACATCGAGATGTCGACGAGCTGCCCCCGGCCATCGCGCTCGCGCACACTCAGGGCCGCGAGGATGCCGATCGTCGCGTACAGGCCTGCCGCGAGGTCGGAGATCGACACGCCGACCTTGACCGGCGTGCCTCCCTCCTCGCCGGTGACGCTCATGAGGCCGCTCATCGCTTGAACGATGATGTCGAGCGCCGGGCGGTCGGCGTACGGTCCGTCCAGTCCCCAGCCGGTGACCGCCGCGTATACGAGACGCGGGTTCGAGTCGAGCAGGGTCTGAGGATCGAGGCCGAGGTCGCGCATGGTGCCCGGTCGCAAGTTCTCGACGACCACGTCGGCGCGCTCGGCGAGGCGACGGAAGATCTCCGCACCCGCGTCCTGCTTCAGATCGAGTGCGACGCTGCGTTTGCCCCGATTGAGCCGAATGAAGTTGCCACTCTCGCCATCGACAAGCGGCTCGAGACGTCGCGACAGATCTCCACCCCGCGGGTCCTCGATCTTGACGACGTCCGCGCCGAGATCCGCGAGCTGCATGCCACAGAACGGACCCGCCATGTAGTTGCCGACCTCGAGCACGCGGATCCCTTGCAGCGGAGGTGGCGGCATGCGGAGAGTCTA
Source organism: Chloroflexota bacterium (assembly GCA_005889405.1). GTDB lineage: Bacteria > Chloroflexota > Limnocylindria > P2-11E > P2-11E > CF-39. The sequence continues at coordinate 111,342 of VBFY01000056.1, read as the reverse complement.
CGAAGCGAAGTGGAAAAGAGAGTGCGGGACAGAGGACGGGAAAATGGAGGAGGAGACAGCGGACGCGTCGTGAGCGAGAGTCGAGGCCGCGGGATCAGCTCGCGGAAGCGAGAGCAACGGGAGCGCACCCGTTTCGAGAGAGCGATGCGCCCGCTGCCTCATCAACACTCTCCCCAGCGCTCCGCGACCTTGCCGTCACGGAGTCTCCACACCCCCGAGACGCCCCCACGCGAACCGACGATCCAGATGTCCTGACCACGCGCGAACACGCTCGTGAGCGTGCAGGTCGTCCCGATGTCGATGCGAGTCACAACGGGCGGCTTCCCGGGGATCGCCGTTCCCCCGACGATGAGAGCGCCGTCGACCGTGAGCACCACGCCACCGTCGCCCACGGCCCAGACCACGGGTCCGACCGCGGCGACGGCCCGGAGGGGCGTCTCGACGGCGGACTCGATCTTCGTCCACGTGAGCCCGGACAGCGCGAGGATCGTCCCGCCGTCGCCGACCGCGACGGCGGTCTGGACGTTCGGCCCGGCGACCGCGCGCAGCGTGACGTCGACGCCGGTCTTCACCGGCCGCCAACCCGCGACCTCGAGGCGATAGCTGATCCCCTGACTGCCGACGACCCAGGCGGACTCGAGACCGAAGACGACGAGGCCGTTCAGGTCCTCTTCGATGCCGCTCGCGTACGGCTGCCACGTGCCGCCGGACAGCAGCATGACCATTCCCTGCGTCCCCACCACCATCGCGCCCTGCGACATCGCGGCAACGCCCCGGAGATCTTCCACGGTCACGTCGAACGCGTTGATCGAGCGCGCGCGATCGTCGACGATGAGCACCGCGCCAACCGGCCCAACCGCATAGACCGTCCCGGCGTCGCACGAGGCGTTCGTGAGCGTCCGAAGCGTGCTGTCGACCTGCGTCCAGTCCTTTCCGTCGTAGCGGAGAAGAGCGCCTCCGTTCGCGACGACCCAGAGGCCCTGCTCCGTGGCGCAGCCGGCGGACAGCTGTTGGAAGAACACCTGCGGATCGGTCGTGGGCACCGGCGTTCGCGTCGGGACCGTAGCGGTCGGCGCCGGAGTGGGGCGCGGCGTCGGGCTCGGTCGCGCGATGGTCCCGATCGCGAGACCCCCACCAATGGCCGCCACGACGAGCAGGACCGCGATGATCCCCGCGTATCCGAGAGGCAGCGCCGCGTCGCCCGCGCGCGGGCTGACAGCGGCGTGTGACGATGCGGGCTCAGGCGCCTTCTCAGGCGGAAGTGCCTTCTCAGGGAGAGGCGCCTTCTCAGGTTCAGGCGCTTTCTCCGCGGGACGATCGGTAGGCGGTGTGTCCGCCATCACATCGCCTCGAGGCGACGAATGCGCTCGGCGATCGGCGGGTGCGTGTCGAACAGCCCGTCAAGGGCACGCGGCGCGTCCTTGAGCGGGTTGGCGATGTACAGAGATGCCGTCGCTTTGTTCGCGACCTCGAGGGCCTCCGTGTCCGCCGCGATCTTGCGCAGCGCGTTCGCGAGTCCGGTCGGATAGCGGGTGAGGAGCGCGCCGGACGCGTCGGCGAGATATTCGCGCTGCCGCGAAACCGCGAACTGGATCAGCGCCGCGACGACCGGAGTGAGGATCGCGAGCACGAGCGCGATGATCAGGATGACCCCTCCGCCACCACGGTCGCGTCCCCGGCGCCCACCGCCACCCCAAGCGAACGATCGGAACATCCAGTCCGAGAGCAGGGCGACCGTCCCGACAAGGACCGTCACGAGGAGCATGACGCGGATGTCTCGGTTGACGACGTGCGACAGCTCGTGGGCGATCACGCCCTCGAGCTCGGTGCGATCCAGCTTGTCGAGCAGACCGCGCGTGGCGACGATCGACGCGTGTTTTGGGTCACGGCCCGTGGCGAAGGCGTTGGGGGCGGTGTCATCGATCAGATAGATACGCGGCGGAGTGATCCCGAGCCCGATCGAAAGGGTCTCAACGATGTTCCGCAGCTGCGGCTCGGCACCCGGCGCGAGCTCGCTTGCCTGGCTCTGTGCGAGCACGAGCTTGTCCCCGGCAAAGTACGAGGCCGTCGCGGAAACGCCGGAGAAGCCGAGCGCGAGTGGCACCATCGCGATGCCGCCGCCGGGCGTGAACACCTCGCCGACGACGTACCCGAGCGCCGCGAGGATGCCGGTGAACACCGTGATGAGCGCGACGGTGCGCCAGCGATTCGCTGCGACGGCGTCGTAGATGTTGAGCCGGGTCGGCGGAGCGGCCACGCGGGCTAGCCGAACGACACCTTCGGCACTTCGCGCTCGGTCGCGTCGGCCAGCTCGAAGTACTGCTCCGGAGTGAAGCCGAACATCCCCGCGAGGATGTTGGTCGGGACGGTCTGCAGCGCGGTGTTGTAGTCGCGAACGTTCCCGTTGTAGAAGCGCCGCGCGAACGCGATCTTGTCCTCGGTGGCGGCAAGGTTCTCGGACAGATCCTTGAACTCCTGGACGGCCTGGAGCTGCGGATAGTTCTCCGCGACCGCGAACACCGTTCGCAGCGCGGCGGTGAGCTGGTTCTCGGCGACAGCGCGCTCCTGCGGTGTTCCGTTCTGTCCCGCGACCGCGGCCGCGCGCGCTTTCGTCACGTTCTCGAAGACGCCCTTCTCGTGCGCGGCGTAGCCCTGGACCGTTGCGACGAGGTTCGGGATGAGGTCGTGGCGCCGCTTCAGCTGGACGTCGATGTCTGACCACGCCTCGCGCACGCGCTGACGCAGCGTGATCAGACGGTTGTACAGACCGATGACGAACACGACGATGAGTGCGATGACGATCAGCGGGATCAAGATCTCCACAGCGTTCTCCCCTTCCGAGCGGCGGCCCGCTCAATCATGACATCAGCGGAGCGAGGGCTTCTTCCAGGTGGCGCTGGCGCTCCATCCCGGCGCGCAGGCGAGCGGTCGCGGCTGGACGAGGTCGAAAGGTGCGCCCGAACGGCGAGCGCACCGCGGCGATGTCTGCGAGCGCGCCGATCCGCTCGAGTGCGACGATCGCCGCACCGCGCGCGGATCCTTCGCCCGCGCCACTCGTCAGGATCGGGCGGTCGATCGCGTCGGCGAAGAGTTGTATGAGCCAGGGCAGCGCCAAGAGCGTGCCGCCGGTGGCGATGACGCGGTCGATCCCGGGCATGGCGCGGCTCGTGACCTCCCACAGGCGCGCGACGCGATGGGCGACGCCCTCGACCATCGCACGTGCGACATCGTCTGCGGTGGTGCCGAGCCCGACACCGGCGACCGCGGCACGCGCAGCGTCGTTCCACGTCGGGCTTCGATCGCCGGCCAGGAGTGGAAGGGCGACGAGCGTTCCGTCCACCGAGCCGCGGCGAAGCGCGGCGGCGACATCGACGCCTGGGAATGTGCGCGCGAGCCAGCTCAGCACGTTGCCGCCGTTCGAGAGCGCGCCTCCAGCGACGACCCGCGAGGCATCGAGCCGGTACGTCCAGCCGCCCGGAACGATCGGCGGATCGTCGGTCGCGTACACCACCCGCATCGCGCCGGAGGTCCCAAGGAACAGCGATGCGGTGTCACGACCGATCGCGCCGGCGCCGACATTGGAGCACGCGCCGTCCCCGATCGCGGGGATCCATTTCGCGTTCGCGAGGGCCGGCCAGCGGCGCGCGAACGCCCGCAGCATCCCGGCGAGAGGCGCGTCGTCGATCGGAGAGAACGTCTCCTCGCCCACGAGGAGGTGCATGAGGAGCGGGCGATCGTAGCGGCGCAGGCGCTGGTCGTACAGGCCGGTGGCCGACGCCATCCCGTGTCCCGCGCGCCGCGCGCCGAGGATGCGCAGATACAGGTACTCGCCGAGCGACATCCACCACGCCGTGCGCGCGTACGCGTCCGCCTCGTGCTCGCGGAGCCACCGTAGCTTCGCGGGCAGGTATGACGCGTGGAGGACACAGCCGGTGCGCACATGAGTGGCGACAGGGTCGAGCTCGCGCCGCAGGTCCGCCGCCGCGCCGCGCGCACGCGTGTCCGCCCACGTGAGCACGCGCGTGGTCGCCCGGCCGCGCGCGTCCACGCCCACAAGGCTGTGCCAGAACGTCGAGGTCGCCACAGCCGCGATCTCACCCGCGCGGCGCCCGGCGCTCGCGAGGACGGTGTCGATCGTTCCCAACGCTGCGCGCACGCGCTCGTCCGCATCCACGGTGACCTCGCCATCAACGGAGGTCCGCACCGGTCGATCCGCGTGCGCGATGCAACGGGCGATGGGCCGCCCGCGCGAGTCGAAGAGAAAGGCGCGCAGACCCGACGTGCCGATGTCGAGCGCAAGCACGAGCGGCGCGCGCGCCTCGCGCAGCGGGATCGCGAGCGGCTCGCGCAGCACGGCGGCGAGTATGCGCGCGGCTAGGCCATTGCCGAGCGCATGAGCGGCGGGCGTGTGGCGCGCGGTAGCCGCAGACGCACGAGTGAGCCGAGCGTCGAGGGGCTCTCGATATCGAGCGATCCGCCGTTGGCCTCCATAAGAAGGCGGGCGAGCTCGAGGCCCAGGAAACGATCGGCCACCGCGACAGCGCGCGGGTCGTCGGCGCGCTCCGGATCGTCGAACAGCGCGCGATCGTCCACGCGGAGTGGCACGCGAGATCGGTCGCTGACGTCGACCCACGCGTAGCGCGCGTCGATTCGGACCGCCACGTTCACGTACTCAGTCGAATGCTGGAGCGCGCTGCGGATGACGCTCTCGATCGCTTGCCGCAGGCGATCGACGTCGGCATCGACGATCGGCGCCTCCGCGCCCAGCGTGATGATCACGCGCTGTTTGTCCGCGATCGCCCGCACCGCCTCGCGTACGATCTCGTTCAGATCGGAATGCGTCCGGGTGAGCAGCAGTCGTTCGCTCTGGAGTCGCCCGAGCGAGACGAAATCGCGGGCGAGGAACTGCAGCTCCTGCGCGCGCCGTTGCAGCTCCTGGATCGTGTTGTGGGCCTCGGAGTGCGCCGGCGTGTCGCGATCGAGCTTCTTCGCGAGCGCGGCGATCGCTTCGACCGGCCGCGGCAGCTCGTAATCAAGGACCCGCAGGAAGTCCTCGCGCTGGTGATCGACCTCCGCGAGACGCGCGGAGCTGGTCCGCTGGCGATCGAGCAGGAGGGCGATGGCGATGAAGATCACGAGACGCGTAAAGCCGTTCCAGATCGAGGGGCCGAGCGACACGATGCCGCGGTTGAACGTGTCGGCGAAGAGCCACGCGAGCGCGCCAGCGACCGCGACGGTCGCACCCGCTACGCGGCCGGCATACCAAGCCGTCACGACGACCGGAATGAGATAGAAGAGCGAGAACCCGATGTCGGGTCCGGTGAGGAGATCGACGAGGCAGATCGCGACGATCGCGACCAGGCAAAGCGCAGTGAGCGGCAGCCAGCGTCCGGGGCTCATGCCAGCAGCGCGCGGACCGCTGTTGCGATGTCGCGGCCCGCGATCCCGGCCGCCTCCACGAGCTCGGCTGGCTTGCCCGACCCGGGCATGTCGTGCACCGCGAGGTGCCGCAGAGCGATTTCGGTCATGCCGAGGCCGACCAGGGCGGAGACGACCGCGTCGCCGAGGCCGCCCTCGGGCCAATGGTCTTCCGCGACGACGAGACGCCCGCCGGTCTCTCGCACGGCCTTCGCGATGCCGCGGGCGTCCAGCGGTTTCACCGAATACGCATCGATCAGCCGGATCTTCACGCCGGATTTCGCGAGCTCGTCGGCGGCCTTCACACCCTCGTGCACCGTGATGCCTGCCGCGACCACGGTGACGCGGTCGTCCGGGCCACCGCCGCGCACGATACGGCTGCCGCCGATCGGGAACTCGTCCTCGGGTCGGTAGAGGATCGGGGTGTTCGCGCGCGTGGTGCGGATGTACGAGATCCCACGCAGGTCGGCCATCGCCGCAACGAGCTTCGCGGTCTGGTTCGCGTCGCAGGGATACAGCACCGTGCTGCCATGTACGGCGCGCATCATCGCGAGATCCTCGAGCGCCATCTGCGACGGACCGTCTTCGCCGATCGAGACGCCGGCGTGCGAACCGGAAAGACGGATGTCCGCACGCGAGATCGCGGCCATGCGGATGAAGTCGTACGCGCGCGCGAGAAATGCAGCGAACGTCGATGCGAACGGCACGAAGCCGACGACCTGCATCCCGACGGCCACCGCGACCATCCGCTGCTCGGCGATGTACATCTCGAAGAAGCGATCGGGGGCGGTCTTCTTGAAATCCTCGGCGTGGGTCGAGTTGCTCACCTCAGCGTCGAGCGCCACGACATCCGCGCGCGCGGCACCGAGCGCCGCGATCGCCTCGCCGTACGCCTTGCGCGTCGCGACAGGCTCGGTGTAGCGGCGCAGGTCCGGCGCCTTGGACTGCGGGAGTGGCGCGGGCCGCCACGCTGGCGGACTCGGCACCTCGAATGCACGCGAGGGCTCGGCCCCGAGTTCCGCGAGCGCCAGCTTCGCCTGCTTCGCGTCGAGGGCCTTGCCGTGCCAGCCCGGCTTGTCCTCGAGGAACGAGACGCCCTTGCCCTTCACGGTCTTCGCGATGATCGCGGTCGGTCGCGAGGACGAGCGCGCGCGTTCGTACGCGCCATCGATCTGCGCGAGATCGTGGCCGTCGATCACGATCGGGTCGAGGCCGAACGCCGTCACGCGTGACGCATACGCCGCGGTGTCCCACTCCAGTTCGGTCGGCCCGCGTTGACCGAGGCGATTGATGTCGAGGATCGCCGTGACGTTCTCAAGTCCCTCATGGCCGGCAAGATCGAACGCTTCCCAGATCGAGCCCTCAGCCGATTCGCTGTCGCCGACGACGACCCAGACGTGAAAGGGCGCCCGCAGCAGCCGTTTGCCGGCGAGCGCGACCCCGACGCCGATCGGCAGACCTTGCCCAAGCGAACCGGTTGCGACGTCGACCCAGGGCAGGATCGGGGTGGGATGACCTTCCAGGCGCGAGCCGAGCTTTCGGAACGTCATGAGCTCGGTGTCGTCGATCGCCCCGGCTGCGCGGAACATCGCATACACGAGCGGCGACGCGTGCCCCTTGGAGAAAATGAGGTGATCATTCGCGAGCGACTCCGGCCGCTCGAAGTCATAGCGAAGATGACCCGCGAGCAGTACGGCCATGAGATCGGCCGCGGACAGCGACGACGTCGGGTGGCCGGATCCGGCAGCGGTCGAGCATCGGATGCTGTCGGCGCGCAGCTGACGCGCCAGCGAACGGTACACATCGAGACGCGTAACCGCCTCGCTCACGGTCGCCACGACCACACCCTACCGCAAGGAAGAGGGCGCGGACCGAATATCCTCGGTCGCACGACGGGGGTGACGGCATGGAGATCGGGCTGTACGGCCTGGGCCGGATGGGCGGCAACATGGTGACGCGTCTCGTCCGCGGCGGGCACCGCGTCGTCGCGGGAAATCGCAGCCCCGGGCCCGTCGATGAGGCCAAAGCCGAAGGCGCTGTCGGCGCCTACTCGATCGAGGAAATGGCAAAGCAGCTACGCGCACCGCGTGTCCTCTGGTCGATGGTGCCGGCGGGCGAGGCGACCGATCAGACGCTCGACGAGTTCGCGCGGTACGCGAGCAAGGGCGACGTGCTCGTCGATGGGGGCAACTCGTACTTCCGCGATTCGATGCGGCGCGCCGAGAAATACAAAGCGCTCGGATTCGACTACCTCGACGTCGGCGTGTCCGGCGGGGTATGGGGACTCGACAATGGCTACTGCATGATGGTCGGCGGCGAGACGCGCGCCGTGGCGCGCGCGAGGCCGGTGCTCGACACGCTCGCGCCCCCGAACGGCTGGGCGCATTTCGGAAAGAGCGGCGCGGGTCATTTCGTCAAGATGGTCCACAACGGCATCGAGTACGGGATGATGCAGGCGTACGGCGAGGGCTTCGAGCTCATCCACGCGAGCGAATTCGAGATCGACATGCGGCGCGTCGCGAGCGTCTGGATGCAGGGAAGCGTGGTGCGCTCGTGGCTCCTCGAGCTCGCGGAGCGCGCCTTCGATCAGGAGGGTCCCGACCTGGCGAATATCAAAGGCTGGGTCGCCGATTCAGGCGAGGGCCGATGGACCATTCTGGAAGCGATCGCCCACGATGTACCGGCGACCGTGCTCGCGCATTCGCTCTTCGCCCGATTCACTTCACGACAAGACGACTCGTACGCGATGAAAGTCGCAGCGGCTTTGCGCAATCAATTCGGCGGTCACGCGCTCAAGAAGTGAGAAAGCCTGCGCGACGTGACGGCGTGTGGGGTGGCGAGGACGGCGCGGCGCTCCTCGAGCGAGCGTCTGCGCCCAGCCGGCCCGAACGGCGCGCGCGAGGTGAACGGCGGGCCGGCGTAGCCAGCAGCGAGCGAGAGGAGTGCCGCGACGTCGAGCCACACCGCACGCCGCGTCGCGCTGGCTAAGCGAACGTGACCGTAACGCTCGCGAATCCACTTCGCGAAGGCTTGCGACTTGCGCGCACGCCCGAGCCGGCATCGCTTGTCATCTTCGGCGCGTCGGGCGATCTCACGTCGCGCAAGCTGGTGCCGGCGCTGTACAACCTCGCGCTGCAACACCTCCTGCCGGCGAGCTTCGGTGTGATCGGTTCCGCTCGCCGCGCCATGACCGAGGACGTGTTCCGCGCCGAGCTTCACGACGCCGTCGCGGAGTTCAGTCGCACCAGGCCGATCAACGAGGAGGTCTGGACGACGTTCGCGCGCTCCATCCGCTACGTCCCGACGCCGGACGAAAGCGGGTTCAATGAGCTTGGTCGGGTCCTCGCACGCGTTGACGGCGAGATCGGCGCGAATGGCAATCGGCTGTTCTATCTCGCGACACCGCCGGCTGCGTACGAGCCGATCATCCGCGCGATCGGCGCGCATGGCCTGCGCGGGGCGAGCGGTTGGTCGCGCGTCGTGGTCGAGAAGCCGTACGGACACGACCTCGACAGCGCGATGCGCCTCACCAGCGTCGTCCAGGAGGTCTTCCGCGAGGACGAGGTCTTTCGGATCGACCACTACCTCGGAAAAGAGACGGTCCAGAACATCCTCGTGCTGCGCTTCGCGAACAGCATCTTCGAGCCGATCTGGACACGTCAGTTCGTCGATCACGTTCAGATCACGGCCGCCGAATCGATCGGGATCGAAGAGCGCGCTGGGTACTACGACAGCGCCGGCGCGATGCGCGACATCGTGCAGAACCACCTCCTGCAGCTGCTCGCGCTCGTCGGCATGGAGCCTCCGTCCGCGTTCGACGACCGCTCGGTGCGCGATGAGAAGGTCAAGGTGCTGCGCGCGCTCCGGCAGATCGCCCCGGAAGAGGTCGGCGAGCTCACCGTGCGCGGCCAGTACGGTCAGGGATTCATCGGCGGCGAACGGGTCGTGGGCTATCGCGACGAGCCCGGCGTCGCACCGAACTCACAGACCGAGACATACGTGGCCCTCAAGTGCTTCATCGACAACTGGCGCTGGGAGGGCACGCCGTTCTACATCCGCACGGGAAAGCGGTTGCCGAAGCGCTCCACCGAGATCGCGATCCGCTTCCGTGTCGCGCCGCACCGCATCTTCACCCGCGAGGCGTCGGAGGGACTCGACGCCAACGAGCTGGTGATACGGATCCAGCCCGACGAAGGCATCTCCCTCACCTTCGGCGCGAAGGTGCCCGTCCAGGGCCTGCGGATCCGCTCGGTGAATATGGATTTCGGGTATGGGGAATCCTTCATGGTCGACGCGCCCGACTCGTACGAGACGCTGATCCTCGATGCACTTCGCGGCGACGCGACCCTGTTCACGCGCCGCGACGAGGTCGAGCAGCAATGGGCTTTCGTCGACCCGATCCTCGCCGGGTGGCACGCGGGACGGCAGGAGCTTGCGACTTACGCTGCCGGCACGTGGGGGCCCGAGCAGGCCGACGCGCTCATCGCACGCGACAGCCGCACCTGGCGACGACCATGACCGTGATGGACGAAGCGTTCTGGGGCGCGCGCGCCGGGAGCATCGACGCGCTCGAACGCGAGCTGGGTCGGCTCCGCCGCGCCGCAGTCGCGCACGCGAAAGAGCGCGGCCAGGCGCTCGCGCGAGCATCGGTGCTCAATCTCGTCGTCTATGCCGAGCGCGAAATACATGCGCGGCGAGCCGCGCGGGCGGTCGCAGATCTCGCGCTGCGGCATCCTTCGCGCGCGATCATCGTGCTCGGCGACCGCAGCCGAGAGGGCGTGCTCGCGTCGTTGCAGCTCCACTGTCATGTTCCGCAGTCCGATGGTGCGCAGCCGGTGCTGTACGAGCAGATCCTCGCGCGCGTGCGCGGCGATTTTGACGAGCGCGTCGCCAGCGTCGTGATACCGCTGCTCGTTCCGGACCTGCCGGTCTTCCTGTGGTGGACCGGGACGCCGCCGAGCGACGCGCGGCACGTCGACGATCTGGTGACGCTGGCGGACCGTCTCATCGTCGATTCGGCTGACTTCGCGCGCGCCGACCTCACGCTGCCGGAGGTCGCACGCCTTGCGCGCCTCCGCGTCGGCATCACGGATCTGAATTGGGCACGGCTCACGCACTGGCGCGAGCTCATCGCGCAGTTCTTCGACGTGCCGACGTGGCGTCCGTTCCTGGATGGGATCACCGGGATACGAGCCGGCTTCGCGGTCGACATGGACGGCCGCGATATCCATCCGTCGCAGGCGCTGCTCCTGCTCGGGTGGATGGCGTCGCGTCTTGGCTGGCGCCCGGTGGAGGCCCTCGCCCCATCAGAGGCTGGCGGCGTGCTCTTCAAGATGGCGCGTTCGGACAACGCCGCGGTCATGGTCCGCCTGCGGCCACGCTTCGAGCGTGGCCTCGATACGGGCGATGTGTCGGGCGTCCGCATCCAGGCCGCGCTCGGCCGCGAGAGCGCGGAGTTCGTGATCAAGCGGGCGCCGGACCAGCGTCACGCGACGGCCACGGCGGTCGTCGGCGGCGTCGTGCGCGCCGAGCGCGTCGTACCGCTTCCGGCGCTCGGCATCCGCGAGCTGCTCGTCGAGGAGCTCGCGATCGCCGGGAACGACCACGTTTACGAAGCCGCGCTCGCTGCTCTGATGGCGCTGGCCTGAGCCTTGCGACCGATGAAAGACATGCCATCGGAAGAACGTGCCGCGCAGGGGGAGGACACGAAGGAGGGCCGGCTCCTCGCGGGTCGGTACCGTCTGACAAAGCGCATCGACGAAGGTGGCGCGGGCGAGGTGTGGCAGGCTCGCGACGAGCGGCTCGACCGCGATGTCGCCATCAAGATCCTGGGGCCGACCGCCGACGAAGCGTTCCGTGAGCGCTTTGCCGACGAGGCACGGCGCGCCGCCTCCGTCCTACATCCGAACGTCGTCACGGTGTTCGACGAGGGCCGCGACGGCGTCGACGCGTTCATGGTGATGGAGCTCGTGCGCGGGCGAACGCTGCGTGATGTCGTTGCGGACCGCGGACCGCTCCGCCCGCACGAGGCCGCGCGTCTGGTGGCGCAGATCGCGGCCGCGCTCGACGCGGCACATGAAGCGGGCGTCATCCACTGCGACGTGAAGCCCGCGAACGTCATCGTCGACCAGCAGGGCACCGCAAAGCTCGCCGACTTCGGCATCGCGCGCGCGGCGCGCGGGCCGCGCGAGCACGAACTCATCGGCACGGCCAGGTACATCGCACCAGAGCGTATCGAGGGCCGCGCTCCGACCGAACGCAGTGATGTCTACAGCCTCGGCCTCGTCGCGTACGAGCTCATCGCCGGTCGACCACCGAACGCCGAGATGGAGACCGAGGATCTACTGCGCGTCCGCCTGGATGGTCGGCCGCCGTCGCTGCGCTCGGCGCGCGTCGGCATCAGCGAGGAGATCGACCGCGTCGTTGCGAAGGCGCTCGCGCGAGATCCGCAGGGTCGGTACGCGAGCGCGGGAGCGTTCGCACGCGATCTGCTCGCGGCCTCACAGCGTGACGACGCGACAGGCGTCCTCCCGCCGGTGACGCGACCGCTTCGCGCCGGCGGTCGCCGCGAGTTCCATGTCGACACGACGATGGCGCTCCTTGCGATCGTGGCCGTGCTCGTCGCGACGCTCGCGATCTTCGCATCCTTCCAGGGTCGCGTCGGCGATGTGCGGCCCACCGGCGGCCCCTCGGCGTCCGCCGCCGCGCACGTCGCACCGAACGTCGTCGGGAAGAGTGTCGATGAGGCAGCGCGGCTTCTGATCGCGGCCGGCTACCGGTCTCCGGTGCCGTGGCAGGTGGACCCGGCGGCGCAGGGTCAGGCCTGCACGGTCGCGCGGCAGGAGCCACAGCCGGGGACGGCCGTGCAGCAGGGCGCGACCGCGCGCCTCTTCCTCGTCGGCGGCAAGGACTGCAGCGGGAAGTCACAGGACTGACGCGCATGGCGACCGGTGTGAAGACGGATACAGGTCGCGTCCGTGACGGGAACGAAGATCGCTACCTCGTCCGCGAAGAGCGTGGCGTCACGCTGCTCGCCGTCGCGGACGGCGTCGGCGGATCGAGCGGTGGTGAGATCGCCGCCGACGCCGCGATGGTCGAGCTTGGGCTCCGCTTCTTCGGTGCACCGCCGGATCGCGCGACGAGCGATGCTCTCGCGGAGGCGATGCGCGATGCCAATGCCGCGGTGCTGCGGGCGGCGATCTCCTCGGGCCATCGCGATGCGGCGACCACGATCGTCGCGGCGGCGGTGCGCGCCGATCAGGCGATCATCGCCAACCTCGGCGACAGCCGTGCCTACCTGATCCGCGACGGCGTGAGCCGGCAGCTCACCGAAGATCATTCCGGTGAGGCGGCGCACGCGATCACGCGCTTCGCCGGTGACGTTCGCGGCATCCAGCCCGACATCTTCGTCGAGACTTTGCGTCCGGCAGACCGTCTCCTGCTCTGCAGCGACGGTCTCACGCGACACGTCACGCCAGAGGAGATCGCGAAGGTCGCGAGCGGTGAGGATGTGCGCACGGCGGCGAACGCGCTCGTCGACCTCGCGAACGCCCGCGGCGGTCAGGACAACATCACCGTCCTGCTGCATGCGCCGGGTCGCTCGGCTACGGTCACCAGCGCCGCGGGCCGCGCGGCCGCGTTCGTCGTGTTCGCGCTCCTGATCCTCGTCACGGTCGGCGGCGCCATCGCGGTCCTTTTCGCGGCGAGCTCCGTGCCTCCGGCCACGTCGGCACGTCCAAGTCCCGTGACCGCTTCGCCAACGGCGACCGAGACCGCGACGCCCTCTCCGGCGCCGTCGCCGTCGGCGTCGCCGTCGCTGGAACCGTCGCCGAGCGCGAGCCCCTAGAACCCGAGCCGGTCGAGCAGCCGTCGCGCGGGCGGCAAGCCGATCGCCACGGCGACGGCGAGGAGCAGCACGGCCGTCTCGATGATCCATGCTCCCGCGACCGTCGCCGACGTCAGCGCACTGGCGCTCACCGGCGTCGGACACGAGTCGGTGGGATAGAACGTCGGGTCGTACTGCCAGGTGGGCAGGATCGCGTAGAGGCTCCCGAGCTCGCCGGGGATGGGCAGGCCGGAGACGTACGGATAGAAGATGACGAAGGCCGCCGCGGCCACCCCGAGGAAAACGAGCACGGCCTTTCGCCGGCGCTCCCACAGCACGGCGAGCATCGCCGCCAGACAGAGCAGATAGAAGGGCAGCACGGTGAAGAAGTGATAGAAGAACAGCACGCGTGAGATCGGGATCCAGGCGAGGTACTGCGCGAGCATCGCGAGCGACAGCACGCCGAGCGAGTGCGACCGCGCGCGTACTGCAAGCGCGACGGTGAGCGCGGCAGCCGGCAGCGCCGCCCAGAAGAGCACGATGTTGCCCGCGTCATAGATGTACCCATTCGTGCCTCCGCTGCTCGCGCCGAAGTACCAGTAGACGGGTTTGAGATCCAGCGGCCAGCTCCACCACGGCGAGCCCGCGCAGTGCGGCGCGGTGAGCGAGCTGTGATACCAGTACATCTGCTGCGTCAGCTCCCACAGATTCCAGCCATACGGCGCCGTCGCTCCACCGAACCAGCTGACGTAGCTCGCAAGGTAGATGACCAGCGGGATCACGGCGAACGAGGCGAAGAGCAAGGCGGCGTTGCGGCCGCGGCCCGCGAGCAGGTCGAGCGGTCCGCCGGTCCCAGGCCGTCCGCGTTCATACGCGAACGCGGTGACGCCGACGGCGAGCACGAAGACGCCACCCAGCGTGTAGGCCGCGGCCCACTTCGAGGCGAGGCCGAGCCCGAGCATTGCTCCAGCGATCACGATATCGAGCGCGGCGGAACGCCTCGGCGTATGCGCGGCGACGATGAAGTACCACCCCGCGACGATGAAGGTCGCCACGTAGATGTCGTTCATGCCGATGCGTGCCTGCGCGAACATCGATCCGCACAGCAGCACCGCCGCGCCGACGAGCCACGCGACGACGGGCGAGGCGAAGAGGCGGCGCGCGAGCAGCACGAGGAAGAACGCGAGGATCGCGCCGAGCACCGCGCCGGGCAGGCGCCAGGCCAGCGCGTGACGTCCTGTTTCGATGCGCTCGGCGCCGTCTGTGCCGGCGACGAGAAGCTTGTCCTCATCGTTATCGACACCGAGAAGCGATCCGGACACGGGTATCGACGCGAACGGCGACGCACCGTGGACCTCGACGACCACGACGCGGCCCTCCGCGAGGGCGTAGAGGAACTGCGTGCGCGGCACGAGCGCAAGGGCGGTGGCGCCGGACGAGAACGTGCCGGTGCGCGCGTTGCCCAGCGTCACCGAGTCCCGCTGCCCGTTCGGTAGCTCGTAGACATCCAGCGCCGGCGCGTCGGTGCGTGCCACGAAGAGCCGGTTCGGCCCCTGCGCATACGCGATCGCGCGGCCCGGACCACCACCGGGCAGCTGCCGCGTCTCGGATCCCGTCGCCGGATCGACGACGTGCACGTCGCCACGCGCGTCGAGAACATAGAGCTCCGTACCGTCGGTGTTCGACGTCGCGGCCACGCCGCCAAGCCGCGAGACGATCGGCGCCGCGTCGACCGCCGTGTAGATGGCGGTGCCGGACGCGGACAGAGCGACGACACGGCCGCTCGACATGAAGAGGGCGGTGACCGGTCCGCTCATGGGCAGCGTCGTCCGGGCGATGGCGCTGTTGCTGGGTGACTCCTTCAGCGGATCCTGGAAGAGCTCGGTATCGGTGACCCAGAAAACGCGGTCGCGGTCGAGGACGATGCGCCGGACCCCGAGCGCACCTTTCGCGACGTCACGGGGCGCCGCGCCGTCGCGCCCGCTGACGCTGATGAAGCCATCAGACGTGGCGTACGCGCGCGTGCCATCCGGACCGACGGCGAACGCGACGACGTTCGGGCGCAGCGGCTCGCGACCGACGACCCGGTCATCCCCGAACGCGAGGATCCCGAGCGCCATCATCTCCTTCGCGAGATGAGGGTGCGTCCACTCGTACGGATCGCGCTGCGCGAGGAGCTCGAACGCGGTGCGCGCGTGATAGACCTCGTCGAAGTACATGTCCCGCGGGTGATCGATGCGATAGCCGCGCGTCACCAGGACCGCGAGCGCGACGAGCAGCGCGATCGAAAGATCGCGGCGCGTCGGCGCGTGTCCCGCCGCGAGCGCCGACGGCAGGCTCCACGCGGTGCGCGGCTCCGCCGCCGGCGATGGTGCCGGCGGAAGGGAGACCTCCAGTGACGGCTCGAGCCGTGCCTCGCCGCGGAGGAGCCGCCATGCGACCAGCGCGGCGGTGCCGAGCATGAAGAGCGCGAGCACGATCTGTCCCGTACGCGAGAAGAGCGACGCCTCGAGCCACGGCGGCGACCTGAGGTCGTTCTGCGCGTAGCGCGTGAACGCGAAGTACAGCGTCAGCGCGAAGCCGAGCGAGAACACGACGTAAGGCCAGAGGAGGCGCGCGCGTACCGCGGCCAGCGGAAGCAGCAACACCAACGCGGGGAACAGGTACCGCTCGTGGGCGCGCGTGGGCAGGAAGTAGAAGGCGCAGGCCGCGAGCGTGCCCGCCGCGAGGAACGTCGCGGTGTCGCGGCGCCACCACAGCGGCACGCACGAGCCGACCAGGCCCGCGACGAGGAGGAGCGTTCCGAGGCCGACGAACGCGGCATCGGGCTGCCAGAAATCGGCGACGATCGACCAGACGTTGAACGCGAAGAGCGAGGTGTACGGATAGGTCTCGGATGCCTTCTTCACGAGATCGATGAGCTCCGCGGGCCCGGCCCTGAACGGCGCGCCCAGCGCGAGAGCCGTGATGATGCCGGCGAGCGCGACGCGCCCCAGTGGCTGCCAGCGTCCGTAGCGGATCAGCTCGATGAGCACGGCGGCGGCGAGCACCACCACGCCGATGCCGAACTGCGGCTTCACCATCGCGGCGAGCGCCGCGAGCCCACCGGCCGTGGCCCAGCGGCCGCGTCCCGCGGTGACGAGGGCCGCGAAGAGGGGCAGCGAACCCACGGCGTCGATCTGCCCCCAGTACGGGCCGGCGAAGATCGCAGCCGGCGAGAGCGACCAAAGACCTGCTGCGAGGATCGCGCTCGTGCGACCCGCGTGACGCCACACCAGCGTCGCCCCTCCGACGGCGATCGCGATGTCGGCCGGGATGCTCGCGGCCTTCACCGCGAGACGGAGCAGCTCACCATCGAACAACGCGCCGAACAGCCAGAGGACGTAGAGATACGCCGGCGGGTAATCGCTGAAGTAGTCCGGCGCATAGAACCCGCTCGGTCCGACCTGGACGAGATGCTCGGCCCACGCCTGGAAGGTGCCGACGTCGCTGGGGAACCCGGGGGACCGCAGCGTCAGCAGGCGCAGCGCGACGCCGACGGTGATGAGGCCCGCCATGGCGAGGCGCGCGCGGCGGTCATCGCGCACGGTCGGCTCTGGATCCGGTCACTGCCAGTAGTCGAACCGCGTGATCGCGATCATCGCGTACAGATTGATCGCGATCGACACCGTCACCACCGCGACGAGGAGCCACGATGGGCGCGCGCGCCATGCGGAACGGCCGCGCGCATCCCCGACGAGCGCGAGCGCGACGAGGAACGGCTGCGCGTCCATCGAAAAGCGATAGCCGAACTGCTGGAAGCCGACGGTGCCGTGGAAGATGTCGGGGACGAGCGCAAGCAGCGCCGCGAACGCAACGGCCGCGGTGACGGCGTCACGACGCACGCTGCGGAGACCCGCAAAGAGCCACAGGAATGCCGGCGTCGTCAGGAAGAGCGCCGTGCCGATACCCCGCGGCCGCAGGAAGAACGGTGTCCCCTCCACGAGGTCGGGTGGCTCGAGGAAGATCGCGTAGATGTGGCGCGGCAGATAGAACGGCGAAAAGAGGCCCCGCGTGAAGAAGACGTCGCCCTGCGTGAGCTGCACGTATCCCGCGTCGAACACCGATCCCCATCGCAGCAGGTTCCAACCGACGTACACGAGCGCGAACGGCGCGCCGCCGATCACGACGCCGCCCAGCGCTCCCAGATACGGCGTGCCCGCGCGACGCGCGAGGAGCAGCGCGAGCGCCGGTGCCGCGGCGGCGACAGGGAGGCGAGCCAGCGCCGCGAGTCCGATACAGACGCCGACGATCCACGCGCGCTCGCCGCGAGCGGCGAACAGCAGCGCGGCGCAGATGAACGGCATCGCGACCGCGTGCGCCGCGAACCACGCGCGTCCATCCACGCTCGAGAAGAACAGCGTGGTCCCGAAGGCCGAGAGGGCCGTTCCGGTGATCGCGACGAAACGCGGCGCGCCGAACGCGCGCAGCGCCAGATACAGGATCCCAGCCGAGACACCGCCGGCGATGCGCGAAACGAGCACCTGCGCGAACGCGGTCGGCAGCACCGTCGCAAGCGGCATCGCGAGCACCGCCGGGAGCGGTGGATAGACGACGCACCAGCGCTCCACGCCGCACGGCACGAGCTCGTTGAGCCACGGCGGCGCTTCGCTCACCCACCACTGCCCCTGCAGGAGCGACTGCGCGAGACGTCCGTAATAGTCGTAATCGGTGACAAGTCCGAGCCCGGCGACGAGGTACGCCACGGCGCCTGAGGCCGCGAGCGCGATCGCGATCCTGCGGTCGCTCCAGGTCATCCCGACGCAACACGCTAACCTTGCGCTGCGTTGTCCGCACGACTCAGCAGCCTCTCGTTCTTCTTTCCGGCGCTCAACGAGGAAGATCACGTGGAGGCCGTGGTGCGTGACGCGCTGACGGTGTTGCCGCGTTTCGCCGACGACATCGAGGTCACGGTGATCGACGACGGCAGCACCGACAGGACCGGGAAGATCGCCGACGACCTCTCGAAGGCCGACCCGCGCGTGCACGTCGTCCACCACGGCGCGCGCCGCGGCTACGGCGGCGCGGTGCGCTCCGGCCTGCTGTCGGGGACGAAGGAGTTCATCTTCTTCACCGACGGCGATCGGCAGTTCGACATCGCGGACCTCGGGCGCCTGACGGCCGCCATCGACGGGGTCGATGTCGTGTTGGGCTATCGCCTGAAGCGTCGGGATCCGCCGCGAACGCGTTTCGTCGCATGGGTCTACAACCGCGTGATCCGCGTCATGTTCTTCGGAGGTTTCCGCGACGTGGACTGCGCGTTCAAGCTCTTCCGTCGCGAAGTGTTCGAGCGCGTTCCGCTGGGGAGCGTCCGCTCGAACGGCGCCTTCTTCTCAGCGGAGATGCTCATCACGCTGAGGCGCGCTGGCATCCGTATGCGGGAGGTCGGCGTACCGCATTACCCACGCAGCGCCGGTAAGGCGAAGGGCCAGCAGCCGAAGGTGATCCTGCGCGCGATCCGCGACCTCTTGCGCCTGCGCCTCCGGCTCTGGGGACTTCCCGCTTAGCTGGAGCTCGAACCCGGCGGATCGTCGGGAAGGGTCTGGATGAACTCCTTGAACACCGCGATGTTCTCGTCGTCCTCGCTCTCCGCGGAGATCGCGGAGCGATCGAGCACCGTGTCCGACACGAGGATGCGCGCCTCGCAGCGCACCGCGAGAGCGATGGCATCAGACGGCCGGCAGTCGATCTCGACCTCGCGCTCGCCGAACTGCAGGAACAGGCTGCCGTGGAACACACCGCCTCCGCTGTCGTCGGCGACGAGATCCTTCACGACGATGCGCGTGATCTCGACGCCGAGCTTGGTGAGCACATCCATCATCAGGTCGTGAGTGAGCGGACGCTCGCTCGCGATACCGGCGATGCGCGTCGCGATGCTGTGTGCCTGGTCGGGTCCGATCCAGATCGGAAGAAGGCGGTTGCTCTCCTTCGCTTGAAGCAGCACAACGTGCTGACCAGTGAGGACATGCACTCGGACCGACTCGACCGTGCAGGGGACGAGCATCGCCTTAGGCTACCTCCACCCGGTCCGCGTTCGCCTGTTTGCGTGTCAACCGAAACGAACGCGGCGTGCCGCATCGGCGCGCCGGAAGAATACGAGCAACACCAATCCCGCGACGAATCCGAAGATGTGCGCGAAATACGCGATCTGCTGGGTGGCGGCGTGACCGGTGAGGCGCAGCTCGGCAACACCCTCGATGACCTGGAGCACGATGAACATCCCGATGACGATGAGCGCGGGCAGCTCGACGATCGTGATGAACAGCCCGAGGAACACCAGCGTCGACACGCGCGCGGTCGGATACATGATGAGGTAGGCGGCGAGCACGCCCGCGATCGCGCCGGACGCGCCGACCATCGGCGAGGGCGAGACGAGTCCCTGCCCGATCGCCGCGACGACGCCGCACAGCAGGTAGAAGACCAGGTATTGGGCGCTGCCGAACCGGTCTTCGACGTTGTCGCCGAAGATCCAGAGATAGAGCATGTTCCCAAGCACGTGTAGCCAGCCGCCGTGCAGGAACATGTGCGACACGAGGGGCACGAACGTCGCTGCTCCAAGATCGCCTGACGAGATGCGCCGCGTGAACTCGAGCCAGTCGAACGAGTAGCGGTCGAAGAACGCCTCCATCGCTCCCGGTTGCCGAGTGAGATACACGATGTAGAGCCAGACGGCGAGGTTCACCGCGAGGAGGAGGCGGTTGACGATCGGTGCGCTGCGTACGGGATTCGCATCCCGCAGCGGGATCAACGCACGATGCTCGTGGCGACGATCTTCGTCCCGTGAAGTGTGTAGGCGACCTTCAGCGACTCGGAGACGTAGAAGCTCGCGGCCGGCGGCAGTCCGGGTGGCAGCGCGAACCGCGCCAACTCGCGGCCCTCGCGCGTGAGCTGGACGATGAGCTTGCCGCCCGAGTCGAGCACATAGATCGATCCCTGCGTGTCGATGGCCTGGACGGCGTTCGCGCGCGGCGCCGTTCCCTCCCAGCGCGGAACGAAGTCGATGCGCGAGGTGGTCGTGACGAGCGGGTTGCGGCGGAATCGTTGCAGGTCTCCGGAGGAGGTCACGATCCAGACATCGCCGTCGACAGCGAGCGCTCGGGCTGTGTTCGGGGCGAGCGGCGTCGCGAGATACCCGATGGCCGGGCCGAAGCGAACGCCGTCGTTCGACTCGTGCTTCCACAGCTGGCCGGTCTCGCCGTCGAGGACGTACAGGTTGCTGGCGAACACCGCGAGGGCGGCTGGCGTCTTCCACTTCTCACGCTCGGCGGGGGTCACGTCGGCGACCTGATCGCCCTCGGCACGCCACAGCTTGCCCGCGTCGTCGAGCGAGTAGACCGCGAAGTCCTCGAGCGCGATCTGCACCGGCGAGCCAACGCCTTTGACGCCGCGCTGGAGCACCGGCCCCTGCTGGATCGGATCGCCGAACACGCGCCAGAGCCGTCCGGAGCCGGGGTCGGTGACGTACAGACCGTTCACGTTCCCGACGACCTGCGCGAGCTTCGTTCCGGTCCCGAACCGCGCGAGATCGAGGATCACGCCGTCGAGACGGTCGGAGAGGGCCGCGATATCCGCGCGCAGGGCAGCGATCTTCTCCGGATCCGCGAATGTCGAGCGGCTCGCTTCGTCGAGTTTCGCGGTCGCGCTGGCCATGCGCTCGCGCGCGCCGTCGGGATCCGGCGGCTTGCGATCGGCCAGACGGTGTGCCGACGCGATGAAGTCCTCCGCGTTGGCGACGGCGAGCTGGTACTCGCGACCGGCCCGGGTCGACTCGTAGTCGCGATAGGCGAGTGCGCCCACGCCGGTCGCCGCGACGAGGAGCAGCACGGCGAGCGTCGTCATGGCGCGACGCTGCCGGCGCGAACGCGAGCGTGCCGTGTCGGGGTGACGGGGCAGCGCCGCACCGCGGCGCGGCATGAGCTCGAGACCGACGGCGACGCTCTTTGTCGCCGCCGAGGTCACCGGCGTCGTCGCGCCGCGCAGCAGCCGCCGGGCGTTCTGCCCGATACGGTTCACCACGTCCAGCCTCATCCGGATCCCATCCGCCACGGCGACCTCGGCCGGCCGTACGATCGGCGCCGGCTCTGGCGCGAGACGGGCGGCCGCGCTCGTGGACTGCGCGACCTCGATGAAGATCACCGCGTCGCTCCCGACCACGCCGTCCGCGACCGCGCGATTGTGGATGTGCTCGGCAGCCGACCGCGGATGAAGCGTGACCGCCGCGCTCTTGAGCGCCTCGGCGCCGAGCCCGTCGACGAGTGCGGCGCTCGCGAGGATGACCGTGTCGCCCGCCTCGATCGACTGGCGCCACACCTTTGGCAGCACGTCGGCGTCCGTGCCGAGCGACGTGGCCTCGCGTGTCGTGGTGCGGTGGACGAAGTCGGCGAGCTCGCCGGGCTCGTCACCGGGGAGGAAGAGCCGTGCGCGACGGACGAGGAACACCTGCGCGCCGCCGACGCGCGAGGTGTAGAGCTCGTTGTTCACGATCACGGCGCACGCGCACTGCAGCGTCGTCGACCCGCGGTTCTCGCGAAGCCGCTGCGTCGCGCGGCGGTTCGCCTGCCGCAGCGCGCGTCGCAGCGAGACCTCGATCCCCGCGGAAAGGTCGTAGTAGTACTCCTGACGCGTGAGCTCGGCGACCTCGCGGGCGAGCTTTTCCGCGGGTCCGGGCGGCGACGCTTCGAACAGCAGGTAGAGCCGGCCCTTGGTACGAAGAGTCGCCCCGGTCTCAGGCTCGCTGACGAGGATCACGTCGGCGCGGCTTGCTCGCACGTCCGCCGTGCTGCCGACCGTCGTGACGAAGCTCAGCTGTGGCATCGGTCGCGAGTGTCCCAGACCCGCCGCGTCACGGCGAGGGAACGCATCGAAGACGCGCGATGCGGCTCGCGGGCGCGCGGTCCGCGAGCGCCACCAGAAGCTCGCGCTCGCGGAGTCGGATCTCTCCCGCCCACTGCGCGGTCGGCACCAGCACCACCAGCGTGTCGCCGTCGGCCCGCACGGCACGCGTTGACACCGCGTCCGCGCCGAGCACCATCGTTGCGGCCGCGTGCCAAGCGCGAACAGCGTCGGCGCGCGCGACGCCCCGCTCGATCCCCAGCGTCCGCAGCGCACTCTGGATCGCGTGGGCGATCGGCCTCATCCGACCTCGCCCCGCCGCACTGGCACCACCGCCGCGCGCTCCCGCAGCACGTCGGGCAGGGCCGTGACGATCGCCGCGGTGAGCAGCGTCTGCGCGTCCTGCGGGATCGCGTTCGCCAGCGCCTCCCGCCGCGCGGGGTCGAGCTCCGAGAGCACGTCGTCGAGCAGGAAGACCGGCTGCTCCCCGACGCGCGATGCGAGCCACGCCGCCTCCGCGATCTTGAGCGAGAGCACCGCACTCCGATGCTCCCCGCGCGACGCGAAGGCCGGCAACATACGGCCGTCAGAGGTGACGACAAGATCGTCGCGCTGAGGCCCGACGAGCGATGTTCCCTGCCAGCGCTCGCGTTCGCGTTTCTCGCGCACCAGACGCGCGTACGCGTTCGCGCGCTCCTCCAGCGTGGCGCCCTCCACCTGTCCCGCGTACGCGAGGGTGAGTCCCTCGGCGCCGGTGAAGAGTTCGGTCGCGCTGACGAACGGCGCCGAAAGCTCGGTCGCGAGCCGCGACCGTCGGAGCGAGATCGCAGCCGAGAGTCGAATGAGCTCGGCGTCCCAGAAAGCGATCTCCGCTTCGGGCAGCTCGAGCTCCTCGCGCGCGACGCGCAGGAGCGCGTTGCGCTGTTCGAGCACGTGTTGCAGCTCACGCATCTCGCGCCGATGCGCACGGTCGATCTGACCCAGCATCGCGTCAAGGAAGCGGCGACGCGCGCTCGGGGCGGCGCCCAGCAGCTCGACGTCCTCAGGAAAGAACGCGACGACGACGAGCTCGCCGGCCGCATCTTCCGACCGCTTCGGGGCACCGTCGAGCAGGTACCGTCGCGGCCGCCGGCGCTCCCCGTCGGGTGGCGCGAAGAGCAGCGTTTCGATGCGGCGGTGGTCTTCGACGCGATCGACTTCGGTGCGAACCCGCGCTGTGTTCGCGCCCCAACGGACCATCTCCGTGTCATCACGAGCGCGTGGCGAGTCGCCGCGCGCGATGAGATGGATCGCCTCCAGGAGGTTGGTCTTACCGGCCCCATTCGGTCCGACAAAAGCGGTGGCCCCACTCACGAGGGGGAGCTCGACCTGTGCGTAGCTGCGGAAGTCCTCGAGCGCGAGTGTGGCGACGCGCACTCGCTAGGCCGGGATGCGGAGCGGCATCACCACGTGAAGGTAGTCGGGATCGCCGACGATCTTGATGACACCTGGCGCGAGCGGCCCGCCGAGCTCAAGCGCGACCTCGGACGCGGTCAGACTGCCGAGCGCGTCGTAGATGAACCGTGAGTTGAACGCGATGGTGGTGTTCTGTCCCTCGACGGTCGCCTCCACCTTCGCCGTTTGGTCCCCGACCTCGGCGGCGTTCGCGCTGATCACGAGCGGCGGATGATCCGCCGGGTTCACCTGGAACCGAAGCATGTTCGCCGAGTCGCGCGCGAACAGGGAGGCGAGCCGCGTTGCCTGCAGCAGCTCCTCCCGCTGCGCCACGAGCCGCGTGGCCGGTTTGCCCTGTGGGATCACCTGGCGGTAGTTCGGGAACTGGCCCTCGATCACACGCGACACGAGGTCTACCTCCGGCGTGTGGAAGATCACCTGGCTGCCGTTCGGAGTCACGAAGATGTCGACCGGATCCTCGCTGTCGTCGAGGACGCGCTGCACTTCCTGCAAGCTGCGCGCGGGGATAATCACCTCGAGCTTGCCCTCGACTCGGTCCATCAGCTTCGCGTTACGTACGGAGAGGCGGTACGGGTCAGCCGCGGCCATCGTGATCTTGTCACTCTCGAGCGTGGTCAGCACGCCGGTGAGGACGGGCCGGCTGTCGTCGGTCGTCGCGACGAAAGCGACCTCGCCGATCATGCGCCGGAGTATCGACTTGCTTACACGCGTCGTCGGCTTGTCCGGTGCGACCGGGATGATCGGAAACTCCTCAGCGTCCATGCCTTTGAAGTTCGCTTCGTATGGATCGCGCTTCAGATGGACCGTCTTCGTACGAACGTTGAGAGAGAGCTCGGTCGGGCCAGCGGGCAGCGAATTCACGAAGTCGGTGAAGAGCTTCGCCGGCACCGTGATCGCGCCTTCGTCATCGACCTTCGCTGGTACCCAGCAGTTGATTCCGACCTCCAGGTTCGTCGCGGTGAGCTTGAGACGGCCGCTCTCGGTACGAAGTAGGACATTCCCAAGGATCGGCAGGCTGCCTCGCGTCGAGACCGCTCGTCCAGCGATCTGGAGCCCGCGCGCGAGGTTCTCCTGTAGACAAGTGACCTTCAACGCGGATCCTCCGTACCTTCCCCGAAAAGATCTATGAAGACGCTGGTACCAGCAGTAGTGGTGTGGACTATGAGCGTTCCGAGATGCTGTTGTCGCGTCACGACTGGTCCGGCGTGTTCGTGGCGTGCCCGCGTGTGCTCGAGGCCTCCTGTTGACTCGCGTTGGACGACCTGGGGACCACCGAGGTAGCCAGCCCCTTCGATGTCTTAGTACGCAACGGTCGTTGTTGTATCAAACACGGTCTTGGTGCACATGTCCACAAATGGGTGCGCTTATCCACACATTGTGCGGGCTTATCCACACCCGGACACCGCCGCGAAACCCACGGTATTTCTGGGGGTTTTGACGCCCCGAGGCTAATCCGAGTACAGCATCTCCCGGAGGGCGCCAACGTCCCGTCGGAAGTCGTCGTTCTCGGCCATCTCTCGCTCGATCTTCTCGCAGCCGTGCAGGACCGTGGAGTGGTCGCGGCCTCCCAGGGCTTCCCCGATCCGCATCAGCGGCGCCTCAGTCTCCTCGCGCATGAGGTACATCGCGATCTGGCGCGGCAGGACGACTTGCTTGTCACGTGCCTTGCCCCGCAGCTGCTCGGACGGCACTCCGTAGTAGCGCGCGACCGTCTCGACAATGCGATCCGGTGACAGCGTCTTCTGTCGCGGGTTGTAGAGGATGTTCTGGAGCATCTCCTGGGCGAGCTGGGTCGTGACCGGGACCGCGCTCAGGGTCGCATACGCGACGATCCTCGTGAGCGCGCCCTCGAGCTCGCGGATGTTCGACACGATCCGCTGCGCGAGAAAGTCGATGACCGGTGGCGGCACTGCGACCGACTGAGCCTCTGCCTTCGCGCGGAGGATCGCGATCCGGGTCTCGAGGTCCGGCGTCGAGATATCGGCGATGAGACCCCACTCAAAACGGGAGCGGAGCCGGTCCTCGAGCCGCTCGATCGCTTTGGGCGGACGGTCGCTTGAGAGGACGATCTGCTTCCCCTCTTCGTGGATGGCGTTGAACGTGTGGAAGAACTCTTCCTGCGTGCCCTCTTTGCCCGTGAGGAACTGGATGTCGTCGATGAGGAGCACGTCGATGCGCCGATACCGCTCGCGGAACTCCTCGCTCTTCTGGCCGCGGATCGAATTGATGAACTCGTTCGTGAACTTCTCACTGGTCGCGTAGGCGACGCGCTTCTTCGGGTGACGGGAGATCACGGCATGACCGATCGCGTGCATCAGATGCGTCTTGCCGAGGCCGGAGCCGCCGTAGATGAAGAGCGGGTTATAGCTGTGGCCCGGTCGCTCGGCGACAGAGAGCGCCGCCGCGTGCGCCAAACGGTTGTTCGAACCGACCACGAACGTGGAGAACGTGTAACGCGCGTTGAGCAGCGCCGCGGCGGTCGCGTCACGGCGGTCCTGCGCGGGCGCCGCCGAGGTCGTGGCGGATGAACCGCCGCCGCCGCCCGCGACCGGACGATCGGAGCGCACCGACGCGGCCGTGAGCGTCACGAAACGCACGTCCACCGTGCGGCCGACGAGGTGCCGCAGCGCGTCCCGCACCTGCTGCCGATACTTGTTCTCGAGCCACTCGCGAGCAAAGGCGTTGGGAACGCCGACGCAATAGACATCGTCCTCTTCGGAGACGATCGCGGTGTCTTTGAACCACGTGTCGTAATTGGCTTTGGTGAGTCCGAGCTGCAGCTCGCCGAGGGCCCCGTGCCAGAGCTGCTTGAGGTTCAACGGCTCCCCTTCTCTGCGCTCGACCACAACGACGCTCCCCACAACACGATCACGCGAGATGCCGCCACACCGAACGCGAAAACGAAGAAGATCCGCCCGCTGGAAGCCACGGAACAGTAGCACAGTCACACTGCTAGACTTTCTCGCACACATAGAGGATCCGCTCTTCGTTTGTTCGTCCATTTTTTTCGGGGGAGAAGGGACAGTTCGTGAAGCGCACGTATCAGCCGAAGACGCGTCGCCGCGCGCGAGTGCACGGTTTTCGCGCGCGGATGAAGACGACGGGCGGCCGCAAGGTGTTGGCACAACGTCGCGCGCGTGGACGGAAGCGACTGACCGTCGCCTGAACGACCTCGCCGACATGAACGCCGCGCGTTTGCGGCGGTCCACCGATATCGCGACCGTGCGAAAGATCGGGCGCGGCGTACGCGATGTCGCATTCACCGCGCGCCTGCGCCCCAATGACCTGAACGTGATGCGCCTAGCGGTGTCGGCGCCGCGCACCGTGGGGCTCTCGACGATCCGCAATCGCGCGCGGCGTCGCGTGCGTGAAGCCTTCCGCCAGGCGTGCGCCGCCGCCGATATCACGCCCGCGCTGGACATCGTGGTGACGGTGCGCCGCGACGCGATCGCCGCGGATTTTTCGGCTTTACGCGCCGCGGCTGAGGCGGCTCTTGGCAGCGCGCGCCAGTCATCTCGATGAAAACACTCATGCTGGGCGCGCTGCGCCTCTACAAGACGCGCGTCAGCCCGCTTCTACCGCCAGCCTGCCGGTACACGCCCACTTGCTCCGAGTACGCGATGGAGGCGATCGAGAAGCACGGTGTGCTTCGCGGCGGTTGGCTCGCGACGCGCCGTGTGTTCTCGTGCAACCCCTTCAGCCCCGGCGGATATGACCCGGTGCCGGAGCACTGATGGACCTCCTGACGCTGTGGAACACGCTCCTCGTCCATCCGGTCATGAACCTGACCCTGTTCGCGTATTCGATCGTCCACGACTTCGGCCTCGCGATCGTGCTGGTCACGATCACGATCCGGCTCGCGCTGTATCCGCTCTACGTGACGCAGATCCGCTCGCAGCGCGCGATGCAAGAGGTCGCGCCGGCGATGGAGGACCTCAAGAAGAAGTACGGCAAAGATCGTCAGCGCTTCAGCCAGGAACAGATGAAGCTCTACAGCGAGCGCGGCGTGAACCCTGCCGCCGGATGCTTGCCGCTGGTGTTGCAGATGCCACTCCTGATCGCGCTGTACAACTCATTGCTGCAGCTTGGCTGCGGGCTCGGCCCACCCCCAGGCAATCTCTGTCCCGGTTTGACGCACGACATGGTCGAGAGCTTCCGTTACGCGTTCATCTCCAATCCGATCCCGCCCGACGGGTCACTCGACACGACCGCGCACTGGCTGCCATGGATCATCGAAGGTCTGCAGCACCGCGATCCGTTCTTCATCCTGCCGGTGCTGGCCGGCGCAGTGCAGCTCATCGCCTCGGTCATGGCGATGCCGGTCAAGCAGGTCCAGACCGGCGACACGGCGCAGCGCATGACCCAGTCGATGGCGTACACGTTCCCGCTCATCACAGTGGTCATCGGCGCGCAGTTCCCCGCCGGCCTCACGCTCTACTGGATCACGACGACGCTGTTCCAGATCGTGCAGCAGTACTTCGTGAGTGGTTGGGGACAGCTGCCGAAATACCTTCCGTTCCTGCGCGGCATCCCGACGCCCGCGGACCGCGAGCTCCATCGTCGTGAGCAGGCCGCGATCGTCGAGGCGCGTAAGGATATGAAGGACAAGGACAAGGAAGAGGCGGACGACCCCGAGGCAGTGCCCACGGCGTCAGGCGCCTCGAACGGCGGTCGCCGCCGCGGACGGAGGAGGGGGAAGCGATGAGCCCACTGCGCGGGGAGGAGTTCACCGGTCGCACGGTCGAAGAAGCGATCGAGCGCGGGCTGAGGGCGCTCGGTCGCAAACGGACCGAGGTAGACATCGAGATCCTGGAGAAGGGCAAGCCCGCGAACGTACTCGGCATGGGCGGCGAGGACGCGCGGGTCCTGCTGTCGTTCCAGGAGGAGGAGCGCCCGGCCGAGCCCGACGCCGTGATCGACGAGGCCGAGGTCCCGCGGCATCCGGGCTCGGTACGCGTCGCACGCGAGGAAGACAGCGACGAGGCATCACCCGCCTTTGCGGAAGAGCTCGCCCTCGGTGCCGCCGTGCTGCGCGAGTTGCTGGAGGCGATGGGCGTCGACGCCGAGGTCACGCTCGAGGATCGCCCTGGGTCGGAGGGAGTCGACGTCCTCGGCACCGACCTCGGCGCGCTCATCGGGCGCGGCGGCGAGAACCTCGTCGCGCTGCAGCAGATCGTGAGCGCCATCACGTCGAAGCGGGTCGGCCGTTCCGTGCACGTCCCGATCGACATCGAAGGCTATCGGCGGCGCCGAGAGGACCAGCTCCGCGAGATCGCCCAGCGCGTCGGCTCGCGGGTGCGCGCGAGCGGACAGGCCGTGACCCTCGAGCCGATGCTCGCGTACGAGCGGCGCATCGTGCACCTGTCGGTGCAAAGCCAGCAGGGTCTGAAGACCGAGTCCGTCGGCATGGAGCCGAACCGTCGCGTCGTGATCAGCTCGACGGCGCCTGGCGCGCGCGGTCCGTTCCGCGAGAGCGGGCCCGGCGGGGGTGGCTTCCGGCCGAGGCCGGCCGGTCCGGGGGGTGGCGGCTACGGCCCTCGCCGTGGGTACGGACCGCGGCCGGGCGGCGGCTATCGACCCCGTCCCGAACGTGGTCCCTAGCCCCACAAGGCGGTGACAGAGCACAGCAGCCGCCGTTAACTTCCTGCCGTGACCGACCCCAACTGGCTACCCTCGCGCGTCCGTCGCAACTTCCGTATCGACCTCTTCAGCGCCCTCGGCGCTGGCGCGTTCGTCTCGGTCCTCATCGCGTTCATGCCGGTGGTCGTCCGCCGGATGGGCGGGTCGACCACCGACGTCGCCATCGTCGTCGCGGCCCCGTTCATCGGGAACCTGCTGTCGCCGATCTCGGCCTACCTGCTCGCCCACCTGCCGATCGTGCGCGTCGTCGCAGGAGCAGCCAGCCTCTCGCGTTTCGTCTTTCTGATCGCGGTGCTCCTGGCCGCCACGCCGTTCATGCTCGCGCTCACCAGCGTCGCGTTCTGGATCATCACCGTGTCGAACATCGCCGCGTACACCGCGCTGATGCAGGGGATCTATCCGGATCGCGAGCGCGCGTCCGCGATGGGCAACGTACGCGTCGGCGCGTCGGTGGCCGGCATCGGGTCGGCTGCGCTGGCCGGCAGCTTCATCGGTGTCGTGCCGGCGCAGTGGGTGTTCGCCGCCGCGGCGCTGATCGCCCTTCCCTGCGCTCTCGCCTTCTTCGCGATCCGCTACGACGGACCGGCCGCGCCGCCCGCGCGACGCCCGGCGCTCGAGATCGCGCGCGACGTGTGGGCGGACCGTCGCTACCGCAAGCTGCTTCTCGCGTTCGCGATCTTCGGCACCGGCAACCTCATGAACTTCGCGGTCTTCCCGATCATGCTGGTGGACCACTTCGACGCGTCCAACGCCTTTGTAGGGACGCTCGCGATCGTGCAGTCCGCGACGCAGATCGTGGCGTACCCGGTCGTCGGCCGGCTCATCGATCGTGGCTCGACGCTGCGCCAGACGCTCATCGCGACGCTGCTCACGATCCTGGTCCCCATCGGGTATCTCGTCGCGCCGGGCACCTGGGCGTTGCTGCCGGTCGCGGTGATCATCGGCGTGGGCGTGTCGAGCGGCGAGCTCACCGGTTTCACGAACATCGTCCACATGGCGCCGCACGGCCGGATCGGCGAGTACGCGGCGGCGAACGCATTCCTGCTCGGCGTGCGTGGCACCGCAGCCCCATTCCTGGCGGCGGCGCTGCTCGGGATGGTGCCGCCGCAGGTCGTGCTCGTGCTCGGCACGCTGCTCATGACGACCGGCGCGCTGGTCCTGGCCCAGCTCGTGCGGGCGCCATCCGCACGCGCCGTCGAGGTCGTGGCGGCCGAGGCCTAGCGGAGGGGGATGCCGGCGCTGCGCATCGCCGCGGCGAAGCGGTCCGCGATGAGCTGATAGCCCGCGTCGGACGGATGGAAGCCGTCGCCGGAAACGGTGATGGTGCTCACGAGGTCGGCGCTGCCGGTGAAGAGATCCACCGCGAAGACCCGACCCGGATATTTCGCGACGATGGCCGCGATGGCGGCGTTGTAGGCGCCGATGACCTTGAACAGCGCCACCTTGTCGGCGTCCTTGTACGCGGGCACGGATCGCAGATCGGGGACGTTGCCGACGAAGATCTTCGCCGCAGTGCCCGAGACCAGCGCGTCGACGATGGCGCCGAGGTCGCTTCCGAACGACGCGGGCTCGATGGTCGCGTTCATGTCGTTGACGGCGAGCCAGATCGAGACGACCGTGGGCCGCTGGGCGAGCGCTCCGGGCAGCTGCGCGGTGCGCGCCTGTAGCGCGATCGATCCGGACACGCCGACGTTCACGAACGCGCTTCCAGGCGGCAGGAGCGTCGCCACGCGCGCGGGCCAGGATCCCGTCGCGGGATCGCTCGCGCCCACGCCAACTGTGTCGGACGCGCCGATCGCGACGTAGCGGACCAGTGCGGTCGGTGACGTCGTCGGTATCGCGGTGGGACTCAGAGTCACGGCAGCCAGTGTGGACGGGGGCGTGGTCGCGGGCGTGGCGGTCGTGGCGCGGGGCGGGGGGCCCGAGCACGCCGTGACGAGCAGCGCGAGGAAGACATACGAACGTAGCAAGGTTAGAATTAATGGTGCCTGAAGAAGGTCACGGGGATGCGTGGTTTCGACAGGGCAGGCGACGTGAGCGTCGCGAGCCGAGGAACGCCGTTCCTCCTCGTTAATCCGAACGGCAGCCAGATAACTGGCACAAATTCCTACGCACTCGCTGCCTAGTCAGTGAGCGTCCTCCCGGTCTCCCCTTCGCGGGCCGGGAAGGGCGACTTAAGCGAAGGTGCGGTCCGCCGATCGGCCGGTAGGCGGACTCAAGATTTCCGGCCTGGGGGAGCCGAGAGCGCGTCGGTGCGCGCTAGGTTTCCCGAGACAAAAAACCGCCGACCACGCTCGTAGAAGCGCTCACTTCAACGGCCTTGGACGGGGAGTTCGACCCTCCCCCATCTCCACAGAGAATGCCGCCCGGCAGGGTCCAGGCGGTGCTCGCCGGCCAGAGCGGCGCGAACAGCCCACGGCCCCCCCGCGGTACGTGCCGATATCGTCGCCGCGTGACGGCACTCGCGGACGGCATCATCGGGAGTGCGAGAACGCGCGACGGCCTCGAGCTGCGCACGCTGCGCTGGCCCGCGGTCGGTGTCGCGCGCGCACACCTTCTTCTGATACACGGCATCGCCGAGCACGCGGGGCGCCATGCGCATGTCGCATCGCGTTTCGCGAATGCCGGGATCGAGACACACGCCTTCGACCTGCGCGGCTTCGGCGCGTCCGCGGGTCGCCGCGCATACGTCGACCGCTGGTCGCAGTACGACGACGACGTCGAGGACCAACTCGCGGCGATCCGCGCGGAGGCCCGAGGTCTCCCCGTGGTCCTCTACGGCCACTCCATGGGTGGTCTCATCGCGCTCGGCTACGTGCTCGCGGATGTGCCGCGTCCGGAACCCGAAATCCTCGTTCTATCCGCGCCGGCCATCGCGTCGGTGGGGGGCTGGAGACGGCCCCTCGCCGCGGTGCTTGGCCGCGCGGTCCCGCGATTGGAGATCGCCAACCGACTGCCGGCCGGTGGGCTCTCGCATGATCCGGTGGTCGAGGTCGCCTATCGCTCCGATCCGCTCAACGTGCACCGCACGACGACGCGCCTTGGCATGGAGCTCTTTCGCGAGCAGGCGCGGGTCCAGTCGCGCCTCGCCCGGACCGGCGCTCTCCCGATACCGACGTATGTGCTGCACGGCGCCGAGGATCCGATCGTGCCGGTCTCGTCCAGCGCGTCGCTCGAGCGACGGGCGAACGTGACCCGCCGCGTGTATCCAGGTCTGCGTCACGAGATGCACAACGAACCCGAGGCGGATGCGGTCATCGGCGACACGATCACGTGGACGGCGAGCTCGCTCGGGTGACGGCGGCCGTCACATGCGAACGGAGCGCCTCGTGCTCCGGCCGTGGCGCGCAAGCGATCGCGCGCCGTTCGCGGTGATGAACGCGGATCCAAGAGTGATGGAGCAGTCCCGGAGATCAGCACGCGTAAGGGTTCGTCGGACTGATCCCGACCAACGTGGTGCTCGGGCGACCGGTGCTCGAGGTCGGCTGGCGGCTCGTCGCGGAGCACTGGGGCCACGGCCATGCGACGGAGGGCGGGAGGGCATCACTCACTCATGCTTTCAAAATGCTCGGCAAGGATGAGGTGGTCTCGTGGAATGGCGAGCGTCCCAGCCGACGCGCGTGGGCTAAGCGGCCGCTCGCTCCGCCCGCAGACCGACGGGCTGCAGGTACTCGTCGACCCGCGACCGCACCCACCAGGCGTGCGACTCATGCCGCTCGCGCGGGGTGGTGAAGCGGTAGAGGTAGAGCGTCGCGCGGATGAAGCGCGGCCTCGCTCCGGCGAACGGGTCGCTTCGCAGGAGACGCAGCGTCGGCGCGTCGGCCTCGAGCAGCTTCACCACGAGCGGCACGAACCATTCGTGGTACATCGGCGAGGACATCGCCGCGAACCACATGAGCCAGTCCAGCCTCAGGTGGTATGGCGCGTACTGCGGCGGCCGCCGGCGCACGTCGCCTGGCTTGGCCTTGAATTCGTACTCGCGCCATGCGGTGCTCGGCGTCAGCACCGGCTCGTCCGTTCCCTCGATGACGACCTCGTAGCGATCCTTGGTGATCGAACCGAAGGCCCCGTACGTGTTCACCAGATGCAGCGGATCGAAGCTGGTGTTCATGAGCTGGTGTCGCGAGAGGAGGTTGCGCGCCGGCCGGTAGCTGAGCAGGACGATGACGATCGTCACGCCGACGACGAGCCACTGGTGCCACGGCTCCGCGCTCTGGTCCGGTCGCGCGATCGGCAGGATCCGCCCGAGCGCGTCGTCGTCCAGGCTCGCAACGGCGAGCGTCATCGTGAGAACGTTGAGCCACGAGAAGTTGCCGCTGAGGAGCAGCCAGCTCTGGGTGGTGAGGATCACGAGTCCCGCGACGCTGGCGATCGGCTGGGGGAAGAAGAGGAAGAACGGAACGACGAGCTGCGCAAAGTGGTTGCCGACGACCTCCACCCGGTGCAGCCGCTTCGGCAGGTGGTGGAAGTACCAGGACAGCGGATTCGGCATGGGCTGCGTCTCGTGGTGGTAGTAGAGACAGGTGAGGTCGCGCCAGCACTGGTCGCCGCGGATCTTGATCAGGCCCGCGCCGAACTCGACGCGGAAGACGAGCCAGCGGATCAGCCAGATGAGCGTGAGCGGCGGCGGGGTCCACGCGGGCCCGAGAAAGATCGCGAGAAAGCCGGTCTCGAGGAGGAGCGTCTCCCAGCCGAACGAGTAAAAAGTCTGTCCGACGTTGACGATCGATAGGTAGAGCGCCCAGAGGACGGCCCAGAGCAGCATCGTGAGCGGCAGCGGCCACGCATCAGGCAGCCCGGCGAGCGCGGCCGCGGCGAGGGCCACGCCGCTCCACGCGACGGCCGCGAGAAGGCCGTCCGAGTAGCGGAAGTGGAAGAGGCTCGGTGAGCGCCGGAACGCCACTGCGCGCACGTAGTCGGGTACCGGCAGGAGACCGTGCTCGCCGAGAAGCGGAGCGAACTGATGCGCGGCCACCAAGAACGCGACGAAATAGATGCCGGCGAGCGCGCGCTGGAAGACGAGGCGCGCGAGCCAGTAGTCAGGCGCTTCGAGACCGGTCACCGCGCGACATCATCGCGCGCGTGACCAAATAGGCCCCGCTATCTCCTGCGGCGCGCCGCGGTCTTCTTCCGGGCCGACGTCGACCGCTTCGACGCGACCACCTTTTTTCCACCGCGCATGCCGCGCTTGGTCCGTACGCGCTTCAGCGTTCCGGCGCGCTTCGCGATCTCATCATCCTTCGCGACCTCGATCCCATGGCGCTTCGCCGCGGCGAGCACCTTGCGCCGCGCCTTCTCCTTGGCGTCGACGCTCTCGAACGCAGTCTGGTTGAAGCGCGCGATCGCGTTGCGGACGTGCTCCTCGTCGTGGATCGGGAGATGCTCGCCACCTTCCTTGTCGATGTAGGCGAAATTCTTCGACGCGATGTGCTTGCGTCCTGTCTCGGTGAGCTGTGCCACGGCGATCCTCCTTAGAAGTTGTTTCCCACCTTCGGACTGTGGCCCTCCACGGTCGATGGCTCTTGCTCCTCCGGCGCGACGTCCCTCGGCGCCCTCGCGACCGGCCAGAGATAACCGCCTGTCGGGAAGCCATAGATCGTTGGCGCGAGCCAGCCGGCCGGTGGAGTTGTGTAGTCACCCGACTCGTAGTGGGCAAGCTCGTCGAGCTCGCGGTTGGTGATGCTCAGAACGATCGCGTTTCCGTCGCGCGCGGCACTCTCGAGTAGCTCGGGCGACACGATCACGTCGTGACCAAGCAAGCCGCCAGTGGTGATGACGTACTCGGTGATCCTTTTGCCGCTTGGATCCCAGATCGCGTGCTTCACATGTCCGGCCTGATGACCGTCCCGGGTGCGCACCTTGGCTCCGTGATCGATGGGCATGGCGGTCCTCCCCTATTTGGCGACCGCCGGACCTCCCGCATAGCGAGTGCCAGCCCACGGGCGCAGGGCGACGATCACGGCGACCAGGACGACCACGGCGCCGAGGTAGGACTCGGGCGCACGCTTCTCCTGCTTCGCGACCGCTCCCAGGATCACCGCGAGCACCGGCACGACGACACCGACCATGCTCGCGTTCGTGACGGGCCAATGCTGGACCAGCCAGGTGTACAGGACGTACGCGCCGAGCGACCCGGCGAGGGTGAGGTAGACGATCGGCCACCAGCCGGCGAGCGTGTTCGGCAGCGCGTGGTCTTCGCCGATCGCAAGACTGACCGCCGCGCACACGACCGCGCCGGCCGCCGCACCCACGGCGTTCGCGGCGAGGGCAGAGGGCTGCGGCGCTCTCTTGAGGAACACGCTCGAGAGCGAGGCCGCCGTCGCCGCCAGGAAGACCGCGACGAGACCCTCGAGCGGGACGTCGAGCTTCAGCTCGCCCGAGAAGATGATCGCCACGCCCAGGATCGCGACGATCGCGGCAACGACCTTGCGCGCCACGAGGCGCTCGACGCGCATCGCCGCGGCGATGAGCGCCGTCGACAGCGGCACGGTGGCGTACAGCACCGCCGCGATGCCGCTCGGCACCACGCGCTCGCCCCAATAGAGGAGCGACAGATTCACGCCGAAGTTGAAGATCCCGAACAGGAGCGCACCGCGCAGCGCCGGCCCACGCGGGAAGCGCTGACGAGTCGCGAGTACCAGCAGCGTCAGCAGCGGCGCGGCGAGGACCAGGCGGATCGTCGCGGCCCAGATCGGCGGCACGGCCTCATTGCCGATGCGGATCGCGAGGAAGGTGCTGCCCCAGATGAGGCAGCACCCCGCGAACACGAGGTATTGCATCGTCCGAGACTAGAACGTCGCTCGGGCGCCCTGCGTGAGACGTATCCTCTCCGAATTCGCAGGGAGGTCACGATGCAGGAAGCGATGCGCCGACTCGACGCGCTCACTCAGCAGCTCATCGAAGCCGACCAATCGGGCGCGGGGCTCGAGCCGATCGCAGTGGCGCATGAGCTCGGCCGCATCCGGCAACTGCTCGCGGAGGGGCCCGCAGTCATCCCGGCGACTGGCGGACAGCGTCACTTCCGCTGCGAATCGTGCGGCACGATCACGCACGGCGCGGCGGCGCCGGCGAAATGCGCGCAGTGCGGCGGCAAGACGTTCTTCTCTGCCGATCTCGAGCAACCGAGGGTCGAGTCCGCCGGAGGCTAGACCGCTTCGTTACCAGCGATACGCAGAACGCGGTTGACGCGGGGGTCCGCTGGAGCGATACTTTGGCTTCCGAACTATTCGGGGACCGAAGGAACTGTGACGAAGATTACACCCAAAGACGACCTTTCCCTTGCTCGCACTGTCCTCGCGGTCATGCCCCGTTTTGGCCGCGTCGCCTGGCACGCCGCCCAGGAGTGCGGCATGACCTCCCCCGAGCGCGGGCGCCTGCTCTGGGCGATCAGTGATAAGTCCGTTCGCGCGGGGCTGGTCGCGCAGCACCTGAAGCTCAGCGCCGGCGCGGTGACCGAGCTCGTCGAAAGCCTCGTTCGCGAGGGTCTGGTGAGGCGGGAGACCGATCCCGACGATCGCCGCGCGGTCATCCTCGCCCTCACGGCCGAGGGCCGGCGGATCTGCGAGCGCTACGAGCTCGCGGCTTCGTCTTCGATCGCCCAGGTGCTTGGCCGCCTGACGCCGCCGCAGCGCCGTCGCGTGCGCACCGCACTCGCGGATCTGAACGCGGCGTTCACCGCGAACGACGTCGCGGCTGTGCGCGTCCTCCGCCGTCCCTTCATCACTGCTTCATCACCTCGGCGCAGCGTGCGCCGCACCACCCACAAGGAGAATGCAGATGCCCGCTGAGATGGACCGCACGGCCCGGATCCTCGCGTCGATCGGGGTCGGCCTGGCGCTGTTCCTCGCCGCCCTGGACCAGACCATCGTCGGGACAGCGCTCCCGCGCATCGTCGGCGAGCTCAACGGTCTCGAGTACTTCGCCTGGGTGGCGACCGCGTACATGGTCACGTCGACCACGATGACGCCCATCGCCGGCAAGCTCGGCGATCTGTTCGGCCGCAAGCCATTCCTGCTCGTGGGAATGATCGGATTCGTCCTCGCGTCGGCCCTCTGCGGCCAAGCGCAGGACATGATGGAGCTCGTCATCTTCCGCGGCATCCAGGGCCTGTTCGGCGGGGTCCTCTTCGCGAGCGTGTTCGCATCCCTGGCCGATCTCTTCCCGCCCCGGACCCGCGCGCGCATCCAGGGCGTCTTCGGTGGCATCTTCGGCATCGCCTCGGTCGTCGGCCCGACCCTCGGTGGCTATCTGACCGACAACGCCGGCTGGCGCTGGGTCTTCTACGTCAACGTGCCGGTGGGCATCCTGGCCGTCGCGGTCGTGTTCTTCACGATGCCGAGCACCAAGCACAACGCGTCGTGGCGCGATATCGACTTCCTCGGGGCGGGCCTGCTCGCGGCGACGCTGGTGCCCCTGCTCGTGGGCTTCTCGATCACGCGTGACCACGAGTTCAACTCACCGGAGGTCCTCGGTCTCCTCGGCTTTGCCACGCTGATGGGCGTGCTCTTCTTCATCGTCGAACAGCGGGTCGCCCACCCTGTCGTGCCGTTCGTCCTATTCAAGAACGTCACGTTCGCGGTGTCCTCGATCACCGGATTCTTCGTCGCCTTCGGCATGTTCGGTGCGATCGTCTACATCGGCCTCGTCTACCAGGGCGTGCTCGGCATCGGAGCGACGAACTCGGGCTTGCTCGCGACTCCGATGATGGTCGGCCTCATCGGCGCGAGCATCGTGACCGGCCAGCTGATGATCCGCATCACCCGCTACCGGTTCCTCGGAACGATCGGCCTCATGGTCATGGTCCTCGGTCTGTACGGCCTCGCGCAGGTGAACGTCGGCACGCCCGAGATCGAGGTCGTGCGCGACCTCGTCATGGTCGGCATCGGCCTCGGCGTGTCCATGCCCCTCTACATCAACGCGACCCAGAGCGCGCTGCCCCGCGAGTACCTGGGAGTCGCTACGAGCCAGATCCAGTTCTGGCGCAACGTCGGCGGCACGGTTGGCGTTGCGATCCTCGGCGCCGTGGTCTCGCACCAGCTCCCACAGCGGATCCAGACGCAGGTCGCGGCTCTCAACCTTCCGCCGCAGGTCCTTGCGTCGCTCC
This sequence comes from Chloroflexota bacterium, assembly GCA_005889405.1. Taxonomy (GTDB): domain Bacteria; phylum Chloroflexota; class Limnocylindria; order P2-11E; family P2-11E; genus CF-39. The sequence continues at coordinate 73,030 of VBFY01000056.1, read as the reverse complement.
CCAGCGGCGGAAGCGCTCAGGCGATCTTCGATCCGGCGCGCATCGCCGCGGCCAAAGCGGCTCTGCCGCCGCAGGCGCTGCCACTCTTCGATCAGGTCCTCGACGCGATCCGTTCGGCGCTGGCGCTCTCGCTCCACGACGTCTTCATCTATGCCGCCGCGGTCGTCAGCGTCGCCGTCGTGATCTCACTCTTCCTCAAGGAAGTTCCGCTCAAGGCACGCGAGAGGCCGAGCACGGAAGAGGTCCGCGAGGGCGCGCCGGCCTTCGGCGGCTAGATCCTGCGACGGGTGGCCGCCTGCATCTCGCGGGCGGCCTCCCGTTCCTTGATCACCTGGCGCTTCTCGTAGCGCTTCTTGCCGCGCGCGAGACCGATCTCGACCTTGGCGCGGCCATTCTTGGTGTACATCCGTAGCGGCACCAGCGTGTAGCCCTTCTGCGATACCGCGCCCGCGAGCTGGCCGATCTCGTTCTTGTGCAGCAGGAGTTTTCGCGGGCGTAGCGGCTCGTGGTTGTCGTGGGCCGCGTGCGTCCACGGCGCGATGTGGACGTTCCGCAGCCACGCCTGTCCCTTCTCGATGTGGGCGTAGCCGTCACGCAGGTTCACGTGACCCGCGCGCATCGATTTGATCTCCGTCCCGGTGAGGGCGATGCCAGCCTCGAGGCGATCCTCGATGGTGTAGTCGAACAGCGCCTTCCGATTGTCCGCGAGTTGTAGATCGCGCGGCTTCTTCTCGGGCGTGACGACCGGCGGCGACCTGCGATCCGGCATGGCGAGAGCGTACAGAGGGACAAAAAGAGACAGCGGCGGCATTTCTGCCGCCGCTGTCACCGGGTCTCCAAAGACCGCGGGTTAGTTCGCGATCACCTCAGTTGGTTTCATTACGAAAGGCCGAAGTGAGCGCCCCTGGGTCTTTGGTTTCCCATTGGCATCGCCCACTCCACATCACCTCCTTTCTTTCGTCTTCCATCCTCACACGCGCGCCGAGGCGCCGTCAATGTGAGGTACGTCGCAATGGAACACCGGGGCGCCGACCGAGCCGGATTCACTCCGGCGAGGGAGCGTCCACCAGCCTTGAGCGTCGCAGCGAGGTGCCGCGGCGCCGCGAAGACGAGCTACTTGTCCAGGCTCAGGGAAGGTAGGGGCGCGGGTCGCGGGCCTGCCCGTTCACGATCGTCATGAAGTGGCAATGGGGGCCCGTGGTCCAGCCGGTCATGCCGACGTAGCCGATGATCGTGCCGGCCGCAACGAACTGGCCGACGCGCACCGGCGGCCACCGGCTGTCGTCGAGGTGGCCGTAGAGCGTCGAGAAGTTGTAGCCATGCGCGATGATGACGACGACCGCCGTGTCGCCGTACGCAACGTACGGGCGTCCGACGGTGACGACCTGGCCCGACGACGCGGCGCGGATCGGCGTGTACATCGGCGCGGCGATGTCGATCCCGTTGTGGAAGCCGCCCCAGCGCGCGCCGAACGGCGACGTGATCGGACCAACGAGCGGCCACATCGCGAGCTTCGATCCGTTGAATGCCCCAAGGCCGCTCTTCGAGGCGAGCTGCGACGCGAGCATCGCGTACTGCGCCTCGGCCTGCTCGAGCTTGGCATTGAGGCTCGCCGTTTCGCGGTTCGCCTGTGTCAGTGCGCCGACGGCCTGAGACTTGTTCTGGTCTGCGTACGCGCGCTGCTCGTCCTGCTGCGCGATCGCCGTCTGCATCTCGGCCACGAGCCTGTCGTATTTCGCCTTGTCGGCTGCGAGACCCTCACGCTGCGTCGCGATCTGCTCCTGCAGGCCGAGGATCTCCTTCCGCTTGCCCGCGGCGTCGTCGAGCTTCGCAGCGGTGTCCGCCCGCAGGCTCCGGATCTCGTTCGCGAGCTGCTGATCCTGGCGGTTCACGAAGATCATCTGCTGCACGCGGTTCGCGAATTCCGTGAGCGTGTGCGACGACAGGAGCATCTCGAGCGGGCTGATCAGCGCCTGCCGGTAGGTGACGACGAGGTGCTTCGCGTAGAGGTCTTCGCGCGCCACGAGCTGACGCTGCTCTTCCGCAGCCTGGGCGTTCAGCGAGTCCGCGAGCGCCTTCGTCTCGTCGAGCTGGAATGCGACGAGCGCGAGCTGCTCCTCGGCGATCTGGATCTCGAAGCCCAGCGACTCGGCCTCCGTCTGCGCCGCGGCCTGCTGGTCGGCGAGCTCCGAGATACGCGCGTTCGCCGAATCGACGGCGGCCTGGAACTGATTCGCGGCCTGTTTGTAGCGTTCGGCGTTCTGCCGGGACACGGTGACCGCACGCGCCAGCTCTTCCTTGCGGCGGAGCGCTTCCTGGAGCGGGTCGTCGGCCGCCGCGGGGATCTGCTGTCCGATGAAGAGGGCGAGGGCCGCCAGCGCGACGACCGTCGCGCGCAGTCCGCTCTTCCTCCACCCACCTCCCCGGCCGTGCCGGGGAGCATCCACGCGCGCATGGTCCCATCCGGGCTGGCTGCCGGTCAAGATACGGCGGCGTGTCACTTCGCGAGGTGGGCACGCACGGACAGCGTCGCCCCTCCGGCGCCAACGAGCAGCGCGACGCCCAGCACGCTCGCCGCGAGCTGGAACGCGAATTCGGGGCCGAGCGAGATCGGCAGCGTGACCAGGAAATCCAGCATCGCGCCGGTGACCGGGCCCGCCGCGGCGAACACGATCGACAGCGCCACGACCGCACCCAGCGTCCCGACGAGCATCCCCTCGAGGATGAATGGCCAGCGCACGAAGGCGTCGGACGCGCCGACGAGCTGCATGATCTCGATCTCGTCGCGACGCGCGTGCACCGCGATGCGGATCGTGTTCACGATCACGAACAGCGCTACGAACAGCATCATCGCGAGGATCGCAAGGCCGCCGACCGACAGCACTCGCGTGATCGTGAGCAGCTGGTCGACGACCTGCGGATTGTCGATGACGTCGGCGATGACGCCGCCGCCGATCTCCGCCCGCAGCTCGTCGCCGAACCGCTTCGCCTGGCGCGCGTCCGACAGCTTGACCTCGAGCGAGGCGGGCAGCGGATTTCCGTCGATGTTCGCGAGGACGAAGTCCTTCCGCCGGTCGGCGATGTCCTGCAGCCGTTTGAGCGCTTGGTCCTTGGTGACGTAATCGACGCGCGACACCGCCGGGTCGGCTTCGATCCGCGCCTTGAGCGCGAGGACCTCCGAGACCTTGGCGTTGTCGTCGATGAACAGGGCGATCTCGACCTTCGATTCGAGCACGCCCACGGCCGCCTGCAGGCCGCGATCGGTCGTGAGGAAGAACGCGAACAACAGCAGCATCAGTGTCACGGTGAAGGTCGACGCCAGGCTCATGACCGGATTGCGCCAGAAGCCCTGGCCCGCCGCGCTCAGGACGTAGCCGACGCGCCTCATGCCGCGTACAGGCCTTCGCGCTCGTCGCGCACGACCATGCCGTGATCGAGGTGGACCACGCGCCGCCGAAGGGCATTCACGATCTCTGCGTTGTGCGTCGCCATCACCAGCGTCGTACCGAGGTCGTTGACCCGCGTGAGCAGCTTGATGATCTCCCAGCTCGTCACGGGGTCGAGGTTGCCGGTCGGCTCATCGGCGATGAGGATGCGCGGCCGGTTGACGAGCGCGCGCGCGAGCGCGGTGCGCTGCTGCTCACCACCGGAGAGCTGGCTCGGGAAATGGTCACGCCGTGCGGTGAGGCCGACGAGCGAGAGGGCGCGCTCCGTCTCCTCGCGGACGAGGCGCCCCTCGTGGCCGGTGACGATGAGCGCGAAGGCGACGTTCTCAGCGACGGTCTTGCGCGGCAACAGCTTGAAGTCCTGGAACACGACTCCGACCTTCCGGCGCAGCCGGTGCACGCGCGACCGCGGCATCCGTCCGACGTCCTCCCCGTCCACGACCACGCGTCCGGTCGTCGCGAGCTCTTCGCGGATGAGGAGCCGGATGAGCGTGGACTTGCCGGCGCCGGATGCGCCGACGAGGAAGATGAAGTCACCGGAGTCGATCCGGAGGTCGACGTCGCGCAGCGCGAAGGTGCCATTGGGGTAGCGCTTGCTCACGTCGTCGAGCGCGATCAACCCGTTGCCTTCCCTCTCAAAGCGTTGGTCCCGGAACGCCTGCCTGCTCGATGCGCCGACCCAGGTCCGCGACTGTCGGGGAGACCATATCGGCCCGCATGCGTCGAAACAACGCCCAAACGGCCGCAGTTGGTACTGCTGCGACCGAATTCGTACGCGCGATTGACAGGTTGAAGGCGGCGCCCGGCTGCTGCGGCGTGCGCGAAGCGCACACGCGAAGGGGATGAGGGCGGCAGGGCTACGCGATCACTTCACCGGAAGCTGAGTCTGGGTCGGTCGGGTCGTGGTGAAGGTTGCGATCGAGGCGATCTTCGCGTCGCCGGTGGTCATCACCTTCACGCCCATCGTCGGCCTGCCCAGGACCCGGATCTGGTCGAGTGGCGTGCGGATCACGACGCCCGTGGTCGAGATCAGGAGGATCTCCTGGCTGCCCTCATCGACCATCTGCATCGCTGCGACCTCGCCGGTCTTGCTCCCGAGAGAGGCGAGGATCACGCCCTGGCCGCCGCGGCCCTGGGTCGGGAACTCCTCGACCGCGGTGCGCTTGCCATAGCCGTTCTCCGTCACCGAGAGGACCTGCGTGCGCGGCCGCGCGATGCCCATGCCAACGACCGTGTCGCCCTTCTGGAGGCGGATCCCGGTGACGCCCTGGGTCGGCCGTCCCATCGGACGGGCGTCGGAGGCCTTGAACGAGATGCCCTTGCCCTTGCGCGTCGCGAGGATCACGCGGTCGTCTTTCGCGCACGCCGCGGCCCATGCCAGCTCGTCGCCCTTACGGAGGGCGATCGCGATGAGCCCGGCGCGTCGGACGGTCGCGTATTCCGATAGCGCGGTCTTCTTCACGAAGCCCTTTCGCGTCGCCATCATCAGGAACTCCGCCGACGTCGTGTCGCGCAGCGCGACGAGCGCCGAGACGCGCTCACCCTGCTGCATCGCCTCGAGGATGTTCTGGATCGGCGTGCCCTTTGCCGTCCGGCTCGCGTCCGGCAGCTCGTAGACCTTGAGCGCGAACACGCGGCCGCGATCGGTGAAGACGTAAAGCCTGTCGTGGTTCCGGGCGATGACGAGGTGTTGGACATCATCCTCGTCGCGCGTCTGCATCCCGATGACGCCGCGGCCCCCGCGGTGCTGCGCGCGGTATGTCGAGAGCGGCATCCGCTTGGCGTAGTTGCGGCTCGAGAGCGTGATGACGACATCCTCGTCGGCGACCAGCTGCTCGTCGGTGAACTGTCCGGGCACGTCGTCACGGATCTCCGTGCGGCGGTCGTCGCCAAAGCTCTCGCTGAGCCCGTCGAGGTCGGCCTTGATGAGCGTGAGGATCTTTCGCGGATTCGCGAGGATCGACTCGAGCTCTGCGATGAGCTTGATCGTCGCCTCGTATTCCTGCTCGAGCTTGTCGCGCTCCAGTCCGGACAGGCGTCGGAGCTGCATCTCCAGGATCGCTTTCGCCTGCGCCTCGGATAGGCCGAATCCCTCGCGCAGCTTGCCGATGAGGAGCTGCTCCTGGCCTTTGTGCGCGCGAATAAGCTTGATGATCGCGTCGATGTTGTCGTGCGCGATCTTGAAGCCCTCGAGGATGTGCGCCCGCTCCCTTGCCTTCGTGAGGTCGAACTCGGTGCGCCTACGGATGACCTCGCGCCGGTAATCGATGTGGTGCTGCAGGACTTCCTTGAGCGAGAGCACGCGCGGGCCCTGGTCGACCAGCGCGAGCATGTTTAGGTTGAACGCGGACTGCATCGCGGTGTGCTTGAAGAGGTTGTTCAGGACGCGATCCGCCGAGTCATCGCGCTTCACCTCGATCACGATCCGCATGCCCTCACGGTCGCTTTCGTCGCGGATGTCGCTGATGCCCTGGAGGCGCTTGTTCTGGACCAGCTCGGCGATCTTCTCGATGAGCGAGGCCTTGTTGACGACGTACGGCAGCTCGCTCACCACGATCGCCTCCCGGCCACCGCGCATCTCCTCCTTGTGCGCCTTCGCGCGCATGACGATGCGGCCGCGGCCGTTCGCGTAGGCGCGGCGGATACCGTCGACGCGCTCGGACTTGCCGGTCTCGACGTTCTTCTCTTCTTCGAAGCGGTAGATGATCCCGCCGCCCGGGAAGTCCGGGCCGAGGACCGTCTCGCAGAGGTCATCGTTCGTGAGATCGGGGTCCTCGATGAGCCGCTTCGTCGCGGCGACGATCTCGCGCAGATTGTGCGGCGGGATGTTGGTCGCCATGCCCACGGCGATGCCCGCGGAGCCGTTCACCAGGAGGTTCGGCAGGCGTGCCGGCAGCACCGTCGGCTGCTGGTGCCGGTTGTCGTAGTTGGGGATGAAGTCGACGGTGTTCTTCTCGATATCCGTGAGCATCTCGGCGCTGACGGCCGCGAGGCGCGCCTCGGTGTAGCGCGGCGCCCCAGGCGGGTCGTCGTCGATCGAGTTGTGGACGAAGATCCCGGCGCCCAGCGCGAAGTTCCCCGTGACGTCGACGGTGAGGTCGTAGACGTCGGCGCGGCCCGCCGGCTCCATCTTCGCGACCTTCTGCGCGAGGCTCGCGGGGATCGGGAACGCGCCGGTACGGTGCAGGCGCTCGGGGATCGACGAGCGCGCGAACGGCATGAGCTGGTCCTTCGGCTTCAGCTGCTGCGCCTCGCGGTATGTCCCGTCGCGCATCATGAAGCGGTGGTCGGGGGTGCACACGATCTCCGCACCGGACTCGAGCGTGACCTTCACCACCGGGTCGCTGCGGCGGACCAGGCGTGGGGCGCGCATCGGCTTGATGCGCACGTTGCGATGCGCGTCGACGGTGAACACATCGACCCGCGCGCCGCGGTGCGCCATGTCGACGAGCTCGGCGAGCGTCTTCTGCTCGCCGTTGTAGAGCTCGACCTTCGTATCGCCGGAGAAGCAGCCGAAGTTCCCCTGGCCCTGTATGAGCGGATAGCGTGCCGCGAAGTCCTGCGCGAGACGCACGAGGGCGTCGTAGATCGGCGCGTCGCCGTGCGGGTGGTACTTCCCCATCACCTCACCGACGATCGCCGCAGACTTCCGGTATGGCCGGTCGCTGCGAAGGCCCATCTCGTGCATTCCGTACAGGATCCGGCGCTGGACCGGCTTGAGTCCGTCGCGGACGTCAGGTAGCGCGCGCGCGACGATGACGCTCATCGAGTAGTCGAGGTACGCCTTGCGCATCTCGTCCTCGAGGTCGGCGCCGACGACGCGGTCGTCTCCTGGCTGCTGCATCACGTCCGCAGGTGCTCCCGTCCGCCACCACGATCGGCGTGCTCCCGCTCGACCGCCTCACGCACGCGCGCGAAGGCCTCATCCGTGCCGGAATAGCGCTGCTCGAGCTCGCGCCGCCGTTGCTCCGGCATGACGAGGAACGTTGCGTCCGCCTCGGCGAGCACGACACCGTCGCTCGTTCGCGACACCGTCCCGCGCGTCTCGATCGCGCGACTCCGCATGCGCGCCACCTCGCCCACGACGCGCAGCTCTTCGCCGACCTTCACCGGCTGGCGGAACGTCACGGCGATACGCGCGGTCACGCCCCAGATGCCCTGATGGAAGATCGCCCACCCCATCGTCTCGTCAAGGAGCGCCGTGAGGATGCCGCCGTGGACCGTGCCGTCGTAGCCCTCATGCCCGCGCTGCGGCGTGAAGCGCGTTTCCGCACGGTCGCGCGAGACGTCGAAGTCGAGATGCAACCCGGCGTCGTTGAGCCGCCCGCACGCGAAGCACCAGTGCTGGAAATCGACACCGAGATCCGACAGACGCGCCACTAGATGTCGAGCTCGGCCTTGGACGCATTGGCCATGATCCATTTCTTGCGGCCCTCGACCTCAGTGCCCATCAGCTCGTCGAACGCGAAGTCCGCCTGCTCGGCATCCTCGAGGGTGACGCGTTTGAGCGTGCGCGTGAGCGGGTTGAGCGTCGTATCCCAGAGCTGTTCGGCGTTCATCTCGGCGAGGCCCTTGTAGCGCGAGATCGCGGGCTCCCGTCCACCCTTGCCGTCGTCGACGCCCTCGTCGGTCGACGCGCTCTCGCCGTCGGGCGCGGTCTGGCCGTCGACGGCGGGTCGCGCGGCGCGGCCCCGGCCCTTCGACGGCTTCTCCTCTTCGGCCTCGACTTTCTCAGCCCGCTTGTCGCGCTTGGCCTTCGCGAGCGTCTTGAGCTCCCTGATCGCCTTGTCCCGCTGGTTGTCCGAGTACGCCCAGCGCACTTCCTTGCCGAGCTGCAGCCGGTACAGCGGCGGCTGGCCGATGTAGATACGACCCTCCTCAACGAGCGGTCGGAAGTGCCGATAGAGCAGGGTCAAGAGCAGGGTACGGATGTGCGCGCCGTCGACGTCCGCGTCGGCGAGCAGGATCGTCTTGCCGTAGCGCAGCTTTTTCGCGTCGAAGTAATCGCCGATGCCCGTGCCGAGCGCGACGATGAGCGCCTTGATCTCCTCGTTCGCGAGCATCTTGTCTGCGCGTGCTTTCTCGACGTTCAGGATCTTGCCGCGAAGTGGGAGGATCGCCTGGAAGCGCCGGTCGCGGCCGGACTTCGCGTTGCCGCCGGCCGAGACGCCCTCGACGATGATGAGCTCGCTCTTCTCGGGGTCGCGCTCCTGGCAGTCGGCGAGCTTTCCCGGTAGCGAGAAGCCATCCAGGGCACCTTTGCGCAGCACCAGGTCGCGCGCCTTACGAGCGGCCTCGCGCGCGCGGAACGCGGTCAGGCATTTCTCGACGACGCGGCGCGCGTCCGGCGGATTCTCTTCGAGATACTGGCCGAGGGCGTCGTTGACTGCGGCCGCGACTTGTCCCGCCACCTCGGCGTTGCCGAGCCGGGTCTTCGTCTGACCCTCGAACTGCGGCTCCTTGATCTTCACGCTGATGACGGCGGTCAGGCCCTCGCGCACGTCGTCTGAGGTCAGGTTGGGGTCCGCGTCTTTCAGCTGTCCGTTCTTTCGCGCATAGGCGTTGATCGTTCGCGTCAGCGCGGTGCGGAAGCCCGTGAGGTGCGCTCCACCGTCGATCGTATTGATGTTGTTCGCGAACGTGTAGACCTTCTCGACGAAGCTGTCGTTGTACTGGAGGGCGACCTCGACGACCGTGTCGTTCTCGTAGGTCTTTTCGACGTAGACCGGCTTCGCGTGGAGCGCCTCGTGCGCCCGATTCAGGTGGCGGACGAACGACATGATGCCGCCGTCGAAGTAGTAATTCGCCTCGGTGTCGCTCCGCTCGTCGCGCAGCGTCAGGAACAGGCCCTTGTTGAGATAGGCCGTCTCGCGTAGCCACTGCTCGATGACGGCGATATCCCATTCGATGATCGGGAATACCTCGGGATCCGGCGTGAAGCGCGTCACCGTTCCGGTGAGCCGCGGCTCCTTCCACTCGATGCTCGGCGGAGGCGGCAGCTGTGGCTTCGCGACGGTCTTCACCGGACTTGCGGGCTTGCCGCGTTCGTAGGTCTGCGTCCAGACCTTGCCGTCGCGATGGACCTCGACGATGAGCTGGGTCGAGAGCGCGTTCACGACCGAAACGCCGACGCCGTGCAGACCGCCGGAGACTTTGTAGCCGGCGCCACCGAACTTTCCGCCGGCGTGCAGGATCGTGTGCACGACCTCGAGCGCCGACTTGCCGGTCTGCTGCTGTTTGTCGACGGGGATACCGCGCCCGTTATCGGCGACCGTTATGTCTTTCGACTTGTGGATCCACACGTCGATGCGGTCGCACGTGCCGTTCATCGCCTCGTCGATGGAGTTGTCGAGGACCTCACGCACGAGGTGGTGCAGACCACGGATGTCGGTCGTGCCGATGTACATGCCGGGGCGGCGACGCACGGCCTCGAGGCCCTCGAGGACCTGGATGTCCTTCGCGCTATATGACCCCGGCGGCTTGCCGCCGTTGCCAGCGGTCTTATCTCCGCCACGCGTCTTCAGGTTCTCGTCGTCTTTTCGGACGGCCACGTGTTCTCCCTATGCCCGGCCGGCGCGGACCAGGAGCTCATACAGACGCTCGAAGTCCTCGTCGGAGTAGTAGTCGATGGCGATGCGCCCGCCCTTGCGGCCGCGCAGGACCTCCACTTTGGTGCCCAACGCCGCACGCAGCTCGCCTGTCACTTGCGCCAGATCGGGATCGCCGCCGCGCAAGCGCGGGCGCGATCGGCCGCGCCGCGGCGGATGCACCATCTTCCGCGCGAGCGCTTCCGCATCGCGCACGGACAGCTGGCGCGCGATGACCGTCGCTAGGGCAGTGAGCGCATCCGAAAGAGGTAGCGACAGTAACGCGCGCAGGTGCCCCTCGCTGATCTTGCCTTCCATCACCGCGTCTTGAAGCGCCTGCGGGGCGGTGAGGGTGCGGAGCATGTTCGCGACCTGCGAGCGCGACTTCCCCACCCGTTCGGCGACCTGTTCCTGTGTGAGGTCATATGTCTCCATGAGGAGCTTGTAGGCACGCGCGGTCTCGATCGCATTGAGGTCCGCGCGCTGAAGGTTCTCCACCAGTGCGAGCTCGAGACGGTCGCGCACGTCGTCGCGCACGACGGCCGGGATCGTTGTCTTGCCAGCGACACGCGCCGCCAGCACGCGTCGGTGGCCGGCGACGAGCTCGTAGCCATCGCCCTCTCGAGATACCACTATTGGTTGCAGAACGCCGTGCCGCGTGATCGAGGCTGCGAGCTCGGCGATGCTGTCGGCGTCGAAGCTGGAGCGTGGCTGCTGCGGGTTCGGCCGGATCCGCTCGAGCGGGATCTCGCTCGTGGCGGGCGACGGCAGCGCCGGCGACGACACACCGGGAGCCTGGCCGAGGAGGACGTCGAGGCCGCGCCCCAGTCCCGTCCGTGCCATCAGGCGATCGCTCCGGAGAGCGCGATCGGCTCGCGCGCCTTGAGTCGGCTCATGAGCTCGCGGGCCAGCTCCGCGTACGCCTTGGCCGCACGGGAGTGCGGGTCGTAGACGCTGATGGGCTTGCCGTGGCTTGGCGCCTCGGCGAGCCGCACGGTGCGGGGAATTCGAGCCCGCGCGACGAGCTTGGGAAAGTGCTTACGGACCTCGTCGATCACCTCCATCGAAAGCCGGTTGCGCCGGTCCTCCATGGTGAGGACGATCGCGAGAACCTCGAGCTTCTCGTTGAGCCGCTCGCGGACCGCTTCGATCGTATCCAGTAGCTGTGCCAGCCCTTCGAGCGCGTAGTACTCGCACTGGACCGGCACGACCACCGCGTCGCCAGCGGCCAAGGCATTCACGGTCAGGAGGCCCAATGAAGGCGGGCAATCGACGATCACCGTGTCATACCCGGCCGCATTGCGGAGCGCCTGACGAAGGCGATATTCGCGCGCCATCACCGGCACAAGTTCGACCTCGGCGCCGGCCATCTCCGGACCGGAGGGGACCAGGTCAAGACCCGCGAGGGCCGATGGCACGATTGCCTCGGAAATAGGACGCTCTCGGAGCAACACGCCATAGATGCCATTCGCCCGCTCCTTGCTGATTCCCAGCCCGCTCGTCGCGTTCGCCTGCGGATCAAGATCGATGATCAGCACGTTCTGGCCGTGCTCGACCATGGCCGCGCCGAGGCTGATCGCAGTGGTCGTTTTCCCTACTCCGCCCTTCTGATTGCTCACCACGAGGACCGTCATTTCGCCCCCTGACACACGTGAAACATCGGCGCAGAACCTAGGAAAAACTGGGAACGAAACAGAGGCTGTTCGTGCCTCTCATTCTATCCGAAACGCCTTTCCGGCGCCCGATGTTAGTTCCTGCGCATGCTGCGCGAGATCACTTTCCGCGCTCTACGGGCGCCTGGTTGTCGGCAACTACGTCGCATGTGTTCGAACGGCCGCAGCGATCGCAAGGGCTGCCTGATAATTCGCTGCGGGATGGGAGCTCGCTGGAGCATTACGACAAAGCGTGGCGTGGTGGCCGGGTTTGTCGTGCTCGCGATCGTCCTTCTCTGGCGCGCGGGGGACATCGTCCAGCCGTTCATCTGGGGCCTCATCGTCGCCTACATCCTGCTACCTGTTGTGGGTGCGCTGGAACGTCGATTTGCCGTGCCCCGGACACTGGCGGCGCTTGTCGTCTTCGTCGCTATGGTCGCGATCATTTTCGGTGGCAGCCGACTCATCATCCCGCGCGTTGCCGAGAACGCCGGCGACCTGCAAAAGAACTGGCCGGTCCTGCTCGCGAACGTCCAGCAGACGATCTCGAACACGTTCGACCAGCTCGGATTGAGCGATGTGGACGACGTCCTTATCGGACCGAATGTGGACGACATCGAGAGGCAGCTCGCGGCAATGGCGCAGCGCACCGCCCTTCCGTTCGTCGTGGGTCTCGGTCACTTCCTGCTCGAGTTCCTCGTGTTCCTCATCGCCACTTTCCTGTTGCTGCGAGACGCGCCTCGCCTCTACGAGTTCGTGCGGCGGAACCTTCCGAGCAGACAGAGGCGGGAGATCGTGCAGGTGCTCGGTGAGACGAACGTCATGCTGGGGCGCTACATCCGCGGTCAGTTCCTTCTGGTAGTGCTGATGTCGACGGTCACGACCATCGCCCTGACGCTCCTCGGTGTTCCGTACAGCGTGCTGCTCGGAGTGCTCACCGGCCTGCTCGAGACGATCCCATTCGTCGGGCCGATCACGGCGGGTGCGCTCGCGTGCCTGGTCGCGCTCGGCCACCCGAATCCGTTCGGGTGGTCACAGCTGATCTACGTCGGCGTCGTCGCGACCATGTACACGATCCTGCGGCACGCCGAGGACTACCTCGTCATCCCGACCGTCATCGGGCGGGCCGTCCGGCTACACCCTGCGATCGTGATCTTCTCGCTCCTCACCGGCGGGGCGGTGTTCGGTCTGATCGGTATCGTCCTGGCGGTGCCTTTCGCCGCGACGCTGCGCCTGGTCCTCATCTACGTGGGGGCGAAGCTCCGCGACGAGGATCCGTTCCCGCAGCTCGAGGTGGAGCTCGCCGAAGCGACCGAGACTCCAGGCGAGGCGATCGAGACGACGCGCGCACCAGGACGGGCTCGCCCCTAGAACGGCTTCGCGTAGCGTCCTGACGGCGGCCGCGTTCCGCAACCAGAGGAGGGGCTCCGTGCGCTTCGCGCTCGCTATCGCCATCCCGCTCGCCGCGGCGCTCCTCCAAGGTGCGGTGGTGCCATTCGTGTCGGTCGGCGGAGCGCGTCCCAATCTGCCGGTGCTCGTGGCGGCTTCCTGGTCCGTTGCCGCGGGAGCGCGGGAGGCTGTTTGGTGGGCTTTTGTGGGCGGACTCGCCGCCGACCTCCTCTCCGGTGGTCCACTCGGCGCCCTTGCCCTGGCGTCGCTAGTGCCTGTCGCCGCTGTAGGGCTCGGGGAGAGTGGCGTCCGCCCCCGGTCGGTGCTCGGCGGCGCCGTGCTCGTCGGCATCGCCACGCTCGCTGCGGGGCTCCTGTACCTCCTGATCCTCATCGTCGTCGGACAGCCGCTGGATGACCCGGTGCTTCTCGCCGGTGGCGCCGCCGCCGGAGCGATCTACAACGGGGTCCTCGCGATCGCTACCTATCCGATCGCCAGATCGATGCGCCATGTGACCGCGAAGCAGGCATCCTTCGGACTATGAGAAGCGCGTCGCGGGATTTCGTTCGACCGAACCGCTTCATCGCGATGGCGATCGCGATCGTGCTGGTCTTCACCGGACTCACGGTGCGTCTGTGGGATCTGCAAGTCGTCAGCGGTGGGCATTACCGCGATCTCGCGGAACAGAACCGCGTGCTGCGCCTACCGGTCGAAGCGGAGCGTGGAACGATCGTCGACCGCAATGGCAAGGTGCTCGCGCGCAACCTGCCCGGCTTCGCCGTCACCGTCATTCCGTTCGACGTTCCGCGCGCCGAGCAGGCGGATCTCGCCGAGCGCCTCGCACCGCTCGTTGCGCGCGACCCGAAGGACGTCGCGAGCGCGATCGACGTGCAGCGGGCGCGCAACCCGTACGAGCCGGTCAAGGTCTCGCTCCGGCCGGTCGCTCGCGACATCGCGCTCTTGCTCTCGGAGCGCGCGGAGCTGTTCCCGGGCGTGCGCGTCGAGGCCGAGTCGATCCGCTCGTACTCCGATGCCGTGCTCTATTCGCCACTGCTCGGCTATGTCGGTCCGGTGACCGAAGACGAATACGCGGCGCTGCGAGACCAGGGCTATCTGCAGACGGACCTCACCGGCCGCACGGGTCTCGAGTACCAGTACGAGCAATACCTTCGCGGGCAATACGGCTGGCGCGAGATCGAGCGCGATGCGGCGCAGCGGGAGATCAAACAGCTCGCGTACTCGCCGCCGTCGACCGGCAACAGCGTGGTGCTCACGATCGATGACCGCCTCCAGAAGCTGATCGAGTCGGAGCTGAAGAAAGGTGTCGACCAGGACCTCTTCACTCAGGCTGTCGGTATCGCGATGAACCCGCAGAACGGGGAGATCCTCGCGATGTATTCCAACCCCGGCTACGACAACAACTGGTTCATCAACGGCATCACGCCTCAGCAGATGGCACAGCTGAACGGCGACGATCGGCATCCGCTGGTGAACAAGGCGATCGGTGATATCTACCCACCCGGCTCGACTTTCAAGTTGGTCACGGGCCTTTCGGCGCTCAGTGAGGGCATCGCGAACCGCAACACGATCGTGAACGTCACGTCGAACGTTCTCACCGTCGACGGCTACAAGTTCTACGACTGGCGTGCCCACGGGACGCTCGACTTCGTCAACGGCTTCGCGCACTCGAGCGACATCTACTTCTACACGCTCGGCGGCGGCAACCCGAACACCGGTCGCGCGGGCGTCGGGCCCGACGCCATCTTCAAGTACGGGAGCGACCTTGGCTTCGGCAGCAAGACCGGGATCGATCTGCCCGGTGAGGCGAGCGGGATCATGCCGAGCCCGGCGTGGAAGCTGAACACCTTCGACGAGCCGTGGACGATCGGGAACACCTATCACGAGTCGATCGGCCAGGGCTTCGTCGCCGTGACGCCGCTGCAGCTCCTGAACGCGTACTCGATCGTCGCGAACGGCGGCACCTTCTACCAGCCGCACTTGCTGAAGCAGGTCGTGGGCCCTCAGGGGAACGTCGTCTTCACCCAGCAGCCGACCGTCGTGCGGAAGGTGGGCATCACGCAGGAGAACCTGACGCTGCTGCGCGAGGCAGCGCGTCGCGTCGTCACGATCGGGCACGCCTACATGCCGAACGCGAAGCTGCCGATCGCGGGGAAGACCGGCACCGCGGAATTCGGATCGTCCGCTGGCAAGGACAGCGCGGGCCGCAACAAGCTCGGGTTCCACAACTGGTTCGTGTCGTTCCTCCCGAAGGCGGACAACACGGATCCGACCGCCGACATCGCGATGGTCATCTTCACCTTCGACTCCAGCCGCTCGCTCTGCGAGAACTGCTTCAACCCCGCCGTCGGGATGACGCAGCGGATCCTCGAGGCCTACAAGCTGGGGACGCCGTGAGCGTCAAGGCGCTCGAGATGCGGCGCTCGGCCTCGCCGCTGCACGACCGGCCGCACGCCCGGCGGCTCGATCAGGTCGATCCCTACCTATTGATCGCGACGCTGCTGCTCATCGGATACGGACTCGTCATGACCTATGCGGTGACCGTCGAGTCGCGGACCCTCACCGGCGATCCGATGCAGTTCGTCATCCGCGGCGCGATCTGGGCCCTCATCGGGGTCGCGGTCATGGCGATCGTCGCGATGTTCGACTACGCCTGGCTCGGTACGTTCGCTCCGCTCGTGTATCTGTTCATGCTCGGGCTGCTCGCCATCGTGCTGGTGATCGGCACGTCGTCGCTCGGCGCACAGCGCTCGGTGAACTTCGGCGGTCTCTCGTTCCAGTTCAGCGAGGTCGCGAAGGTCCTCATGATCGTCGTGCTCGCGAAGTTCTTCGCGGACCGGACCGACAAGATGGGCTCTCCGCTGACGATCCTTGGCGGCCTGGTGTTCCTCGGACCAGCGGTGTACCTCGTCTACCGGCAGCCGGACCTCGGCACGAGCCTGGTGTTCGTCGCGATCTTCTTCGGGATGGCGTTCATGGCCGGTGCGCGGCTCTGGCAGCTCGTCGGCCTCGTCGCCATGGTGGGCGCCGCGTTGCCAGTGATCTGGAATGTCCTCAAGCCCTACCAGCAGGCTCGCCTCACGGCGTTCATCGATCCGTATGCGGATCCGCAGGGTGCCGGCTGGAACATCATCCAGTCGCTCATCGCCGTGGGCTCCGGCGGTCCCACCGGCAAGGGACTCACGGCGGGGACGCAATCACCGCTCGGCTATCTCCCGATCGCGGAGTCCGACTTCGTCTTCGCCGGACTGGCGGAGGATCTCGGGTTCATGGGCGCGGTGATCCTCTTCGCGCTCTACATCTTGCTGCTCATGGCCGCGCTGCGCGTCGCCTTCCGCGCGCGCGACCCGTTCGGCATGCTCCTCGGGGGCGGCATCGCCGCGATGCTCGTGTTCCAGATCCTCGTGAACGTCGGCATGGCCATCTCACTCATGCCGGTCACCGGTATCCCACTCCCGTTCATCT
The DNA here is from genome assembly GCA_005889405.1 of Chloroflexota bacterium. Taxonomy (GTDB): domain Bacteria; phylum Chloroflexota; class Limnocylindria; order P2-11E; family P2-11E; genus CF-39. The sequence continues at coordinate 56,473 of VBFY01000056.1, read as the reverse complement.
CGCACGGAGGCAGCTCGCTCGTCTCGATCTGTTTCGCGCTTGGAGTCTTGCAATCCGTCGCGATCCGACGCCCCGGACCGCAGATCGGCTAGCTAGCGCAGGTCGAGGTCATCAGTCGCGGGCGACAGCGCGGCGGCGTCCGCGGGCAGCCCGTAGTACGCGCTCCGTTGATCGAAGAGGGGATCGCGACCGGCGATGAGGCGTCGGACCTCGTCGCGCGATGCGCGTACGAAGTCTCGGAGCGCGGCAGGCAGAAAGACGAGTTGATACTCGTCCTTCTCGGTCACCGCGCCGGAGGGATCGATCATCACGTCGAGGAAGAGATCGAAGAATTCGAGGAGCGCGGGCTCCACTCGCACGCGATGCGCGATGTCGACGTAGAAGCGCTTCTGATCGACCGGACCATGGCAGGAGATCGTGTACGGCCGATCCGGATGGAACAGCGACAGGCCGTCGTGTTGCGCGGTCCAGCCGGCGAGTGGATTCGACCAGCGCGTTCCTGTCGGGCCGTACACACGGGTCCATCCTTCGATCGTCGGGAGGAGATAACCGCGGCGGGCTTGCCAGATCGAGCCGTCGGGAATGCGCTTGTTGACGCGGATCAGCGGGTACATCCGCCTATACTTTGCTTCGAAAGGCCGCGATCGGGAGCAGTACGCGAAACCCCTGACGAAGAGAGCCGGCGGTTGGTGCGAGCCGGTGTCGGGGAACGCCGAACTCACCCGGGAGCCGCGAGCGTGAGTCTCGGGATCTAGCGCTCGCCGGAGTCACGTCCGTTATCAGCGTGCTCGAGCGGAGAGCGATCGGGGCTGTGGCGCAGTGGGAGCGCATCACACTGGCAGTGTGGGGGTCGCGGGTTCGAATCCCGCCAGCTCCACCGCGAAGCGGCGTACTGATCGTTCTCAACGAGGGGTGGTACCGCGGAAGTCGCCTTCCGTCCCCGAGTCCGGCATGTGGCCGGCGGGGCGGAGGGCGTTTTGTATTCGGGCGAAAGGAGGCGGCAGATGGCGGTGGCGAAGCAGCGGATAGAAAAATACGAGCCGGCGAGCATCGAGGCGAAGTGGCAGGAAGAGTGGGTGCGCTCCGGCCTTCACGACACCCCGGATGACAGCGATCGCCCGAACTTCTACTTCCTGACGATGTTCCCGTATCCCTCGGGCGACATCCACGTCGGCCACTGGTACGCGTTCGCGCCTCCGGACGCCGCCGCGCGCTTCATGCGCATGCGAGGTCACAACGTGCTGTTCCCCATGGGCTTCGATGCCTTCGGGATCAATGCGGAGAACGCGGCCATCGATCGCAAGATCCACCCCGCGGTGTGGACGGAAAAGAACATGGCCCACATGCGCGAGCAGTTCCGCCGCATGGGCACCGCGATCGACTGGCGCCGCGAGGTCATCACCTGCTATCCGGAGTACTACCGCTGGAACCAGTGGATGTTCCTGAAGCTGTACGAGAAGGGCCTGGCGTACCGGGGCGAGGCCGCGGTGAACTGGTGCCCCCGCGACGAGACGGTCCTGGCCAACGAACAGGTGATCAACGGACACTGCGAGCGCTGCGACACGCTCGTCGTGAAGCGCCAGATGACGCAGTGGTTCTACAAGATCACGAACTACGCGGACGAGCTGCTGAAGTTCGAGGGCCTGGACTGGCCGGAGCGCGTGCGGGTCCTGCAGACGAACTGGATCGGCCGCTCGGAGGGCGCGGAGATCGCTTTCCCAGTGGAGGGTAGCTCCGGCGAGGAGATCCGCTTCTTCACGACGCGACCAGACACGATCTACGGCGCGACGTTCATGGTGCTGGCGCCCGAGCACCCGCTGGTCGCGACGATCACGACGTCCGCGAAGCGCGCGGAGGTGGATCGTTACGTCGAACACGCGCGGAACATGGCGGAGATCGAGCGGACCTCGGCCGAGCGCGAGAAGACCGGGGTCGACACCGGCGCGTTCGCGCGCAACGTGTTCACCGGCGAGCGGATACCGATCTACGTCGCCGACTATGTGCTGTCGACCTACGGGACCGGCGCGATCATGGCCGTTCCGGGACATGACGAGCGGGACTTTGCCTTCGCGAAGAAATACGCGCTGGAGATCCGCGAGGTCGTCTCGCCCGACGGCGCGGAGCACGCGCGGTTGGACGAGCCGTACATCGGCGAGGGCGTGATGGTGCGCAGCGGCCCGTTCACCGGGACGCGCAGCGAGGTGGGGAAGCAGGCTGTCGCCGAGGAGGCGCGAAAGCGCGGCGTCGGCAAGCCGTCGGTCATATATCGCCTACGCGACTGGCTGATCTCACGACAACGCTACTGGGGTACGCCGATCCCGATCGTGCACTGTGAAACCGACGGCGCCGTTCCGGTCCCGTATGACCAGCTGCCCGTCGAGCTGCCGCGCGACGTCGAGATCACCGGACGAGGCGGCTCACCGCTGGCGCGCGTCGCCTCCTTCGTGAACACGACGTGCCCGAAGTGCGGGAAGCCGGCGCGCCGCGACACCGACACGATGGACACGTTCGTCGACTCGTCTTGGTACATGTACCGCTACGTCGATCCGAAGATCGACACAGCCTTCATGAACAAGACAGTCGGCCGGAAGTGGCTGCCGGTTCAGCAGTACACCGGGGGCGTCGAGCACGCGATCCTGCACCTGCTGTACATGCGCTTCATGACGAAAGCGCTGCGCGACCTCGGAGAGCTGCCCTTCGACGAGCCGGTGATCCGCTTCCGGTACCAGGGGACGATCGTCTTCAAGGGCCGCAAGATGTCGAAATCGCGCGGCAACGTGCAGACGCCCGACGACTACGTGAGGCGGTACGGTGCCGACACGCTGCGGCTGTTCATGATGTTCATGGGCCCGTGGGTCGACGGCGCGGACTGGAACGCCTCCGGGATCGAAGGCGTGCATCGCTTCCTCTGGCGGGTATGGGAGCTGGGCCTGACCGAGCCGGGTCCTGCCAGCGCGCGCGACGGCGACGTCGACGGCGCGGTGCATCGGACGATCAAGAAGGTCACCGCGGACCTGGGTGACTATCACTTCAACACCGCGGTCGCGGCGATGATGGAGCTGGCCAACACGCTCCAGCACGCGAGCGGCACCAGCCGCAGCGAGGGCGTCGCGACGCTGATCCTGCTGCTGGCGCCGTTCGCTCCGCACATCACCGAGGAGCTGTGGCGCCGCCGGGGCGGTGCCGGTTCGATCCATCAGCAGCGTTGGCCTGTGTACGACGAAGCTGTCGCCGCGCCGCGCGAGGTCACGATCGTGGTTCAGGTCGACGGCAAGGTACGCGATCGCATCCCGATGCCCGCGGGCCTGCCCGACGCCGAAGTGCAGCGCAAGGCGCTGGCGAGTCCGAGGGTTCAGGCGACGCTCGACGGTATGAAGCCCGCGAAGGTGATCGTCGTGGCGGACCGCATTGTGAGTATCGTGACCAAATGAGCGGGGAGATCAGGCTCGGCGCGCTGTGCGATCACGCGCTCGTCGGGCAGGACGGCAAAGTGAGCCTGATGGGGATCTTTCGGAATATCAGCGTGAGCGGTCTGCCCGCGCAGCACCCGCGGATGTTCCTGGTGGCGATCCTCGGCCTCGAGGTCGGCGCGCACAACGTCGTCGTCCGTCTCCTGCGGCCGGACGGGCAGCAGTCGATGCCGAACCCGCCGGAGATCAGCGTTCACGCCGTCGCCGGGCAGGACGTGAACGTGATCGTCGAGCTCAACAACATGAGCTTCACGACCTACGGGATGCACCGGTTCGAGCTCACGGTCGACGGCGAGGCGGTCGGCAGTCTTCCGGTGTCGATCGTGCAGATGCAGCCACCTGGGGAGCGCCGCCGAGCGAACTAGTCGGCGTCATCGACGACGCTAGAGTCGTCGCGTGAGTTTCGCCCTCCCTGCCGAGGCCTACGACCGTTTCATGGGCGTGCACTCTCGACAGCTCGCGCCGCAGCTCGTCGATCTGGCGCGGCTAGCGTCGGGCGATCGCGCGCTGGATGTTGGCTGCGGTCCGGGCGCTCTCACGACCGAGCTGGTCACGCGGCTTGGGGCCGGGTCGGTCGCGGCGGTCGATCCGTCCGAATCCTTCGTCGTGGCCGCGCGTGCGCGACACACCGGCGTCGACGTTCGCCGCGCTTCGGCGGAAGGGCTGCCGTACGCCGACCGCGTCTTCGACGCAGGGCTCGCGCAGCTTGTCGTTCACTTCATGACCGATCCTGTGCCGGCTTGCGCGAGATGGCGCGAGTCACGCGAGGCGAGGGTGCCATCGTGGCATCCGTCTGGGATCACGCCGGCGAGCGGACGCCGGTGTCCACGTTCTGGCGGGCGGCTCGCGACCTCGGCCTCACGACGCGGGACGAGTCCGCGTTGGCTGGCGCCCGCCGAGGTCATCTTGTCGAGCTCTTCAAGGGGTCCGGTCTGCGTCATGTCGAGGACGCGGTCCTCGTGGCGCGCGTCAAGTACTCGAGCTTCGATGAGTGGTGGAAGCCCTTCAGCCATGGCGTCGGGCCTGCTGGTGCTGCCTACTTGGCGCTGACCCCGGATCAAAAGGGACACCTGCGTGAACGGTGGAAGGCGCTGCTTCCGCCGGCGCCATTCGAGCTGGCCAGTTTCGCCTGGGCCGCCCGTGGGATGGTCTAGGACGCGAGGGCAGCGACCCCGCGCATGATCGCGGTACCGCGTTTTCGCGCGCCCCGTCACATGAACGTGTGACAGCCGCGAGGCTCCTCGGGGCTTCCCACGACGCCGCGACCCAGCCAACCTGCGGTGATGCCTCGACCGCTCGTCATCGCCGTCACCGTCGCCGTGGCCGCCGGCGCGCTCGTGATGGTCGTACGAGCGCGCGCGCCCGCTCCCGTGCCGGTCGAGGTCGTCGAACCCACACCCGAGCCGACACCGCCGCCGCTCATCGTCGTTGACGTCGAAGGAGCGGTGGCGCGTCCCGGCGTCGTCCGACTCGCCTCTGGCGCGCGGGTCGCCGATGTGCTGGCAGCGGCCGGCGGGACCACGCCTGACGCCGACCCCGCCGCCCTGAACAAGGCGGCGACGCTTCGTGACGGCGCACGCGTGTACGTTCCCCGGTACGGCGAGACGCCGCCCGCAGGCAGCGTGGGCAGCGAGTCAGAACGCAAAGTCGATATCAACCACGCCTCCGCCGCGGAGCTCGAGTCGCTGCCCGGCATCGGACCGAGCACGGCCGCGCGGATCGTGCGCGCGCGCGAGCTGAAGGCGTTCACGAAGGTGGAGGAACTGCAGACGCGCGGGCTGGTAACGGCTCGCGTGCTTTCTGACATCCGCGACCTCGTCACCACCCGCTAGGGCACCTCTGTGAGCATCCTTCTGGTCGCGCCGCTCCTCCCTGCCGCGCTCGTCGCGATCTGCATCGCGGTCATTGCGCGCGCGTCGACGCCGCTCGCGCTCGTGCTCGGCGCGGTGAGCGCGATCGCGTGCGCGGCGTTCGCGGTTGCCAGCGCCGATCGTCCGCGCCGAGCGCTCTGGGCCTGCGCCTGCGCGTCCGCGGTCGGCGTGTCGCTGCGCCTCGTGCTCGGTCCCGTGCCCGGCGTCGACGTCGCGCAGCTCGTGTCCCTGGATGGGCTGCGCGCGGATCTCGCGCGTCCGCTCCGCGTGCTCGTGCCCGAGCCGGAGAGCGGCATCCTGCTCGGGATCGTGCTCGGCGAACGCGCCAGCGTCTCGCCCGATCTCGCGTACGCGTTCGCAGTGAGTGGCACGACGCACCTCCTCGCGATCTCCGGCTTCAACATGACGCTCGTCGGCACCGCGGTCGCGCTTGCGCTACGCGGCCGCGCGCGTCCTATTGCGCGCGCCGTCGCGACCGTCGCGGCGATCGTGTCTTACAGCCTGCTCGTCGGGCTTGCGCCCAGCGTCATGCGTGCCGCGCTCATGGCGTCGGTCGCATCGTGCGGACTCGCCTCGGGACGGCGCGCGGCCACCGCGAACGCGCTCTACGTCGCGGTCACGGCGATGCTGTTCGCGGACCCAGCCGCGATCGCTGACCTCGGCTTTCTGCTGTCGGCCAGCGCCACGGCGGGCCTGGTGCTGTGGCAGGCGCCGCTTTCCGCGCGCTTCGCACGTCTACCCGGCGCGCTGCGTGAGGGCCTCGCGACGACGCTCGCGGCCAGCGCGCCCACGTTGCCGGTCGTCGCGGCCGCGTTCGGGCGAGTGTCGCTGATATCGCCGATCGCGAACCTCGTCGCGGTGCCGCTCTTCCCGCCCCTCATGTTCGCGGGCGCACTCACGAGCGTGGTCGGCGTCCTGTCGCTCGATCTCGCGCGGCCCGTCGCGCTCGTTGCCTACGGGTGCGCGCTGGCTCTGCGCACCGTCGTCGAGTCGTTTGCGGCACTGCCGGTCGCGGCGGTCAGCGTGCCGTCCGGTCCGGTGACCGGGGCGGTCGTTGGTCTGGCCCTGGTCGTGGCGGTGCGCGGCGCGCCGCTCCTCCGCGGTCATCTGCATGTCCCGCGGATCGCGCTGCCTGCGGTCGCCGCGCCGCGCGCGGCCCTCTTCGCGGTGCCCGTACTGGTCGTCGCGGGAGTGCTCGCCTGGCCGAACGCCGATCCAGACGTACGCGTGCGCGCGCTCGACGTCGGTCAGGGCGATGCGTATCTGGTGGAGGTCGGCGGCGCGACCATGCTCATCGACGGCGGTCCCGATCCCGCGCGTCTCATGGAGGAGCTCGGCGCGAGCCTTCCACCGTGGCGGCGCCGCATCGACGTGCTCGCTCTGACGCACGCGCACCTCGATCACGGCGCGGGTCTCATCGCAGCGCTCGATCGCTATGAGGTCGGGATGACACTCGAGCCGGTCGGTCTGAACGGGGGTCCGCTGGCGGATCTCTGGGCGGACGGCATCGCGCGCGCGCACGCCGAGCGGCGGGCGGTGCGCGCGGGACAGCGGCTCCAGGTCGGCGCAGCGGTGATCAGCGTGCTCTCGCCCGAGGCCGATCCCCGCGTCGACACGCCCTCGCTCATCCTCCGGATCGAGCGCGGCCGTTTCTCCGCGCTTTTCATGGGCGACGCGACCGATGAGGCACTCGCGGACCTGCTGCTGCATCCCGAGGGCCTGCATTCGCGCGTGTATGTGCCGCCGCACCACGGCGCCGCGACACCGCACGGCGTCGCCCTGGTCGACGCGGTGCGCCCGGAGGTCGCGCTCATCTCGGTCGGCGCCGGGAACCGGTATGGTCATCCCACGCCGGAGACGCTCGCGGCTCTGAGTCGCATCACGACGTTCCGGACCGATCGCGACGGGACGGTGGAGGTCACGCTCGATGGCCCAGGCCTCGTGGTCCGCGCCCACGCGAATGGTCTTCCTCCTCCACGGCGAGGATCCGTTCCGTACGCGCCTGCGCGTCGGTGAGCTCGTCGGATCACTGCTCGCCGGCGGAGGGGGCGAGCCGGGCGATCTCTCGCAGCGGCGATCGCCGCAGCTCGGTGGCGCGCTCGGACTGACGCGGCTCGACGCGCGCTCGGATCCGGTCGATGCCATCACAATGGCCGGGCAGTCGCAGGGTCTCTTCGCGGCGGTGGACGAGCATCAGGTGGTGCTCGTGGAACACGCCGAGTCGCTCAGCAGCGCCGACTTTCTGGCGTCGTTCCCGAGCGAGTCGGCGCTCGTGCTGGTCGCCGTCGAGGCTCTTCGCTCCGCTCGCGGTCGGACACGCGGACGTGCGAAACCGGGCGCGACGGCGGAGCTTGCGCTGCCGGATGCGGTGCAGGAGATCGGCGGTCGCGCGCAGCGGATCGAGCGTCTCCTGCCGTTCGAGGTGAAGGGCTGGATCGCCGCCCGCGCGCGACTGCACAACGTCGCGCTGCAGCCGGACGCGATGGACGCGCTCGCCTTTGCCCTTGGCCCCGATACCGAACGCATCGAAAACGAAGTGCAGAAGCTGGGCGCCTACGCGAATGGCGCGCCAGTGACCGCCGCGGACGTCCGCGCACTGGTGAGCGGCGCTATCGAGTCGGACATCTTCGAGCTCACGAAAGCGGTCGTTCGACGGAACCATCGCGAGGCGGTGCCGCTTCTCGAGCGTCTTCTCGCCGAAGGGAATGCGCCGCAGCAGATCCTCGCTTTGCTCCTCTGGCAGTTCCGCGTGTTGCTCTTCGCGTCGACGGCGCCGTCGGGCGCCGACGCCGAACGTCAGGCGAAGGCGATCCGATCCTCACCGGGCGCGATCCTTCGCTACGTGCAGCATGCGCGGGGTCTCAGCCGCTCTGATATCGCGCGCGCGTACGAGGCGCTCTATGCCACCGACATCTCGATCAAGACCGGACGCGCCGATTCGGACGAGGCTGCGCTACTGCTCTGCGTTCTCGATCTCTGTGGCATCGCGGGCGCTGATCTGCGCGATCTGCTGCTGACGGAGGCACCCCGCCGCGGCTAGCGCGATCAGGTCGACGAGAGCGACGTCGCCGGCGTGGAGCGCAGCTGGCGAAGGCTGACGATCGCGCTCACGATCGCGAACAGGGCAATGGCATGGACGACGATCCCGATCCAGTCGCCGACCAGTAGCAGGAGCAGACCGTCGATGGTGTAGACGAGACCGCCGAGGACGAACGCCCACTGCGCTCCGGCCGTCGCGCGAACGCCGAGGAACGCGAAGAACGCGATGACGGCAACGTGCGCGATCCAAGCCACGGATGGGCCTGCGACATCTTCGAGGATCCTCTGGAGGAACCAGTCGATCGCGGTGCCCAGCGCGAAGCCCGTGCTGCTCCCCATGAAGAAGAAGGCGAAGTTGACGGCGGAGAATCCCGCGATCCAATAGAACCAGCGGCCACCGCTCCGCACCCGTCGCACGAGCGCGACGCGTTTGAGAGCGGTTTGGTCCGGCCCCCCTGCGAGCGCGGCGAGGACCGGCTGCTCCACCACGGCGCGGTCGGGTGCGGGCGCTGCTGCGACATCGACCACCGCGGATCGCGGCGCACGCGGGATCGTCGCCCCTTCTGGCGGGATTGCGAGCCCGTCGACGACGAGGTGGTAGGTGTAGCCGAATCCGTTGCTGCCGATGCGCACACGTGCACTGTGCCCGTCGACGTCGAAGGCGTGCTCGCCGGCGGTGTCGAAGAACTTGCCGCCGTGGAAGACCTCGCGACCGTTGACGATGATCCTGCGGTCGCCGGACAGGACCCGGTGTTCGAGCTCGACGGAATAACGGCGGAGATCCTCGTCGCGGAAGTCCCAGCGTTTCGCTGCCATGTGGCGCGACTCTATGGATGGACCGCGAGCGCCTCGGTGTCGGACGGCTAGCAGATCGCGACGCCGGAAGTACTAGTCGATCTTCAGCGCTTCGTCGCGGCCTCAGGCGTTACGGGCTTGCCAGCCGGGGCCGCAGGCCTCGCCTCCTGCGTCTTGCGGTAGTCCTCGAGGAACTTCTTCTGTCCGGCTTCCGTGAGCGGATGGTTGAAGAGCATCTTCAGCACCGCGAATGGCATTGTGCCGATGTCCGCCCCCGCGAGCGCGGCCTGCGTGACGTGCATCGGGTTGCGGATCGAAGCCGCGAGCACCTTCGTCTTGATCTCCTGCTGCCGATATGCGGAGACGATGTCGGCCACGACACGCATGCCGTCCTCGTTGATGTCGTCGAGCCGTCCGGCGAACGGACTGACGATGTACGCGCCGACGGCGGCCGCGAGCAGCGCCTGATTCACCGAGAAGCAGAGCGTGACGTTGATGCGGATGCCCTCGCCCGCGAGGATCTTCGCGGCTCCGAGACCGTCGGGCGTCAGCGGCACCTTCACGATGACGTTCTTGTGCCACGCGGCGATGCGGCGGCCCTCCACGATCATGTCGTCACGCTTTTCGCTTACGCATTCGGCGGACACGTTGCCGATGAGCCCGCAGATCCGCTTCACCTGCGTCTCGTGATCCTGTCCGGCCTTCGCGATCAGTGTCGGGTTCGTGGTCACGCCATCGATGACGCCCCACTCGACCCCCGCCTTGATCTCGTCGTATTCCGCTGTGTCGAGGAAGAGCTTCATCGGTGGGTCTCCTGCAGCATCGGTGCCGAAGCCTCGGCGCGCCCGTTCGCGCGCGCGAAGGCGAGCGCTGAATCGATGAAGCTCGCGAAGAGCGGATGGGGCCGGTTCGGGCGCGACTTGAACTCGGGATGGAACTGCGTTCCGAGATAGAACGGGTGGTCCGCGATCTCCACGATCTCCACCAGCCGCCCGTCGGGCGATAGCCCGGTGAACGTCATACCGTGCGCGGCCAGCAGCTCACGGTACGAGTTGTTGAACTCGTACCGATGCCGATGCCGTTCGAGCACGATCGGCTGTCCGTACGCGCGCGCCGCGAGCGAACCCGCTTCGAGCACGCAGGGATAGCTGCCGAGACGCATCGTGCCGCCCTTGTCCGCGACGTCGCGCTGTTCCGGCAACAGGTCGATCACCGGATGTGGAGTGAAGGCGTCGAACTCGGTCGAATTCGCGTCCTCCGTCCCGAGCGCCGTGCGCGCGAGCTCGATGACCATGCACTGCATGCCCATGCAGAGACCGAGCGTTGGCACCTTGCGCTCACGTCCGAAGCGCACGGCCTGCACCTTGCCTTCAATACCGCGGTAGCCGAAGCCCCCCGGCACGACGATGCCGTCGAGGCCGATGAGCGGCTCGACGTCACGGTCGCGCTCGAGCTTCTCGCTGTCGATCCAGACCAGCTTCACGTTGCAGCCCGCGGCCCACGCCGCGTGCTTCACGGACTCGGCGACCGACAGATACGCGTCGGGCAGCTCGATGTACTTCCCGACGAGGCCGATCGTCAGCGGGATCCGCGCGTTGCGGATGCGATCGGTGAGGAAGCGCCACTCGACGAGGTCGGGTTCCGTCGCGCGTTCGCCAAGGCCGAGCTCCTCCACGACGATGCGACCGAGACCTGCTTCCTCGAGCATGAGCGGTACGCCGTAAATGGACCACGCGTTGGGTTCCGAGATCACGTTGTCGCGCTTGACGTCGCAGAAGAGCGCGATCTTCTCGCGAAGCTCCTCGTCGATCGGCTCGTCCGCCCGAGCGATGAGCACGTCCGGTTGTATGCCGATGGAGCGCAGCTCCTTCACCGAGTGCTGCGTTGGCTTCGTCTTCAGTTCGCCGGTCGCGACGCGCGGCAGGAGCGTCAGGTGGATGTACAGGACGTTCTGGCGTCCCACGTCGTTGCGGAACTGGCGGATCGCCTCGAGGTAGGGGAGCGACTCGATGTCGCCGACCGTCCCGCCGACCTCGACCACGACGACCTCCGCCTGCTGCTCGCGCGCGACGCGGTGGATGCGCTCCTTGATCTCGTTGGTGACGTGCGGGATGACCTGCACGGTGGCGCCCAGGTAGTCGCCACGGCGCTCCTTCGCGATGACGGCGTTGTAGATCTGCCCGGTGGTGAGATTCGAAGCGCGCGTGACGTTGCGGTCGATAAAGCGCTCGTAGTGACCGAGGTCCAGGTCACTCTCCGCCCCGTCCTCGGTGACAAAGACCTCGCCGTGCTGATACGGCGACATCGTTCCTGGGTCGACGTTGAGGTAGGGATCCATCTTCAGCGATGCGACGGCGAGACCGCGCGCGGCGAGGATGCGTCCAAGTGAAGCTGCGGTGATGCCTTTGCCCAGGGAGGAGGTGACCCCGCCCGTCACGAACACGAACTTCGGCACGCTCAAGTGACCTCCGGGGTTTTTCTAATGGTACATGGTCCCGAGGATCACTGAAGTCTCGGGCTGCTCCGGATCGAGGAGGACTCTGACTCTTTCGCCGTAACGCGTCGCGAAACTCATGAAGAAGTCGACACCGCGCACCGTGAATTCGTATGAACGGCCTCCGTATTCATACGCGTAATCGGCGTGACGGAAGTCCGTCTCGCTGCCCTGGCTGTCCCAGACGCGCAAGAGGTGCGCCTCGACCTCCACCCCGTGATCACACAGCCGCCTGATCGTTCGAACGCGTCGCATCGCGAAGAACAGCGCCGCCAGTGCTGCCGATCCGAATAGCAATCGCCATCCGGCATCCATGCGCGTCCACAGGGCCACGATGACGATCGCGACGCACCCGACCGCGAACACGAGTGCGAACGATCCAACGACGAACCGGCCCAGCTCCGCCCACGCCAGATCCAACACGGAGCGCCCGTGGGCCTGTGACAAGTTCGCGCTTCACTCCGGTCCGAATGGCAATGAATGAAGCACCATGAGACGCGGACGTTCGCTTCCGGACCGTGGCGGCGCCGATTCCATCTCGATCGGCTCATCGACGCGGCAATCGTCGAGCCGGCCATCGAACCGCAGTGCGCGAAATCGTGCGTCGCGCAGCTCACCGGTCTCGCCGGCGTGCTCGACGATGGCGACGATGCGCGGGCGCAGCCAGCGCAGGCCCGTTCGTAATGGCAGCGGCGTCGCGAACGGCGATACGTCGGCGGTGAAATCGCGCGTCGCTTCGTCGAGCCACCGTCCGAGATACGGTGGTACGTACGCCTCGCCGACGAACGCGAGGATGTCGCCCGTGTACATCCCGCAAAGCGCGCGGACCGCACCGCGCCGTTCGTCCTCGACGAGAGCGCCGAGGACGACGTCCGCGCGCGGTGTGACATGGCACTTGAGCCAGTCGCCGCTGCGCGTGCCGGGGATGTACGGGCTGTCGCGACGCTTCGCGACGATCCCCTCGAGACCGTATTCGGCGACGACGTCAAGGAACGGCTCGCCGTCCTCGGCGAGGTGCTCGGGCACGGCGAGCGAGCGGCTGCGCATGCCGAGCGCAGTCAGCCGGCGCCGGCGTTCTTCAAGGGGTCGCCCAAGCAGGGGCCGGCGATCTTCGTAAAGCAGGTCGAACGCCACGAAGACCGGCCCGCGCCCGCGTTTGGCGGCTTTCGGGCCGAGCCGACCGGTCAGGAGGTCATAGCTCGGGCGCCCGCGCGAGTCGCACACGACGATCTCGCCGTCGAGGACCGTGCCCTCGGGCACCGGCAGTTCCGCAAGCTCGGGCACCAGCGGCAGCAGGTCACCGGCGCCGCGGTCGGCCAGACGCAGGCGTCCGCGGTCCATCGACGCGATGGCGCGGATGCCGTCCCATTTCAGCTCGAACAGGTGGTCCGGCGAGTTGAACGCGCTCGCCGCGAGGCGAGGTCGCATCGGGATGAGATCGCGCGGGAGCCCGGCCTGCGCATCGCCGACCTCGAGGAGTGTGGGATGCTCGCCGCCCGGCGAGCGCGTGTCACCTCGCACTCGCCGAGCATATCGAGCGGACCTTGCTTAGGAAGCCTTCTTTCGCGCGCTCTTCTCGCGCGCGGTCGTCTTTTTGTTCACGAGCGACTCGTGCCCGCCGCGGCTCTCGCGGCCGCGCGCGGTTTCGCCCTTCTTCGCCTTCTCCACCGACGCCTTGAGCGCGGACATGAGGTCGACCACCGTCGTCTCGGCCTCCGGCTCTGGCGCCTCGATGATCTGGCGCTTCTCGACCTTGGCCTCCACGAGCTCCATGACGGCCTTCTTGTACTCGTCCTTGAACTCGTCAGGCTCGAACTTCATCGCCATCATGCCGACGAGGTTCTCAGCCATCTTGATCTCGGGTGGACTCACCTTCACGTCCTCGGGAAGCTCGAGCTCCTCGGTCGAGCGGATCTCGTCCGGCCAATGGAGCGTGTTCATCACCAGGACGCCATCATGCGAGCGCACCGAGACCAGTCGCTCGCGATCCCGGAGGGCGAACTTCGCGATGGCCACGCGCTCGGTCTTCTCGAGCGTCTTCTTAAGGAGTGCGTAGGGCTTGGCGGCCGATTTCTCGGGCTCAAGGTAGTACGCGGACTGGAAATAGAGTTCGCCTGGCAGCTCCTTGTTCTCGATGAAGCCGGCGATGTCGATCGCCTTGCTGCTGTGCAGCGGGAGCTTCTCGAGATCCTCGTCGGTCAGCTCGACATAGCTTCCCTTCTCGTACTCGTAACCGCGGACGACGTCGCCCCAGGCGACCTCATGATCGCCCTCGGGGCACCAGCGCTTGTTCTTGATGCGTGACTTGTGCTCGGGACAAAGGAGATTGAACGAGACCTTGCTGCTGCTCTCGGTCGCCAGATAGAGCCGCACGGGGATGGCGACCATCCCGAAGCTCATGACTCCACGCCAGATCGAACGAGGCATTCGCCACCCCCAGCCGCTTGTTCTCTTTTGCGCGCGGCTTGCCGCGCGAGCGTAACGGACCGCGTCAAGCGCGGCGAGTTGGGCAGAGACAATGGCCGATGCCGAACGAGAGTCGAGCACAACTCCGGGCGGAGGAGTAGCTCTACCCAGCGCGGCGTCAGCCGGGGCGAATGGGCGCGACGACGAGGTTCAGATCTTTCGTTCCAGTGACCCGAACGCGCGTGCCCAGCGCGATGTCGGTGTCCGCGGTCGCGACGACCGACATCACATTTCCGGATCCGTCGGGCATCGCGATCTCACCGAATTCGCCGGCCCGGATCGGCGCTACCACTCTCGCGTCCCACCCGATGTATGTCGTGAGCGAGTTTCCTTTCGACGGGCCACGCAGCAGGTGGTCGGTCCAGTCGATCCGCACAACGGCGGTGATGGCCGCCAAGACGATCCCAAGCAGGAACGGCAATCGGCTGCCGGCCAGGGCACCGCCGAAACGCGACGGGGGGCCGGGGCGCCCGGGCGGCCCGGTGGGTCCGGGGGAGTCGAGCTGCGGCACGATGAGAGCACCGATCCCGAAGCCGATCAGGAACGCGCCGACGACTTCTGTGAACAGCACGTCGCCCACACGAAGCGCGACGAATGTCTCCCACCGTGTTCCTTTTCGGCGCGCTGCCCATCGCGCGAGGACGATGAGCGCGATGCCGAGGACGACGACGAACAGATAGAGTGGCGCGTCGAAGATGCTGGGCGGCATACGAGCGAATGTATTAGCAGCACTTGATCACAAAGCGCTCGGACGCTTGAGCGCCCGCCTGATCAGCGTGCGAGCGCGCGCTCGATCTGCTCGAGATGCTCCCGGCGGTGCTCCGACCGCGCGATCCATCGCGGGCGTCCCTCTGCGAGGACCTCGGCGATCACGTCCGGTGGTAGCGCGGCGACGAACCTGTCGACCGCTTCGGCCGCCGCCGCCGCCTCGCGGGTCGCGACTTCCGGCGGCACCGCATTCCACATCGGAACGGCTGCGTCGTTGAGCGCGTCCGCGAGCGGACCGATGTCGGGAACCACGTTGCCGGCGAGCCGGCTCTGCCAGCGCTGAAGCGTGAAGCGGTCCCAGAACGCGACATGCGCCAGCAGCGTCGAAGCGGACCAGCCTTCCATCACGTTCGTCGCGAGCTGGCCGCGGTCGAGGCGCGAGATGATCGCACGAAGCCGCGCGCGGCTCTCATCGTTCGCGCGTGTGTAGTCGGCGGATGCGGTCACGACCCGATCGCCTTCTCCGCAAGGGTCGTCGGCAGCATCCCGGCGGAGGTGATGGCGTCGTGGAACGCCCGGAGGGCCGGACGATCTGACTTGCCGCGTCGCGCGAGCCAGCGCGTGCGGATATCGATGATCTCGAGCATGCCGGTGAGGTAGCTCGAGGCCTGCGTTGGCCAGCTGCAGTACCGCCCGACCTCGGCGCGCGCGTTGGGCTCGGTGAGATTTCCCTTCTCCACCATGAAGCGCACCGCTTCGTCGAACGTCATCTCGCCCATGTGGAGGCTCGTGTCGACGACGATCCGCGCCGCACGGAAGATCGTGGCCTCGTACTGGTAGAGCAGATGCTTCGGATCGGTGAAGAAGCCCTGCTCGCGCATGACGCGCTCGGCGTAGAGCGCCCACCCCTCGCTGAAGTACGGCGTGCCGAAGATCCGTCGCGCGTGCGATGGGTTGGCCTTCGCCATCACCAGATGCCAGTGGTGACCGGGATAGGCCTCGTGCACCGCCGTCGTCGGGATGCCGGCGCTGCAGTTGCCCTCGAGGCGTTTCTGCACCTCTTCCGGCGGCGTGCCATCGGGCGGATAGGGAACGAAGAAGTACCCGTGCAGCGTGTCGCGGAACGCGGGTGGCCGCTGGTACGAGGCGACCGCCAGCACGGGGCGCTGGAACGGCGGCGAAGGCTCGACGGTGCATTCCTCGCCGGGCGGTAGCGTGACGAGCCGCGTGTCGCGCAGGAACGTGCGCGCCCGCTCCGTCCAGTCGGCGTACTCGTCGCGCATGGCGTCGGGCGTCGGCGCGTGGATCTTGTTGAGCCGGTCGCACGTCTTCGCCCAATCGCCCGAGCCGTCGACCTCGGTCGCGATGCGATTCGCCTCGGTCGAAAGCAGCGCGTGCTGCTCGCGACCGCGTTCGCGCAGCTCGGAAGCGCCGAACGGCAAGAGCTCCTTCTCGCGGAGGAGCGCGGTGTAGAGCTCCTCGCCGATCGCCCAATCGCCCAGCGTGCGCTCTTTATTCGACTCGAGGTAAGCCGCGAAGTCGTCGAACGCCTTCGCGGCCTTGGCGCCGGCTTCGGTCAGGCGCTCCTTCGACGACGCGTCCGTGACCTCGGCCGGCACGAGCTCGCGCGCGTAGCGCGCCGCGGCCCTCGCCTGACCGATCGCGCGCTCTGCATACACACGCGGCGTCCGCGCGAAGTCGAGATTCGCGACGCCGTCCTTGATGTTCGTCGGCACGCCATCGAGCCGCTTCACCGCGGCGTCGGCGAGCTCGCGCTCGGGGCGTAGGCGGTGGAGGAAGAGCGAGAACACTCCATTCAGACCTGGGTTCAGGTAGTAGTTCGGCTGTCGCTTCCACAGCTCGAGCGGCTGATAGAGCTCGCGCCCGCGCAGGACCGAGACGAGCAGGTCCCGATCGATGCCTTCGGCAGGCGCCAGACCGTCATCCGCGACCGCGCGGAACTTCCGCAGCCACTCGAGGTCCGACGCGCGGCGCCGCTCGTACGCTGCCGCGCTCGTGTCGTCGAGGCGCTCGTCGTACTCGGTGAGCCCGAGGCTGGAGGCGAGGGTCGGGGAGTCCTCGTACTCCTCTTTCAGGAACGAATCGACGAGCGAGGCGAACGCCGACGGCACCATCGCACCTCCCCGAGAATTGGCTGGAGCAGTAAGCGTGAGCCTCGAGGAATACCAGCGCAAACGCGACTTCAAGCGGACGCCCGAGCCGAAAGGACAGCGCCCGAAGGCGGAGCCTACCCGTCGCTACGTGGTGCACCGGCATCACGCGACGCGGTTGCACTGGGACGTCCGTCTCGAGATGCGCGGCATCCTCGCGTCGTGGGCGGTGCCACAGGGGCCGCCACTGGAAGGCGGCAAACGCCGGCTCGCGGTCCACACCGAGGACCACCCCATCGAATACCTCGACTTCTCCGGCGTCATCCCCGATGGGTACGGCGCCGGCAGCATGACGATCTGGGACCAGGGCACCTACGACCTGCTCAAGGACAGCGAGAACGAGTACAAGGTCGCATTTCACGGAAAGCGTCTCGAGGGCGAGTGGGTGCTGGTGAAGACGAAGCAGAACGAGGGACGCGACTGGCTGATGATCAAGCATGGGCCGGTCGCCAGGGACCATCCGCTCGACGCCAGGATCGGCCCGATGCTCGCCATCACCGCGGACGAGCCGTTCGACTCACCGGACTTCGCGTTCGAGCCGAAGTGGGACGGCGTACGGACGCTCGCCTTCGTCGACGGCGGCGTCGTGCGTCTCCAGACGCGCAACCTTCTCGACTGCACCTCGCAGTACCCGGAGGCACATCAGATCGCCGAGGCGAACACCGGCGGCTACCAGGCGATCTTCGACGGCGAGGTCGTTGCGCTCGACGAGCGCGGCGCGCCGTCGTTCCAACGGCTCCAGCCGCGCATGCACGTGCGTGACGAGTCGGCGGTGCGCAAGCTGCGTCGCACGACGCCGGTGATCTACGAGGTCTTCGACCTGCTGTGGCTCGACGGCGAAGATCTGGGGCGGAAGCCACTTCGCGAGCGACAGCGCCTGCTCGACGAGATCCTGACGCCGATGGGCGCGATCCGGCGCTCGGAGCAGTTCGTCGGCACCGGCGTCGCGCTGTTCGAGGCGGCGAAGGAGCAGGGGATCGAGGGGATCGTCGCAAAACGCCTCGACGCGCCCTACGTGCGAGGGCGCTCCGCGTCGTGGGTGAAGATCAAGGCCTTCCGCACGATGGAGTGCGTCGTCGGTGGCTGGACGGAGGGCGAGGGCGGCCGGTCGAAGGCTCTCGGCGCCCTGCTCCTCGGCATCTACCAGGGCGGCAAGCTCATGCCGGTCGGTCATGTCGGCTCGGGCTTCGACGAGCGCACGCTCAAGGAGCTTCTCGCAACGCTTCGGGAACGCGAGTCGCCGACGATGCCGTTCGCGACGGAGCCGCGTGTGAACGCGCCCGCGCACTGGTGCCTGCCCGAGCTCGTCTGCGAGGTGCAGTACGCGGAGATGACGCGCGAGGGGACGCTGCGGCACCCGAGCTACCGCGGGCTGCGCGCCGATGTCAGTCCTGAGGAATGCACCGGTGAGGAGCGGCGCGAGTCGACCAAGAACGCGCTGCGCGAGGCCGCCCGCGCGTCCGAGAGTGGCAACGGCGCGGCGGCGAGCGCGCCCAAAGCGCGCGTGCCTTCGATCCTGCACATCGATGGTCACGACCTACGCCTCACCAACCTCGAGAAGGTCATCTTTCCGGAGGACGGCTACACGAAGGCCGACCTCATCCGTTACTACACCGAGGTCTCGCCGTATCTCCTCCCGGCGATCATGGACCGGCCGCTCACGATGAAGGTGATGCCCGATGGGATCGCGGGCCCGTTCTTCTATCAAAAGGACAAACCCGAGTTCACCCCGAAGTGGATCAAGACCTGGGTCGACAAAACCGCGGAACGCGAGGGCGGCATCGATTACGTCCTCGGCAACGACCTCGCGACGCTCGTCTGGCTCGCGAACTACACCGCGATCGAGATCCATCCCTGGCTCTCCCGCGTCGACGATCCTGATCATCCGGACATCGCGATCATCGACCTCGATCCGTCCACGGGCACGACCTGGGACGACGTGAAGGAGGCCGCTCGCGTCGTGCACGAGCTGCTCGACGGGATGGACCTTCAAGGCTTCCCGAAGACCACAGGATCTCGCGGGATCCATGTCTGGGTCCCGATCGCGCGGAAATACAGCTTCGACGAGTCGCGCAACTTCGTCCTCGAGCTCGGGAAGGCCGCGCGCGAGCGCGCGCCGAAGCTGATCACGGTCGAGGTCGTGAAGGACCGCCGGCGCGGGGTCTACATCGATTTCCTGCAGAACGTGCGCGGGAAAACGACCGCCGGCCCATACAGCGTCCGGCCGATCCGTCGCGCGCCGGTGTCCGCACCACTGGGGTGGGACGAGATCGGCGCCCTCGGCCGCCCCGACGCATTCACGATGTCGAACATGTCGGCGCGCCTTGCATCCGTCGGGGATCTGCTGGCGCCGGCGCACGACCTCGCGCAGAAGCTGCCGAAGATCCGCGCGAAGTCACGGTGACGCGCGCGGCGGTCCTCGCGCCGGGATACGGCGGCACCGCTGAACAGGGCATCCTGCGCGCGCTCGCGCGCGCGCTCCGGCGATTCGATATCGACAGCCGCGCCATCACGTTCCGTACCAGAGGCACGCGTCCGAGCCGTGGGTACGTGTCGGAGCTCGAAGATCTGCGCGCCGCGCGTGACGCGCTGCGCACCCAGCACGACAGGATCGCGCTCGTCGGTCGCAGCTTCGGCGGACGCATGTGCGCATTCCTCGCGGCCGTCGAACCGCCGGACGCGCTGGCGATCCTTGGCCATCCGATCTCACCGCCGGACCGACCGCGTCCCTCCGACGAGGAGGCGCTGCAGGGCATGCGGTGCCCGACCCTCGTCGTTCAGGGCGAGCGTGACGAGCTCGGACCGCTCGCGGTGCTACAGCGCATCGCGCTCGTGAATCCGCTCATTGACCTCGCGGTCATCGAAGGCGCCGGTCACGACTTCGGAGCCAAGGAGAAGGAAGCGGTCGACCAGGTGGCGCGCTGGCTCGACGCGACGCTGCGCTAGAGATCGCGCGACAGCTCGTCGCGATGCGCCTTGGTGTAGGCGATGGCTTCAAGCAGGTACGAGTCGTTGGGGAACCAGCTCCAGATCTTCGCGAAGCCCGGATCGCCGCGCGCCACCTGGTCGCGGGCGAACTCTCTCCCGGCCTTCTGGCGATCCAAGAGAGCGACGATGACCTCCTTGCGCTCGGGACCGAGACCATAGGCGTCGCAGAACAGGCGGACGCGCGCCGCGCGATCGCGGACCGTCGGATCAGAGTCGTTGTAGACGGGGACCCAGCGCCAGATCCCCATCGAAACATCCCAGAGGCGGCGTCCCGGTCCGGCGTTGTCGAAATCGAGCATCGCAAAGAGCTCGCCGTCGCGGAAGACGGCGTTGAAGGGCGCGACGTCGTTGTGGCAGATGACTTCTGCGGCGTTGCTCGGCCATCGCCAGGTCGCCGGCGCAGGTGGCGTGAAGCCGGCCTGCGCGTCGTGGTACCGGCGCAGCAGCCTCGCCGCGGCGATGAGGTTCGAGTCGCGCCAGACGTACTGGGGCATCGGGTCCGGCCAACCCGTTGGTCCGTCGCCCCCGATGTACGCCAGCACCTCGCGGCCGTGCTCGTCGATGCCGATGACGCGTGGCGATCCCTCGAACCCGACGGCCTCGAGATGCCGCAACAGCGCGTGCACCGCAGGGGTCCAGGGCCCTGCCCGTCGGCGTACCGTGTCACCGACGCGCACGGCATCCGAGAGATTGCCGCCGAGCGCGGCCTCTTCGCTCATGTAGCGCGAGTTTGCCGCACCGCCGGAGGCCTCCGCCGTGTCTTCATAACCGCTTCACATGGCGGAGCGACTCTTCTCGTCGAGACACACCACGAAAGGGGTTCACTCATGAACGGTCTCAGGGTCCTCGCCGTCGCGGTCATCGCGTTGATCGTCGGCGTTTTCGCGTATCAACTCGGTCTGTCACAGGGCCTCGCCACCACGATCCCCGCAGGCGCGGCGCCGGTCGCCTACTACGGTTACCCGCATTGGGGCTTCGGCTTCGGTTTCCTCGGGCTCCTGTTCCCGCTGTTCTTCCTCTTCCTCATCTTCGGGCTGCTTCGAGCCGCGATGTGGGGCGGACGCGGTGGGTACGGCGGACGAGGCTGGGGCAATGGCCGGGCGCGGATCGAGGAGATCCACGATGAGCTGCACGGGAAGAAGCCGAGCAGCGACCAGCCCTCCTCGACCAGCACCTAGCATCGCGAGCATGAAGACGGTCCTCGTCGTCGATGACGAGCCGAAGATCGTCCAGCTCGCGCGGGACTACCTCGAGCACGCCGGATTCGCGGTCGTGAGCGCCTCCGATGGAAAGGCGGCGCTCGCGACCGCGCGTGTGTCGCGGCCGGATCTCGTCGTGCTCGATCTCGGACTCCCCGAGCTTGACGGCCTTGATGTCGCACGCACGCTTCGCCGCGATTCAACCGTGCCGATCGTCATGCTCACCGGCCGCGGCGACGAGGCCGACAAGATCGCAGGTCTCGAGATCGGCGCGGACGACTACGTCACGAAGCCGTTCAGTCCGAAAGAGCTCGTCGCGCGGATCCGCGCGGTCCTTCGGCGCACCGAACGGCCACCCGATGCCGGCGACATCGTCCGCGCGGGCGAGGTCACGCTCGACGTTCCGCGCATGCGCGTGCGCGTCGGCGCTCGTCCCGTGGAGCTCACGCCGACGGAGTTCCAGCTCCTCGCTGCGCTCGCGCGCTCGCCTGGCCGGATCTTCACACGCTCGCAGCTGCTCGACGCGGTGCACGGCGTCGCGTTCGAGTCGTACGAACGTGCCATCGACGCGCACGTGAAGAACATCCGTCGCAAGCTCGAGCCCGATCCGCGCGAGCCGCGTTACCTGTTGACGGTGTATGGCGTCGGCTATCGCTTCGCCGATGAGGAGACGTAGTGGTACCGCCGGAGGACGACACTGGCGAATGGCGGCGACGGTACTCGTGGGCCTCTGGTCGGCGGCCACAGTGGTGGCCGCAGGGAGAAGCCTGGCCGCCGAGCGGACCGCCGGAGCGCTGGCGCCACATGCGTGGCCGTTTCGTTCGCCGCGCGGCGGGCTTCGCGTTCCTGGCGTTCCTGGTCTTTGCGTTCGTCGTCGCGGCGTTCGTCACGCTGCTCATCAACATCTTCAACTCCGCCAGGGGTGGCGGATCCGCCGTGTTCGTGCCTCTTGCGATCCTCGCCGTCGTCATCGTCGCGTTCGGCGTCGCGCGCGGCATCCGACGACTCGCGGTCCCTCTCGGCGACCTCATCGACGCGGCAGAGCGCGTCGAGGCGGGGGACTACAGCGCGCGCGTACGACCGCGCGGTCCGAGGGAACTTCGCTCCCTCGCGCGCGCCTTCAACGCTATGAGCACGCGCCTGGAGACGAGCGAGGAACAGCGGCGGCGGCTGCTCGCGGACGTCACGCACGAGCTGCGCACGCCGCTGACGATCATGCAGGGGAATCTCGAGGCGCTGCTCGACGGGTTGTACCCCGCGGATGCTCAGCACCTCGAGCCGATCCTCGACGAGACGCGCGTGATATCGCGTCTGGTGGACGACCTCCGCACGCTGTCGCTCGCCGAAGCCGGCGCGCTGACCCTGCATCGCGAGCCGACCGACATCGGCCAGCTCGTCGCGGACTCGGTCGGGTCGTTCCGGCCGCAGGCCGACGGCGCGGGGGTCGCCCTCGTCACGGCGATCGACGCTGCGCTTCCGCAGTTGGAGGTCGATCCCGTGCGGCTGCGCGAAGTGCTCTCGAATCTCCTATCGAATGCGCTGCGCTACACGCCGAGTGGCGGGAACGTGCGCGTTGGAGCGTCCAGGTTGGATGGCCATGTACGCGTCTCCGTCCACGACACCGGCCCCGGCATCGCCGCGGACGCCTTGCCGCATGTGTTCGACCGCTTTTACAAGTCGGAGGAGTCGCACGGCGCGGGACTCGGGCTCGCGATCGCGAAGAGCCTGGTGGTCGCGCACGGCGGCGAGATCGAGGCGGTAAGCGAGGCGGGTCAGGGCACCGACATGCGCTTCACGCTGCCGGCCACGAGTTAAGCCCGCAGGCGAAGGTCCCGATCACCGATCAGGGCGCTTTGCCGCCGTTGGCATCCATCTGCGCGCGCTGCAGCTTGCCCGAGTAGTCGATGTAGATCGACTTCCATTCGGAGTAGACGTCGAGCGCGGCTCGGCCGGCCTCACGGTGCCCGTTGCCGGTGGCCTTCATGCCGCCGAACGGCAGCTGGATCTCGGCGCCGATCGTGCCTGCGTTCACGTAGACGATCCCCGTCTCGGCGTCGCGCATGAAGCGAAAGGCGTTGTTGATGTTGCGCGTGTACACCGAAGACGAAAGTCCGTATTTGGTGTTGTTGAGCACCTTGATGGCCTCGTCGACGCCCTTGACCTCGATGACCGACGTGACCGGTCCGAAGATCTCCTCCTGCGCGACGCGCATGTTCGGCTTCACGTCCACCAGGACCGTCGGCTCGTGGAAGAACCCCTTCGCGAGAGCGCCTTCGGTCGGCACGCGACCGCCGGCGGCGATCGTCGCGCCTTCCTTCTCCGCGATCGGCATGTAGCTCGCGACCTTGTCCTGCGCGGCCTTCGACACGACCGGCCCCACGTCCGTCGTCGATTCCAGACCGTGTCCGAGCCGCAGCTTCTTCGCGCGTCCGACGAGCTTGTCGATGAGATCGTTCGCGACGCCGTGGTGCGCGATGACCCGCGAGGCGGCCGTACAGCGCTGGCCCGAGGTACCGAACGCCGACCACACGATGCCGTCGAGCGCGAGGTCGACGTCGGCGTCATCGAGTACCACGATCGCGTTCTTGCCACCGAGCTCGGCCGAGACGCGCTTCAGCAGGCGGCCAGCGATCTCGCTGATGTGCGCGCCGGTGTCGCTCGATCCCGTGAACGAGATGAGATCGACGCTCGGATGCTGGACCAGGTGGTCGCCCAGCGTGCCGCCGGGCCCGAGCACGAGGTTGAGCACGCCTTTCGGAAGTCCGGCTTCCTCGAGGATCTCGACGAGCCGCACCGCGAGCATCGGCGTGTACGACGCCGGCTTGAAGACGACGGTGTTGCCGAGGATGAGCGCGGGCATGATCTTCCAGGTCGGGATCGCGAACGGGAAGTTCCAGGGTGTGATCGCGGCGATGACGCCGTGCGGATGGCGCATGCTCATGGCCCATTTGTTGGGCAGCTCCGCGGGAACGACATCGCCGAACTGGCGGCGGCCCTCGCCGGCGATGTAGTAGGTCATGTCGATGCCCTCTTGGACATCGCCCTTGGATTCCGCGAGCACCTTGCCCATCTCGAGCGTCATCTCGCGCGCGAGGTCGTCCTTGCGGTCGAGCATGATCTCGCCGGCCCGGTAGAGGATCTCGCCTCGCTTCGGAGCGGGCATTAGTCGCCAGCTGTCGTATGCCCGGCGCGCGGCCTCGACGGCCCTGTCGACATCGGCGGTCGTCGACTTCGTCGCGGTCGCGATGACGTCGCCGTTCGCAGGATCGGTGTCCTCGAACGCATCGCCCGAGGTCGAATCGACCCAGCGGCCGTCGATGTGGTTCTTCAGATGTGTCGTGGCCATGGTTCCACTCCCCTTACTGCGTCGCGCGCGGTCGGCGGCTAGAAGCTGGCTCCGTAGAACAGCCAGATCGTCAGCCCGCCGACGAAGATGATCCCGAGGAAGATGAGGATGAAGGCAATGTTCGCCTGCCGTTCAGGGTCATCGCTCGAAAAGAAGCTCACTACGTCGGATTATGGCGTCGTGCGATGGCGCCGTCGCCCGTGAGATCGGATAGCCGGCTCACGACCGGCAGGGTCGTCCACCGCAGCGTGTGTGAGCGGAGCGGCCACAGCGTCGTCGCCGGCGTCACCGACGACCGTCGTGTGACCAAGCCGACCAGGTCGTCGACTTGGACGGCGACGCCGGTAAGCCGCGCGCTCTCCGTGCCCGCACTTTCCTCGTACCCAAACTCAAGGTCCAACGGCTGCCGCGGGCGACGGAGACGTGCAAGACCGACGCGCATCCCGTCGGGCATGGTGTCCGTAAGGTCCGGCCACTGCTCTTCCGGCACCAGTTCTTTGTTTGCCGAGTGAGCCACGAGCATTGCCGTCTTGGTGAACCAACGACTAAGAGTCCGACGTGTCGGCTCGGCCAGATGATCGGGCCGCGACCGCGCGAAGACCGCTTGACGGAAGCTCACCTCGAGCCCGCTCATCCAGCCGGCGTTGCACGCCCCGCAGACCATCGTCACGAGCCGGGCGAGCCGTGCGTCCGCCGCAGCGTCGGCCGGCAACTGCGCGGCGCGTGTCGCACGAAATGCGCGCAGCCGTTCAACGAGCCAGCGCGCGAACACGTGCTCGCGCGTCAGCGCTACGTCTTCGCTTAAGCAGAATCTGCAGCGTCCGAGGGCGGGCGACGGCATGACGCGCTGACCCCATTGAGTGCGATCCATCTCGATAGACATTTTCACGCACCATGCCGTCCGTCGCGTGTCCAAACACCTGCCGGAAGTCGCCACCCCTTACCCAGGGCACGAGCGTGCCGAAGCCCCAGCACTGGGCCGACGTTCCCGCTCGCCACCCCAACAGACAGCGGCCGGGGGAAGATCGCAGGATGTGTGGCCATCCGCAGATAGGTCATGAGCACCGGCCGGAAGAGACACAGAACTTCGGGGCCCGCGAGCTGTTCGATCAGCTCCGCAGCCTTCGCATAGAGCGAACTCGACTCGTCGCATGCGTAGAGCAGGATGTTGACGTCGACCGTCGCGCTCATCCATGCCCGAGGGCCTACCGGACGGCTTCCTTGTCCTCCAGATCGATCCTCGCGGGTCCCATCCGTGCGGTCCGCCAACGAAACTCGGGGTGGCCCTGCCGCCGGTTCCCCTGGGCGAGCGCTGGCCGAACGAGCTCTGAGATGACGTCGCCAACGCTCTTCCCCTGATCCCTGGCCCGGCGCTTGGCCTCCCCTAGGACGGAGGCATCGAGGTTCAGTGTCGTTCTTGGCATGATGCGCGATGCTGTTGATTAGGACGTCTCATGTCAAGGAGCCTGCACGCAGCCCGCGATGCAGCCCTATCGGGCAAAACTGCCAGGCCGATGGCGACAAGTCGCAAACGCAACGGAGGCTCGCTCCGGTGCATATCCGTCGCCCTCGCGGACCAGCCGGGACCGGTCGCACGTGGGGTCTGCAGGTCGTGGGTAGGCCCGCGCGCGACACTGCGGTCATTGTCATTACGTGCGTGATCGCCGTGCTGATCGGCGATACGTTCAGCAGCGATTGCTGGCGATGCTCCGCATGTACTCGCATGTGAAGACACCAGGGAGCGCGGACGTCGCACTCGCGGCCCTGATTCGCAGCGCTCAGTTCAACGGAGTCGGTTCAAGTGACCGCGGTGCAATTCAAGCGTCCGCGCGGAAGCGTGGAGTTCCGGAATCGAACGGAACGATGCGTCTGAGGTGGATCTGAACGGACACGAACCCTGGCTTCTTGAGTAGTCGTCAAGTGATTTCTCGCCGCTGCCCGGCTGACGTCTTAAACGCATTGCTCAATGAATTGCTCTAGTTCGGTGGAGCTGAGGGGGATCGAACCCCTGACCTCTTGAGTGCGATTCAAGCGCTCTCCCAGCTGAGCTACAGCCCCGATTGATGGCTGCGCACCCCAAGCGGCGAAGCCGCTTCAATCCTAGCCGACGAGAGCGTGGCTAACACACGCGTAGAGTCGGCAGCGTTCGTGAGGGGAGGGCCGCCGTGAAACAGGGAACGCACCACCGCTGGGACAGCATCCCGAAGGAGCGCATGACGGCGCAGATCGAGCGCCGCTTCGTGCACGGCGAGCGCGCGATGGTCGCGCAGGTCTTCTTGAAGAAGGGCGCGGTCGTCCAGACACACACGCACGAGAGCGAACAGATCACCTACATCCTCGAAGGTGCCCTGCGGCTCTGGCTTGGCGAGAGGGCCGAGCAGGAGGTCACGGTCCGCGCGGGCGAGATCCTCACGATCCCGTCGAACGTCCCGCACCGGGCCGAAGCGCTCGAGGACACGCTCGACGTCGACGTGTTCAGCCCGCCGCGGCAGGACTGGATCGACAGGACCGACGATTACCTGCGCCGCTGACCGGACTCAGGCGATGCGCAGCACCACCGGTGCATCGCCCCAGAGACGCTCGAGCCGGTACAGGTCGCGCTCTTCCGGCACGAACACGTGTACGACGACGTCGCTGAGGTCGATGAGGATCCAGCGGCCGGCGCTGTAGCCCTCGACGCCGAAGGGCTGCTGCCCCGCGGCCTTGGCCTTCTCCACGATGCCGTCCGCGATCGCCTGCGCCTGCCGCTCACCGCGAGCGCTGCAGATGACGAATAGATCGGCGATCGTTGTCACCTCGGCGACGTTCAGCACCAGGATGTCCTCGGCCTTCTTATCGCTCGCCGCTTCGACGACCAGATCGGCGAGCGCGCGCGGCGGAAGCTCAGCGCGCGTGGATGACGTCATTTGTAGAGGCCGCGCCTTCTGATGTGCTCCCACACTGCGTCCGGAACAAGGTACCGCAGCGACATACCGCGGGCGGCGCGCGCCCGCAGCTCGCGCGAGCTGATGTCCAGACGCGGCGCGTCGAACGCACGTGCACCATGCATCGCACCGGGCTCCGGAGCGCCGGGTCGAGCCGCGACGAGGATGGTCGCGAGCTCGCGGATGCGATCGGGAGCCCGCCAGCGCGCGAGATCCGCCAGGGCGTCGCTTCCGAGAATGAGGAACAGCTCTCCCTGCGAGCGCAGCTGCTCGAGCGTATCGACAGTGTACGAGACGCCCTCACGCTCGAGCTCGGCGCGCGAGAGCGCGAAGCGCGGCTCGCTCGCGATGGCGGTCTCGAGCATCGCCACCCGATCGGCGGTGCTCGCGAGCGGGTCGCGGTCTTTCAGTGGAGAGCGCCGGACCGGAACGAATAGCACGCGGTCGAGCGGAACGGACTCGAGAGCCGCGAGCGCGATCGCGAGATGACCGACGTGCACCGGGTCGAACGTGCCACCGAAGACACCGATGCGCGGCGTCAACGCTTCTTCTTGGCGCCAGGTGCCGCGAGCTGCTGCGGCGCGTCCGTCCATTCGAGCTCGAGCTTGCCGATGCGTACCGTGTCGCCCTCTTTGACACCGAGCGTGCGTAACTTTCCTTCGACGCCCGACCTGAGCAACAGACGATGGAAGTACGCCGAAGCTTCGGGACTATCCCAGTCGATCCCGGTCGCGAGGCGCTCGAGGCGATCGCCTCGCACGCGGTAGGCCTCGCCCTCGCGCGACACTCGCACGTCCTTGGCGCCGCCGGCGAAGACGATGCGCCGCTCGGCCGGCGCAGCGGCTTCTGGCTTCGGCCGCGCGGCGCACAGCGCGAAGATGCGCTTGTTGAGACGATCCACGCCCTCGCCAGTCGCGGCGGAGACGGCCACGGCCTCGCGACCCTCAGCCTCGAGCGCTTCGACGATCCGAGGTACGGCGTCGCGGGCTTCCGCGAGATCGATCTTGTTGAGCGCGAACAGCTCGGGCAGCGCCTCGAGCGCATGGCCGTACGCCGTGATCTCCGCGTCGATCGTCGCGATGGCCGCCAGCGGATCGGCTAGCGAGGCATCGACGACGTGGACGATGAGACGCGTGCGTTCGATATGCCGGAGGAACTCCTCGCCGAGGCCTGCGCCTTTGCTCGCGCCCTCGATCAGGCCGGGAATGTCAGCGATCACGAGCTCGCGGTCATCGAGGCGAGCCACGCCCAGGTTCGGCGTGAGGGTCGTGAACGGATAGTCCGCGATCTTCGGCCGCGCGCGCGTCAGCGCCGCGAGCAGGCTCGACTTGCCGGCGTTCGGCAGGCCGGCGAGACCGACGTCGGCGATGAGGCGGAGCTCGAGCTCGAGCTCGCGCTGCTC
This sequence comes from Chloroflexota bacterium, assembly GCA_005889405.1. GTDB lineage: Bacteria > Chloroflexota > Limnocylindria > P2-11E > P2-11E > CF-39. The sequence goes on along the minus strand of VBFY01000056.1, from coordinate 27,600 downwards.
GCCGGGCTGGCCGTCCTCGGCGATGCGCGGCACGCGCCGGGTGCTCGACGCGAAGCGCGCGTTGCCGCGGCCGCCCTTTCCGCCGCGCGCGACGACGATCTCCTGACCAGGCGCGACGAGATCGGCGACGACCTCTCCGGTCGCGATGTCCTTCACCGTCGTGCCCGGCGGCACCTTGAGGGTGAGATCGCCGCCCGCTTTCCCGGATTTGTTCGACCCACCGCCGGCGCCGCCACTCGTCGCGGCGTGCGTCTGTCGGTTGCGATAGTCACCGAGGGAGGCGAGCTGATCATCGACGCGGAGGATGACGTCGCCGCCTCGTCCGCCGTCGCCGCCATCCGGTCCGCCGCGCGGGACATGCGCCTCGCGGCGGAACGAGATCACGCCTTTGCCGCCGTCCCCGCCGCGGATCAGCACACGCGCGCGATCGAGGAACACCTAGATCCTCGCGAGCGGCCGCACGAACGAGCCGACGCGAAGATGCGGCAGCTCCTCGCGCAGGCGCTCGAGCGCGCGCGCGACACCGATCGACGGTTCGCGCGGTTTCATCAGCGCGAGCGCGCGGAGAGGGTCGGCCGCGAGGTCGCGCAGCAGGATCGCGCTTCCCTCCCGTAGCTCGCCGGCAACACCGACGAGCGCCGCGATCTCCTCAGCGCGATCGAAGATCCCCGGGAGCACCGGGATGACGAGGTTCGTCGCGAGGCGCTGCTCGGTCGCGACGCGCAGCGACGCGCGCACGTCGGCGAAGCGGTAGCCCTCGGGTCGATGCAGCGTCTCGTACGTGTCGGCGCGTGCCGATGCGATGCGGATGGTGACCGCGTCCAGCCCGGTCGCCGCCAGCCGTCGCAGTGCCGCGGGGATCGAGCCGTTCGTCTCGAGGTGGATCGTGCCCGAGCCCGTCTTCGCGCGGACGAGACGTATCGCGTCCTCGACGAGCCGCGCGGAGAGGAGCGGCTCCCCCTCGCACGCCCGCCCGAACGACACGAGCGTTCCACCCGCGGCGATATGTTGCGTCGCGAGACTGGCGACCTCCTCCGCCGTGGCATGGAACGCGGCGGGCTCGCGTGGCTCGGCCTCGCCATCGAGGCGCGGCGCGATCACCGCGGGCGGATGCTCGTTCGCGGGCGCGGCGATGGGAAGCGCGCATTCCCAGCGTCCATAGAAGGCGTTTGCGGCTCCGCGGCAGCCGTACTCCCGAGCGCAGCGCGCGAGTTGCCTGACGAGACGGTCCGCCGGCTGGGAGCGCAGCGCGTTGTTGACCCTCGCGGCGATCTCGGCTTTCGGATACGCGTCGAAGTCGCGCGTGGGGTCGCGATCGATGAGCGCCGCCGCGACCGCCAGGTCACCGGCATCGTCGGCCGCGACGGCCGCATAGGCGCGCGGCGCCAGATCGGGCTTGTCCGTTGCGTCCGCGTACGCCGGCAGCTGCGTGCGGAGATGACCGGGTGGAAGGATCGCCGCGACGGCTAAGCGACCCGCGCCGACGCCACGCGCGCGACGTGAGCGGTCGAGCGTTTCCGCCTCCCGTTCGATGTGCAGCACGATTGCGCCGGTCGGGAGCCTGATCGGATCAGCGAACGGCACGGTCGCAGCGCCATCAAATCCCGCCGCCGCGTAGTCGGAAACGATGATCCGCCCAGCTCTATCCGCGTGGACTGCTCGGTACACATAACGAGTATGGGGAGGGGCAAGCGGATGCGAGCGAGAGGGACTCAGAACGCTGCGATACGGGGTACGACAAGGAGTGCAGGCGTACCGAATGACAGCGCGTTACAGGGTGAGAGGCAGCGGGCGCATCGCGAACGAGAATCGAAGCGGCGGGAGACGACCCAGCGGGTAGGAGACGGCGGGGGCATCGCGAACGAGAGTCGAGACCGCGGTAAGAAGACGCGTAGCAAACAGTGTGCGGAGCGGGCCCGTTTCGAGAGAGCGATGCCCCCGCTGTCGGGACTAGTAGCCGAGCGGGTCCTTCGCCACTCCGTTGACCTTCAGTTCCCAGTGCACGTGCGGTCCCGTCGTGACACCGGTCATGCCGATCGATGCGATGAGCTGCCCGCGGACGACGTTCTGCCCGGGGCTCACGAACACCGCACCGGTGTGGTAGTAGCAGGTCTGCAGTCCCTCGGCGTGCTGGACGCACACGCGCAGCCCACCGACCGCGACCCAACCGGTGGCGACGACGATGCCGTCGTCGGACGCCCCAATGCCGGTGCCGAATGGCGCCGCGATGTCCACGCCGGTGTGGCCCCACCAGAAGTACTGCGTGATCACGCCGTTGACCGGCCAGCCGAGACGACCCGTGCGCGCCGGCAGCGATGCGGTCGATGGTGGCGCGATCGACTTCGTGCGCTCCGTTCGCTTCAGCGCGGGCAGCGCCGCGCCTGGAACGAAGATCATCTGGCCCACCGCGAAGTGCTCGGGCTCGAAGTACAAGCCGTTAAAGGAGTAGACGACGGCGGGGTCCACCTTGAAGTGCGCTGCGACGTCCTCGACGGTGTCGCCGTCTTTGACCTTATAGAGCGCGCCTTCGCCCGGCGGGATCGTGAGCTCGCGGCCGATCGAGAGGACCTCGTCCTCCTGGCTGATGCCGTTCGCGTATGCGAGGGTCTCGAGCGAGAGGTCGTAATAGTTCGCCATCGTGGAGAGCGTGTCGTCCTTCGCGATCGTGCGGAACAGAACGGGACGAGACTCTGGTGCTGCGACGGTGGTTGGGCTGCGCGTTCCTGCGATCACGCCGCGTGCAGCGGTCTGCGCGCGCGCGGTATCGTCGTTCGGGACCGCGGCGAATGTCGGGGCTGCTACGTCTGTCGGTGCCGCGTCGGCGCGCGCCGAAGTCGCGGCGGTATACGGAAGCAGCATGACGAGGATTGCGGTCGCGGTGTTGAGCACAAGGCGAAGACCCTTCGCCCCGAAGTACGCCCCGAGTGCGCGCGGCACGCGACGCGTCGTCACGTGGACGAGCCCGTCCTTCGAGTGCTGACCCAAGCTGAGTAGCGACGCGGCGCTCCGCCTGATCGTCCTTCGCGCTCCGAGCGTCAGCGAAGGTGTGGCATGCGCCCTTCTAACGTTCGTCGCCAATACCCTGATCCCTCCCGCACGAAGCGCCTGGGTCTTGTACGCAATGCGTACTGCCCTGTCCTGAGCCGGGGTACCGTACCCACGAGGTCAAACGCTGTCAATTGCGGGGGCGTCACGTTTGCTGACCCATTAGTACCTCCGTAGGCTAGGCGTGTGCCCGACTACAACCTCTCCTATGTCTATGTGTTCGCGTTCTTCGTAGCGGGAGCACTGGTCGTCACACTCATGATGCTGCTCAGCCACTTGCTGGCCCCGTGGAAGCCCACACGCGAGAAGCTCAAGACCTACGAATCCGGGGAGGAGCCGGTCGGGCAAGCCTGGGGTCGTTACCCGACGCATTTCTATGTTTTCGCGCTGCTATTCGTGGTCTTCGATGTCGAGGTGATCTTTCTGTTCCCGTGGGCGGTGCTGTTCCGCGCCCTCGGTTGGTATGGCCTGATCGAGATGACGATCTTCATCGCCATCCTCGTCGTCGGCCTCGTCTACGCCTGGAAGAAGAAAGCGCTCAATTGGTACTGAGCACCCCCCGCGCGACGATCGACCTCGCGGCCGCGCGCGACGCGCTCGCGAAGAGTCTGGGCGACCGAGCGCGCGTGTCGACGCTGCACGACATGGTCGTCGTCGACGTGGATGCCGCCCGGCTGGTAGAGGTAGCGACCGTGGTGCGTGACGACCCGGCGACGCGGTGCGACCTCTACTCGGTGAACGCCGGCGTGGACACGGGAACCGAGCTTCGGAGCGTCACGTTCGTTCGCGGCATCGAAACGCACGTCTTCGTCATGCTCCGCACGCCGTGCGACTCAGGCGAGCCACACGTGCCCTCGCTCACCTCGGTGTGGAGCGGCGCGAACTGGTGCGAGCGCGAGACGTACGACATGTTCGGGATCGTCTTCGATGGACACCCGGATCTCCGCCGCATCTTCCTCGAGGAATCGTTCCCCGGTCACCCGATGCGGAAGTCGTTCCTTCCGCCCCGCAGCGACGCCCGCGGGGGCTGATGACGCTGTGCCGTTAGGTCCGTTCGGCATCGATCCCGTCATCTGGGCACCGCTGCGGTTGGTCATCGCGGTGTTGCTCGTGGTCGGCCTCGTCTTCAACGGCGCGCTGGCGCAGATCTACCTCGAGCGGAAGATCCAGGCGATCATCCAGGACCGCCTCGGACCGTTGCACACCGGGCCCTGGGGCCTGCTCCAGACGTTCGCCGATGCGATCAAGCTCCTCGGCAAGGAAGACATCCGCGCACGACTGACCGACAAGTGGTTCTTCCTCGCCGCGCCGTCGATCGTCTTCAGCCCGATGCTCGCAAGCTACGTCGTGATCCCCTTCGCGCCGGGCATCGTCGGCGCCGACCTGAACGTCGGACTGCTCTATATGACGACGCTCGGATCGATGACGGTGCTTGGCATCGTCATCGCCGGTTGGGCTTCGAACAACAAGTACTCGCTCATCGGCGGGCTTCGGTCGGCCGGTCAGCTCATCTCGTACGAGGTGCCGCAGATCCTGTCCCTCGTGACCGTCGTGCTCGTCGTCGGGACGCTGTCGATGGTCGGCATCGCCGAAAGTCAGCCGGGCTGGCAGCTGAACGTCCTGGTTCTGCCGCTCGCGTTCGTGACCTATTTCATCGCCGGACTCGCCGAAACGAACCGCGCCCCCTTCGACCTTCCCGAGGCGGAATCCGAGCTCGTGGCGGGGTTCCTCACCGAATACTCCGGGATGCGCTGGGCCATCTTCTTCCTCGCCGAATACGGCGAGGTCACGGTCGTGTCGTCGATCGTGACAACCCTTTGGTTCGGCGCGTGGCATGGCCCGTTCGTCGAGGTGTTCCCGCTGATCGGCGTGCTCTGGTTCACGCTGAAGACGTATCTCTTCGTCCTCGTCTTCATGTGGATCCGCGCCACGCTGCCACGGCTGCGCATCGACCAGCTCATGTCGCTGTGTTGGAAGGTGTTGATCCCACTGACGCTCACGAATCTCGTGATCACGGCGACTCTGCTGCTGGTCTTCCCGAGCACCGTGGTGCCGGTCGCGATCGCGAACTGGCTGCTGCTCGCCGCGTTCGTTGTGCTGCTGCCGTATGTCCAGCGCCGGCGGCTCGTCGCGCTCCGCGAGCGGCTGCGGACCGCGGCCTGATGCTCGATCTCATCGAACCGGCGCTGTTCGCGGTCCTCACCATCGCCATCGTCGCGGCGGGCGCCGGCGTGGTGCTCGCGAACCGGATCACAACGTCGGCGCTGCTCATGGCGTTCACCTTCCTCAACATCGCCGGCATGTTCGTGCTGCTCGGTGCGGAGACGGTCGCGATGTTCCAGGTGCTCATCTACGTCGGCGCCATCACCGTGCTGATCCTCTACGGAGTGATGTTCACGCCGCAGTCCCCGCGGCCCTATGGTCTGTTCTTCCAAACGCAGAAATATTGGGCCGCGCTCTTGGTCGTGCCGATCGCGATCATCGTCGCGCTCATCGCATTCTCCTTCCGCGATTCGGCGACGGTGGGCGCCAAAGGCGGCGACCTCCTGCCGCTGGCGACGAGCGTGTTCCGTGACTTTGCCTTTCCCTTCGAGGTCGCGTCGGTGCTGCTCCTGGCGGCCATGGTCGGCGCGATCGTGCTCGTGAAGCGGGATGAGGACTGAATGGCTGTTCCGCTCGGAGCGTTCATCGCGGTCTCGGCGGTCCTGTTCTTCATCGGCACGGCCGGCGTGCTCGTCCGGCGAAATGCGGTCGTGATCCTCATGTCAGTCGAGCTGATGCTGAACGCGACGAACCTCGCGCTGGTCGCGTTCTCACGGCGCTATTCGTCGATCGACGAGCGCGGGAGCGTGTTCGTCGTGTTCATCTTCGTCGTCGCCGCGGCGGAGGTCGCGGTCGGTCTGGCCATCGTGCTCTCGGCGTATCGCAACAAGCCGACCGTCGACGTTGACGAGATCCGGCAGCTCAAGGGTTGACCGAGTGATCCAGAACGTCTGGCTCATCCCCGCGTTCCCGCTGGCGGCGTTCCTCATCGACGGGCTCTTCGGCCGGCGATGGCTGCACAAATGGACCGGCGTCATCGCCTCGGCGGCCGTCGGACTCTCGGCGCTCATCGCGATCGGCGTCTTCCTCGAGGTCCTCGGCGGCCAGACACGGACCACCGTCACGCTCTACGAGTGGATCGGTGTCGGGGACTTCCACATCAATGTTGCGGCGCTCGTAGATCCGCTCTCATCGGTGATGCTGCTCGTCGTCACCGTGGTGAGCTTTCTCATCTTCGTCTACTCGAACGGGTACATGGAGCACGACCACGGCTTCCATCGCTTCTTCACCTGGCTGTCGCTGTTCGTGTTCGCGATGCTCATCCTGGTCATGGCCGACAACTACCTCCTGATGTTCGTCGGCTGGGAGGGGGTCGGCCTCTGCAGTTACCTGCTGATCGGCTTCTGGTTCGAGCGTCCCGAGCCCTACGTCGCGGCGAAGAAAGCCTTCGTCATGAACCGCATCGGCGACTGGGGCTACACGATCGGAATGATCACGACCTTCCTCGTCTTCGGCTCGGTGCAGTTCACCGACGTGTTCGAGCACGTCGGCATCGCAACGCAGGCGAACCTCACGCTCATCTGCATCGCCTTCTTCTTCGGCGCGACCGGCAAGTCGGCGCAGCTGCCCCTTTACTCGTGGCTGCCCGACGCGATGGAAGGCCCGACGCCGGTCTCGGCGCTGATCCATGCGGCGACGATGGTCACCGCCGGCGTCTATCTCGTGGCGCGCTCGATGCCGCTGTTCGCGGCGGCGGGTCCGTCGCTCGCCGTCGTGGGCGTCGTCGGTGCCGTCACAGCGATCTTCGCCGCCACGATCGCGCTCGTGCAGTTCGACATCAAGCGCGTGATGGCCTACTCGACCGTGAGCCAGCTCGGCTACATGTTCCTTGCGCTCGGCGTCGGGGCGCCCGTTGCCGCGATCTTCCACCTCGCGACCCACGCGTTCTTCAAGGCGCTGCTGTTCCTGGGATCCGGGTCGGTCATCCACGGCCTCGGAGGCGAGCAGGACATGCGCAAGATGGGGGGACTGCGGCGCAAGCTCCCAGTCACGTATTGGACGATGCTGCTCGCCGGTGGCGCGCTCGCGGCGCTGCCGCCGCTGGCCGGGTTCTGGTCCAAGGATGAGATCGTCGCCGCGGCGTTCCTGGGCGGATATCCGGTCCTCTGGGCGGTCGCCATCCTGACCGCGGTCCTCACCGCGTTCTACGTGACGCGCGCGATGTGGCTCACGTTCCACGGTGAGCCGCGCGATCACCATCTCTACGAGCACGCCCACGAGTCGCCGGCGGTGATGACGCTGCCGCTGGTGGCGCTGGCCGCTGGCACGGTCGTGCTCGGCATCGCCATCGGGTTCCCGCCCGAGACGGGGTTCATCCACCGGTTCCTTGGCCCGGTCGCCCAGGTCGAGGGCATCGCCGAGCACGCGCCGGAGGCCGCGACGATCCTCGTGCTCGCCGCGATCTCGGTCGCCGCGGGCGTTCTTGGGATCCTCGCCGGTCTCTCGATGTACGTGCGCCACCGGCCCGATCCGGCCGCGGTGTCGCGCGCCGCCGGTCCGTTCTACCGCCTGCTGGTGAACAAGTACTTCGTCGACGAGCTCTACGACCGACGGATCGTCGATGCCTTGCACGCCGCCTTCGGCGCGATGTGGGCGTTCGATGTGCACGTCATCGATGGGCTCGCAAACCGGCTCGGCTGGCTCGCCGCCGCGGGCGGAAGCTCGCTGCGTCGCGCGCAGACCGGCATCGTCGGCAACTACGCGCTCACGATCGTGGCGGGCCTCCTCTTGGTCCTCGTGGTCTACGGCGGATATGCGGCAGGGTTCTTCACGCGATGACGATCGACCACATCCTCACGCTGCTCCTGGCGGTGCCCGCGGTCGGGCTCCTGCCGCTCTACGTGTTCCGGAACGATCCGCGTTCGGTGAAGCAGGTCGCGGTGGTCACGACGCTGTTCGAGCTCGTCCTCTCGCTGGTCATGCTCGTGCAATTCCACCCGGGCGAAGCCGGCTTCCAGCTCGTCGAACAGGCGGATTGGCTCCCGAGCCTCGGCATCCGTTACCTCGTGGGCGTCGACGGGATCTCGGTGCTGCTCGTGCCGATGACGACGCTGCTCACGTTCATCTCGGTCCTCTACTCGTCCGGCGGCGCGATCAAGGACCGCATCGCGTCGTTCATGGCGGCGTTCCTCGTGCTCGAGATCGGCATGGTCGGCGTGTTCGTTTCGCTCGATCTCTTCCTCTTCTACGTCATGTTCGAGCTGATGCTCGTGCCCATGTATCTCATCATCGGGATCTGGGGTGGCCCGCGTCGCATCTACTCGACGCTCAAGTTCGTGATCTTCACCCTCGCGGGCTCCCTGCTCATGCTCGTGGCCATCGTCGCTGTCTGGCTCGCGTCCGGCGATGAGGGCTCGCGCACGCTCTCTCTGCCGGAGCTGCTCGCGTCTCGGAGCCGTTTCTCCGCCGACTTCCAGTTCTGGGTCTTCCTCGCATTCGGACTCGCGTTCGCGATCAAATTACCGATGGTCCCGTTCCACACCTGGCTGCCCGACGCCCACGTCGAGGCGCCGACCGCGGGCTCGATCATCCTCGCCGGTGTCCTCCTGAAGGCGGGCGGCTACGGTTTCCTGCGCTTCGCGCTGCCGCTCTTCCCCGTGGGCACGCAGCTCTGGCTGCCGGTGATCATCGTGCTCTCGGTCATCGCGATCCTCTACGGCGCCGCCGTCTCGACGGTCCAGAAGGATCTGAAGAAGCTCGTCGCGTACTCCTCTGTCGCGCACATGGGCTTCGTGACGCTCGGCATCTTCGTGCTGAACTCGCAGGGTGGCGTCGGCGCGGTGCTGCAGATGCTGAACCACGGGTTCGTCACGGGCGCGCTCTTCCTGTTCGTCGGGATCCAGTACGAACGCACGCACCGACGGCTCATCGCGGATCTCGGAGGACTGGCGAACCGCTGGCCGCTCTACACGACGTTCTTCGGGATCTTCGTGCTCGCGTCGCTCGGCCTGCCAGGTCTCAACGGTTTCGTCGGCGAGTTCCTCGTATTGCTCGGAACGTTCAAGTTCAGCGGCGTTCCGCTTGGCGGCCTCTTCTGGGGCCCGGTCGCGGCGCTCGGTGTGATCCTCGCCGCGGTCTACCTGCTCTGGATGTTCCAGCGTGTGATGTACGGGCCCGTGCGTGACGCGTATCGCGCGCTCCCCGACCTCTCGCCGATCGAGGTCGCCTGCGCGGTGCCGCTGCTCGTCCTCACCGTGCTGCTCGGCGTCTTTCCGCAGGCGGCGATCGCGATCATCGAGCCCTCGCTCCAGCAGGTGTTGCGGCTCGCGACCGACCCGGGCTTCCAGGTCGCGTTCAAGTGACCGCGTTCGTCGACACGCTCACCCCGGTCCTGCCCGAGGTGATCGTCACGATCACGGCCTGCATCGTGCTCGTCGTCGACGGACTCCTGCCGCGCGGGCAGTCGCGCCTGGTGCTTCCCGCGATGACGGTCGTCGGCCTCGCGCTGGCGTTCCTCAGCGGGCCGCTCGCTCCGCCTTCGGGCCAGTACTTCGGCGGGTTCGTCCAGATCGACACCTTCACGACGTTCTTCCGCGCGGTGTTCATCGTGCTCGCCGTCTTCGCCACGCTCGTCGCACCCTCGTACCTCGACCGGCGAGGAATCCCACCCGGCGAGTACTACGCGACGATCTGCTTCTCCACCGTCGGCGCGATGACGATCGCGCTCTCCACCGATCTCATCACGCTCTTCGTCGGCCTCGAGCTCATGACCATCCCGATCTATGTGCTTGCGGGAATGCAGCGTCGCGACCGCTTCGCCAACGAGGCCGCGCTGAAGTACTTCCTGCTCGGGGCGTTCAGCTCGGCGCTATTGGTCTACGGCTTCGCGTGGCTGTATGGCGTGACCGGCTCGACACGCTACATCGACGTCGCGACCGAGCTGCAGCGCATCGGACTCGCGAACGGACCCACCATCGTCGCCCTCGCGCTCGTCACCGTCGGTCTCGGGTTCAAGGCCGCGGTCGTCCCGTTCCACCAGTGGACGCCCGACGCGTACGATGGCGCGCCGACGCCCGCGACGGCATTCATGTCCGTGGGCCCGAAGGCCGCGGCGTTCGCCGCGATCCTGCGCGTGCTCGTGAGCGGACTCGCGCCGCTGCAGGTCGACTGGAGCACCGTGTTCGCAGTGCTGGCGGCGGTGACGATGACCGGCGGGAACATCGTCGCGCTGGCGCAGACGAATACGAAACGGATGCTCGCCTACTCGAGCATCGCGCACACCGGCTACATCCTCGCCGCGGTTGCCGCGTCGGCCGCGGGCCCGTCGGCGACGGCGGCGGTGCTCTTCTACGTCTTCGCGTACGGCGTCATGAACCTGGGCGCGTTCGCGTGCCTCCTCTACTTCGATATCGAGGGCTCGCGTGGCGCGACGCTCGAAGAGCTCAACGGCTTCGCTCGCCGCCAACCGCTTGGCGCATTCGCATTCGCGATCTTCTTGTTCTCGCTCACCGGCATCCCGCCGACCGTCGGCTTCGTGGCGAAGTTCCTCGTGATCCAGCCGGTGCTCGACGCCGGCTACGCCTGGCTCGCGGTGTTCATCGCGCTCAACGCCGTTCTCGCGGCCTTCTACTACCTGCGCGTCGTCGTGCACATGTACATGTACGACCCCGAGACGGGAGTGCCGATGGTCGCGAGCACGCGGCTTCTATCGGCGGCGCTCGGCCTTTCGGCGGTCGCCACGATCGTGCTCGGCGTGCTGCCGAACTCCTTATATGAGTGGGCCCTGCAGGCCGCGAACCCGCTGCTCCGCCAGTAACGACGCACTCGCTACATCCTCGCGTCCAGTGACGACGGCAGGAGCCGCTCGCCCAACAGACCCCCCACGCCGCCCAGGATGACCGCGATGCCCAGGGGGATGAGCAGGTCCGGCAAGGTCAGCACCATGAGGTCGCCGAAGGAGGACACCGGCGGCGTGTTCGGACGGAACGCCTGATGGAGCTGGGTCGCGATGATGCTGCCGATGAACAGCGAGAACAGCAGTGCGACCGGTGACGCGATCGCGCCGAGGCGCCCCGCGATGAGGCCCGCGCAGAACAGGATCGCCGCCGGCACGCCGAGCAGGATGACCGGCGGAACCGGTAGCGGCTCGGTCAGGCCCCACCAGAACGCGAGCCCGACGGACGTCGCGGTCACCGACGCGATGAGCCGCGTGCGCATCAGATGCGCGCCAGCGCGCGACGGCGCAGCCAACCGCCGGCGGCGCCCGCGAACGCGCCGCCGACCGCGTACGGAAGAAGATCGATGAGGAGGCGCGCTTCCCAACCAACAAGATCCACAGCGCTCGCGCCGAGGCTCGCGCCCTGTGCCCAGAGCGAGTAGGCGCCGTAGATGAGCGCACCGACGATCACCGATAGGCAGCCCGCGAGCGCGGACCTGCGTATCGCGAACCATCCGGCGCCGAACGCGGAGAAGAGGAGGTATCCGATCGCCCCGATCGCCGCGACGCCGAACCAGTTCGGCACGGCGAGGAACGCGGCGAGGTCCGCGACCGCCGCCGCGACCACGGCCAGCCAAAAGCGCAGCGGGCTAGCGGACGATCGCGAGCGCGTGATCCGCTCGGTTCAATGGTTCGGCGCGGCCGTCGTCTCCGAGGAGCGCGATGTCCTCGATGCGGACGCCGAACCGACCCGGGATGTAGATGCCGGGCTCGATCGAGAACGCCATTCCGGGCTCCAGCTTCTCGTCATTGCCGCGGACGAGATATGGGTGCTCATGGCCGTCGAGGCCGATGCCGTGTCCCGTGCGGTGGATGAACCGCTCGCCGTAGCCAGCCTCGTCGATCACGCGCCGCGACGCGGCATCGACCGATGCCGCGGTCGCGCCACTGCGCGCGGCCGCATAGCCGGCTTCCTGCGATCGTTGCACGATGTCGTGGACCTTACGGACCTCGTCGTCGACGTCATTCCCGACGTGGACCGTTCGCGTGATGTCGGAGCAATACCACGCACGCGTGCCGCCGAAGTCCAGCACGACCGTATCGCCGCGCGCGATGCGCCGCTCGCCGGTCTCGTGATGTGGCGACGCCCCGTTCGGACCGGAGGCGACGATCGTGAAGGTCACCTCGTCGTGTCCCTCTTCGCGCAGCAGAGCCGCCAGATCGGCGCCGACCTCGCGCTCGGACCGACCAGCGAACTCGCGCTCGAGAAGGTGTGGGTAGGCGCGGTCGGCTGCCGCGGAGACCGCCCGCAGCGCGTCGCGCTCGTAGGCGTCTTTGCGCATGCGCAGACCGCGCGTGATGTCCGACGCGAGCTGGAAGCCGCGACCGCGAAGAGCCGCTTGCAGCCGTAGGACGAACAGCGACCACATCTGATCCGCGACAGCGACATCGCCAGATGCGGTGACGAGGCGCGCGACGAGTGCGTACGGATCCTCCGTCTCTCCCCAGGTGCGCTGTGTGAGATCGGGCGCCGCGGCCTGCGCGCGCGGCGCTTCGAGCTCGGGGACGACGAGCGTCGGGGCGCCGTCCGCGTTCACGACCAGACACGTGAGACGTTCGCTCGCGAAGACGCGGTAGCCTGCGAGGTACGCGAGATCCGAGCCGGGCGAGAGCAGCAGCGCGGCGAGGCCGCGAGCGCGAAGTCCTTCGCTCGCCCGTTTGCGGCGTGACTGGTACGTAAGGTGTTCAGCGGGCATCTGCTCTGCTCGGGAGTATGCCCGTGAATCGCTGGACGCCCGCCGTGAGTGTCCTCGCGCTCTGCCTCGGCTTGGTGCTCATCGTGGGGTCGCGACCCGCAGCGCCCGCGGCCGTCCTGCCGCCGGCGGTCGCAGCGGTGACCACATCACCGGCGCCGAGCGCGATTTCCGCGCCCATCGCGACACCGGTGCCGGCGATCCCGCCTGGTTACCGCATCAAGGTCCCGCGTCTCGCGATCGACCTGCCTCTCGCCGAGGGCGACATCGAACGCGACGCGGTTCGACAGCAGACGCCCGAGAACTTCGCGTTCCACCTGCCCGGCAGTGCGCTGCCCGGAGACTCCGGCAACGCCTATTTCTACGCCCACGCGCGTGCCGGGATGTTCCTCGCACTTTGGAACGCCCGCGAAGGCGATCAGGTCGTGATCACCACGCCCGATGCGCGTGAGCTTCACTACGTCGTGAGCGAAGTACACCCGCGCGTGGACCCCACCGACGTCTCGTGGGCCGGGCCGACCACTGGCGCGCGCCTCACGCTCCAGACCTCGACCGGTCCGAATTCCGGAGACCCGCGCTTCGTCGTCGTCGCATTACCGACCTGAATCGCTGCGCGGTGCGAGAAAGGATCTCAAGCGAGCGAGCGCTCGCCCCGCACGGGATGTCGGCGGCGTAACGGTCTGTCAACAGCAGGGACACAGGCTGGAACCGGTCGTGCATAGCGGCGCGGCCAGTGGGGCGGCCGGTGCGACATCAGATCTGCGTCGCGTGCGCGCGACCGTTTCCGGCGCGGCAGTTCGTCGACGGGAAGCTGCGCTCGCTCTACGGTCGCCGCACATGTTTGACCTGCAACGCATACGGCTCACGCGATGCGTCACCGCAGTCTCGCGTCGCACGGCGACCGCGACCGGTCCCAGGGCAGGACGAGTGGTTCTTCCGCGCGCTCAGCGCGATGCTCGCGCTTTCCTCACCGCAGCGCGCGTCGGTCATCGCGCGGGCTGGTGTCGCGGTGTTCGGGGTCTCCATGGTCCTTCCGATGTTCGTGTCCGGCGCCGTCCCGCATCGGGACGCTTCGGTCGTCGTCGCGGCGACGACGGAGCTGCAAGTGACAGCTCCCTACGAGCTGCCACGCATGCCAGAACCGGTAGCGCGGTCGCGTCTCGTCGTTCCCACGCCGGAGCCGAGTCCGCAGCCCACGCCGCGAACGACGGCTGCGGACGTTCCGGCCGTCCCGATCGAGATCACCGCCGTACCCGCGGCGGCGAGCGGCAGCGTCGTGACGGTCTCGTGGTACGGGCCCGGTTTCTACGAGAACCGGCTGCCGTGCTGGCAGTGGCTGGCGGCGAATGGTCTGCCGATCCAGTTCCTGCCCGATACCTGGGGCGTCGCGCACAAGTCTCTTCCGTGCGGCACGATGGTCACGCTGACGCACGGCGCGAACATCGTGACCGTGCCTGTGGTCGACCGCGGACCCTACGTCGCCGGTCGTGAGTTCGACCTCTCACCCCGTGTGAAGGCAGCCCTCAACTGCGCCGACCTGTGCACGGTCGTGATGCAAGTTCCTTAGCTACCGTCCGCTTGCCGTCCGGCCTGTCTTATGGCCGCGCGCGCCTGATGACCAGCTCGTCTTCCGATCAGGCGAGCGATGGCATGGGACTTGCAGCCTGCCTCGCTACTGAGCGGGGGAGACACGGTGCCCCCGTCAGCCATCGAAGGGAGACACTGGATGACGCGCAACAAGGGCGCCATGACCGTCGCGGAGGCTGGCCGGCGAGGCGGAGCGACCACAGCGCAGCGTCACGGTCCCGAGTTCTACGAGCAGATCGGCAAGAAGGGTGGCCGCACGACCGCGGCGCGCCATGGCTCTGATTTCTACGAGCAGATCGGGAAGCAGGGCGGCCAGAAGGTCAAGGAGCTCTACGGCCCGCGCTTCTACGGACGCATCGGAAAGATCGGCGGCGACACCGTCTCCGAGAAGTACGGACACGAGCATTTCGAGGAGATCGGCAAGAAGGGCGGACAGAAGGTCGCTGAGTTGATCGCTCGCGGGCGCCAGGCGGGCTAGCAAGCGAAGCGACAAACTGAGTCCGCGTTGAAATGAATAACTCGACCTCGGCGCGCTCAACGCCGTTGACACGACGATGGCGAATCGTATCGTCGCGTTCTGTACGCGAACGTGACGAAGAATCTCGTTTGTGTACCGACATCCGGACGGCACGATTTCTGGCGCGAGCGAGGGAGAAGGCGTTGGACGGCGACACGGTCAGATCGGACACACCGCTGGTGGCGGTCGAGTGGGAAGACATCACGGCCTACTCGCGGACAGCGATCCCTGAAGACTTCGAGCCCTACCGGCTGCGCAAGCTCACCTGCGGGATGCTGTGGAAGGACACGACCGAGTACGTCGTGATCGTGGGCGATTACGACCTCACCAACGAGGGCAAGGACTACCGCCACAACGATTTCCACATCATTCCTCGCGGCGTCATCCGCAAGCTCACTTATCTCACGGACGCCGGCTCTCTGGTCTCCCTCCAGCTCGAGTCCGCCTAACCCGGCAGCCCGCGCCCACCTCGCCGTAAGTTTGTCGGCCCCGCCCGGCTCAGGGGAAGGGGCCCCTGTCAGCGAGCGAAGCGAGCGTGCGGCCGGGGCCGTGCCCTAATTAACGGAACGCGAGCGCCTGCTTTCGGGTAATGGAACAGAGAAGGCCCTGGCACCGTTTTTCGGGTGGGTCCTTTTTGGAGGTTTTGGTGGCTGTTCGTGCTGAGCTCTACTGCTATTTCTGCGGACATGGACTGGGCGAGGTCCTCGTCCCGACCCGCGCCCGCCGTCCGTCGCTCGAGCAGCTCCGGACCGCCTACGCCGCCGGTGGCCGCGAGACCCCGGTCTGGGACGAGTCGGATCAGCCCCTTTGCCCGCGCTGCGGCGGACAGCTGTTCCTCGAGCGGTTCGAGCACGAAGTGATCCGCGCGGACGAGCGCCGCACCCTGAGGCGGGCCAGCTGACCTAGCGGCCGGCGGCGCAAGCCGTCGCCGCTCGTTCCTCCGTGGACGTGCGCGGACCGGCGTGGCTCGCGGTCGGTGCGTTCGTTGGTTGGTCGGTGTCGCGTCGCGTCCTGCTGGACCGTTCGCGCGCCGAGTTCGCGCTGACCGACCGACAGGTAGAGATCCTGTGGCTGGTCGCACGCGGACTCACGACGAAAGAGATCGCGCGGCATGAGGGCATCAGTCCGCACTCGGTCAGCACGCACATCCGTCGCGCGTGTCGCACGCTCGGCGTCCCGACGCGTGCCGCCGCGGCGGCGATCGTGTGGCGCGGGACCGGTCAGCTCGCGGTGCCGGCGAGACCCAGCCGATCGGCGACATCGCTCATCGCAGCGATCACCTCGCTTGTGAGCTCTTCGAACGGGATCGCCATGTCCTCCGCACCCTTCAGCATCATCTCGCGGCTCACCGCCCGTGCGAAGGCCTTGTCCTTCATCTTCTTTCGGACCGCGCCCGCATCGACATCGCGCACGGCCTTCGATGGCCGCACGAGCGCGACGGCCGTGACGAATCCGCAGAGCTCGTCCACCGCGTAGAGCGTCTTCTCCATCGGCGTCACGCGCGGGATCCCGGTGTGATCGCCGTGCGACTGGATCGCATGGACGATCGTGCCCGGCACACCAGCTTGCTCGAGGATCGGCTTTCCGTTCTGCGGATGACCGTCCGGATCGCGCTCGTAGTCGAAATCGTGGAGCAGACCGGTCACGGCCCACATCTCTTCGTTCTCGCTGAGTCTGCGCGCGAAGTGACGCATCGCCGCTTCCACCGCGAGCCCGTGCTTCCGCAGGCTGTCGCCCTTGGTGTGCTCGCAGAGCAGCTCCCAGGCTTCATCGCGGGTCATCGGCGCACCTCCCCGGTCGTTGAGGTTAGCGATGCTAGGCTCGGTCAGGCGTGACCGGTTGCGGGTGCCTGCTCCTCATCGGAGCGCTCGTCGGCCTCATCGTCCTTCTGATCTTCGGCTCGACCGATTCGGGCGAGCCGATCGAGACCGCGGTCGCGCTGTTTGCGCTGCTGTGGTCAGGAAAGCGGCAGGCGTTCGTGCCACGGCGTCACGTGCTCGTAGGCACGCGCGACGCGTAGGAGAAGTCGCTCGCGCCACGGCCCGGCGGCGAGCTGAAGTCCGATCGGCAGGCCCGACTGGGTGAAGCCGCAGGGGATCGAGATCGCCGGAAGGCCGGTGAGGTTGAACGGTGCGGTGTTCGCGGTGAGACGCTGGGCCGCCGCGACCGCGTCCTGGCCCTCGCGCGCTGGCGCCGCGATCGGCGTCGTCGGCGAGAGGATCACGTCGTGCTCGTGCAGAACCCCGAGCCATTCGCGGCGCAGCTCGCCCTGGTCGCGCCGCGCCTGCGCGTACTCCGTGCCGGTGAACGTCTGGCCGGTGCGCAGGCGCGTCAGCACGTCGGCCCCGATGTCCGCGGCGCGCTCGCGCAGATGCTCGCGGTGATACGCGGCGGCGTCGGTGAGAAGGATGGCGCGCTGCGCTGAGATCAGGTCCGCGCGCGGAAGTGTCAGCTCCGCCACGGACGCGCCCAGCGAGATGAGCACGCGTGCGGCTTCGCGCACCGCCGCGTCGACCTCGGGATCGATGTCATCGAAGAAATGGTTGGTCGGGATGATCACGCGCACGTCCTTGGCGCCGTCCTCGATGCCTGCGCCGTAGTCCTCGCTCGGCGTGTCCGACGACGACGGATCGAGCGGGTCGTGACCCGCGATCGCGCTCAGCGCGAGCGCGAGATCGCCGACCGTGCGGGCGAGCGGTCCGGAGTGGTCGAGCGTCCACGCGAGCGGGATCACGCCTCGTAGGCTGACGCGGCCGTAGGTCGGCTTGAGGCCCGCGACGCCACAGAGCGAAGCGGGAATGCGGATCGATCCGCCGGTGTCACTCCCGGGCGAGAGGTAGCAGAAGCCGGACGCGACGGCGATCGCGCTGCCACCGCTCGAGCCGCCGGGGATGCGCGTGGTGTCCCAGGGATTGCACGCCGGGCCGAAGTGCGGGTTCTGATTCGTGACGCCGAGCGCCCACTCATGAAGATTGAGCTTGCCGACGAACACCGCCCCGGCGGCCCGCAGCTTTTCGACGACGGCGCAGTCCCGCTCCGGCACGCGGTCGGCGAAGATGCGCGACCCACCTGTGGTTCGGACGCCGGCGGTGTCATAGAGGTCTTTGAGCGCGACCGGGATGCCGTGGAGCGGCCCGCGATCGACGCCGTTCGCGAGGTCGGCGTCGGCGCGTTTGGCCTCGGCGATGGCGCTCTCGGCGGTGAGCGTGATGAAGGCGCCGAGCTCGCGGTCGTGCCGCGCGACGCGATCGAGACACGCGCCAACCAGATCCACCGACGACGCTCGACGGGAATGGATCAGCTCGGAGGCGGCCTGAAGCGGTAAGAGCGCGACGTCGCTCACGGCGCTGAATGGTATGAGCACCGTATCGTGCTCCAATGGACGACCGCTCGTTCGCGCGCTTCGGCGGCCTCGCGGCGATCCTGCTCGCTCTGACTTCGTGGGCTGCGGTGCTCGCCTACGCCGCTCTCGTGCAGCCCGGCACCAGCCCCCTGGGCCTCCAGATCTTCCGGTTCCTGTACGCGCTCGTGGCCTTCTGGGCGCTCTTCGCCATCGTCGCCGTCTACTACCGTGTGAGGTCCGTTGGCGAGGCGTGGGCGTTCTTCGCCACGCTCGTCGGCGTCGCGGCGTCGGTGGGCACGATGGTCACCGCGATGTACGAGGTCGCGAATCTGCGACAGAATCCGCCGCTCGCCGGCGCCTCGGCGACGGATCCGCTCGGCATCATGTCATTCGGCCTCACAGGTCTCTGGTTCCTCGTCGCGAACCTGTTGCTCTGGCGCACGAGGACGCCCCGCGTTCTCGCGCTGCTGGGCTTGGTCGCAGCGGCCGATCTCTTCGCGGGGTTCGTCACGGGCTTGTCCGAGAACCGCGGCGTCGTCTATCTCACATCGCTCATCGCGGGAGCGATCGGCGGTCCGATCTACTGGCTCTGGCTCGGGCGGCTGCTGCGCCGCGACGCCTAGCGGGTGGCGGCTCTCGCGCGCGTCGCCATCATTGCCGTCGTCATCGCTTTGGTGTTCCTGCTGTCGCGCGAGTGCGCGCCGTCGCGTGTGGTCTTCCCATCACCGAGTCCGACCGCGTCGCCCGGTAGCGCGGCGCCGACGCGATCGGTGACGCCGCGGCCGTCGGCGAGCGGAACGGCGACGATCGCACCGCCCGCGACCTTCGCGCTGACCGTGACCGACGCAGAGCTCACGAAGGCTGCGGCCTCATCGTTCCCGCAGACCGTGAGCGGCGTGACCGTACGAGATCCCGTCGTGCATACCACGACGACGAACGTCCGACTGACCGCGTCCGCGCGCCTGTTCTTCGGCACGACCGAGTTCGTGATGACCGGTACCGCCTACGCGAGCGCCGGGCGGGTCGCGGTCCGCGTGGACTCGGTCACGCTCGGCGGCTTCGGTTTGCCGGACTCCGTACGGGCCTCGGCCGCTGCCTCGGTGGAGGGCGCGATCGGCCAGCTGGTGCCATCGACGGTGACGGTGCAGAAGGTGACGCTCGGCGAAGGCACGGTCACGATCGAGGGCGTGACGGGGCGCTAGCGCGCGAGCGGGTCGATGAGCTGTCCGAAGAGATGCGCTTCCCAGTGGACGTGCGGACCGGTCGTCACTCCCGTCATGCCGACGAGCGCGATCGGCTGACCGCGCACGACACGCTGACCGACATTCACCAGCGTCGCGGACGTGTGGAAGTAGCAGGTCTCGAGCCCGCCCCCATGTGACATGCACACGCCGTTGCCACCGACGCCCTGCCATCCGACCTTACTTATCGTTCCGCCATCGGCGGCGACCACGATCGAGCCGACGGGCGCCGCGATGTCGATGCCGGTGTGCGAGTACTGGAGGAACTGCGCGACGTCGCCCGCAGCCGGACGGACGAACCGCAGCTCGTCGCCGTCGATCAACCCGAGACGCGCCGGGGCCTCCGGGTCCCCGCGGATGTTCCACTCCTCGTCCGACCAGGTGCCGCATCGGTAGAGCTCGAGACGCGTCGTATCGAGACGCTCCCGGCTGAGGCCGGTGAAGTAGCGGCCGTCGGGGCTGAAGGTGCGCGCGCCGATGAGATTCGGCAGCATCGCGACGCTCTTCGCCTGCGCGCCGCCCCACACCGCGAACTTCTCGAACCTATCGCCCGCGGGGATCGTCGACGAGATCCGCCCGATGAGAAGCGACCGGCCGTCCGCTGTCCACGACGCGATGGCGCCGCTGAAACGGTTAAGAGGCGTGCTCTGCGTACCGCCATCGGCGGCGATGAGCTCGAGCCTGTCGGGATAACGCACCAGGAGCGTATTGCCCGTCGGCGACCATTCCGTGTACGTCGCTCCCGGCGCGTCGAGCAGGTCGACCTCGGCGGTCGCGGTCTTGCCCATGTAGCGCTCGACGGTCCCGTCGTACGAGTAGCGCGTCATCGTGAAGCGGGAGCCGTCCGCACTCCAGTACACATCGTCGAGCGGATACGCCGGCTCGAAGTCCTTGTCGAATCGCGCGACCGTGCGTGTCTCGCCATTCGACCACTCTCGGATGTCCCGCTTGTAGATGTAGAGGAGCTTGTCGCCGACCCAGCGCACCTCGGGGATCGACATCAGCAGCTTCGCTTCGACCTTTCGGCCGCGCAGCACGCGCAGGTCCTGATCCCTCGGCCAGTAGGAGAGGTACGTGCCCGTGCCCGACCACTCGGGCCGGATCCCGAACCCGACCGGCGACAGCGAACCGGTGCGGACGTCGACGGTGTAGATGACCTCGTCTTCTTTCCAACCGACGGGAGACGTCGTCGAGGGAGTGCGTTGCCCCGCCGTGATCGCGAGCGTCTTGTTATCGGGCGACCATTTCGCCTCGATGGCGTTCTGGATGAGCGGGAGGTCGACGCGTCCAGTGCAGTTGAAGCCAGGCTCCCACGCACCAGCGGGGTCGTCGGGAACCTGTGTGGCGTCACGTGGTCCGGCTGGCATCCACGCGCAGAGAACAAGCGGTAGCAACGCGAGCGTAAGCTTCGCCCTCATCCGTGAAAGTCTAGGAGCGCGCTGATATCGACCGAGCGTAGTCTCGGTCAATGCGACGATTCCGAGACGGAGAGATCGACGACCTCATCCGCAACACGATCATCTGGATCGCGGTCGTGGCCTGGCTCGCGCTCAACTACATGCTTCAGACTCCGGCGGGCGGTCCGTACACGGACGCGGTCCGCTACGCGTTCGCGGTCGTCCTCGCGATCGTGGTCCCTGTCGTTTCCGCGATCGTGATCGCGGCGTGGGTGGGAGCCCTGCGAAAGCACTGAGCCACGTGAGCGGCTCGGTCGCGGTGCTGTATCAAACACATCGAACGATCCGGGCAAGACGCAGAGGATCGCCCGGTTAACGCACACGGCGCGAGCGGCGGACCAATGTTCTGTGCGTGAGTAGCTTGCTTGATCGCAACACAGCCATACGGCCACCGTACCTCATGGTCGTACAGAGGTCAGGCTGGCCCTGACCCGCCAAGTGGGTCAGGCTTCCTCGCGATGGGGAAGGGATCGGTGGCCGTCATGCGCGCGGTCGCGCGGCGTTCCGCACTGTAGTGCGGACCCCTTCACCATTCCTCATCCGGATCGCGATCGCTGCGCTCGTCACCGCGGCCATCGTTCCCTTCGACGGCGGTCCAACGAGCGCGAGTGCTCGAGCGAGCGCGGATGCGGAAGCTGCGGCGCAGCGCGCGGTCGCGATCGCCCGTGGTGATGCGCAGAGCGCGAACGCCACGGCATCGGCGATCGAGACGAACTCCACCGTTACGTACATCGGCTACCCGAGCGGCACTGCACGTCCGGGCCAGACGCTCATGATCCCGGTCGCGCTGCGCAATCGCGACACGGTCAACTGGCCCGCGGTGGGCGAGCAGGCCGTGAAGCTGTCGTATCACCTGTACGACGCGGCCGGTCGCGTCATCGCCTGGGACGGTCTCCGCTCGAGCCTGCCCGACGATCTCCCGGTCGGCGGCGGTGACGTGATCCCCATGACCGTCGCTGCTCCCGCGCTCACCGGCACCTACACCGTGAAGCCCGATCTCGTTCGTGATGGAGTCGGTTGGTTCTCATCCGCGGGCGGGGCGCCGGGCTCGTTCCCGCTCCGCGTCACGTCCGATCTTGACGCCGGCTACGGAGCGACGACCGCGCCCGCGGCGATCATCCCGGGCGGCGAAACTCCGGTCGAGGTCCACCTCACCAACATCGGCCTGCAGAGCTGGCCCGCCGGCGGGAACGCTCCGGTGCGTCTCGGGTACCACTGGCTCGACGGGAACGGCAACGCGGTCGTGTGGGACGGCGCACGGGTACCGCTCGCCCGCGACCTCGCGCCGGGCCGCGAGATCACGCTCAGCGTGAATGTGCGCGCGCCGGATCACGACGGTGACTACGTATTGGTGTGGGACATGGTCCAGGACGGCGGGATCGGCTGGTTCTCGGGTCATGCGGTGCCGACGAAGAGCGAAGTGGTCGCGGTCTGGCAGGGCGTGACTTTTTACGGCAAGGGCTGGGGCCATGGCATCGGCCTCTCACAGTGGGGCGCGCAGGGATGGGCGGAAGGCGCCGTCGGGCCGCGCCTCACCGGCGAACAGATCGTCGCGACGTACTTCCCCGGAGCGCGGCTCGCGCGCCAGCCGATCACACAGCCGTTCCGCGTGCTCCTCTCCGCGCCGTCGACGGCATGCATCGGGCGCACGATCGCGAACGTCGCGCGCATGCAATCGGCGGGCGGCATGCGTCTCGTGAACAACGCGGATCCGAGCGTCGTCTATACGGAGACCTTGCCGAATCAACCGCTGCGGTTCTGGAACGATGGTGGCTCGCTGGCGGTTCGGAATGACTCGAACAACCAGATCGTCTTCTTCGGCGCCGACACGGTCGTGCTCATGCCGAAGCAGTTCTGGGATCCGATCTACATCGATCAGAAGAATCTCGGCTACCGCGGCAACATCCAGGTCGGCCTGCGTGATGAGGGCAACCTGCGCGTCGTGAACTTCGTCTCGTCCGACGACTACATGCGTGGCGCGCTGCCGGGTGAGATGCCTTCGCACTGGGAGATGGAAGCGCTGCGCGCGCAGGCGATCACCGCGCGTACGTACGCGGCGTGGCGTCAGTCGACGGCGGGGGATCGCACCTGGGATGTGCGTGACGACACGGCGGACCAGTGTTACGGCGGCGACGGCTTCGAGAGCCCGCGCACGACCGCAGCCGTCGACTCGACCGCTGGGCTCATCCTCACGTACGACGGGAAGCCGATCCGCGCGCTGTACTCGTCGGCGAGCGGGGGTGTCAGCGAGAACGTCGGCTGCATCCTCGATGCGGAGAGGGTCGGCGACACGTGGCAGTGCGCGCAGGGCTGGCCGTACCTGCAGGTCACACCGGATCCGGCCGAGACCGCGGCGTACGACAAGCGCGGCGGGATGCCGCACGGCCTGTGGTCCACGCACTTCAGCGGCGCGGAGATCCGCAAGCAGATCATCGAGGACTACGGCGTCGACATCGGGAGCTTCATCGCGCTGGAATTCAACGAGAGCCCCGGCGGCCGGCCGATCTCCGTCCGCGTCCGGGGCACGGACGCCGCCGTGGATGTGAAGGGCGACCGCTTCCTGCGCACGACGCTCGGCCTGAAGAGCACGCTGGTCAGCACCACGCCGTTCTAGCCCGGCGAAGTCGCCTGGTCACCTGCCAAGCTAGTTAAGAACTGGCTAAGAGTGCAATCCGCCGCCCGCATACTCGGTACTAGTCGTATGACGAACTCTGCGCGGCGCGGTCTGGCGTTGGCGCTCGCGACGGCGTTCGTTCTCGCGGCGTGCGGAGCGATCGGCGGGTCGGGGCCGAGCGCGACCTTGTGCCCGCCCGCGACACTCGAATCGGTGACGGTCGACACGAAGGCGGTCGTGCCGGTGACGTACGCCGTTCTGATCGATCGCGCGTACACGGGCGACGCGAAGCGATCGCCGTCATATCCGTGGCCGCAGCTTCCGCGCACCGCGCTGGAGACGGTCGCGGCGGCGCTGCCAAAGCTCGATCTGCATCCTGGCGATGCGGTGATGGGCGCCTGGATCAGCCACAACTCGAACAACACGAGCGAGATCTTCCTGCCGATCAGCCAGGTAACGCGGGCGCCGATGCCCGAGCTTCCGGCGGCACCGACCGCGCCGAAGCTTCCACTGAACAAGCTCGAATGCAACGAGTATGCGGCGAGTGTGAGGACGTTCAACGAGGCCGCCACCGTGTGGCGGGCGAAGGTGATCGAGGTGCAGCAGCGCGCGAACGATGAAGACCAACGCAACGTCGCATCCTTCATCACCTCGACCTCGGCTGCGATCCGCGCTGCAGCGCCGTCGCAGGATCCCGTTGGCACCGACATCTTCGGTGGCCTCGCGGTCGCATCCGGGGTGTTCACCGCGAATCCTGGGACCCACAAGCTCGTCGTCTTTTCGGATATGACGGACACGATCGGCAATCCGGTGCGCCCGGACCTGGCGCAAAGCGAGGTCCTGGTCGCGCTGTACCACCGTGATGACGCGAGCGATCAGGGCAAGGGACAGAAGGACTGGGAGGCCACATTCAAGGCGCTCGGCGCGCGCGCTCCGGTCTTCCTTCCGTGGGCCGCGACGACGGCGGACAAGCTCGCCGAGCAGCTGAAGGGAAGTGCGCGATGACCGCGAGCGACGTCCTCGACTGGCTCCAGCCGATCCTCGACCGCTGGCAGGTCGTGCTGCTCGCGCTGGTGCTCGTGACGCTCCTCGGCAACCCGGCGCGGAATCTCGTCGGCGCGCTCGCGGTCGTGCTCCGCGTCCCGGCGCAGTTCACGCGCACCGACATCGATCCCGCGCTGCGTCGCGTGGCGCCGTCCGCGCCGAACCGGTTCCTCCGGAATCTGCGCGGATATTTCGGTCCGGTCCTGGATCGTCCGGCTCGCAGCTTGGGTCGCGCGATCGTCGCGCTCTTTGCGACCGCGACGCATGCACCGGTGTGGCCGGTCGCGCCGATCACGAACGCGATCGTCGGTCTCGTGAGCCCGCTCGTCGATCAAGCCGCCACCCACGCGGAGAACGGGAGCGACCGTCTTGCCACGCAGGCGCGCTCGGCGGCCGGGGAGCTACGCGGGAGGTCCGGTCGCTGGGCCGGGTGGCGCGTGATCGGCGGCCTCCTGTTCTTCGGTGGACTCTGCCTGTTCCTCTACGCGGATGCGGCGCTCTCCATCGCGAGCCATGAGAAGGCGATAGGCGCTCCGGTCGCGTTCCTGCCCGACTGGTTCAGGGAGATCACGCTGGCGTACGCCATCGCGTCGTTCGTCGGCGCGCTCATGCTCGGTCTGGTGTTCTTCGACCTCATGGGAATGACGCATCTCGGGCCGTGGGACGATCTCGAGGAGCGACCTCGCGTATGGCTCACGCGCATCGCCGGAGCGCTTGCCGTGTCCTTCCTATTGCTCGCGCTCTTCCTCGCCCTATGGCGAGCGTCGGTGATCGTGCCCTCGTTCATGCCAACCGAGCTCGCTGACAAGCTGCTCGGCATCGCGCTCACCGCGCCCGTCCCGCTCATGCTCCTCGCGACCGCGCTCATCGCGTGGGGGGCGATCGCGATGCCGTGGCTGGCGTGGATCCTCGTCGTCGGCGCGCTCGCGCTCGCGATGCTTCTCGTCGCTCTCGTCCTGCGCGCGGTGAGCCGCGCGCTCCCGCCCGCGGCGGTCCTGCTCGGCGGACTCCTGCGGATCATCGGCATCATCGCGCTCGGCGCCGTGATCGGCTTCCTCGGTCTGGCTGCGATCGTTTACTTCGCGATCAGCATCGTCGCTGTCGCGACCGTCCTCGTTCTCGGCGCCGTGGGCCTCGCGCTGTGGATCGCCGCATGGCTGGTGGCCCAAGCGGTCGTGTATGGCCTGCGGCTCCTCGCGCGCGTCACGGATGGCCTCGGTCTCGTGCTCCAGCGTGTCATCGACGTCCTCATGTTTCCGGGAAAGACGCTGTGGAACTGGCTCGCGAGTTTTGATCGCGCACGGGAGCTGCACATCCAGCCGATCTCGCGGGCTGAGTCGCGCGTGATCCGCGTCGATCCCGGAGAAGGCGATGTCATGCCGGAGGCCGCCGCTCGCTGAACCTCTGGGGATGCCCGTCGTCAGCCTCGACTGTCAGCGCATTTTTTACCGCGCGTAGACCGTAACGAGCACGTAACCTGCAGCGCCCCGCCCTCCGGTACTCGCCGACCCCGTTCGGCCGATCGGAAGCGGAGGACCCATGCGATTTCTGCTCGTGCTCGGCGCCTCGCTCGCGCTCGCTCTTTCGACTGTTCCCTTGATGCCCCCCGCGAGCGCGGCCGCGGCCGGTACGTACTTTTTTCACGGCCAGACGACCGATCAAGCCGACAAGGCGAACGGAGTGGCCAACGCGACCTTCGACCAGACGGCCCCAACTGGGACCGTCCCGGTCGTGCAGACGACGACGGGGGTCGCGAACCAGGACTTCATCGCGAACCCCCTCACCGCGTACTGGCACGGCGCGTTCCCGGCCGGGACGCTCACCGGTCAGCTCGTCTTCGACTGGTGGTGGACCGCTCCGGCGGCGACGAGCGTGTCGGTGACGGTGTTCGCCGATCCCGACTACGCCGCGCCGTCGAGCGTGCAACCGGAGAGGATCATCGGCCGCGGTGTGGTGCAGCTCGCGCCCGCCGGAGGCGCCAGCGAGATGCACGGCGCGATCTTCATCAACGGCGCGGTCCAAAGGGAGATGCTGATCCAGGTCGCGGCGACCTCGATCATCACCGGCAACGGGATCCACGTCTTCTACGACGCGACCACGACGCCCTCGAACTTCAGCTTCGTGAGTGGCCCGCTCCCGGTGACGCCGACCGTCACCTTCGATACCGCGACACCGTTCTCGTTCGCGCCGACGACGACGGTCTCGGCGAGCTTCTTCGGTGCCGAGCCACAAACCACGCTCGAGCGGCGGCTCGCGGGCTCGCAGAGCGGACGCGTCGACCCGAACCGGATCTTCATCGACTGGCCGCTCTCATCGCGCACCGGCATCGGCCAGCTGTCCCGGTCGCTCGACGGCGGCGATTCGTTCCGCCTGCTGTACGACCGGACCTGCGCGCAGCGCAGCCGTCCGAACTGCCTCACCGAAGGGGGTGGGGACACCGAGAACGAGGTGAACCTGATCAACGGCGATCTGTTCTTCGCCGATCAGGAGGTCGTCGCGAACGAGGCGCTCGCGTCGTCGATCGATCATGGCGACACCTTCCCGGCGGCGCGCCAGTTCGCGGTCTCGAACGCCGGCACCGCGGTCGACCGCCAATGGCTTGCCTGGGCTGACCCCACGTTCATCTCCATCGCCGGCCAGCCCATCGAGGCGTTCTTCTCCTATCACGTCCCGGCGCTCGCGGTGCACGTCATGGCGATCACCGCGTCCGGCACACCGATCTTCCAGCCGATCCCGCAACTGACCGACGTGAGCCAGTCCGGGAATCTGCGTGTCGACAACACGAGCGGCCCCGGCCGCAGCTGGATCTACTTGCCGTACCGGAACGGCGGCGGCTACCAGGTCGCGAGCGCCCCGGCGGTGGGCTATGCGAGTGCGGCGTCGTGGCAAGCGAACCTCGTCACGACGGACCAGCCCGCGATCTTCCCGTGGCTCAACCTCGACGCGCGCGGGAACGCGTACGCCGTCTGGGTCACGAACGGCATCGTGTATCTGTCGGTCTCGCCCATCGACGATGCGCG
>VBFY01000114.1 GCA_005889405.1 Chloroflexota bacterium | reverse complement strand
TCCGGGTGAGCCCCGCAGAATACTTTGAGCGGATCAAAGCCGTCGGTGACTAACCGGCGCAGGCGGCGTCACAACCGACCATGCCCACGGCTCTCGGGGAGCGATGCAAGGGACGCTACTTACATACGGAAGCAAGCGTTATCTGTGGGGCGGGTTGATAGGAGCCGTGGCGCTCTTCGTCAGCTATTTCTATTATTCCCGCACCATGACTCCCTCGGGGAGCACTGTCTGGGGTCTCGTTTACGGTTGGATCGGATTGATCGCGATTCTGGTGCTCATGTTCCTGGGCATCCGGAAGCGCTGGTACTCTTCCCACCTGGGCACGCTTGAGGGCTGGACGAGTGCCCATGTGTACCTCGGACTGCTGACTCTCCTCATCATCCCTATGCATGCTGGCTTTCGATTCGGATGGGACGTTCATACCCTCGCCTATGTGCTGCTGGTGGTCGTGGTGCTCAGCGGGATTGTGGGGCTCCTCATCTATCACACGGTCCCGGTGATCCTCACCACGCATGAAAGCGGTATGCTCCCGGACAAGCTGGAGGCCGAGATCAATCAGATCCTCAAGGAGATGAAACACTTCGCAGCCGCCAAGCCCGTTGTCTTTCAACACCTCTATCAGGAGGAGGCCCGTCGGTGCCGTGAACTCAAGTCTCAGGGATGGCGCATCCTGTTTACGCGCGTGGACCCCGCTGCCATCTTGGCTCAGCGGATGCGTGACCTCCATAACCTCCTTGCGGATATTCCGGCGACCGATCAGGAAGGCTTTTCGAAATTTGCCGGCCTGGTGTTGCAGAAAACCGAACTGGAGGCTTATCTGGCGGGCCAGATGCGATTGAAGAATGGGCTCCAGTCCTGGTTGTACGTGCATGTACCCGTCTCGATCGCCATGGTGGCGGCCGTGGGCATCCACCTTCTCGTGGTTTTGTATTACTAGCGGAGCGCGCTGCATGCCGTTCTTGATCATCGCTAAGAAGAACCTGGGGCCGGGCGGCGAGAAAATAGAGACGACCGAACTCTCTAGCACGACCCTCCGCATCGGCCGTGGGACCAACAACGACCTGCATCTGGACGATCATTCGGTCCAACACCACCACGCTGTCATTCAAGAAGAAGGCGACCGCTACGTGCTCCGTGACCTCAATGTCGTGAGCCTTACCTCGGTGAACGACATGCCGGTCAAGGAGATCATCCTGCCCGAGGCCGGCACGATCCGAATCGGACCCTACACCCTTCGGTTTGCCCGGCCGACTCCGAACGCGCCGTTCATGATCGAGTACGAGATCCTGGCAGATGTCGTGCGTACGGTCGAGCTGGCGAGGCAAGCGCCTACGGATAAGTCCCCGACTCTTTCCCCGGACGCTGTCGCGGCGGCGCCGGGTGCCCCCGTTGCTCCGGAAGGGCCGGGAGAGGCAGTTGAGACGACGCTCGGCGATGCTCACGCGCAGGGCGGCACTCTGCCGACAATGGCGGCTCTAGGAGGGCTCCCCCCCTCGCCGCGCCCCAAGGTACGCGACGAGAAATTTCACCTGGTCGCGGCCTACCAACTTCATGGCCGGTACATCAATAAAACCACGATTGCCGTTTTGGCTGTGCTGGTGGTGTTGGGGGGAAGCGTCCTGGTCTATGCGCTGGGGAAGCACTGGGTGTTCATGCCCGGATCGGTCTCAATGAAGCATCGGCTTTTCGCCAACGACTGTGCGCGCTGTCATGTGGCCTGGAAACCGATCCTCACGGTGGTGCCGGACAAGACCTGTCTGAGCTGCCACAGTGGGCCGCCGCATTTTAGTGACCGTGCGCTGGGCCCTGCGCCGCAATGCGCCAGCTGTCACGTTGAGCACAAGGGGCAGGCGGTTCTGGCGGCTCTGTTCGATTCGACCTGTGTGCAATGCCACGCGGATCTCAAGGTCAAGGAGGCCCGCGTACCGGTTGCGACGACGATCCATAGTTTCACGGCGGATCATCCCGAATTTGCGATTACGGTGTCACGGCCGGGTCAGCACACCACCCAACGGGTGCGGCTCGACGACGGAGAACGTGTAGAGGATACCGCGGCTATCAAGTTGAACCACCAACTCCACCTGAAGCCGGACGTCATGGGCCCCGATGGTCCGGAGCAACTGTCCTGCGCCAGTTGTCATCGGGTCGACCCGCAAGGGGCTTACATGCGTCCGATGAATTATGAAAGGGACTGCATGCGGTGTCATCTTCTTGATTTCGACGAGCGCTTGCCAGGCAAGACCGTTCCGCACGGTCAAACACTCGATACGGTGGACCGGTTCCTACGCGCCACGTACGCGGAGTACTACCTCCTGCAACACCAGTCAGAACTGAAGGCCCGGGGGCCGGCGAGGCGGCTGCCCGGCGCGCCCAGGCCGAAAGAGGAGATATGGGTCAATGGCATGGTGGAACAGGCGGAGCGGTTACTTATGGGGACCCCTGGGTCGAAGACGAAGAAGGGCACGTGCGTGCTCTGTCATGTGCTGGACCGCCCCGCTGCGATTGCCCCGTCAGCGCAGTTCGCGGGCGCGACGTCCAGCACGCGAGCGTCGGCGTCCCGGATGGCGTTCCCCGCGGTCGTGAAGACCGCCATGCCGCAGCGTTGGCTACCGTACAGCAACTTCGATCACAAGGCCCACGGCGTACTCAAGTGTGTCGCCTGCCACGACGCGGCCCCCCGTAGCGCACGCACCGCGGACGTTCTGCTGCCTAGCATCGCGTCCTGTCGGAATTGTCATTTCGAGCCGGGCGGAGCGCGAGCGCAATGCCTGACATGCCATGGCTATCACGATAAGACCCAGGCGCAAAAGCCTGGAGATCAGCCTTACTCCATCGAACAGTTTAAGAAAGGTCGAGCCTCCCCGTAAACGATGGGTGCGCATTCGAGCCACCTGGACTTGCAGAGCGGGCGGGAGATGACATGAATGACCAGTAGGAAGTCCGTGTCGCTGCGGATGTTGTTCGGGAGCGCCGCCGTCACGCTGTGGGTTGCATGGGCCTTGACCGCGTGTGGGGGTTCCAGCGTCGGAACCGACGTAACCGGCGTTGCCGATCCGACCCTTTCTGAGACCGTGCAGCTGACGGCCGCGGATGTTCAGACGATCATCGCTCAGGCAGCCACCCAGGCGACGGCAAGCGGCTTGCCCGATCACGAGGGGGTGGTGCTGGGCGTCCTACGTATGGCGGGTGCCCGTGCCGATATCACCCTGACCGGTGGGGGCACGGGCCCCTTGGACGGCAACAATCTGACCGCTTCGATATCAGGCCCCCCCGGCACGGCTGCCGGCGATGCGGCGATCTCGAAGGCTGGCACCGGCGCGTTCTTCAGCACCCAAGGGGATGCCTTCACCACGCGCACGGCCAGTTTCATCGTGCAGGAACATTTTCCCCCGCAAGTCAATCCTTCCGCGGGAGGCCCGCTCTTCGGTGTGCAGTTCTCGAACCTCCGCTGTAGCGATGTCGACAGAGGTCCTGGCGTGCATCTTGCGGCGACGTCGAATCTTCCGCTCGGCCTCTCGGCCGATCCAGGCGGCCTGCCTCTCTATAAGAACGGGGTGGCGGTCGGAGGCATCGGAGTCGAGGGGGACGGGATCTACACCCTG
Organism: Chloroflexota bacterium; assembly: GCA_005889405.1. Taxonomy (GTDB): domain Bacteria; phylum Chloroflexota; class Limnocylindria; order P2-11E; family P2-11E; genus CF-39. Next base: position 20 of record VBFY01000114.1, on the reverse strand, counting down.
GATCAAGGACAGCCGGATAC
>VBFY01000083.1 GCA_005889405.1 Chloroflexota bacterium | reverse complement strand
CCGATCGCTCCTGGCTCAGCCGTCACCGTCGGCACGCCAGTCACGCTCGCGACACCTTGACCCGGATTGCTGGCAGGCGCGAACAGGGCCCCAGGACGCAGCGCCCCAAAGAGCAGCACGACAAGGAGAGCACCCGCTCCCGCGAGGACCGCGAGATTGATCACACGTCCGGGCGCGTTCAGAATTAGTAACTGTAGGGGGCGTTTGCGCTCCGGCTACCACCAGCGATGCGGCAGATGTCCTGGTTTCAACGCGAAAGAGGTCCCGACCAGCTCGATCCGTCGTGACCCTGTTCGTTACACGCGTCGTCTTGGTGCGCCGCCGTAGGCAAGAGCGCGCTGGAGCGACGCGGCGAGACGGGCGTCGTCGTCCACGCGAGGACGCGCATGCCCGAGCTCACTTCGCTTTTCCTGCCAGCGGTGATACGCGGGGTGGCCCGGCTTCACGGCGACGAAAATACCCGACGACGTGGCGCAGACCTTGCCGCCGGCCCGCAGCTCCGCCTCGACCGTCGCGCGATCGCCGGAGATCTCGACGATACGCGCGACGATGTCGATGTCACCGTGGGTCGGCGTCGGCCGCCTGAGCTTGATGCTGTATTCCGCGGTCACGCAGCTCGGCGGCGCGTCCGCGCTTGCCTGCTTCATCAGGTGGTACGCCGCCGTCCAGTTCGAATGGCAGTCCATCAGGGTGCCTATGATGCCGCCAGACAGAACGCCGTCGTACGCCTCGTGGAACTTCTCGGCGCGCCACGTCGCGACGACCTCATCGCCGCGGACGTGGCTCTTCACGCGTAGCCCCTTCTCGTTGCGCGGACCGCAGCCGAAGCACGCGCCGTTCGGCGCGTAGCGATCCTGAAGAGCCGCGTCCTCGCTCACGCCGACGAGGTTAGTCGTTAGCGGAAGTTAGCCGCCGAAACGCACTCCACGGCGAGAGCCCTCGCGCGCCTCACGCGCCTTCTCTTCGGTGCGCGCGCGGTTCGCCTCGCCTTCCTGCTCGTCGGCCTTCTGCTCGAGGCGCTGCGCGGTCTCCTTCGCCTCGCGTGTCGGTGACTCCCCCTCTTGGTTGCGCGGTGTCTGCTTCTCAATCATGGCGATCCCCCTGTCGCACGGGGCTGCAGAGCCCGTGCCGCGAGCGCCGCTAGGCTCTGGCGCGTGCGCGGATCGTGGTGGCGCGAGGGCGTTTTCTATCAGATCTATCCACGCTCATTTCAGGATTCGAACGGTGACGGCGTCGGCGATCTCGCTGGCATCACCCGCCGTCTCGACCACTTGAACGACGGCACGCCGGCCTCGCTCGGCATCGACGCGATCTGGATCTCGCCTTTCTATCGGTCGCCGATGAAGGACTTCGGCTACGACGTATCCGATTACCGCGACATCGATCCGACCTTCGGCACGCTCGGGGATTTCGACCGCCTCCTCGAGGAGGCGCACCGCCGCGGAATCCGCGTGCTCGTCGACCTCGTGCCGAATCACACCTCGGACCAACATCCGTGGTTCGTCGAATCGCGATCGTCGCGCGACAATCCCAAGCGGAACTGGTACGTGTGGGCCGATCCGCGTCGCGGCGGGCCGCCGAACAACTGGCGCGCCGTGTTCGGGGCGAGGGAGAAGCGCTCGGCGTGGACGCTCGATCCAGCGACCGGCCAGTACTACCTCCATCACTTCCTGCCCGAGCAGCCCGACCTCAACTGGTGGAACGAGGAGGTGCGTCGCGCCATCGACGACGTGATGCGCTTCTGGCTCGACCGCGGCGTTGACGGTTTCCGCATCGACGTCGCGCACAGCCTGGTCAAGGATCAGCGGCTGCGCGACAACCCGCGCCTGTTCGCGAAGCGACGGCCGCGCCACAACTGGGAGCTCGACGAGGTGCACGAGATCCATCGTCGCTGGCGCCGCGTCCTCGATGAATACGACGACCGCATGGCCGTGGCTGAGGTGTCGTCGCGCAAGCTGGCGAATCTGGTCCGTTACTACGGCAACGACGACGAGCTGCAGATGCCGTTCAACTTCAACTTCCTTCGACAGCCGTGGAGCGCCGAACGATTCCGCGCCGTCGTCGAGGAGTGGGAGCGCCTGCTTCCCCACCACGCCTGGCCCGATTACACGCTCTCGAATCACGATCGGTCTCGCGCCGCGAGCCGCTATGGACCGCGACGCGCGCGCGTCGCGGCGCTCATGCTGCTCACACTGCGCGGCACTCCCTTCATCTACTACGGCGAAGAGATCGGCATGACCGATGTGACGATCCCGCCGGAGCGCATCGTCGATGTCGACGGACGCGACGGGGAGCGCACGCCGATGCAGTGGGACGCGACGCCGAACGCGGGGTTCAGCACCGGACGGCCGTGGCTCCCGATGGCGCCCGATGCTCAGCGCGTCAACGTCGCTGCGCAGCGCGATGACCCGGGGTCGTTGTTCTCGTTCTACCGGCGGCTCATCCGCCTTCGTCATGGCTCGCCCGCGCTTCGTTCCGGCTCGTACCGTACCCTCCCGGCACCGCGCGGCGTGTTCGCTTATGTGCGCGAGGCCGAGGGCGGTCGCTACGGCGTCGGACTCAATTTCACCGACCGCGCGCGTCGCGTCGGATTTGCACGGCCCGCCCGTCTTGTCCTCTCGACGTCCACTGACCGCGAAGGCTCGGCCGAGCTCGGAGAGTTCGATCTCGCGCCCAACGAAGGCGTTCTCGCACAGCTCAGCTGAGGTCGCGCGAAGGCATCGCGATCAGCGCGCAGCGGCCGCGGCGAAGCGCGCGGCCGGGGCGATCTCCAGCGCCGGCATCAAGGTAGGGGTGGTCAGCATGACGGTGTAGCGACGCTTCCCTCTGACGAACGTGGCGCGGAGCGCGTATTGCCCGCCGTTGCGGAATCGCTGCCCGGTCGCTCCAGCCACTCCAGGAATCTCGAAAACCGACCCGCCATAAAGGCACGCGTTCCGAGTTGCGCCCTCGTCGAACGCGAGCGCTCCGTCAACGCTCCAGAACTCATGGATGTACTCGAGGAATCCTCCCGGCTGGGAACCCGAGTTGAACGTCTGGGCATATGCCCATACCAGACCGTTCCGTACGGCGAGGTCTCGCGACAGACCCCATACGTCTGGTCCGAAGATGTCCTGGGTCGTACGCAAGAACGCGCCGGAATTGAACTGCGTATACGGATAGATCGGAGACTCAGCGAGAACGTATTGGCCGAGTGGTGGTGGAGTTGTGTCCGGCGGTGGCACGGTAGGCGAGGACGCGGGCTGGCTCACCGGACCGGCCGCCGCAACACGAGCAGGCCGCATCTGATCGAGGAACCGATCAACGTCCGCGCACGCGACCTCGACGATCGGTGTCGGTGTGGGCGTTGGGGATGGAGTGGGCGCGAGAGTCGCGGTCGCGACCGGTGCGCTGGTTTGAAGTGTCGCGGCAGATGCCGACGGCGCCGGCCGTGTATTCGCAGGCGGTGACGCGCTCGCGCAAGAGACTGCCAGCGTCACGGTCAAAGCGGCAGCGACCAAGCTGCGCACGGCGGGCATCGTAGCCACGGAATGCGGTCCGAACAGCCGTACCCTTGACATGCCGAACAGCCGTTCTATCGTCCTCAGTCTCGTGAGAACAAGTGTTCGATTCCCAGCCCGCGTCAGCCTGGAGCAGATCCTCGACGGACTCCTGCGCGACGAGGAGTTCCAGCAGATGGTTACGCGCTGGGAGACGATCGCGCCGCGGCCGGCGCGCTACGCGCCGTTCCCCGAGTGGCTCGACGGTCGCATCGGAGCGGCCCTGCGCCGTCGCGGCATCCAGCAGCTGTATTCGCATCAGGCCGCCGCGCTCGATGCGACACGCGCGGGCAAGCACATCGTCGTCGTTACCCCGACCGCCTCGGGGAAGACGCTCTGCTACAACCTGCCGGTCCTCGACGCGATCGCGAAGGACCACACGGCGCGTGCCCTTTACATCTTCCCGACGAAGGCGCTCTCGCAGGACCAGCTCGCCGAGCTCGAGGGCGAGTCGAGCGACATGGACATCGAGCTCAAGACCTACACCTATGACGGCGACACCCCGCCCGCGGTGCGCGCCGCGATCCGCAGCGCGGGTCACGTGGTCATCACGAACCCGGACATGCTCCATACCGGGATCCTTCCCCATCACACCAAGTGGGTGAAGCTCTTCGAGAACCTGCGCTACGTCGTCCTCGACGAGCTGCACACGTACCGCGGTGTCTTCGGCAGCCATGTCGCGAACGTCCTACGCCGGCTGCGCCGCATCTGCGAGTTCTACGGATCGCATCCGGTGTTCATCTGCACGTCCGCGACGATCGCCAACCCGGAGGAGCTCGCACGCCATCACATCGAGGACGACGTCGTCGTCATAGACGAGTCCGGCGCACCTCGCGGCGCGAAGGTGCTCGTGTTCGTCAACCCGCCGGTCGTCAACCGCAACCTTGGCGTGCGCAAGAGCGCGCTCCTCACCGGCCGTGACATCGCGGCGACGCTGCTTGCGTCGGGCGTGCAGACCATCGCGTTCGCCCGCTCGCGCGTGCAGACCGAGCTGCTCCTCACGTATCTTCGCTCGCGCTTTCCACAGCCGCAGTGGCCATCCAACCTGATCCGCGGCTATCGCGGCGGCTATCTACCTTCCGAGCGGCGCGCGATCGAGCGCGGCCTGCGCGACGGTTCGGTCCGCGGCGTCGTGTCGACGAACGCGCTCGAGCTCGGCATCGACATCGGCGCGCTGCAGGCGGCGGTGCTCCTCGGGTATCCGGGCACCGTGGCATCGACGTGGCAGCAGATGGGGCGCGCTGGGCGACGCGAGGACCTGTCGGCCGCGTTCCTCGTCGCCACGTCGTCCCCGACCGATCAGTACGTCGTCCAGCATCCCGAATACGTGCTCGAGCGCTCGCCCGAAGCGGGTCTGGTGAATCCCGACAACCTGCATGTGCTCGTGCACCATCTGAAGTGCGCTGCGTTCGAGATCCCGTTCGACCTGCGGGAGCGGTTCGGGACCGAGGACACGCCAGGCGTCCTCGCGTACCTCGACGAGCAGGGTGTGCTCCACGAGGCGGGCGGCAAGTACCACTGGTCCGATCAAGCATTCCCCGCCGAGACGACTTCGCTGCGCACGGCGACGAACGACAACGTCGTGATCGTCGACACGACCGGGCCTGCCCCGCGCACGGTCGGCTCCGAGTACCACGACGGCAAGGCCCGCGTGATCGGCGAGATCGATCGGTTCGCCGCACAGGTGCTGCTGCACGAGCAGGCGATCTATCTCCACGAGTCGAAGCAGCTCCAGGTGGAGCGGCTGGACTGGGAGAACGCGAAGGCCTACGTGCGCGAGGTGAAGGTCGACTACTACACCCAGGCCGAGCTCGCCGTCCGCATCCGCGTCATCGATGAGTTCGACCGCCACACTGCGCAGCGAGGCTTCGACCTCGCTCACGGCGAAGTCCTTGTGAGCACGCTCACCACGATCTTCAAGAAGCTCACGATGTATACGCACGAGAACGTCGGCTGGGGCAAGATCCACCTTCCCGAGCAGGAACTGCAAACGACGTCGTTCTGGTGTTCGCTGCCCGAGCGCGTTGTCGCGGGGTGGCCCAAAGAGCGGATCGAGGTCGCGCTCGCCGGTCTCGGCAATCTGCTGCATGGTCTCGCGCCGCTGTTCCTGATGTGCGACCCCCATGACCTTGGGCTTGCCGTCGAGGTGCGCTCGCCGCACACCGAGCGCCCGACGATCTACCTCTTCGACATGACGCCCGGAGGGATCGGGTTCTCGGAACGCCTCTTCCGCTCGTACGAGCCGCTGATCGCGCGCGCACGGGAGCACCTCGAATCCTGTGGCTGCCGGACGGGCTGTCCGTCCTGCGTCGGCCCGGCGTACGCCCTGGGCGCCGACGTCCGCGAGTCCGTCGCGCATCTGCTTTCGCTCGCCTGATGCACGATCTGCGCTCTCGCATTGCCGCGATCGTCGAGCGCGACCGTCGTCGTCATGGGGAGGCGGGCGGCGAGTCACGCGGCGGTGTCGGCACCGAAACCCTCGGTGCCCGCACCGCCGCTGCCTTGCCTTTCGAAGTCTTCGAGCAACGGATCGTGATCGACGATCTCGGACTGGAGATCGTTGGCAGGGGAGCTTGCGATCCGCTCATGCTCGCCCACCTCGGACTCCGCGGCGAGGCGCCGACCCGGTGGCAGGACGTCCTTTGGTTGGATACGGAGACCACCGGGTTGGCCGGTGGCACGGGGACGTACGTCTTTCTTCTTGGGATCGCGTACTTCTGTGAGGGCGAGCTGGTGGTGCGTCAGCACCTGCTTCATGACATCGGCGCAGAGCGCGCGTTCGTCGAGACGATCCAGGCCGAGATCGAGCCGTTCCGCGCCTGCGCCTCGTACAACGGCAAGAGCTTCGACCTGCCGCTGCTGCGAACGCGTTGGGTGATGACACTGCGCAGTGAGATCACGGTCGATGAATCGCACCTCGATCTGCTGCATCCCGCGCGGCGGCTCTGGCGCGACCGTTTCGGATCCACCGGGTTGAAGCAGCTCGAGGAGTCGCTCTTCGACGAAGGTCGCATTAACGACATCCCTGGTTCGCTCATCCCGGACGCGTACTTCCATTACCTGCGTGGGCGCGACCCCGCGATCATCGCGCCGGTGCTCGAGCACAACGCGCGCGACATCGTGTCGCTGGTACGCATCGCGGATCGCGTGGCCGTCGCGGTGCTCGCGGCGCGGTCGGGACGAGCACCCGATCATGCACCGGCCGCGTACGCGCTCGCGCGATCGTTCGAGCGCACGGGGGAGCTCGACGCGGCCTTCGCCTGTTACGAGAGCGCGTACTACGACGGCGACAACCCGCTGCGCGTCAAGCTCGCGCTCGCGTTCGCACGGCAACTCGAGCGCCGCGCCGACGTGGAACGGGCGCTGCGGATGGTGGAGACGCTGCTCGAGCTCGGCCTCGGTTCGCCGCGCTGGCGCGAGCAGGCCGAGAGCCGAGTGCGCAGACTGACCAAGAAGAGATGGCGACGACTCGCATCGGCAAGCTGACGATCCGACCCCTGACCGCCGCGCGCGTCGACGACGTGAAGACGGTGACGCGTGGCACCTGGGGCGCCACGTGCTGGGACCTCCACCCGCGATACACGGCGGCGCAGCAACGTGAGCTTGGCCTCAGCCTCGGCGGCCCCGGCACCGAGGCGAAGCGCCGAGCGGTGCTCGCGAAGCTGGCGCGGCGCCGAAAGAACTCGGCGGGCCTCGTGGCGTACGAGGGCACCGAACCGATCGGATTCGTGTCGCTGGGTCCGCGGTACGACTTCGCCCTGGTGGAGAAATCGAGGGCGACGCCTCCGGTCGACGACGTCGCGGTGTGGGTGATCCCATGCATAACGGTCCGTCGCGGCCACCGCGGGCAGGGCGTGGCGGTCGCGATGATCCGCGCGGCGGTCGAGTACGCCGGAAAGCACGGCGCGCCGGCCGTCGAGGCCCATCCGCGGGCCGACGGCAAACGCGTCCACGACGACTTCGCCTTCGTCGGCACCCAGGCGATGTTCCGAAAGGCCGGCTTTCGTAAGGTCCGTGGCATCCTGCCCGGTCTTCCCAAGGGCTGGACGCCACGCGTCACTATGCGTGCGACATGCGGATCATCGCCGAAGACCTCGTCGGGCTCGCCGAGGCGCTCGAAGCCCGCGCGCTGACCAGCAGCGCGCTCGTCGAGCGCGCGGTGCGCCGCTACGCCGAGACCGAGCCGCAGATACACGCCTTCGTCTGGCTCGACGCCGCGCGTGCGCATCGCCTCGCCGTGGCGTCCGATGAGCGCCGGCGCTCGGGCGGCGCGGTGGGTCCGCTCGAAGGCATTCCGATCGGCGTCAAGGACATCTTCGACACCGCCGGCATCCCGACCGAGAACGGCAGCGCTCTGTTCGAAGGTCGCGTGCCGAAGGACACGTGCCCGGCGGTCAATGCGGCCGAAGCCGCCGGTGCGATCGTGCTCGGGAAGACGGTCACGGCCGAGCTCGCGTTCATGACGCCCGGCCACACGCTCAATCCATGGGATCCCTCTCGCACGCCCGGCGGCTCGTCGATGGGATCGGCCGCGGCGGTCGCCGCGGGCGTCGTGCCTGCGGCGATCGGTTCGCAGACGAACGGTTCCGTCATCCGACCCGCGGCATTCTGCGGGATCGTTGGCTTCAAGCCCACCGTGGGGCGCATCCCGACCGAGGGCGCGTTCGAGTTCTCGCGCACGCTCGATCACGTCGGCGTGTTCGCGCGCAGCGTGCGGAGCGCCGGTCTGTTCGCGGCGATCCTCGCCGGCGAAACGGAGCGTGCGCCGCACGTCGACGACGACCGCGTGCCGCGGTTCGCGGCGCTGCGAACGAGTGAGTGGGAGCAGGCATCGGATGACATGCGCGAGCGATTCCAGGCCGACGTCGACGCTCTCGCGCTGGTCGGCGGACCGGTCGAGTGGCCGACTCCGCCTGCGGGTCTCGACGACGCCCCGCGCATCCTGCGCACGGTCATGCTCTACGAGGCCGGGCAGACCGTGCTCCCGAAGGTCGCGCGCCGGCCCGAGACCGTGAGCGCGTACGCGCGAGCGCAGCTCGCGGAGGGAGCGCGCATCGATCACCGCGTGTACGCCGAGGCGCTCGCGGCGCGCGATCGGCTCGTCGCGACGTTCCTCGACTGGGCCTCCGGCTACGACGCGATCCTCACCCCACCCACCACCGGCGAGGCGCCGACACCTGAGACGACCGGCGATCCGCGCTTCTGCTCACGGTGGTCGCTGGTGGGTGCGCCCGCGATCACGATCCCCACCGGCCTCGGTCGGCATCGGCTGCCGCTCGGACTTCAGCTCGTCGGCGCGCCCGGCGACGACGAGCGCCTTCTCACGGCGGCGGCGTGGGCCGAGGCGATGCTGCCGTCGATCGGCGCGCCGCCGCTGTAAGTCGCAGTTTCGCCCGCGCCGGCGCTCTCTAGAAGGGTGGTCCTTGGGGGCGAGACTAGTCTGACCGCAAAAGTCTGGCACCAGGCCGAGACTTGTCGGAGGACTGAATGGCGAACCTCTCGACCGCCGTCGTGCAGTCCATGCGGCCGCGCTTCGCACTGAAGTGGATTTTCCTCGCCGTTCTCATCATCCTCGGGTTCGTAGGGCTCAATTACGCCTCGAAGCAGCTGAACTGGGAGCCGATCATCTATGCCCGCATCGTCGGCGGCTGCGCTGGAGTGCTCGCGGGACTCATCGTGCTGGTGAGTGTCCCGGCGAGATGGCAGGCACTTCTCGCCGGGTCGGCCCTCGGAATTTCGATCGATGAGATCTCTAATGGCACGCCCAGCGGGTCGACCATCCCGGGCGGAACCGACGCTGCTTCACTCCTTGCCAGCCTAGGTAAGTTCGTGAAGGGACTATCCGATGCAATCATCACGAATTGGCCACAGATTGGTCCTGTGCCGACGGAGGCAATGGTCATAGCCGGGGTCTGGGTATTTGTTCTGACACTCGGATTGATCATGTTGTTCGGCACGTTCCAGGGGGACGCAACCTAAAAGGCTCGACACGCCCTATGCCGGAGGACTCTGGTCATGTCGCAGACGAACGCGATCATCCTACGCATCAAGGCCGACCGGGCGAAGGAGTTCGAGCGGCTCTTCAAGAAGCATCAGTACCAGAACTGGCAGAAGCATCACGCGAAGGGCGGGATGCTGGCCGCCTCACTCACCCGCGTGGCATACGGCGTCGAGGAGGAGGACGCGAAGCAAGGCGGATACGTGAACTACATCGTGTTCGCGAAGCTCACGAATCAGCGCGCGCACGACGCGCACGACAATGACCCGGACTTCAGGGCCTGGGACGAGATGGCGGAGCAGTTCCAGACCGAAGGACCCTCGGTGTGGGGCGGGAGGACGATCCTCGAGATCGGCTAATTGTCACGCACGTCGTCGGAGGAGAAGCCCGAACGCGAGCGCGTGCGCGATCCACAGGATCGGAACGAGGATCGTGACGACGTACCAGAACGACCCCATCCCGAGGCGGGCGATGTCGTAGCGCACGCCGCCGACGAGAGCGTTCACGAGGTCGGCGAATCCGACGACATTCGTTACCCAGACGAGAGCGATCGCGAAGGGCCAGCGACCACGCAGCGCGATCAGCGTGATCACCGCGAGCAGGCTCGTGAGCAGGTCACCATAGGCGACGGCCTCGGCGAAGTCCCGCGGCAGGGCGGTGCCGGCGACCGATGCGACCAGCACGGTCGCGCCGATGGGCCGGAGCGCATGGACGAACGTCAATGCGGTGAACGCGGTGGTGCGATCGACCGACTTCAGCCAGGGCCAGACGAACCACCACGCGAGAAGACCGAAGACGACGAACGAGAAGAGCGTCTGGATCCCGAATACAGCGAAGGCGTCCACGCGCGGGAGCCTAGACGGTTTGTGTCAGCTGCGGGGCGCGATCTCCCGGCCATATCCCGCTGCTGGAGCGTAGAACCAGCCGTCCAGGTCAGGGGTCTCGATGCCGATCAGCGCGAGCGTGAGCTTGATCTCCGTCCGGTGCTCGACGCCGTGCTCGATCGCGTGCAGCAGGAAGAAGCTCTTCGGATATTCGTATGTCTTGCCCTGGTACGGCAGAGCCACCAGCTCGTCCTCATCGAGGCTCGCGGCGATCGCGATGAGGTCGTCCCCGCTCGACGCGACGATCTCGCGCAGCACTTCGAGCCCAGGCCACGTAGCCTCCACGTGCCGCGATTCGCCTTCGTGCTGCCGGCCTTTCGTACGGAGCACGAACGTGAGCTCCGAACCGACGAGGTGCTGGAACAGCTGGCGCACCGAACGCGACGAAGGCGTCGCGCGCGCATCCAGCTGTTCCGCGGCCAGTCCACGACAGGCATCGATGAGGCTGAGATTCGCCCAGCGGCTGTATCGAAGGCAGTCGACAAGAGCCTTGCTCATGACCGGTTAGGTCCGGAACTCCCGCTCGGCGGACTTGCCCGTCTCCGCGCTCGGTGCGAGCGAGAGCGCGATGTCGACCGCCTCGGCGGGCGTTTTCGCGAAACGGATCTCGTTGATCCCGGCCTCGTCGAGGTGCTTTCCCTCGTACGCGATATCGCGGATGCGATCGGACCAGCCGCCGGTGCCCTCGAGCACCACCGTCGGCTTGTCCTCGTACGCGACGGTCAGCTCGTTCAGCGTGCCGATGCCGCCGCTGATCATGATCACGGCGTCGGCCGCGCGGACGACGAGCGTGTTGCGCATCCAGCCCATGCCCGTCGTGATCGCGACGTCGACGTACGCGTTCGCGTCGCGCTTGTCGAGACCGGGCAGGATCCCGATCACGAGCCCGCCCGCATTCTTCGCGCCGCGGCTCACCGCCTCCATCACACCGGAGAGACCCCCGGTGACGACGACCGCGCCCCGCTCCGCGAGCAGCTTCCCCACCTCTTCGCCGGCCCGCAGCGCGCGTGCTGGGACAGGATCTCCGGGATTGCGCGCGCTCTTGCCGATGACGGTGATGACCGGCTTTCGTGTCACGCGCTCAGCTCAGCCGCCAGAACTCCGGATCGAGGCCCAGGTCGTCGAAGATCGCCTCGGATTCGTCGGTGGTGAAGCGGCGCCAGTCCGGGTCGAGCTTGTTCTTGTACCACGCGTGTGCGAGCGCGGTCGCCTGCTCGATGGGCAGGATCGTCGACGCCGGCGGCTTGGCCCGTTCGCGCCAGCGCTGGGCATGCTCCTCCGACCGGAAGAAAAGGATCGTCGATCAGGTGAAGTAGATGTCCTTCCAGAAGTCACGCGCGGGCACGCCGATCTGAACGACGGTCCACGTTTGGACGTCCGTGGCGCCGTCGGCGTCCACCTCGACGACGATCGGCTCACCGCAGTCGCCGCAGTGCGTCTCGACGACGCCCGGCTCGCCGAGCGCCGCGGGGATGCCGAGTGCGTCCCAGGCGCAGATCCCGAACCACACGCGACCGGCCGCCGTGACGAAGAAGTCCGTGGGGCCGACGCAGAACGGGTCGTACGCGTAGATCTCGTGCGAATCCTTCGCCGGGATGAAGACGTGGCCCGCGATCATCCGCGCGAAGGAGGCGTCCACCGCGGCGAGGTCTTTGCCGATATCCGCGGCGACGGCCGCGATCGTCGGGATCTTTCCGCGGGTCTTGATCGAGCGCGCGATCGCGATGCGGACCTCGCGGTCGAGCTCAGCGTCGGTCATTCGCGACGTACTTCACGAGATCGAGCTCGTAGTAGCGGGCAGGACCGACGTAGCGCATGCCGGCCTTCTCCATGACGCGGCGCGAAGCGACGTGTTCGGAGAAGCAGATCGCGATGATCTCGCGCAGGCCGAGCTCGCGGAAGCCGTAGTCGAGGCACGCGCGCGCGGCTTCGGTCGCGAGGCCGCGGCCCCACCACTCCTTCGCGAGGTGGTAGGCGACCTCGACCTCCGGACCCTTTCCTTCGACGTACACGAGGCCGCAGTCACCGATGAACTCGCCGGTCGCGCGTAGCTCGACCGCCCAGAGGCCGAAGCCGTGTTCGCGTTCGTGACGGATGAAGCGCTCGACCGCGCCGCGCGTGCGCTCGAGCGACGGCGACGCGCCGCGAGGGATGAAACGCATCGTCTCCT
>VBFY01000054.1 GCA_005889405.1 Chloroflexota bacterium | reverse complement strand
GGGCATGTACCTGCCGGGCGCGTATGACGTCGCCGGGTTCCTCGTCGGAGTGGTCGCGCGCGAAGCGATCCTCCGACCCGACTCGGTGCGAGAAGGCGACGTGTGCATCGGCCTCATGTCGAGCGGCCTTCACACGAACGGGTACACGCTCGCTCGCGCGATAGCCGCCAAGATCGCCGGCGCGCAGGGCCGCGACGTGAAGGAGGCGCTGACGACGCCGCACCCCGAGCTCGGCGGACGCACGCTCGGCGACGCTCTCCTCGCGCCGCACACCAGCTACCTTTCGCATTTCCGTGCGCTCCGTTCATCGACTCACATGCGCTCGATCGCGCATCTGACCGGTGGCGGCTGGGAGGGCAACTTGCCGCGCGCGCTGCCGGCGGGGCTCGGTGCGGTGATCGATCGCGGGGCCTGGGAGGTGCCCGCGATCTTCCAGGTCCTGGCGGAGCTCGGGACCGTGCCCGAGGTCGATCAGTGGGATACCTGGAACATGGGCATCGGTCTCGTCGTCATCGTCCCCGAGTCCGACGCGGCCGCGGCGCTGCGCGTGGTTCCCGGCGCGGTGACCATCGGTCGGGTCGAGGCCGCGAGCGGTCCGCGGCGCGTGCGCTGGGCGAACTGATGACGCTGTCCGTCGGCGTCCTCGTCTCCGGCCGCGGCACGAACCTGCAGGCGATCCTCGATGCGTGCGCCGACGGCAGCCTCCCCGCGCGCGTCGTGTTCGTCGCGTCGAATCGCGACGGCGTGCCGGCGCTCATCCGGGCGAAGCGAGCGGGAGTTTCGTGCGCGGCGTTCACGACCGAGGCGCACGGGACGCGAGCAGCGGCTCAGAACGCGATGGCCGACGCGCTGGTGCGGTCCGGTGCACGGCTCATCGTGCTCGCGGGTTTCGACCACATCCTCACGCCCGGGTTCTTCGTCAAGGTGGCGCGCGTGCCGATCATCAACGTACATCCCGCGCTGCTGCCGCTCTTCGGCGGCAAGGGAATGCATGGCGATCGTGTGCATGAGGCCGTGCTCGCGGCGGGTGCGTTGGAGTCAGGCGTGACGGTGCATCGCGTGCATCCTGACACGGTGGATCTCGGCGAGGTCGTCGTGCAGCGGCGCGTGCGGGTCCACCCCGGCGACGACGTTCCCACCCTGTCGGCCCGCGTGCTCGCTGAAGAGCACAAGGCCATCGTCGACGCGATCCGGACCTTTGCCGCGTAGCACCGCTCGCGCGGTGCCCGCGGTTCAGCGTCCGGTGATGAGCATCGAGACGGTCGCGAAGGTGGCGAGCTCGAGCGCGGCGGCGCTGACGACGGCGAGGACGATGCGCATGTAGTGCATCGCGTGTGTCGCGGTGTCCGACGCGCTGTGTGACGCGACGGGCGGCGTGACGCTCATGAAGCTGAAGTTCTGGCGACGGATAGCCTGTCCTGCGCTCATTGCTTCCCCCTTGCCCCCCTCGCCTCGCCGACACCACATCGATGAGACTCCACCCTGCCGTCTGTCACGTTGGACCCCGAGTGTGTGGTGGGCAATAGCACCCCCCGAGCGAGTGGTCCTGGTACTTCCGCGCTTCACTGAACGATCAGTGAATAGACTCGGTCCCCGCACCAGATGAGAGCAGCATGGCTGCTCGATTACGGCGCTGCACGCAGCGTCGACCGCGGCGGAGCGCTATCTCAGGACGATCGCTAACGTCGATAAGTTAGAGCGGCGGCGTCGCGCCCGCGCAGCTCGCGGACTCGTGCGGTAAGAGTGGAGTGAGCTGCAGCCGCACCGTGCCGGTGCCGCCGCGCCAGGAAAGGATCGCGGTCGCCATGGCGGATCCCCATCCGTAGCGTGTGATCGCTCCGCCACGCGCGAGGGAGTCGCCGAGCGCCAGCGCATCGCTATCGACGAGCACCGCGCAGCGCCACGCCGCGCCGCTCGCTCCGCCTGCGGTCAGCTCGCCGACGCCTTCGATCGGCGTGAGGAATGGCCAGAGCGCGTCTGCGTCGGGCGCGCCGCCCGCGGGTGCGTTCGCCTGGGGGAGTACGAAGAGCCGATGGAACGACGGCTGATACGGCTGTGGGCGGGACTCCGCCCATTGGTTCGCCGCGACCCAGGCCAGATCTTCGTATCCGCGGGCGAGCGCGGTGAGCTTGTCGCGCTCCGCGGACTTCTGGTACAGCTCGTCGTCGGGTTGTCCCGTGGGGACGACCGAGACCCGCACGTCACGGGTGCCGTTCGCGACCACGAAGATCAGCACCGTGGTGCCGTGCGCCGGCGGCGTCGTGCCCGGGAGTGGCACGCGGCCGAAGTCCGCATCGCGCTCGAAGAGTCCGGTCTGGATCGCCTGAAGCACCATCGTCGCCGCGCCGCTGGGGGTGAGCTTTCGTTGCACCAGGTCACCACCGGTCTCCTCCGTGATCACGCGGCCGTCGCCGGTGAGGAGGAAGCGCAGCGACGGCTGCCCGATGTCCCCGCCACGCTCGTAGCTCACCAAGCGCGCTGCCGGTGTGAAGCGCGGCACCGGGCTCAGCACCAGCTTCGCCGGCGTCTCACGCGCGCTGGCCGACGGCGATGCCGCGCCCGAGGGCGACGCGCTCCCCTGCGGCGACGCGGTCCGCGTGACGATGACCCGCGGCTCGCAGCCGACGAGCGACACGACGAGCGCGAGCACGAGCCATCTCATCGGACGCGCAGCTCTTCGATCTTCACCGGTCCGCCTTTCGCATAGGTAACGCGCACGCCTTCGCCGTAGCCGAACGACGCGCCGTCGAGCTTCGTGCCAAGTCGCGCGGCGATGACGATCGCGGGGAGATCGATGATGCCGCCGTGCGAGACCGCCAGGACGCGGTCGCGATCTCCGACGCGGGCCGCGATGCGCGTCCACGTCGGCAGCTGCTCCTCGGCGAAGCGCCGCGTGCGCTCGTCGTCGCGCATGAGGCGCGCCCAGTCGGCGACGGTACGCATCTCGCCGAACATCTGCCCGGCCGCTCCGCCGAGGTCCGGCAGCAGACCCGGCTCGGCGCTGTCGAGGCGGCCGGCGATCCGCTCGGCCGTCTCCTTCGCGCGCGGGAGTGGGCTCGCGACGACGAGCGCGTATTTCGGCGCGTCCTTCGCGAGGCGCTCGCACATCGCGCGCCCGGCGGCGGAGAGCGCGCTCTGGTCGTCGGCGCGGTCGACGCGCTCGGCGTGGCGGCGGATATCCAGCACGCTCATTGGTCTAGTCTCGCAAGACCTGGGAGGGGCAGATGAAGACGATCCGGCAGACGGCAACGATCCGCGGCGCGACGCCCCACGACGTATACGAGACCATCATGGATTCGAAGCTCCATTCCAAGCTAGCGCGGCAGCCCACGAAGGTAAGCCGTCGCGTCGGCGGCGCGTTCAAGGTCGGCCACGACCTCGAGGGCAAGAACCTGAAGCTCACCAAAGACCGGAGGATCGTGCAGACCTGGCGCGCGAACAACTGGCCGAAAGGCACGTTTTCGAGGGCGACGTTCGCGTTCGCGCGTGCGGCCGGAGCGACGCGGGTGACGTTCACGCAAACGGGCGTTCCCGCCCAGTTCTACGGCGAGATCGCCAAGGGCTGGCGCGAGTATTACTGGAACCCACTGCGCAAGCAGTTCGGAGGGAAGCGGACGAAAGCGCGGTAGGGCGCGCACGTTCGCCTAGCGGCCAAGCGCGGCATGTCATTTGCTACGCTTCCGCCCGATGCGGGTCCTGCTCACGGGTATCACTGGGTTCGCCGGCAGCCATCTCGCGGAGTACATCCTGGCCAACCACCCCGACGTCGCGATCTACGCGACATACCGGTGGCGTTCGCGTACCGAGAACCTCGAGGTCCTGACCGCCCAGAACAAGGTCGAGATGATCGAGGGCCGGTACCCGACGGGCGGGACGCTCCGCGACGACGGCCGACGCGGTCGCGTGACCCTGCTCCACTGCGAGCTCACGGACGCGGGCGCCGTCGAAAAGCTCGTGGCGTCGGTCCAGCCGCAGCGCATCTTCCACCTCGCCGCGCAGTCGTACGTGCAGTCTTCGTTCGACGAGCCCGCCGCCACGCTCCGCATCAACATCGAGTCGCAGCTCAACCTGCTCGAGGCGATCCGGCGTCACGACACGCAGATCCGGATGCACATCGCCGGCTCGAGCGAGGAGTACGGGCTCGTCCATCCCGACGAGGTCCCGATGAAAGAGACCAATCCGCTACGGCCGCTGTCGCCCTACGCGGTGAGCAAGGTCGCGCAGGACAAGCTCGCGTACCAGTACTACAAGTCCTACGGCATGCATCTCGTCGTGACGCGCGGCTTCAACCACACCGGCCCGCGCCGCGGCACGCACTTCGTGACCAGCACCATGGCGCGCCAGATCGCGTTGATCGAGGCAGGAAAGCACGAACCGGTGATCTACCACGGTGACCTCACGAGCAAGCGCGACTGGACCGATGTGCGCGACATGGTCCGTGCGTATTGGCTCGCTCTCGAGAAGGGCGAGCCCGGCGAGGTCTACAACGTCGGTCGCGGCAAATGCTGGTCGATCCAAGAGATGCTCGACATGTTGCTGTCGCACTCGACGGTGAAGATCCGCACGCAGGAGGACCCGGCTCGGCTGCGACCCAGCGACGTGCCGATCCTGTGGGCCGACACGTCGAAGTTCCAGCGTGCGACCGGATGGGAGCCGCAGATCCCATTCGAGAAGACGCTCGCGGATCTGCTCGATTACTGGCGTGACCGCGTGCGTCGCGATACGCAGCGGCTCGGGGCGGAGGTCTAGGCAGTGCCCGATTTCGGTGGAATGTGGACGACGTTCGTCAACAATCCGCTCGTCCAGCTCGCGGTGCGCGGTGTCGGTCTTTACGTCCTCGCCCTGTATCTCGCGATGGTCTTCTGGACCGTTCGCGACGCGCAGCAGCGCACGGAGAATCCGATCCTTCCGTATCTCGCGGGCCTGCTCGTCGTCGTGCTCAACATCCTCGGACTCTTCCTGTATCTCATCGTTCGTCCGAAGGAGACGCTCGGCGAGGCCTACGAGCGCCAGCTCGCGGAGGAGAGCCTGCTCGCGGAAGCGGAGCAGCGCGTCGTGTGTCCCACTTGCAAGGAGCGCGTGCAGGAGGACTTCATCCTGTGCCCGACATGTCGCACGCGTCTGAAGCGGATGTGTCCCTCGTGCGCGAAGCTCATCCGGCCCGAGTGGAACATCTGCCCGTACTGCGCGAAGGATTTCGATGAGCGCGACTGGACCGTGCACGCCGGAGGCAAGGCGGCTGAATAGCGGCAGGGGGCTGCCGATAACTCGCGTGCATGCCCATCCGCGAATGGCCTGAGTCCACCCGTCCGCGCGAGCGTCTTGTCGCGCGCGGCGCGTCGTCGCTCTCCGGCGGCGTGTTCAGTCTCCCGTAGGGATAGAAGAGCCGCAGTCGCGTAGCGACGGCGTATCAGGCTGTGACGTTCCCCGACGCCGGTCGTTCCGGGACACCAGTGGGACCGTCAGCCCGACCGGCCCTCACGCGCGCCGCCTCGGCGCTGGCTCTGGTCGCCCTCGTGGCCGTGCCGCTCCAGGGCAGCCGCACCATCGAGAGCTCCGCACCCGGCAGCCCGCCGATCGTCGCGGTGGCAGCGGACTACCGGTCTGCGGCACCGCCCGATGTCGCTTCGGACATCCTCCATCCCGACATGCCGCTCCCGCGGCTGTTCACCGACGACGAAACGAAGGTGTCGTTCGTCGCGCCCGCCGGCTGGGTGCGCGGGCCCGCGAGCGCCCTCAACCCGGTCGCCGATCCGCCCGAGCCGGTATTCGAGATCGTCCGCTACCAGCTGCGGCTTTCCGATCCGAGCCTGTATGCCGCGCCGATCCCGATCACGAGCGGTCTCATCGCGGACGCGGGCGCGGTGATCACCGTCGGTCTTGCGCGCGTCGACAGCGGGCTCATCGGCATGGATGCGCGGATCCACCGCGATCGCGAGCTCGGCCTGGCGCCGGGGTTCGTCACGCTCGACGAAGAAGCGGTGTACGAAGGCGTGCATGTCTTCAGCCGCTACTTCTTCTCGCGGCCCGGCGATCGCGTCGTCGTGATCCGCGCGGCCGCGAACGAATCGGACTGGAACGCACTTGTCGACGAGATCATGTCGACCGTGAGCTCGCTGCGCGCCGATCCGCTCGGCGCGAACGCGCCAGCCGCTCCGCCACCACCGCCACCGGCCGCGCCCGTCGTCGAGCCGGCGCCCGACGCGACCGCGCAGATCCGTCAACGGATCCTGTCGCGTGCCGCGTCGCTCCTCGGACTCAAATACATCTGGGGCGGCAACTCGACGACGAATGGCATGGACTGCTCGGCCTACGTGAGCTGGACCTGGAGCGTCGGTCGGTACACGACCGACTCGATCTGGGAAGTGTCGTTCCCGATCACGAAGAGCGAGCTCCGACCCGGCGACGCGATGAACCTCACGATCGGTCGCGATCCCAAACGCACCGGTCACATCCGGATCTTCGAAGCGTGGGCCAACGCGGAGCACACGCTCGTGTGGGTGTACGAAGAGACGCCGCCGCGCGTCGTGCACCGCGTCATCGTCTACGACGACCGCTACCAACCGATCCGTCTTTCGGGTCTCTCGAGCGCGGGCGAGGTGCGTCTCATTCCGGGGACGCCGGCTCCGACGCCGACGCCGCGACCCGCGACGACCCGCCGCCCGACGACGGCGACGCCGCGAGCCACGCCGCGGCCGAGCGGGAGCGTCTCGCCGCGTCCGACCGGGAGCCTCTCGCCGCGCCCGAGCCTTACCGGCGCGACCGGGACCGCGACCTCTTCGACACCGCGAGCCTCGCCGACCGCGACGGCCGCGCCCCTGGTAACCGCGACTCCGACACCCAGACCCTGAGACCGCGCGCGTTCCGACGCGCTGCGCCGTTATCCTTCGCGTGAACGTGACTTCGCGCGTGGAAGGGGTGTCCCCAGGGGTGTTCGACGGTCTCTTCGGCCTGTTCTCGCGGGACATCGGTATCGACCTCGGCACCGCCAACACCCTCGTGCACGTGCGCGGGCGCGGGATCGTCATTGCCGAGCCCTCGGTCGTCGCGAAGGATCAGCGGACCGGCGCGGTCCTCGCGATCGGCGCCGAGGCGAAGCGCATGGTGGGACGCACGCCGGCGAGCATCATCGCCGTGCGTCCGCTCAAAGACGGCGTCATCAGCGACTTCGACATCACCGAGCAGATGCTCAACTACTTCATCCGCAAAGTGCACGGCGAGCGCGCGCTCCTGTATCCGCGTCCGCGTGTGATCGTCGGCATTCCGTCCGGCGTCACCGAGGTCGAGAAGCGCGCGGTGCAAGATGCCGCGATCTCCGCCGGCGCGAGATGGGCGCGTCTGGTGGAAGAGCCGATGGCCGCGGCGATCGGAGCAGGGCTTCCGGTGAACGAGCCGACGGGTTCGATGATCGTCGACATCGGCGGCGGCACGACCGAGGTCGCGGTCACGTCACTCGGCGGCATCGTCATCTCGCGTTCGATCCGCATCGGCGGCGACGAGATGGACAGCGACATCGTCCAGTACGCCAGGCGCGAGTTCAACCTGCTCATGGGCGAGCGGACCGCCGAGGACATCAAGATCGCGATCGGCTCCGCCTATCCGCTCGACGAAGAGGTCTCGACGTACTTCCGCGGACGAGACCTCCTCACGGGATTGCCGCGGTCGATCGAGGTCACGAGTGCGCAGATCCGCGAAGCGATCGAGCCGTCGATCGAATCCATCGTCGACGCGATCAAGGCGACGATCGAAGAGACGCCGCCGGAGCTCATCGCCGACGTCATGGACCAGGGCATCTACCTCGCCGGCGGCGGCGCGCTCCTTCGCGGGCTCGACACGCGGGTCGCGGAGGCGACGCAGATGGCCGTCCACGTCGCCGAGGACCCCCTCACCTGCGTGGTCCGGGGCTGCGGGATGATCGTCGAGGATCTCGTGAAGTACGAAAGAAGCCTCGTGATGGATACATATTCATCGAACCCGCGTTAACGTCTCTGCATGGCAAGCTTCGGTCGCGCACGACGTACCCAGAGCAGCGTTCTCCGGCCGTTCGCGCTGCTCGTTCTCGCCAGCCTGCTGCTGCTGGGGGCGCGTAACACCGATGTCGTCCGCGGCTCGTCGACCTTCCTGACCCAGCTTCTTGTCCCGGTGCAGCGCGTCCTGGCCGACGTCGGCGCCGCCGGTGACCGCTTTGCGTCCGCGATCAGCCAGATCGACCGCCTGCGCGACGACAACTCCCGCCTCCAGACCGAGAACGACCGGCTCACGCTCGAGAACGTGCGGCTCCGGGAGCAGGCCATCGTCGGCCAGCAGGCCGAGCGGCTCCAGAAGCTCCAGCGGACCATCCCCTTCGAGAGCGTGCCCGCCCAGGTCATCGCTCGCGACCCGACCGGCATCCTCCACTCGATCGTGCTCGGGATCGGCACCGACGACGGCGTGAAGGTCGGCCATGTCGTGCTGTCGGACCAGGGCCTCGTCGGGCGCGTCAGCGAGGTCGGGACCAACTACAGCAAGGTGCTGCTGGTCACCGACTCCTCATCCGTCGTGTCCGCCCTGGTCCAGGGCTCGCGCGCCACCGGGATCGTCCGGGGCCAGTTCGGGGACTCGCTGATCATGGACTGGCTGCTCCAGACCGAGCCGGTCAAGGAAGGTGACGTCGTGATCACCGCCGGGCTCGGGATCGGCGACGAGCTGCGGTCGCTGTACCCCAAAGGCCTGGTCATCGGAACGATTGCCCAGATCCAGACGGCCGAAGCGGCGGCGTACAACCGCGCGATCATCACGCCGGCGGTCGACCTGCGCCGCCTCGAGCACGTGCTGGTGGTGAAGACCAACTAGCCGCGCGGCGCCCGGCGCCGGCGACCGTTGGGATTTTCACCCGCGAGGGTGAGGACCCAAACCGTCGGAACGCTCACACCGTACGAAGCACGGGGAGCGCGGCGGGTTGGTTTGTCACGGTGGGCTGAGGTGCCGCGCTCCCCGGGCGCCATCCCAACACGAACAGAAGGTGGCTCTGCTATTTGCGCTGCGCATACTGATCGTCTGACCGATCGTTGGCTCAGTCGGCTGGTTGCCGCGCTGTGCATTGCCGGAATGCTCATCGCCGGGCCGGGAGCGAGCCCGGCAGCGGCAGCCTGTGGCGGTCCGCGCCAACCGACGATGAGCGTGTACCTGCCAAACATCACGAAGATGCTTGGCGGGAGCGACGGTTGGGTCACACCGTTCATCGTGCAAAACGTCGGCACAGTCGCGACGACGCTCGAGGTGTCCTTCTATCGCTTCAGCGACGGCGCGCTCCTCTCCTGTAGACAAGTGACGAATCTGCTGCCGGGCACCTCATTCGCCGACTTCCCGAACAACGACACCGACCTCCCGGCGGACACGCAGTTCTCGGTGGTGGTGCGCTCATTCGGCGCGCAGATCGTGTCGGTCGTCAACGAGCACCAAGGGCTGAGCAACCCCGCCCGCAACGAAGCGCTCTCCTACGTCGGTTTGTCGAGCGGCACAAGTGTCTTGGCGCTCCCGTATGTCGCGAAGTTCGTAGGCGGATGGATCGTCACCTTCGTTGTGCAGAACCTCGGTCCGGCGAACGCTGCTGTGACCGCGCGCTTCACGAGTTACGACGGCACCAAGACGGCGACCGTCACACGAACGATCGCGCCAGGAGCGTCGCGATTCGTCGACCCAAGTGTCGAGCCGGCGCTCGTCACCGGCACCGAATACTCGGTGCTCGTCACCGCGGATCAGCCGATCGCCGCGATTGCGAACGCGCACAACGACGCGGCGAGTGTGTCGAACCCAATGGGCTTCAGTTACAACGGCATCGCCGTTGGCTCGGCGCCGCAGACCTACATTCCGTCGGTCGCTCGCAACGCAGATGGCATCGCTCGCACCAGTCGCGTGGTGATCCAGAACTTGGGGACGCTCGACGCCGTCCCCACACTCTCGTTCCAGCGGCCGGGCGCTGGCCAGGTGAACGTCACGGTGCCGGTGCCGATCCGACCCGGCGCGGCGTGGGCGTTCGATCCGCGCCTCCTGGTCGACGGGAGAACGCCTTGTCCAGCTCAGGGCACCGCCGCTTGCCTAGGCGAGGGCGACTGGAGCCTCGTGGTGAGCGGCGGCACGCTCGCTGTTCTCGCGATGTCGCTGAGTCCGGTCACGGCTCTCGGGTTCATCGGAACCTCCGCACCTGGCAACCGCGCGTACCTGCCCAACGTCACGCGCACGCTCGGCGGCGCCAACGGCTGGACCACGCCGATCGTGCTTCAGTCCGCCGGCGCGACGAGCGCGACCCTCCGTTGGTATCGCTTCTCTGACGGCTCGCTCGTGACGCGCCAGAACGTGTCGGGGCTCGTGCCCGGCTCGTCCGTCCGCATCGATCCGCGGAGCGTCGCGGGTCTGACCGACGACACCCAGTACGCCATCGTCGTGGACGGTCAGGGTGGCAACGTTGTTGCGATAGTCATGGAATTCGCCTTCTTCGGAGGCGACGGCGCGATGGCTTACGAGGGATTCAAGGCGACCGTCGACACGGCGCCGACTCCTGCGGCCGTGGCTCTGGCGCCGGCCTCGGCCAGCATCGCCGCGAGTGGAACCGCCCAGTTCACGGCGGTGGTGAAAGACCAGTTCGACAACCCGAGCCCATCCAGCGTGATGTGGTCAGTCACGCCGCCGTCCCTGGGAACGATCACCCCAAGTGGGCTCTTCACTGCGGGAACGGGTTTCGGTAGCGGTGTGGTGTCCGCGACGGCCGGGACCGTTACGGCCACGGCGAGCATCACCGTCACGGCTCCAACGACCACGACGGTCGGTGGCATCACGTTCAGACTCGATGTGAGCGGGTCGGCCGACGTCTATGCCGAGACGACCGTGAGCGCGGTCGATAGCTCGAGCATCGTCGTGCAAGTCAATGCGGACGTCGGCGCGGTCCAGACGGACTATGGCCGCCGCTTCACGGTGCGCCCAAAGGTCTACGTCATGACAACGACAGCTTCGTACACGACGGCGATGCAGACCATCTTCGGATACACCCCAGCCCAGGCACAAGAGATCGCGAGCCACTCCCAGGGCGTCTTCGTGGAGCGCTCCGGCGCGATCGCCTTGAACTGGCAGGGAGTCTCACGAACGAAGCCAGCAACGACAGTACGCCACGAGCTGACGCACATGATCGAGCACCAGATCGCGGCGAACATCGACTCGGTGGCGTGGCTGAACGAAGGGAACGCGAACCTCGAGGAGTTCACCATCGCGGGCGACCAGTGGGACTCGATGTTGTCGCGATACGGCGCCGCCTCGATGGCCGTGAACAACCTTTTGTTCGCGATCCCGGACATCACGTCGCGGAGCGTGTGGAACGCTCGCTCCGAGCCAGCTTTGACCAACGAGTATTACCAAGCCACACAGCTCGTGCAGCTTCTTCGCAATGATCTTGGTCAGGCCGGAGTGCTGCGTGTCTTGGAACTGATGGGCGCAGGCCAGACGTTCGAAGCCGCGTACGCGGCGCAGGCTGGTCGCTCGTTCGCGTCGTTCTCCGAAGGCGCTGCCGCCCGGTTACGCGCGCTCGCGCAGACCTATCCCGGTGTGGCGACGGCGACCGACAACCCGCGGGGCGCCGGCCTCTCATTCGACCTGTATGGATTCACGCCGAACTCGCAGGTAACGGTGTTCATCAACGGACCCGCGTCGTCGGTACCGAGAACCGTCACCGTCGAATCGAATGGCACGTACTTCAACTACCTCGATGCCGCCTGGCCGCCTGGCCAATACACCGTTACCGCGACATGGGCCGGGGGCTCCGTCAGCGCCACGGGTATCCACACGTTGACCGCCAACGTCGGCAGTGTGTCCTTCGACGCCGGGGCGGAGCTGGTGTTGGAGCTGCCTATACGCCTTTCGGTAACGTCCGCCCCATGAGGTCGTTGCCATTCACGTGCACCTAGGTCGTTTCACCCTGCCCGCGACCCTACTTGTCTGCCTCCTGCTCGCCACACCCGTTCTCGCGGCCCCGGTCGCCGTCCTCTCAGCCACGTACACCGTTCCGACGCCGCCGACTGCGATCGTCCAGGGCGCGACGGTGCCGGTCTCGATCACGGTCGGGAACGTCGGCAGCGAGATCTGGAACA
This sequence comes from Chloroflexota bacterium, assembly GCA_005889405.1. GTDB lineage: Bacteria > Chloroflexota > Limnocylindria > P2-11E > P2-11E > CF-39. Next base: position 131 of record VBFY01000054.1, on the reverse strand, counting down.
TCGGCGGGACCAATCCGGTGAAGCTCAGCTACCACTGGTACGACGCCGTCGGCAACGCGGTCATGTGGGACGGCCCGCGCACTCCACTCCTGGCCGACGTCGCTATCGGCGGGAGCCACACGCTCACCGCG
>VBFY01000010.1 GCA_005889405.1 Chloroflexota bacterium | reverse complement strand
CGGACGTCGCGACATCACGACGACGCGCTGCCCCAGCACGATGGCTTCAGCGAGATCGTGCGTGACGAACACCACCGTGACCTTCCGACGTTCCCACATGCGTAGGAGCTCGGCCTGGAGGAGCATCCGGTTCTGTGCGTCGAGCGCACCGAAGGGCTCGTCCATCAGGATGACGTCGGGTTCGTACGCGAGCGTGCGGATGAGCTGCGCGCGCTGGCGCATACCACCGGAGACCTGATGCGGGTAGTAGTGCTCGAAGCCACCGAGCCCCACGAGCGAGATCAGCTCCCGCGCGCGCACTCGTTCGGTGCGTGGCACACGCCGGATCTCCAGGCCCAGCTCGATGTTCTCGAGGATCGTCCGCCACGGCAGCAAGGTGTCGCGTTGGAAGACGTAGCCGAGCCGGATGCCGCGCGTGCCCGGCGGGCTGCCGTCGATCGCGATCCGCCCATCGACCACGCACTCGGTTGGATCCAGAAGACCCGCGATCGCGTTGAGCAGCGTCGACTTTCCGCAGCCCGAGGGGCCGACGATGGTCACGAAGTCACCGCTCGGTACGTCGAGCGTCACGTCGCGTACGACCTCGACGCCCCAGCGGAAGCGGATGCCCACGCCGTCGATGGTGATGCGCATGTCTTGGGGAAGGATGACGCTATCGGCGCCTCACTTCTTGTCGAGACCCCGGTCGGCGGCGCTCTGAACGAACGAGGCGTCGAGGATCGTCTTCACATCGAGATCCTTCACCTTCGCATTGGTCTTGGAGAGCGTTGCCTGCGCGTCGACGAACAGCTCCGGTTTCGGGAACGGCAGCGCCGGCGTGACCTCATTCAGGTAGAAGTCGTAGGCGTCGTCGTAGCCGCGGTCGGCGGTCGCGCCGAAGTACTTCTTCATGACCTCGATCGCGCCGGCGCGGTCCTTCTTCATGCGCGCCACTGACGCGACGATCGAATCGACGTAACGCTGCATCACCGTTCTGTTCGTGGAGACCCACGCCTTCGGCGCGACGATGGTCGTGTTCGCGGCCGCCAGCTTCTGGCCGGCGAGGTCGTAGAGGCTGTGGTAGCCGGCGTCCTTCAGCTTCGTCAGGTTCGGTGGATCGTCGACGGCGGCCTGGATCGCGCCCGCGAGCAGCGCCGCGGTGCGCTGTTCGTGCGAGCCGAGCGAGACGAGGGTCACGTCCTTGTCGGGATCGAGGTTGAACGCCGCGAGCACCTTCCTAGTCGCGATATCCGCGGAGCCGCCGGCGCTGGAGATGCCGATCTTCTTTCCCTTGAGGTCGGCAGGCGTCTTGATGTCGGCCGCGGCCATGAAGTGGTACGGATACACGGGCGCGAGCACCGCCGTGATGACGAGGTCCGCGCCACCGACCTGCGCGCTCATGACCTCCGAGCCGCCAAGTTGCGCGATCTTCACGTCGCCTGAGATGAGCGCGGCCATCGTGCGCGAGCCGCCATCGATGGCGACGAGCTCGATATCGAGCGCGTTCTCGGCGAAGATACCCTTGTCCTTCGCGTACCACTGCGAAAGGTTGTCATTCGTGAGGTTGCTGTAGGCGACCTTCAGCGAGACGGTCGACGGCTTCGCCGAGGCCGAAGGGGCGGCCGACGCGGGCGCGCTCGATGCCGGCGCCGGTGCGGCGCTACCTCCACACGATAGGATGACGAGGCTGGCCGCGACGATCGCCACGAAGACACGCTTCACCACGTCACACCTCCACGGTCATCTGAATCGCTTGGGTTGTCGACGACGAACGATCGTGTCCACGAGGGCCGGCATCCGTTTCTCTCTTACGTGCTGCATCGCGCGCTGGATGGCCACGCCAGCCTGGGCGGGATCGACGATCGGGCCCTCCGCGTACCAGCCGAAGCTTCGCGCGAGCCCGGCGAAGTCAGGCGCCGGGTCGTCGATCTCCTGTCCGACTCGAGCGTTGTCCTCAGGCGTGCCGCGGTGCCGCGCGACGCGGATCTGGTGCTCCCAGTCGTTGTAATAGGCGCGGTTGTTGTACATCACCACCAGCAGCGGGATCCGGCTATTCGCCGCGGTCCATAGCGCGCCCGGGTCGTAGAGCAGGTCGCCGTCAGGCTGCACGTCGACCACGAGCGTGTCGCTGCCTCGGTAGGCCAGGCCGACACCGAGTGAGACACCGATCTGCGTGCCGGTGCCGAAGCTGCGGCCCGGATGCCGTTTCGGCGAGTCGACGTCCCAGAGCCGCAGCGCCCAGTCTTCGAGCGTGTTCGACGTGAGGACCCAGTCCTCGTCCTTGATCACCGACCAGATCTCGCTCGCGAGCCGGCCGGCGGTCATCGGCGACGCGTCCCAGTCCTCGCGGGCTTCACGCGCCCAGCGCTCGCGCACCCCCTGGTGCATCGCTCCGAGCTGCTTGCGGCGGGGACCGCGGTCGCGGGTGCCCAGGCGCTCGCGCACGAGCGCGCGAAGCGGCGGCAGCGCGAGGCGCGTGTCCGCGACGATCGAGAGCGCGACCGGCTGGAAGTCGCCGAGATCCTCGGCCCACTTGCTCTGGCGCAGCTCGGAGAGGCCGATGTCGACGATCGGCGTGCCCGGCGCGAGACGCGAGCGCTTTGCGCGCTCGCGACTGTCGCGGTCGAGCTCGTTCAGCGCGCGATGCAGGTCGCCCACGTCGAGCGCGAGGACCAGGTCGGCGTCCTTCAGGACGTCGCCGCCGGTCAGGTTCAGTGGATGGCGATTGGCCATGTTCACGCGTCCGCCCAGGTCGATGACCGCGGCGGCCAGCTCTTCGGCGAGACCGGACAGCTGCGCGAACGACTGCGGATGGCGTCCGGTGAACTCGGTGACGATCACCGGCCGCTGCGCGCGCGCGATCAGGTCGGCCGCGGCGACGAGCGCGGCCGGATCGGCTTGCACCGGTGAAGGCCGCGCGGCCGCTACGACGTCGTCGATCGCGACCGGAGCCGCGAGCTCGTCCTCCTGCAGGCCCGCGTCGTAGCAGAGGTAGACCGGACCGGCGGGCTCGGTCGTAGCGATGCGGTAGGCGCGCGCGAATGAGGCGGGGAAGTCCGCCACGGTGAACGGCTGGTCGTCCCACTTCGTGAAGTTGCGGACGGCCTCGCCCTGCACCTGCGCGGTGTGGATCCAGTCGATCGCCGGGCGCCGCCGCCTCCGATCCATTGGCCCGGTCGCTCCGACCACCATCACCGGCACGCGATCGAGGTGCGCGTAATAGATCCCCATCGTGCCGTGCAGGAGGCCGACGACGTCGTGGACGATCGCGCCCATCGGCCGGCCGGTGACCTTCGCGTACCCGTGGGCGACGTTGACCGCGACCTTCTCGTGCGTGCAGAGGATGATCTCGGGCTTGCCCTGGCCGTAGTTCACGAGCGAGTCGTGCAGACCGCGGTACGTCGCGCCCGGGTTGAGCGCGACATATTCGATGCCGAAGGCCTGCAGGAGATCGACGATCACGTCGGAGCCGAAGCGGGGCGAGCGCCTCACTGCGCCCGCCCCGCCATGTTCGCGATTATTTGCCGACGCCGCGCTTCTCGGCGTCCGCGACGTACTTGTCCTCGATCACCTTCGTAACGTCGAGGTCCTTCACCTTCGCGTTGGTGGCGACGAGCGTGTCGCGCGTCGCGTTGAAGGACGCGACGAGCGGGTGCGGGTACGAGGGGAAGATCGTCGTCACGTAGAAGTCGTACGTCTGCGAGAGCGCCGCGGCGTCTTCGGCCTTCGACGTGTCGAGCTTGAGGAGCTTCGCCAGGATCGGGATCGTCTTCGCCTTGTCCTTCTTCGCGATCCCGATCGCCTCGATCTCGGCGTCAACGTAGGCCTGCACGGCCTGCGGGTTCTTGTCGGCCCACGACTTCAACACGATCGTGCAGTTGTCGGTCGCGGGGAGCTGCTGCGCGCCGAGGTCGTAGATCACCTTGAAGCCGCCGGCGAGCAGCTTGACGGTGTCGGGCGGGTGGCCCGGCCCCGCATACGCGGCGCCGCCGAGCATCGCGGTCGCGAGGTTCGCGGTCGACCCGAAGGCCTGAATGCTCACGTCTTTGGCCGGGTCCAGGCCGAGGTGCTTCAGCGACTCGGTCGCGGCGACGTATGCGGACCCGCCAACGCTCGCGACACCGACCACCTTGCCCTTGAGGTCGGCCGGCGTCTTGTAGTCGGACTTCGCGAGGAACTGCCACGGGGTCACCGGAACGAAGAGCGCGATGACCTGCATGTCCGATCCGGCAACGAAACCGCTCATCGCCTCCGTGCCGCCGAAGTTTCCGACTTGCGTCTGGCTCGAGACCAGCGCCGCCGCGGAGGGTGCACCGCCGTCGATGAGGCTGAGATCCACATCGAGGCCGTGCTTCTCGAACAGGCCGAGCTCCTTCGCCATGAACGGCGCGAGGTTCGCCGGAGTCACGTTCCCGTACGACGATTTGATCTTGATCGGCGTCGGCGTCGGCGTCGGTGCGACCGAGGCCGCGACCGTCGGTGCGGAGCTCGCTGCGGGGGTGGTGCCTCCGCATGTTCCGGCGACAAGAAGCGCAGTGATCCCAAGAGCCAGGACACGGCTAGCGCGCATCCCACACCTCCGAGACTCGCGACCGCGCGGGCGGCCCGAGCGGTCAATTGTTATACCATTCGCCCGCGCCGTCGGCTGATCTTCCAGGAGGTGAACGCGTGGGCGATGAGGGCGGACGCGTCTTCCTGAGGGGGATCACCTCCGAGCAGTACGGCCTCGCCGAGCACCGGAAGCTTCAACACGCGGCGCCACGCGTTCGCCGCGCCGGCACCGTTGTCGATGACGCGACGGTGGGCCACTCCGGCGATTCCGATGAGGGCCTCTCGAAGACCTGGTGGGTCCTCGGCCCGGGAGACGACCCCTTCCTCACTCAGACGCTTCAGGTGCACTTCGTCGAACTGAGGCCGGGCGGGTCGAATCATGGCCACGGCCACCAGAACGAGGCGACGTTCTACATCCTCGACGGCAGCGGCTACGAGATCCACGACGGCGTCCGTTACGACTGGTCGAAAGACGATTTCGTCGTCGTGCACAACGACTCCGTGCACCGTCACTACAACGCGAGCCAGACGGAGCGCGCACTCGCGCTGGTGATCAAGGCGAAATCGGCCTGGATGTATCTCGGGATGGTGCAGCAGGGCCGGAGCAAACCGTTCGATGGCGCGGGCTACGGCGCGCCACAGGAGTGGTCGCGCCTCTGGACGCCCGGCGCGACCGAGCGCAAGAAGGTCGTGAGATCAGCCGACACGGCCTGGGAGAACACCCGCGACGGGCGCGTTCGCGTCATCAGCTCGCCCGCTCGCACCGATGTTCGCGCCTTCAGCGTGGACCTCTACGAGCAGGAGATCCGGGCCGGCGGCCGCTCGGCGAAGCACTGGCACATGTCGGATGAGGTCTGCTATGTGATCTCCGGCGCCGGCACGAGTATGCAGTGGGACGTCGAGGCCGAGATCACCGACAAATACCGCGCGCGCGTCGCCGACAAGCCGGGGACTTGGGACTTCACGTCGGGCGATCTCGTCTACGTGCCCCAGAACACCGTGCATCAGCTCATCGCGAGCGGCACCGAGCCGCTTCGTGTTCTCGTCGCGCAGAACAGGCTCTTCAAGCTGCTCGGGTACGACTCCGTCGTGTATCTCGAGGACGCGAGCGCGGATGCCGCGGCCTCCGCATCGGCGGCGCGCGCGTAACACTGCGGAGCCATGCGCGCATACCGCGGCAACATCTGGCGCTTCTTCGTCGTCCAGGGCCTGATCCACTTCCTCCTGTGGATACCGATCTGGGTGGTGTTCCTCCAGGACAAGGGCGTCAGCCTCACGCAGATCGGGGTCCTTGAGAGCGTCGCATGGGTCCTGAGCGCGGGGCTCGAGGTGCCGAGCGGCGCGATCGCGGACCGCTGGGGACGCAAGGCCTCGATGGCGATCGGCACGTTCCTCTACTCGATGGCGATGTTGCTCATCCTCGCGGACGCGCTGTCACCGATGTTCCTCCTCGGCTACGCGTTGTGGAACACATCGTTCGCGTTCATCAGCGGCGCCGACACGGCGTTCCTGTACGACAGTCTCAAAGCGGACGGTCGTGCTTCACAGGCTGCGAAACAGTCCGGCCGCTACCTGGCGATCACTCAGGCGACACAGGGGATCGCATCCGTGCTCGGCGCATGGGTCGCGACGCTCGACATCACTCTCTGCTTCACCGTCGGCTCGGTGACCGGTCTCATGGCCACCGCGCTCGTGCTCACCTTCAAAGAGCCGCCACGCCTCGAGGAGGGCGAGTCACAGCTTTCGTTCTGGCGCAACCTGCGCGTCGCGGTCGGGATCGCCGCGCGCCGTCCGGTCGTCCGCTGGCTCCTGCTCCTCACGACCGGCTTCGCGGTCGTTCCGTTCATCGTCTACTACGTCCTGCTTCAGCCCTACGCGCTCGCGGTGGCGTTGCCGCTCGCTTCCCTCGGGGTCGTCGTGCTCGGCGTCCAGCTCGCGGGTGTCGCCGCGTCGTGGCTGGCGCACCGGACCCAGGGACACGTCGGTCTGTCGACCCTCGTCGCCGGCGGCATCGCGATCACTCTCGCGTCGACCACGCTTCTCGGGCTTCTGCCGTCGATCCCAGCACTCGCGTTCATGCTCGTCGTCTCGCTCGTCCCATCGGTCGCGCAGCCTCTTCTCTCAGCGCGTCTCAACGACATAATCCCCAGCGCGCAGCGCGCGACGATCATCTCCCTGAGCGCGCTCATCTTCGAGCTGGGGCTCGCGGTCGTGATCCCGATGCTGCTCGGCCTGGCGGACGTGTTCGGCGCGCCGGCGACGATCGGGTTCTCGGCGGCGGTCTATGCGGTGACGATCATCCCGTTCGCGATCCTCTGGCGCGCGGCGGAGCGGACGCAGGCCGCGCGCGCTTAAGCGGCGCGACCTTCGAACATCGTGCGCAGCTCTGTGAGTCGCGCGCGCGTCGCACGCAGCCATGCGTGGCCAGTGCCGTAGCGTTGGCGCGGCCGTGGCCGCGCGCGCTCAGGCGTGGAGCGCGCGCTCCAGGGCGCCTTCGAGGTACGTCTGTTGGACACCCGATGCCCAGTAGCGAAGCGCATTGCGGCTGGGCTGCGTCGTCTCGCGCTTCGTGCGGCGAACGACGCCGCCGGTTCCGCGCGGACTGAACTCGATCCAGCCGATCCACGTCCCGTCGCCGCGCTGCCGTCCGAGCACACGTGCCTTGTAGAGATGACCGTCGGCGTCGCGGATCTGCTTCGCGAACTCATGGATAAGAGAGTCCATGCGGGCGAACTAGCCCCGGCTCTTCGGCCGCTCCCCCTTACCAACCAGCCAGCCCCAGCGATCGAGGGCCTTCTGCTTCATCGCCGGCGTCGGCAGCTGCGAGATCGGGAAGCGGTCACGCCATTCCCATGGGCGCGTCGCGTCGATGATCGCGCGCGACGAGAAGCCCTTCTTGTCGGGATGGATCCGCGGATCGAGTGGGCCGCTCCACGCGCGGGGGATGATGTCGATCGACTCCGCCGGCTCCGAGCGCGTGCACATCGCCCACAGCACCTGCTCGAGGTCCATCACGTCGATGTCGTCGTCCACGACAACGACGTAGCGTCCGAGATACGCCCCGGTGTGCACGCTGGCCGCGGCGTGCCCGACCTGGCGCGCGTGACCGGCGTAACGCTGGTTGATCGAGATCGCGTTGAAGAGACGCGAGCCGCCGACCTCGTGGCACCACACGCCGACGATGCCCGGGATGCTCGCGGCCTCGAGGTCGCCGCGGAGGCGCGCCGAGCGCATGAACGCGCGATAGAACGACTGCTCGTCCGGCGGGACGTTCGGAGGGGACGCGAGGATGATCGGGTCGTTGCGGTGGTAGATCGCGTGGACCCGTAGGACGGGCTCCTCGCGCTCGCCCGACGCGTAGTACCCCGTCCACTCGCCGAACGGACCTTCGATCGCCTTGTCGTTCGGATCGACAAAGCCTTCGATGACGATCTCCGCGTCGGCCGGGATCGGCAGCCCGGTGACGGGGCCCTTCACCACGCGATACGGCGTGCCGCGAACGCCGCCCGCCCAGTCGTACTCGGTGATGCCGTAGGGGATCTCGGTGCAGGCTGCCAGGAATAGCAGCGGGTCACCGCCGGCGACGAACGCGACCGGCATCTTCTGGCCGCGCGCGAACCACTTGTCGCGGTGCTGCCGACCATGCTTGCCCGGCGAGATGTAGAAGCCGAGACGGGTCTTGTCGTGGACCATGACGCGGTACGTCCCGAGGTTCACCCAGTTCTCGTCCGGATCGATGGTGATATCGAAGCTGCCGGTGCCGAGGTAACGGCCACCGTCGAACTCGTGGAACTTCGGAGCGGGGAAGATGGTGCAGTCGATCTGATCGCCGCGCAGGACGTTCTCGAAGACCGGGCCGTCCTTGGTGACCTCGGCCGCGATCGTCGGGATGCCCTTGCGCACGCGCTCCTGCCAGCGCTTCACCAGCTCGTGCGGCGACGCGTCGATCGGAAGGCCGAGTGTGAGCGCGATGCGCGCGAAGGAGCCGAGGCCGTTGGACAGCACGCGGAAGCCTTTCTTGTAGCCGGGGATCTCATCGAAGATCGTGGCCTTGGACGGCCGCGTGCGCCCGAGGAGCTCGGTCGCCATGCCGATGTCCTCTTCGGCGTTCGCGCCCGTGACGACCTGGAGCTCGCCGATCTCGTCCACCTTCTTCAGCCACTCGCGCAGATCGGTGGGCGTCTTGGTCTCGGTGCGGATGGTGGTGGCCATGGCGTGCCTCCTCGCCTCTCCTACGTCTCGTCCTCTTCGAATGTACGCGCCAGCGCGCGCGGTCTCCAACCGTCGTCTGGGATGGCGGTGCAGTGCTCGATCGGGAACTCGACCCAGACCTTCTGATCGCGGCGCAGCTGCGTCGTCGGATGCGCGCGCGCCCGCACGAGGAGGTCGCCGATCTCGACGACGCAGTCGAGCCGATCGCCGAGGAACGCGGCGACGCGCAGGGTGCCCGCGAATTCGTTCGGCACGCCCGCGGGCTGCGCTCGCACGACGATGTTCTCGGGTCGGAGGACGAGCAGGCCCTTCTCGCCCGGCGCGACTCCATCCGCGAGCGCGCAGGCGACGATGCCGCCAAGCGCGCGGATGCCGCCGGAGGTGACCTCGCCGGGCAGGAAGGTCGCCTCCCCGACGAAATCCGCCACGAAGCCGGAGGCGGGCGCCCGATAGAGGTCACGCGGCGCGCCCTCCTGCACGATCTTTCCGGCCTGCATCACCGCGATGCGGTGGGAGAGGAAGAGCGCCTCGCCCTGGTCGTGCGTGACGTAGATCGTCGTGATGCCGAGGCGACGCTGTAGCTGGCGCAGCTCGATGCGCATCCGCTCGCGCAGCTTCGCGTCGAGGTTCGACAGCGGCTCGTCGAGGAGCAGGATCTTCGGACGGCGCACCAGCGCGCGCGCGAGCGCAAGCCGCTGCTGCTGCCCGCCGGAGAGCTGCGGCGCCGGGCGTTCCTCGAGGCCCTCGAGCCCGACGAGCGCGAGCGCCTCTTCGACCAGGCGCTTCGTCTGGTCCTTCGACGGCGGATGCTCGCTGACGCGGAGCGGGAACGCGACGTTCTCGAACACGCTCATGTGCGGCCAGATCGCGTACGACTGGAAGACCATGCCGATATCGCGGGCGTACGTCGGCAGGAATCGGCCCGGCCCCGAGAGAACCGCGTCGTCGAGGCGGATCGTCCCCGCCTCCGGTCGCTCGAGGCCGGCGACGCAGCGCAGCGTCGTCGTCTTGCCGCAGCCGGACGGACCGAGGAGCGTGAAGAAGCGACCTTCCTCGACCGTGAAGGAGACATCCTCAACGGCGCGCACGCCGCCTCGCTCGGTGGTGAAGGTCTTGCGCAGGCTCGTTACCTGCAGCATTGGCTCACCGCTCGCTCACCGGCCTGCCGCCCAGTTGGCACGGTTACGCCTCGCGGATCGTGCGGCCGCCGAGCCGCTGCAGCACCGTGACGAGGATCACGAGCACGATGATGAGGAAGATCGAGAGCGCTGCGATGCTCGTGTAGTTACCGGAGTCGCGCAGATCGAAGATCCGCACCGCGAGCACGACGCTCTGCGTCGAGTACAGCAGCACGCCGCTTCCGAGCTCTCGCAGCGACACGATGAAGATGTAGATCCACGTGCCGACGAGCGCCGGCCGCAGCAGCGGCAGCAGGATGTGCCGGAAGGTCGGCCACCAGCGCGCGCCCGCGGCGGCGGCGGCCTCCTCGAGCTCGCGGTGGACCTGGATGAGCGCGGCGCTGGTCCCGCGGATGCCGTACGGCAGGTAGCGCGTCACGTACGCCACGAGGAGGATCCAGAGCGTGCCGTAGATCCGGATCGGGATCGTGAAGTACACCCAGATCAGGCTGATGCCGAGCACGATCCCGGGGATGGTGATCGGCACGAACGCGAGGAAGTCGAGCAGGCCGCGTCCAGGAAGGCGCGTGCGCACCGTCACCCAGGCGATGACTGCCGTCAGCGCGACGACGGCGGTCGCCGCGCCGACGCCGAGCACGATGCTGTTGAAGACCGCGGTGCGCGTGAGGTCGTCGCTCAGGATGAACGCGTAGTTCGACAGTGTGAGCTCGCGCAGCGACTCGAGCGACGGTACCGAGTACACGCGGACGAAGCTCGCGTAGAGCAGGACGAGGAATGGCAGCACGATCGCGAGGAACGCGTACAGCCCGAGTCCCGCGAGCGCGACGAAGCGGAAACGGCCGAGCTCGAGGCGCCGCGGCCGATATGCCTTCCCGGTGACCGTCGCGTAGCGCTCGATGCGCCGCGTCGCCCGGCGGTGCAGGACCAGGCCGACGACCGAGATCGCCAGGAGCACCAGACCGTACGCGGCCGCGAGGCCGAAGCTTGGTGGGTAGAGCTTCAGCGAGAGATAGATACGCGACGTGTAGACGAAGATGCGCCCCGGCACGCCGATGATCGCGGGGACCTCGAAGCCCTCGAGCGCGCGCACGAACAGGATCAGCAGCACCGACGCGACACTCGGCAGCAGCAATGGGAGCGTGATCCGGCGGAACGTCCGCCACGCGTTCGCGCGGCTCGCCGCGGCCGCCTCCTCGAGGCTGGGGTCCATGGCGCGGAACGCCGCGCTCATGAGAACGAACGCCAGCGGCGCGCTGTGCAGGCCCTCGATCCACATCATCCCCGGCAGGCTGTAGACCGACAGCGAGAAGCCGAAGAGCGTCTTGAGCGGAGCGTTGATCCAACCGATCTCCGGGCTCAGAAGGAAGAGCCACGCGATGGTGTGGACGATGCCGGGCACGATGAGCGGCACGAGTGCGATCCCGTACCAGAGGCTCCGCGCCGGGACGTTGGTGCGCTCGATCGCCCACGCCACGCCGGTGCCGATCGCGAACGCCAGCGCGGCCGAGCCGCCGGCGTACATGACCGAGTTTGCCATCAGCTCGAGCGAGGCCTGATCGGTGAGGACGCGCTCCAGGTAGCGCGTCGTGAACTGGAAGTCGAGGGCGCTGCCCGAGGCCGAGACCGCGCCGAGCAGGAGCATGACGAGCGGCACGACGGTGAGGTAGGCGAGAAGAAGTGCCGCGACGGCGACGATCGCGACGTCGGCGCGCCACGCCGGGAGTCGTATCCCGGCGCGACGAGCGACGGTCGTGGTCGCCATCAGTCCGTTGTCGCTGTTACTTGACGCCGAGGGTGCTGTTCCAGAATGCCTGGTCCTTGTCGAAGTCGGCCCGCAGCGCGAGGCTCACGTAGAAGATCGGCGCGAAGTTGTTCAGGTCGGGGTACTTCGGCGGGACCTTCGGGTTCGCCGGAACGCGTCCGGTCGACTGGATGGCCTTCTGGCCCTCGGTCGAGGTCAGCCACTCCATGAGGAGCTTGCCCGCGTTGGCGTGCGGCGGCTTGTTCGCAAGGGCCATGCCCTGCACGTCGGTGATGATCGGATTCGTCTGGCCCCACGTGATCGGCTTGTTCTCCTCGTACTTCAGCTGTGCCAGGCGATGTCCGTTCGATGACATCGTCGCCGCGAACTCGCCGGCGGCGAGGAGGTTCGCCATGTCGGTGTGGCCGCTGCGCAGCGACGGCTTGTTCGCCGCGATGCATTTCAGGACGTTCTGCGCCTCGGCGTCGCCGAGGATCTTGCGCAGTGCCGAGTAGACGACGACGTCGCCCTGCTCGACGGCGATCTTTCCGGACAGCGCCGGGTTGCAGAGGTCCTTCCAGGTCTTGATCGTCACGCCCGCGGGCAGCTTCGTCGTGTTGATGCCGGGGATGTCGTTGTTGAGCCGCGCCGCGATGAACGCACCGCTCGCGTCCTTCACCTCAGCCGGGTAGTCGCCCGCCGACGCGACGATGTACTTCTGCGTGTAGCCCTGGTCGATGATGTAGCCGACCTCGAAGAGGTTCGACTCCACGACGTCGAACAGGTCCTGGCCGGCCTTCTTCTCCGTCACGACCTTGGTGGTGAGGACCTCACCCGATGCGCGGGTGTGCTCGACCTTCACGCCGGGGAACTTTGCCTCGAAGACGGGGAACACCTTCTTCGCGTCGTCGGTGTTCATCGACGAGTAGATCGCGACCTTGCCCTCGGACTTCGCGGCCTCGTACAGCCGCGCCATGACCGCGTCGGGCGATTCCGTCGCTGTCGGTTTCGCCGAAGCGGTCGCCGTGACCGTCGGGCTGGCTTGCACGGCCGGTGTCGTGCCGCCACATGCGGCGAACAACAGCCCGAAGACCGCTAGGGCTGCGACAAGTTTTCGCTCCACCCCCACACCTCCAGAGGCCGCGAATGTTAATACCATTGGACCAAGCCCGAGGAACAGGCGCACACTTCAACGGGATGAAGTTGCAGGCGCGCGACGTCGTCATCCACCACCGCCGCCAGCGGTACGGCGACATGCTCCTGGCGGTCGACGGCGTGACCTTCGATGTCGCCGACGGCGAATTCGTCGCGATCGTGGGGCCGTCGGGCTGCGGCAAGACGACCTTCCTGGGCGCGGTGGACGGCCTGCTGCCACTTACCTCCGGCGCCCTCGCGCTCGACGGACGGCAGATCGATCGCCCCGGCCACGACCGGGCGATGGTCTTCCAGCAGCCGAGCCTCCTGCCGTGGCGCACGGTCACGGGCAACGTGATGTACGGCGTCGAGCTCATCCGGATTCCGAAGGCGGAAGCACAGAGCCGGGCGAAACGGTTCGTCGACCTCGTCGGCCTGGAAGGGTTCGCGGAGTCGTATCCACTCGAGCTGAGCGGGGGCATGCAGCAGCGCGTGAACCTCGCGCGCGCTCTCGCTGTCGACCCCGAGGTCCTGCTGCTCGACGAGCCGTTCGCCGCGCTCGATGCGCAGACGCGCGAGACGATGCAGCAGGAGCTGCTGCGCATCTGGAACGAGACGCGAAAGACCGCCGTCTTCATCACGCACGACATCGTCGAAGCGGTGTACCTCGCGGACCGTGTGATCGTGTTCACCGCGCGTCCGGGACGCGTGAAAGAGATCGTGACTGTCGATATACCGCGTCCACGCGACCTGCGCGTGAAACGAGAGCCGGGATTCGTCGAGATCGAAAGACGCATCTGGGAGAGCATTCGAGAGGAGTCAGCCCGCGACGGGCTGGCAGCGACGGCATAGATGGCGGAGCGCGCCGAGGAGCCGATCAAGTACGACAGCCTCCCGAACTTCCCGGCCGAGGGGTTTGCCGGCACCGACCTGGGCCCGACGCGTGCTCCGCGCGACTCGCTGGTGCGGACGACGCCGCTCCCACCACAGACCCTCTTCCAGCGGCATGAAGCCTTGCTCATCGGTTCGTTCGGCGTCGCAGTGTTCTTCGTCGCCTGGCAGGCCGTCGCCTCGGCGCGTATCTGGTCCCCGCTCTTCCTCCCGGGCCCAGTCGATGTGTGGCAGGCGTTCCTCGAGCTCGTCAACGACGGCGAGCTCGCGACCGATATCGCGGTGTCGGGACAGGAGTTCGTGATCGGCTACGCGCTCGCGGCGCTCGTCGGGATACCGTGCGGGCTGCTGTTCGGCTGGTACCCGCGTCTGCGCTACATCTTCGACCCGTTCATCACGTTCTTTTACGCGACTCCTCGGATCGTGCTGATCCCCCTGTTCATCATCTGGCTCGGGATCGGCGTCGAGTCGAAGATCGCCGTGATCTACCTCGGCGCTGTGTTCGCGATCCTCATCAACACGATGGCCGGCGTGCGCAGCCTCGACGCGAGCCTGCTGCGCGTCGCCCGCTCGTTCGGAGCCGGTGATCTCCATATCTTCCGGACGATCGCGCTGCCGGGCTCCGTCCCGTTCATCCTCACCGGGCTGCGACTCGGCACAGGACACGCGCTCATCGGCGTCGTCGTCGCGGAATATGTCGCCGCGCAGCACGGCCTCGGGCGGATGATGATGATCGCCGGGAGCACCTTTCAGAGCTCGAAGGTGTTCGTGGGCCTGTTCCTGATCGCCGCCGCCGGTCTGCTCCTGACGTACGGTCTGCAGCGCATCGAGCGTCATTTCGACGCGTGGCGCCCGCAGCGCTGACGGGAACGCGATGACCGCCCAGACGAAGGACGATGTCTACCGGGTCGCACGACTGGTGCTGTCGCGCATCGCGCATCCGGTCGCGATCATCGGCGCGGCTCATGCGGGCGAGCGCTCGTGCGCGACCGGAACGACGATGTACGTGTCGCTCTCGCCGGCGATGGTCGCGATCGCGGAGCACCATGGCTCGCGCACGACACGGCTCATACGAGACGGCGGGCAGTTCAGCGTGTCGCTGCTCCACGACTCGCAGCAGGAGCTCGCTGCCGCGGCGGGGAAGTCCGCTACCGGTCCCGACAAGTTCGCGACTCTCGGCATCCCGGTCGTGGAACCACCGGAAGGGTTGAGCGCGCCCGCCGTCGCCGGCAGCCTCGCGATCCTGTGGTGCCGTGTGACCCGGTCGGTCGAGACGGGGGACCACCTGCTCTTCGTTGGCGAAGTCGCAGCGCACCAGATCGACGAGCGCCGCGTGGATCCGCTGCTGCGGTATCGCCGCCGCTACATGCGGAGCGGCCATTGGACGAGCGAAGAGTCGCCCGAGGGCTACCCGACGTGAGCGCGCAGCGCGCCGATCCCCGGACCCTCGTCGCGACCGCGGCGCGCGTGCTCGCGGTCGCCGGACTCTTCGACATGCATGGCCATATCTCCCTCCGCGATGGCGATGTGGTCTACATCAACGACCGTGGGTCGAGCCGCATCACGGCGCGACCCGACCAGGTCGCCGTCGTCCGCCTGACCGACGGAACGCCGGTCGGCGATCGCGAGCCGCCGTCGGAGACGCCGCTGCACCTCGCGATCTACCGCGCACGCCGCGACGCGGGGAGCGTCGCGCATTTCCATCCGCGCGCGGCGACCGCGTTCGCCGTCACCGGGCGCCCGCTCATCGTCGCGTCGAACGCCGGAGCGTGGTTCGGCGGGACCATCCCCGTGTACGACGATCCCGAGCTCGTGCGAACGGCCGCGCTCGGCGAAGCAGTCGCGCGCGTCCTCGGCGCTGAACGCGCGCTTCTCCTGCGCGGGCACGGTGCGGTCGTGATGGGCGAGGACCTACCCGACTGCGTGACCGCGGCGATGTTCCTCGAGGAGAGCGCGGATCGACTGCGCCTCGCAGCGCAGCTCGGCGAGCCGCGCGAATACACCGCGGACGAGACCCGGCGCGTGCGAGCGGCACTCGTCCAGCGCTCGGTCGCCCTGAAGACCTGGAACGACGCGGTCGAGCGCGCGCGCGTCGCGGGGCGGCTCGACGACCTCGATTAGACGGCTGGACGCGGCGCGGATTGGTCATACCATTCCGCTCGTGTTCACGCCGATACGGCAATCGCGCGCGTCGGGCGAGATCGTTTCCCAGATCGAGCGCGCGATCTTCGCCACCGAGCTCTCGCCGGGGGACCGCCTCCAATCGGAGCGTGAGCTCGCCGAACAGTTCGGCGTCTCGCGCATCACGGTCCGTGACGCGCTGCGCGTCCTCGAGGCGCGGGGTCTGATCCGCGTCAAGGTGGGCGCGATGGGCGGCGCGTTCGTCGAAGAAGCGAACACCGATCGCGTGGCCGAATCGATCTCGACGCTGATCAAGCTGCGGCGGATGACCCTCTCCGAGCTGGCGGAGGCGCGCAAGATCGTTGAAGCAGCGACCGCGGAGCTTGCGGCACAGCGTGCCGACGCCGCCGCCGTCAGTCGCCTGCAGCAGAGCGTCGATCGCGCACGGCCGCTCCTGCGCGAGCCGATCACGCACGCGGACGCGAGCATGGACTTCCACGTCGAGCTCGCGCGCGCGGCCGGCAATGAGGTGCTCTATGCGACGGTCGAGGCGTACCGCGAGCTGCTCGTGCCGAGCATCCGCGACCTGCGCGATCAGAAATCCGGCCGCGCGACGCAAAGGGCGCACGAGGAGATCGTCGAGGCCGTGCGCCGGCACGATCCGGAGGGTGCGCGCGAGGTCATGCTGGTGCACCTCTCCGACTTCGAAAAGAGACTGCGGCGGCGCCTGGCCGAGCGCACTGACGCGGAGAAGCCGGCCGCTCTTCCCGCGCCGCGGCTGGTGCGCGCGCACCGCCGGTAATGACGTGAGCGCGCCACGCAGGATCGTCGTCGCCCTGTCGGGCGCGTCGGGGGCCGTCTACGGGATCCGCGCCCTCGAGGTCATCCGCCAGGATCGCTCGGTCGAGCTGCACGCGATCGTGTCATCTGGTGCGAAAGCGACGATCGCGTACGAGACGGACCGGAGCTACGACGACGTCGTCGGCCTGGCGGACGTCGTTCACGACGAGAAGAATCTGGCCGCGTCGCTCGCCAGTGGCACGTTCCTGACCGCGGGCATGCTCGTGGCGCCGTGCAGCATGCGGACGATGTCGGCGATCGCGAACGCCCTCGACGACAACCTCATCGTGCGTGCCGCGGACGTCCACCTGAAGGAACGACGCAAGCTCGTGCTCATGGTGCGTGAGACGCCGCTCAACGCGAATCACCTTCGCCTCATGCACGAGCTCGCGCTCGCGGGCGCGGTGATCCTCCCGCCGGTGCCGGGGTTCTACCAAAAGCCGACGACGCTCATGGATCTCGTCGATCACAGCGTCGGGAAGGCGCTCGACCAGCTCGGCATCGAGCACGCGCTCTTCCGCCGCTGGAGCGGACCGACAGAGAAATCGTGATGACGTCGCGCGTACGCGCGGCAGCAGCCGACTGACCGTCGCGCTTTTTCTCCAATACGCGCTCGCGGCCATCGTGACAACGGCCGAGGGGACGATCAACCTGCTCTACGCACCGTATCTCGACGCCTACGGCTATGCACTGCCGTCGATCGGATCGCTGTCGGCGCTGTTCGCGATCTTCCGTCTCGCGTCGCGGATCCCGAGCGGCGCCGCGTACCGTCCCGCGCGCGCGCGCCGACAGCTCGCGCTCTGGCTGATCGTGTTCACGGTCGCGACGAGCGGCTTTGCCTTCGCCGGCGGCCTGCTCCCGCTCGTCCTCGTGCTCACGGTGGTGCACGGCTATGCGTTCGGAGCGCTCGGGACGATCAACCTCGCGGCGACGATCGATCTCACCGGCGGAAAACGAGCGGGCGTGACGATGGGCTGGTACACCGCGTCGCTTTCGACCGGCTACGCCGTCGGCGCGTTCCTCGGCGGCGCGCTCGCGGACCGCTTCGGCATCGGCGCCGCGCTCGCGGTGTTGGGATTCCCACCCGCTCTCGCGGCGCTCGCCGTGCTGCGCCTTCCGCCGATCGCAGCGCCGGAGCACGAGGTCGCGCGCGGCGCCGGCCTGCGCGGCCTACTCGCGGCGCATCGCAGGGTCGACTCGCGCGTGTGGCTCGCGACCGTGGTCGTCCTGTACATCAATGTGATCTCGGACGCGATCGATTCCTTCTTCGCGCTGTTCGGGCTCGCGGTGGGCCTGCCGCTCGCGGCGTCTGGCGCGCTCAAGGGCCTCAAGTCGAGCGCCGCCACGTTCATCCGTTTCATCTCCGCCGGCGTCTTTCGCTACATCGATCACCGCACCGTGAACTTCTGGGGCGTGATCTTGATGGGCGTTTCCACATTGCTCATCCCTGTGCTGCCGACGTTCGGTGTCCTCGTCGTGCTCTTCGCGATCAACGGCGTGTGCCGCGGGCTCCTTCGCGTCACGAGCTCTGCGGCGGTCGCCGAAGTGCGCTCCGAAGGACACGACGTCGGCATCGCGAGCGGCGTCTACAACGCCGGTCTCGACATTGGCGCGATCCTCGGGCCGGCCGTCGGCGGCGTGGTCGCGAACGCCGTCGGGCTCGGTGCGATGTTCCAGATCGTCGCCGTGGGGAGCCTGGCAATGTACTTCGCGGTCGCGCTGTCCACACCGCGCGCGCGAGCGACACTCAGCATCGGTCGTTCGCGTACGGTGTCGGAATGAGCGGCGACATCGATCGCGCGCGCGACGAGGCCGAGCGGTCGCGCGAGGAGCACCGCGCCTGGCTACACGGACCGTCGTCGTATCTCGCGGCGGTCGCTCGCCATGAGCTGCCGGTTGGAGAAACGCTGCGGCTCGAGGGACATGTGATCGAGGCGCTGCCCGACGCTTTTCGCGTGGACGGTGAGCTGAGCGGCCCGCGGACGATCGAGGCCGGCCGCTATCGCCTGCGTCTCTCGCATCAGAACGCGCCGGCGGTCGTGGTGCTCGATGCGGAGGCGCCAAGGGCCGACCTCGTGCCGGACTGGTTCCCGTACGACCCTGCATTCCACTACATCCTTGCCCTCGAGCCAGACCTGGCGGACGTCGCGATCGGATCGACGCGCGAACACCACCGCGCGGCCACCCGCGCGGGCTGGTTCCGCTTCACGGTCGGTGGCGCTGCGTGCCGACTTGCCGCACTCCATTTGCGCGAGCCCGGTGTCGCGCCGGACGCGCTCGAGCTCTACTTCAGCGACGCGACCAGCGGACGCGAGTCCTACCGGATGCGGTACCTCGACGTAAAGCCTGAGAGCGCCGGCCGCTTCGTGGTCGACTTCAACCGCGCCTACAACCCGGCCTGCGTCTTCTCGTCCCATTACAACTGCCCGGTCCCACCGCCGGAGAATCTCCTGACGGTCGCGATCCGCGCCGGCGAGCGGATGCCGAAGGGTACCAACCCTCAGCGGTAGCTGATCAGCGGCCAATCTATTTAGCAGATGTGCTAAATTGTGAAACTGTGAAGGACACCGCGCGGGTCTTCCGGGCGCTCGCCGATCCCACACGCCGCCAGATCCTCCAGGAGCTGAAGCGCGGGGAGCTCGCGGCCGGCGCGATCACCGCGCGTTTCGACATCTCGGCTCCCGCGATCTCGCGGCATCTTGCGATCCTCAAGTCGGCCGATCTGGTGAGCGAGAGGCGCGATGGGAACCGGATCTACTACCGGCTCGAGGCCGATCAGCTGGCGGCTCATCTCGGCGACTTCCTGAGCCAGGTGTGCCCGACGCAGTTCCGCCAGCGGCGTCGGATCGCACGGAAGGCCGCCTCATGAGGGTCGCGATCACCGGCGGCACCGGTTTCGTTGGTGGGCATCTGGCGCGTGCGCTCCTCGCCGACGGCCACGAGGTCGTCCTGATCTCACGCGGGGTCGACCGACGCGACGAGAGCATTCGACGCGAAGCCGGAGCGCGTTTCGTCGCGGTCGCGTCCCACGATGAGGACGGCCTGACCGACGCGTTCGCGGGCTGCGCCGCCGTCGCCCACTGCGCCGGCATCAACCGCCAGATCGGCCAACAGACGTACGCGCGCGTTCACGTCGCGGGGACCGCGGCGGTCGTCGCGGCGGCGCGCCGCGCCGGCGTTCGAAAGCTTGTGTACCTGAGCTTTCTGCGCGCGCGGCCGAACTGCGGCAGTGACTATCACGAATCCAAATGGGCGGCTGAGGAGATCGTGCGCCAGTCGGGGTTCGACTACACGGTGCTGAAGGCCAGCGTGCTGTACGGGCACGGCGATCATCTGCTGGAGCACCTCACGCGTGGTTTCTTCACGTTCCCGATCTTTCCGCTCGTCGGTATGCGTCCGCGCACGATGCGGCCGACCGCGATCCACGACCTCGTGCGCGTGATGCGCGCGGCGGTGGTCGACGCTCGACTCTCGCGCCAGACGGTCGCCGTTGTCGGGCCGGAGGAGCTGGCGGTGCGTGAGGCGGTGGAGCGCGTGGCCGCGGTCGTCGGACGCCGACCGCTGGTGTTCCGCCTACCGGTGTTCCTGCATTACGCGTTCGCGTGGGTCTTCGAACGCACGATGACGATCCCGCTCGTCTCGATCGCCCAGGTGCGGATCCTGTCGGAGGGCGTGAGCGAAGCGACACCGCCGTTCACGGTATTACCGTCCGATCTCGCGCCGACGACCCCGTTCAGCGACGTGTCGATCCGAGCCGGGCTGCCGCCACTTGGACCATTTACGCTGCGCGACTTGCGCCTTTTTGCACCTCGATGACGAGCATGGAGGCCGGTTCGAGTCTGCGCGACGTCATCAGCGACGCGCTCCGCTACTGGGAACTGCGTCGGCTGTTGTACAACGTGCTCCTCGCCGCGGTGGTGGGAGCGCATTTCATCGCCGCGTGGCCAACGTCGAGGTCATCCCTGACCCTCGACGGTCTTCTCGCGTTGTTCGTGCTCGCGGTCCTCGCCAACATCGCGTATTCGACGGTCTATGTCGCCGACGTCTTCATCCAGCTGTCCGGCTTTCGCGCGAGCCGCGCGATGTGGCGCCGCGTGCTGCTCGTCGTGGGCTTCATGTTCGCCGCGGTCCTCACGCACTTCTTCGCGAGCGGCATGTGGCAGCCTGCCTAACCCGCCGCGAACACCAGCGACTTGATCACGACGGGCACCACGCCCGCCGGGCGCACGATCTCGCCGATGTCGATGTAGTCGAGGTCGCGTAGGTCGAGTCCGTCTATCACGACGAGCGGGCCGGTCGCGCCGAGCTCGTCGACGAGGATGCGGCCGAGCGTGTGGGCGACGTCGGCGTCGAGCGCGACGACGAGCGGATGGTGCGTACCGGCCGCCGCGAGGATCGCTTCGCCGAGCGCGCGCAGCGCCGCATGCCGCGGCGCGCCGCGCCACGGGATCGCGAGCGCGATCGGGCCCGCGCCCTCGACCGGTGAGGCTGCCGTTGCCAGCGCGGCAAGCTCAGCCCGGATGACCGGCACATTGCGCACGGGTAGCGCCTCCGACGCGGACACGAAGATCGTGCTCCCCGACAGCTGCACCGTGAACTGCGACGCACCGACGACCGTCGCGCGGATGCCTTCGCGTCCCTCGACGACCTGCGCGGGCAGTCTGGGGCGACGCTCATCGAGCGCGCGCGCCAGCGCGAGACCCTGATCCCCGTGCGCCGCGCGGTCGCGACCGTAGAAATGCTCGCTCACGCCGCCGGAGAAGACGATCTCGTCGGGCCGTGGGATCTCGGGCAGCGGCGGCAGCAGGTCGCGCGAAGTCCCGCGGCCGTTCGCGGCCGTGACGATCGCGTCGGCCATCTCCGCGACGGGCAGCGGGACGTGCCGCGCGCCGACCGCGAGAGCGCTCGCCGCCCGCACGACGCCGGCGACGCAGAG
Source organism: Chloroflexota bacterium (assembly GCA_005889405.1). Classification (GTDB taxonomy): domain Bacteria; phylum Chloroflexota; class Limnocylindria; order P2-11E; family P2-11E; genus CF-39. Next base: position 21,468 of record VBFY01000010.1, on the reverse strand, counting down.
CGCGAGCTTTGTCGTCCCGCCGCCGACGTCGATGTTCAGCACGGTCGTGCCGCGTTGGCGCGAGCGCGCGACGGCGCCTGACCCGTGCGCCGCGAGGATCGCCTCGAGACGATGGCCGGCGGTCGCGCACACGAACCGCCCGCCCTGCGCCGCGAAGAGCTCGTCGATCGCTCGCGCGTTGGAGCGCTCGAGCGCCGCGCCGGTCAGGATCACCGCACCGGTGTCGACCTCGTCCGGCCGGAGGCTCGCCGCCCCGTAGGCGGTCCCGACGAACAGCTCGAGCGAGGTGACGTCGATGCGCCCGTCGGCCTTGAAGGGCGTGAGCAGGATCGGAGAGCGGTGGATGACCTCGCGCTCGACGACGACGTAGCGGCTCGAGAGCGCATCAGCGAGGCGCTGCAGCCGCAGGCGCGCGAGCATGACGTGCGATGTCGTCGAGCCGATGTCGATGCCGACCGTGGTCAGCATGACGTCGTCGGGTTGGAGGAACGCCTCGGGCCCGCCCGGCGGCATGGCGGGCTCGTCGGCCGCGTCGTGGTCGTGGAAGCGGATCAGGCGGGGAGGAACTCGCCCATGCGCGAGGGGACGCCGTTCTTCCGAAGCTCGTCCTCGTAGATCCGGCGGATGCGCGGATCCTCGTCCTCGTATTCGATCTGGCGCCCGCCCTCCTTCACGCTCACATCCATGCCGGTGAACGTCGCGCGCTTGTCCGCGAGCGTCGGGTAACGCAGGCCGCCGAACGCGACCGCGAGGTAGCGCGCCGGCTCGGGGCTCGTGTTGAAGTGCTGGTGGTAGAGCCCGTCGGTCGGGGCGAAGACAGAGCCATGTTTCCAGTCGAAGCGCCTCAGATCCTTGTCACGCTCCTGCCAGTACAGGCTGTAGCCGTGGCCGGTGACCGCGAAGACGTGGAAGTCGGCGCCGTGGCGGTGGCCCTTCTTGTACGTGCCCACCGGCATCTCCGAGATGTGCGCGTGCATCGTGCCGTCGGCGAGGACGAACATGATGTTGCTCCCGCCGGCGCCGCGCTCCTTCCAGGTCTTCAGCTCGAACGTGCGCAGGTCGGGCACGAAGTTCGTCTCCCACATATGCCGGCCCGGTCGCATCGGAATGAACGTGCCATCGCCGCGGTAATGCTGCCCGTCGCCGAAGCGCTCTGGGAACACCATGTCGTTGTGCCAGATGAACGCGTCGTTGCGGAACACGTTGAGCATCATCGGAAGGTTCGTCGTCGACACGAAACGCGCCGGCTTCTGTCCGCTGCCATTGAAGTGCGTATAGCGAGCGTTGAGCGGCAGCGCGAAAAGGCTGCCGGTGTGCCACTCGAACGAGCGCTCCTCACCGTCCGGCATCTCGACCGTCGTGCTGCCTCCGCCGGCGAGGACGTACACGACCTCCTCGAAGAGATGCTTCTGGGGCGCCGTCTGCTTGCCGGGCGCGATCTCGCAGACGTACATGTTCACGAAGTCCCCGCGGCCGAGCGCGTGCGCGTACGCGCCGAGCGCGTCCATGCGCGCCCACGGGCGGACGTCGAGCGTGAGCAGATCGAAGCCGAAGTCCTCATAGACCGGCACGCCTTCGCCTGCGACCCACTCGAGGTAGGGGTCGACGAGGAACTTCGGCCGGTCTCCGTTGCCAGTCACGCCGCTGGTCGCGGTCATTCGGCCGGCGCGGCCGCGGCTTCGCGCATCGCGTCGCCGACGGCCCTCTCGAGGATCCAGCCCCACTTCCTACGGGTCTCGCGCTTCGTCGCCGCGTCGGGCCCGATCGCGATCGGGAACCTATCGCGCCACTCCCACGGCTTCGTCGCGTCGATGATGAGTCTGGAGTTGTGGCCCTTCTGGTCGGGATGGATGGCCGGATCGAGCGGGCCGGACCACGCGCGGTGGATGATGTCGAGCGAGCGTTCGGGGTCGGAGCGCGTGAGGATCGCCCACATCACGTCGTTCAGGTCGGTGACGTCGATGTCGTCGTCCACGACCACCACGATGCGTCCGAGATAAGCGCCGACGCGGCACATCGCCGCGACGTGACCCGCCTGTCGCGCGTGGCCCGCGTAGCGCTGCTCGATCGAGACGACGTTGAACAGGCGGCAGCCGCCGACGCCGAAGCAGTGCGCGTCGGTCACGCCGGGTACCCCCGCCGCCTTGAGCTCGCGCAGCAGCAGCGCCGAACGGAGGTACTCGCGGTAGCGGTGCGGCTCGTACGGCGGCTTGTTCGGCGGGACGCCGAGGATGATCGGGTCGTTGCGGTGGTAGATCGCCTCGACCTCGAGCACCGGTTCGGCGCGCTCGCCGGACGCGTAGTACCCCGTCCACTCGCCGAACGGTCCCTCGGGGGCGAGGCGATCGTGATGGAGGAAGCCGACGAGCACGATCTCCGCCGCGGCCGGGATCGGCAGCTTCGTGATCGGATCGATCACGATCTCGTACGGCTCGCCGCGGATGCCGCCGGTCCAGTCGTATTCAGAAACGCCCTGCGGCACCTCGAGCGTCGATGCGATGAACAGCAGCGGCTCGACACCGACGACGACCGCGATGGGGCAGGGCTGCTTGCGCTTGAAGTACGTGTCGCGGAACTGCCGACCGTGCTTACCAGGCGAGATGTACACGCCGACGCGCTTGGAGTCGTGGACCATGACGCGATACGTGCCGAGGTTCACCCAGTCGCTGTCCGGATCCTTGAGAACGTCGACGACGCCCGTCCCGATGTAGCGGCCGCCGTCGAGCGGATGCCAGAACGGCGACGGGAACTTCAGGACATCGATGTCCGCGCCGCGCAGCACGTTCTCGAAGACCGGGCCGTCCCGCACGATCCGCGGCGGCAGCGCGCGATCCGACTCGGTGAGGCGGAGGAATTCGTCCATGAGCGGCCGGCGCTCGGTGTCCAGGGGAAGACCGAACGTGAGAGCGAGCCGTCGGCGTGTCGCGTTCGCGTTGACGAGGATGCGCTGGCCCTTCGGATATCCGGGGATGTCGTCGAACAGGACGGCGGGGGAGTCGTCGGTGTGGTGAAGCATCTCGGTGATGCGGCCGATGTCCTCCTCCCACGATGCGCCGCGCACGTCGCGCACTTCGCCGATCTCACGCGCGGCCGCGATCCAGCCCCGGAGGTCCCCGTAGCGCACGGGGAAATGGTATTACCATTCGACAGCCCCGTTCCGAGTGAGTGGGAGGTGCCTCATGCGCCGCGCTCTCGTCCTATCGGTCGCCTCGCTCGTTCTCGCCGCCGCGTGCGGTGGCACCGCGGTCACTCCATCGCCATCACCTACGACCGCGGCCTCGGCCGCCGCGACCGCGACGCCGAAACCGTCCCCGTTCAGTCTCGTCGTGTCGTACAGCAACATCATCGGCGACGAGCTGCCTCTCTGGGCGACCAAGGAAGGCGGGTTCTTCGAGCAGAACGCGCTGACCGTCGCTGACCTGCAGAACATCGCGAGCGCGCAGGGCGTGCCCGCCGTCATCTCCAACCAGGTCCAGGTCGCGCAGGTCGGCGGCTCCGAGGTCCTGTCGGCGAATGCCGAGGGCGGCGACCTGGTCGTCGTCGCGCAGCTTGCCGGCGTGTATCCATTCGTCCTCGAGGTCGCGGCGAAGATCACGTCGATCGCGGACCTGAAAGGAAAGAAGATCGGCGTGTCGTCGGTCGGATCGTCGTCCGACATCGCGACCCGCGCGGCGCTCAAGAAGTTGGGGCTCGATCCCGACAAGGACGTCACGATCGTCCCGGTCGGGTCGGCTGCGCAGCGCACCGCGGCGATGCTCTCCGGCGCGATCGATGCCGGCGTCTCGCAGCCTCCCGACTCCCTCGCGGTGGAGAAGGCGGGCTTCCACGTGCTCTACGACCTCGCGTCGCAGAAGCTTCCCTCGGCGAATACGTCGGTGGTGGTGACGCGGACCTTCCTGACCGCGAACAAAGCCGTCGTCCAGCGGTACGTCGACTCCCTCGTGCAGGGCATCAAGAAGCTCAAGGCCGACCGCCAGTTCGGCATCGACGTGCTGAAGAAGTACTTCAAGTCGACCGACGACGTGGCGATGGCCGCGACGTACGACTTTTACGCCCAGCTCGTCACGGCCACCCAGCCGTTCCCAAAGCCGGAGATGTTCGCCGATGCTCAGACGATCCTCGGCGCGAAGAGCGACAAGGTGAAGAGCTACGACGTGACGAGGATGCTCGACACGAGCTTCGTCCAGAGCGCGGTCGACCGAGGTCTCGACAAGAACTAGTGTGGCCAGCGGAATGGTCATACCATTGGCCCAACTGATCGGGAGGACGTGCCATGGCCACGGTGCAGGCTGACCTCGCGCGCACGAAGACCCACCTTACGGATCCGCGCGGCGTGAGGCCCGCCCCGAAAGAGGCGCTCCGCTCGCTTCCGGCGACCATCGAATGGTTGCGCCGCGAAGGTCTGCTCATGGAGACCGACGTGGAGGTCGACGGCGATCTGCAGCTCACCGGGATCCAGAAGCACTTCGACGGCAGCTACCCGATCCTGTTCAACAACGTGAAGGGCTACCCGCACGCGCGGGCCGTCACGAACCTCTTCGCGAACATGGACATCGTCGACCGCCTGTTCGGCTACGACAACGCCACCGACCGCACGCGCAAGCTCGCGTACTCGCTCACGCATCCGATCCCGAACGAAGTGATCTCACCGGACGAGGCGCCCTGCCAGGAAGAGGTCATCACCGACGACCTCGACGTGAACAAGTTCATCATGGCGATCCGCCACACGCACCTCGAGGGCGAGATCACCATCGGCAGCGGCAACAGCGTGGTCGTCGGGAAGTATTTCTGGGGCGGCAGCCACATCGGCTACAACCGGATGAACTTCCGCTGGGGCAACGTCGGAACGTTCCAGTCGTCCCCGGGCTCGCACATGTGGCAGATCCTCACCGAGCACTACAAGGACGACCAGCCGATCCCGCTGACCGTGTGCTTCGGCCTACCGGTCGCGTCCACGCTCCTCGCCGGTGGCGGCTTTGATTACGTCGTGCTACCGCGGGGCGGCGACGAGCTCGGCGCGGCGGGCGCGGTGCAGGGCTTTCCGACGCGCCTCGTGAAAGCGCGAACCGTCGACGCATATGCGGTCGCGGACTCGGAGTACGTGCTCGAGGGCTATCTCCACGCGCGCGACAAACGCTACGAGACGAAGGAGGCTGAGGACGCGGACACGCAGGGCCGCTTCCACTTCCACCCGGAGTGGGCCGGCTACATGGGCAAGGCCTACCGCACGCAGACCTTCCACGTCACCGCGATCACTATGCGCAAGCGCTCCAAGCGTCCGTTCATCTATCCGATGGGCGTGCACATGTACGACTGCAACAACATCGACACGACGGTGCGCGAGGCCGCGTTCTTCGAGCTCTGCGATCGCATCCAGCCCGGCCTCATCCAGGACGTGAACATCCCGTTCCCGATGACCGACTGGGCCGGGTGCATCCTGCAGGTGCGCAAGCGCCTCAAGACCGACGACGGCTGGGTGCGCAACTTCATCGCGGCGGCGATGGCGACCAGCGCGGGGCTGCGCCTCTGCATCTGCGTCGACAGCGATGTCGACATCTACAGCATGGACGACATCATCTGGGCGTTGACCACGCGGGTGAATCCGAATCAGGACTTGCTCAAGCCGGTCCCGGGCGGTGCAGGCCAGACGTTCATCCCATCCGAGCGCGTCACCGCGGGCAGCGCGGAGTGGACCGGTATGAACATCCGCTTCGAGGGTGGCATGGGCATCGACGCGACGGTTCCGTACGGCCTCGAGAAGGACTTCATGCGGCCGGTCTATCCGATCGATCGCGTGGATCCCGCGACATGGTTCGACGCGGATCAGATCGCGAAGGGCAAGGCGCTGATGAAGACGCAGTCCTGGGCGGAGGTCCTCGCCAGGACCGGCCGCTAGCGGCCAGATGACCGCCCTGCTCGACGGTCTGCGCGTCATCGAGATCACCGGCGACGATGTCTGGCGCGCGTCGGCGGCGGCCCACGCCGCGCGGATCCTCGCCGACCTCGGGGCTGATGTGGTGAAGGTCGAGCCACCCGGCGGCGATCTGGTGCGAGCCGTCCCGCCGTTCCTCCACGACCGCGCCGGCGCGGACCGTGGTCTGCTCTGGATCGCGCTCAACGCGAACAAGCGCGGCGTCCGGCTCGATCTGCCGCGGGAGCGCGACCGTCTGCGCTCGCTCCTCTCGTCGGCGGATGTGCTCGTGCAGGCGCGCGAGGTGGTCGACGCGACAACGGCCGCCTCATGGTCGCCGTCGCTCGTCGTCGCCAGCGTGACGCCGTATGGGCTGACGGGTCCGCTCGCGGGCGTGCCCGCGTCGGACCTCGAGGTCACCGCGTCGAGCGGAGCGCTCGCGCTCGCGGGCGAGCCGGAACGCGCACCGGTCCGCACGACGCTCCCGCAGTCGCCGTTCTGGAGCGGGATGTACGCGGCGATGGGCGCGTTGTTCGCGCTCGCGGCTCGCGCGGCGACCCGGCGCGGCCAGCAAGTCGACGTCTCGGGTCAGGCGAGCATGGTCACCGTCCATCCACCAGCGTGCGTGCATTGGGATGTCGCGAAGGAGGAACACCGGCGGCTCGGTGCGTTCCTCATCGGCCGCAGCATCGTCGGCGCGCGCTTCCGGAACATCTGGGAGTGCGCCGATGGTCACGTGAGCTTCGCGATCCAGGGTGGGCCGATCGGCCGTCACACCGGCCGGATGCTCGCGTCGTGGATGGGTGAGCGCGGCTTCACCGCGCCGCGTTTCACGGCGACGGGGTGGGACGCCTTCGACAACCGCACGCTCACGCAGGAACAGGTCGATGCGCTCGAGCGCGAGGTCGCGGCGTTCTTTCGCACGATCACCAAGCGCGAGTTCTTCGCCGGCGTCATCGAGCGCAACATGCTCGGCTATCCCGTCGCCGACGCGTCTGACGTGTACGCGGACGCGCAGCTCCGTGCGCGCGAGTTCTGGCAGGACACCCCCGTCGATGGCACGACGCTGCCGTTCCCCGGAGGCTTCGCGCTGTTCGACGGCGAGCGGCCTCGCCTCCGTCGCGGACCGCCGCGGCTCGGCGAGCACGACGTGGAAGTTCTGGGCGCGGTGACGGCATGACCGCGGCGCTCGAGGGAACGCGTGTCGTCGAGTTCGGGTGGGCCGCAGCCGGGCCGCTCGTGGGCACCTACCTCGCGCAGCACGGCGCCGACGTCATCCACGTCGAGTCGTCGACCGCGCTCGACCCGTTCCGCTCCACCTACCCGCCCTTCCGCGACAACGTCGTCGGGCCCGATCGCGCGGGCATGTTCGCCTTTTACAACGCCGGAAAGCGCGGCGTCACGCTCGATCTGAAGCAGCCGCGCGCGGTGGAGCTTGCGCTGCGTCTGGTGAAGGCGGCCGATGTCGTGATCGAGAGCTTTCCCGCGGGGACGCTCGCGCGTCGCGGGCTCGGACATGACGCGCTGCGACGCGCTCGCGCGGACCTCGTGATCCTCTCGAGCTGCAATCAGGGACAGACCGGACCGCACGCGCAGCACCCCGGCTACGGGAGCCAGCTGACAGCGCTCGCGGGCTTCAACGAGCTCCTCGGCGAGCCGGACCGCACGCCGGTGATCCTCTACGGACCGTACATCGACTACATCGCGGTGGGCTACGGCGTCATCGCGATCCTTGCCGCGCTGGAACGCCACCGCCGCACCGGTGACGGATGCATCATCGACCTTTCGCAGTACGAGGCGGGCCTGCAATTCCTCGCGCCCGCGCTCCTCGAGCATGCGGCGAACGGCACGGTGCCGACGCGCGACGCCAACCACGACCGCGTAGCCGTTCCGCACGGCGTGTACCCGACCCCCGCTGACGACGGCTGGGTGGCGCTCTCGGTGTGGAGCGACGAGGAGTGGGCGCAGTTCCGCGTTGCGCTCGGCGACCCCGAGTGGTCGCGCGACCCCGGGCTCGCGACCGCGGCGGGCCGTCGCGCGCGCGAGGCCGAGCTCGATGACCGGATCGCGGAATGGACGCGCATGCGTTCGCGCGACGAGACCGTCGCGACCCTTCGCACGCGTGGCATTCGCGCCGCGGCGGTGGAGTCGGTCGGTGAGCTGTTCGACGATCCGCAGCTCGCGCACCGCGGCGTGTGGCGCCGCGCGAAACACGCGGGCCTCGGCGAGGTCGGCCTCATGGCCCCACCGTTCGCGCTGTCCGAGACGCCGGCGCGCGCGGATCGCGCGGGCCCGACGCTCGGCGAGCACAACGAGGCAGTGTTCAAGGGTCTGCTCGGTCTGGGCGCGGACGAATACGCCTCGCTCGCCGCCGACGGCGTCTTCGCTTAGAACTGCGCGGAAGTGTCAGAAGCAGAAGAGATCGCCAAGCGGAAGGGCGAGCACCTCCAGCTCGCGGCCGAGGGCGACATCGAGACGAGATCCAGCGCGGGGTGGGAGGACATCCATCTCGTGCACGATGCGCTCCCGTCGATCGATGCGGAAGAGATCGCGGTCGGCACCGTCTTCCTCGGCCACAGGCTGCGGCTGCCCCTCGTCATTTCGGGGATGACCGGCGGCCACGGTCGTGCGATCGCGGTGAACGAGCTCCTCGCGCGTGTCGCGGAGCGCGCCGGGATCGCGATGGGCGTCGGTAGTCAGCGCGCGGCGCTGCGCGATCCATCGCTCGCGCCGACGTACTCGATCGTGCGTGAGAACGCCCCCCATGCGTTCGTGATCGCGAACGTCGGCATCTCGCAGCTCGTGAAGCAGGACAGCGAAGGCGCGCTGGCCATGAAGGACGTCGAGAAGATCGTTCGGATGGTGAGAGCGGACGCGCTCGCGCTCCACCTCAACTACCTCGAGGAGTCCGTCCAGCCCGAAGGTCAGACGCGCGCGAAAGGCTCCGACGCCGCGGTGCGCGCCCTGGTGCGCCGCTCGCCCGTCCCGGTGATCGCGAAGGAGACCGGCGCGGGCATCACGCTCGAGGTCGCGCGTCGGCTGCGCCGACTCGGCGTGAAGGCGATCGACGTCGGCGGCGTCGGCGGGACGTCGTTCGCCGCGATCGAGTCGCTGCGCGCCGCGGCGCAGGGCGACAAGCAGCGTATGAGCCTCGGCGAACGCTTCCGCGACTGGGGCGTCCCGACCGCGGTCGCCGTCGTCGGCTCCGCCGCGACGGGTTTGCCGGTGATCGCGACCGGCGGCGTGCGGAGCGGACTCGATGCGGCGAAGGCCCTGGCCCTCGGCGCAACGGTCGTCGGCGTCGGCCGTCCGCTGCTGCAAGCGGCGCTCAAGGGCGAGGCCGCGGTGCTCGACTGGATCACCGCCTTCGAGCTGGAGCTTCGCACCGCGATCTTCCTTTCGGGCGTGCACCGCGCGGCCGACCTTCCGCGCGCCGGCGTCGTCATCACCGGCCGCTCACTGGCGTGGCTCGAGCAGCTCGGCTATCGGCGGCGCGTCGCGGAGCGCCGCGGAGGCTCGTGAGCGTTTTCCCACCGCCGCAGGTCGTCGACGATCTGATCCTGGCCAATCACATCCTCTCGAACGAGGGCGTCCTGGATGCCTTCGGCCACGTGAGCGCTCGGCATCCGGCGACGACCGACCGCTTCCTCATCTCGCAGAGCCGCGCGCCCGAGCTCGTGGAGTCCGCCGACCTCCAGTTACTCGATCTACGCGGCGCGCGCGTGGCCGGGGCCGACGGCCGCTCCTATGAAGAGGCCGCGATCCACGCGGCGGTGTACCGCGTGCGCCCGGACGTCGGCGCGGTCGTCCACTCGCACGCGCCGTCGGTCATCCCCTTCGGCGTGACCGGCGTCCCGCTGCGGCCCATCTATCACATGGGATCGGTGATCGGACACGAGATCCCGGTCTGGGACATCGCGAAGCTCTTCGGTGAGACCGATCTCCTCGTGCGCGATGCGACGCAGGCCGACAGCCTCGCCGCGGCGCTCGGCCCGCGGACGGTCGCGTTGATGCGCGGCCATGGCTGCGTCGTCGTGGGCGCGAACCTGCGCGCCGCTGTCTTCACGGCCGTGTATCTCGAGCGCAACGCGACGCTGCTCGCGGCCGCGCTCCGGCTCGGCGAGGCGCGCTCCCTGAGCGCGGGCGAGACGCAGCGTGGATCCGAGATGCTGCGCGGCCGCGCGGGCGAGCGCGCCTGGGAGTACTGGGTGCGGCGGCTGCCACACCGCGCGTGAGACGGGCGTTCGTCGCGGTGCCGTATCAACGAAACGGGCGATCTCCACGGCGCGCTGAGTTTTCGTCCGCTCGGCGTCCATAGGAGAGTCGGCAGGCGGCTTTTGCCTGCTGCATCGCACGCTTGATCGCAAGACGAATGAGCGAGTTGTTGTCGTATCGCTTGTGGAGAAGACAGATCGCCGCTGTATCGGTGCCCGACCACAGGCTTGGCAGCGGTGGGGAAGAGGTTGGTTCGACCCTTCGGGGCAGCCGTGATCGCGGGCGTCCTCGTGTTCTTGGGGACGGCGGCGCCCGCTCTGGCTGACGATCCGCCAACGCCTCCGCGCGCGGTCGCGGCGCCGCGCGGCATCCCTGCGACGCCCAGCGGCGGTTCGTACGAGCAGCTCATCTCTTTCGCGAAGGACACCGCCCGCGACCTCGGCGCGATGCAGCAGCAGGCGCGCGATGTCGCAGCCGAGCGGAACGACGCCTTCGCTCAGATCAGCACGCTTTCCGCTCTCACGGGGAAGCCGAGCGCGGTGCGCGATCGGCTGGAGCGCGAGGCGCTGCGTCTATCGGCCACGACCAAGATCCCATCGGCCACGACGGTGTCCCCGGCAACCCGTGAAGCCGCCGATGAAATGCGGTCGCTCCGCGTCGAACTGAAGGAGCAATACGTCGAGCTCCAAGCTGAAGCGGTGGCGCTAGCGCCATACGCGGTGATCGCGCCGCCGAACGGCGCGTGGATGACGCCCGCGGAGGGCGAGCTCACGCAGGGCTTCGGGCGAACGACGTATCGGGGTGAGCCATCGGGCGTGTACGGCGGCGTGTATTACTCGCACTTCCACGAGGGCATCGACATCGGCGCGGAGATGTATTCGCCGGTCGTCGCCGCGGCACCCGGTCGCGTGGTGTGGGTCGGCCATCTTCCCGACGGTGCGATGGTCGTGTTGATCGCGCACATCGGAGGTCTCGTGTCGCTATACGCGCATCTCGATGACGGTATCGCACCACCTCGTGTCGCCGCGGGCGATGAGGTGCAGCAGGGCCAGATCATCGCTGCGATCGGTATGACCGGCATGACGACCGGTCCTCATCTGCACTTCGCGGTGTGGCGCGACGGCGAGCTGATCGACCCGGAGTCACTGCTCGCGCACTAACGCGTTTACCTTCCTTTGAGGTTTCTTGTCACGGCCGCGACACCACGCGTGCGCGCGGAAATGGAGACTCACATTCACTGACCAAAGTACGGGTGGGAAGGTCAGATGGGGTGGATGTGATGCGCCGGCTCGCCTATGTGTTCGTCTTCGCGCTGCTCGTCACCATGCTGTCCGCGGGCAAGGCCGACGCGGGCTTCGAGTGGTGCTCTGAGGATCCGACGTTCGTCGTGAACGGCAACGTGATCGACATCAACACGACGTTCCTTGCGAAGTACGCGTCCTCGGTGAAGGGCCCGGTCGTCGTGGAGTTGCTGGTGCCGAGCAACGCCATCGCCGCGGTGCTCACGCTTCCTGGGACCGTCCCGGTCGAGGGCAAGATCACGAAGTCGCTGCCGCGCTGGTGGGGTCTGCTCAACATGCCGGTGGTCGCGCGTGTGACGGTCAATGCGACCGGGTCGTTCGACACGTACACCCGGGCGATCGGAACCGGCCTCTGGCTGACGACGACCGTCAATGGAAAGTCGAACCAGACGACGAGCGACAAGTTCTACCTGCTGCTTCCTTAGCGAGATGTCGCGCCTTCGCTGGCAGCTACGGACCTATATCGCTGGCGTGATCTTCGCGGGGGCGGCGGCGCTCTGTCTGGCCGCATTCGGCCCGCGGATGAACGAGACCCAGGACCTGCTCGTCGTCGGCATCCTTCTCGGGCTCGCGACACTCGCCCAGGTCTGGCCCGTCCACCTGTCGCTGAAGGTCAAGCTGACCGTCGACGACACGCCACTCTTCGCCGCGGCGCTCCTGCTCGGTCCGTTCCTCGCGATGCTCGTGGCCGCCGTCAGCGCGCTGGCCGGGCTTCACCTCCGGAACGCGCGGATGCCCTGGTACAACCGCACGTTCACCGCCGCGGTGTCCGCGATCGCCACCGGCGGCGCGGCGATCGTCTACCTTGCTCTCGCCGACGGCGCGCGGCCGATGCTGTCGCAGCCCGTGCCGATCCTCGCGGCCGGCGCGACCCGTTACCTCACCCAGACCGCGCTCGTCGACGTCGCCGTCGCATTGCAGATGAAGCGGCGCCCCTTCGCGTCGTGGTGGACGCTGCACCGGCGCGACCTGGCGCAGATGACCGGCCTCTACCTCCTCGGTGCCATCGCCGCGGTGTCCGCGGAGGGGCAGCCGCTCGCGCTCGTGCTGTTCGCGGTCCCGATGGTCGCGATGCTCATCACGCTGCGCGACAGCGCGCGGGTTCGCGAGCAGACGCGCGCGGCGATCCTCGAGCTGGCGGACCTCATCGATCTCCGCGATCCATATACGCACGGCCACTCGCAGCGCGTCGCCGCGCTCGCGGAGCGCCTCGCGAGGCGGCTCAAGCTCCAGTACTCGCAGGTCGAGCTGATCCGCGACGCCGCACGCGTGCACGACATCGGCAAGATCGGAACGAACGACGCCGTGTTGCTCAAGGCCGGCCCTCTCGACGCGGACGAGCAGGCCGAGATGCGTCGGCACGTGGACATCGGTCATCGGCTGCTGCGTCACCTGCCGGAATTCTGGGAGGGCGCGGAGCTCGTGCTCGCCCACCACGAACGTCACGACGGCAAGGGCTATCCGCGCGGCCTGCAGGGCGACGAGCTTCCGCTCGAGGTCTCGGTCATCTCGGTCGCCGACACGTACGACGCGATGACCAGCGACCGCCCGTATCGCAACGGAATGGCGTGGGAGCGGGTGCGCGCCGAGCTGCTCCGTTGCCGAGGCACGCAGTGGCGCGAGATCGCGGTGGACGCGTTCGTCGCGATGATCGAGGACGAGCGCCGCGACGCCGCCGCGCGGCAGCCGGTCGCGGTGCCCTCGAACGCGCGCCTCAGCGAGCGCTAAGGCTGGTTCGCCGCGAAGCGGCGACATGGCGACACCGATGCCCCACCATGACACGTGAGATGGCGGTAGAGCCGGCCGACAGGCCGAGCGGTTTCGATCGCCGCACGCGCCTCGCGAGCGAGATCGCGACCTGGGGCATCGCCTTCGCGATCCTCGCGTCGGCAGCCCTTCCGACGACGACGCTGCCATCGCGGGGAGTGCTCCTCGTCGTCGCGGTCCTGCTGGCGGTCTTCGCGGTCCTCTGGTTCCGCGTCATTCCCGAGCGCGTCTTCGGGCGGCTGCGGTTCACGATCGGCACCTGTGTCACGCAGCTGCTTGCGGCGTTCCTGATCAATGCGACAGGCGATGTCGGGTCCCCATATTTCGTGTTCTTCCTGATCCCGATCCTCACGACCACCTTCGCCATGCAGCTCGGGGCGACCCTTGTCACCGGTGCCGTCGCGGTCGCGGCCTTCGTCGTCATGATCGTGGTCGATCTGCTGAGCGGGTCTCTGACGGAGACTGAGATCGCGGAGGCCGCGATCTCGCTCGCATCGCTCGTCGCGGTGATCGCGATGACCTCGCTGATCACGAAGACGATGCGCGACACCCGCGCAACGCTGCGGGCGCGATCGAAGGATCTCGCCGCGCAGAACCTCGAGCTCGGTGTGGCCCGCTCGGTCGGCCTGGCGCTGGCGCGCGCCCGCGATCGGAACGAGATCATGCGTGCCGTCCTCGACGTGGCGCGTGAGTCCCTCGGCGCCGATCGGATCTTCTTCTTCACCGGTGATGAGACCATGGCCAGCGGTCACACCGTGGCCGCCAGCGGCGTCTCGGAGACATTCGAGGCGGACCCGACGCTGCGCGATTCCCCCCGACAGCGCGCCATGCACACGCGCCGGACCGTCGTGGTCAACGACGTGGCGCGGGAATCGGGTGTCTCGGAGCGGGTGCGGACCCGCTACGGACTGGCGGCCGCGCTGTTCATTCCGCTCATCCACCGCGGAGATCTCGTCGGCCTGTTGGTCCTGTCTGCGGCCACACCACGCGAGTGGACGCCGGCCGAGCTGCGGCTGGGTGAGGCCATCGCCGAGGCGTCCGCGCCCACCCTCGCCACACTGCTTGCGCTGGAGGAGGTCCGCGAGCAGCGGCAGCGACTCGCCGAACGCACCAGGGTCCTCGAAGGGATGAATCAGCTCGTCGAAGCTCTCGCCCTGGGGACCGATGAGACCTCGACGGCCGAGGTCGCCGCACGTGCGGTGTCGCACGCCTTCCGTCTTGTTGCCACGACGACGCTGCTCACCGATCCGTCGATCGCGCTACTCGAGCCGGTCGGCATCGCGAGCGGCGCGACCGAGCATCCCGTGGTGAAGGGTCCGGCGAACTGTCCCGCGATCCGGAGCGGTCGCATCTTCAGGGTCACGGGCGCGTCCGATCCGATGATCTGCCCGTTCATGCCCTTCCGCGAGGGGAGCCACGGCTACGTGTGCGCGCCTCTCGTTGCCGGCGGGGAGCCGGTCGGAGCGCTGTTCATGGAGCCTGCCGCGGACTCGGTCGTCGAGGACGCGTTCAGCGTCGCCGCCGCCGACCGCGTCGCCCTGGCGGTCGCAAACCGCCGGGTGCTGGAGACGGCGAAACGCCAGGCGACCACCGATGGACTCACCGGTCTCCACAACCGCCATTTCCTGGCGGAGCAGCTTCGCCTGCTGCAGTCGTTGGCGGAGCGCCACAAACAGAGCTACGCGGTCGTCGCTATCGACGTGGACGATCTGAAGCGTGTGAACGACACATTCGGGCACGAAATGGGCGACCTCGCCCTGCGGGGCTTCGCCAACATCGTGCGTAAGACCATTCGCGGATCCGACGTCGGCGTGCGGACCGGCGGCGATGAATTCCTGGTGTTGCTCCCGCGCGGAGGGCTCGACGACGCGCGGATCCTGGCCGAGCGGCTACGCGACGCGTTGGCAGCTCAGGGCCGCACGGAACCCCACACCGCGATCACGGTGAGCCTGGGGGTCGCGGCCTGGCGCCCAGGCCGCACCGCCGAGCAGCTCCTCGAGGGCGCTGACGGCATGCTCTACGCGGCCAAACGAGCCGGGAAGGACCGGATCATGACCGAGGGACCGGTGGCGGCGACCGAGACCTAGCGACCGCTCGCCTTGACAGGGTTTTCGGCCCTGCCCTACAGTCTTAGCAGTCAACCCGGGCGAGTGCTAATTCACAAGACGGCCCCAGCCGGGCACCGGCACGGGCGAAAGTGAAGGGGGAATTCGAATGCCAGCAGTCGCAGAGAAGATCAAGCTCAAGCCGCTCGGATCCCGCGTGGTCATCAAGGCCCTCGATCGTGAGGAGACCACCAAGAGTGGGATCTTCCTTCCCGACACGGCGAAAGAGAAGCCGATGGAAGGCCGCGTTCTCGCGATCGGCCCAGGCGACCGAGATGAGGACGGCAAGCGCATCCCGGTCGAGCTGAAAGAGGGCGAGCGCGTTCTCTACCAGAAGTACGCCGGAACCGAATTCAAGCTCGATGGCGAGGAGTACCTGATCCTGTCGGAGAAGGACGTCCTCGCGCGTATCGAGGAATAGGGAGAGGAAGTATGGCAAAGCAACTCGTATTCACCGATGAGGCGCGCAAGCGACTGAAGGCGGGCGTCGACGTCATGGCGAACGCCGTGAAGACCACGCTCGGGCCGAAGGGTCGCAACGTCGCGCTCGACAAGAAGTTCGGCTCGCCGACCGTGACCCATGACGGCGTCACCGTCGCGCGCGAGGTCGAGCTCGAGGATCCGTTCGAGAACATGGGTGCGCAGCTCCTCAAGGAAGCCGCGACCAAGACCAACGACATCGCCGGCGACGGAACGACTACGTCCGTCGTCCTCGCGCAGGCGATCGTCCACGAAGGCCTGCGCAACATCGCCGCGGGCGCCAACCCGATGCTCCTAAAGCGGGGCCTCGAGAAGGGCGGCGCGGCGGTCGTCGAGGCCATCAAGGCCGAGGCGAAGGAAGTCAAGGGCAAGGCCGAGATCGCGCAGATCGCGACCATCTCCGCCGCTGACGAGCAGATCGGTCAGCTCATTGCGGACGTGATGGACAAGGTCGGCCGCGAGGGCGTGATCACCGTCGAGGAGTCCAAGGGTCTGCTCTTCGAGACCGAGTTCGTCGAAGGTATGCAGATCGACCGCGGATACATCTCGGCGTACTTCGTCACGAACGCCGACCGCATGGAAGCGGTCATCGAAGATCCCTACATCCTCATCACCGACAAGAAGATCTCCGCGATCACCGACATCCTGCCGGTGCTCGAGAAGCTCGTGCAGGTCACGAAGAACCTCGTGATCGTCGCCGAGGACATCGATGGCGAGGCGCTCGCCACGCTGGTCGTCAACAAGCTGCGCGGCACGCTCAACGTGCTCGGCGTCAAGGCGCCCGGCTTCGGTGACCGCCGCAAGGCCATGCTCGAAGACATCGCGATCCTGACCGGTGGCCAGGTCATCACCGAGGAGGCCGGCCGCAAGCTCGACGCCACGACGATCCAGGACCTCGGCCGCGCTCGCCGTGTGACGGCGGACAAGGACGAGACCACCTTCGTCGAGGGCAAGGGCGATCAGGACAAGATCCTCGCGCGCGTGAAGCAGATCAAGGCGCAGATCGAGGAGACCACCAGCGACTTCGACAAGGAGAAGCTCCAGGAGCGTCTCGCGAAGCTCGCCGGTGGCGTTGCCATCATCAAGGTCGGCGCCGCGACCGAGGTCGAGCTCAAGGAGAAGAAGCACCGCGTCGAGGACGCGCTCTCCGCAGCCCGCGCGGGCATCGAAGAGGGCATGGTCCCCGGTGGCGAGGTCACCCTCCTCAACGCGATCAAGGGTCTCGACAAGGTCAAGGCTGAGGGCGATGAGCTCACCGGCGTGAACATCCTCAGGCGTGCGCTCGAGGAGCCGTTCCGGCAGCTGGTCGCGAACGCGGGTCAGGATGGCTCCGTCATGCTCGATGGCATCCGCCGCAAGCAGTCCGAGACCAAGTCGAACGTCTGGGGCTACGAGGTCATCAAGAACGAGGTCGTCGACCTCACCAAGGCGGGTGTCATCGACCCGGCCAAGGTGGTCCGGTCGGCGGTCGAGAACGCGGTCTCCATCGCAGCCATGATCCTCACCACCGAGGCGCTCATCACGGACCTTCCCGAGAAGGAGAAGGCTCCCGCGATGCCCGGTGGCGGCGGGATGGATTACTAGGTCCCAGCCAGCATGAGCACGAGGGCCCCGCCGAGAGGCGGGGCCCTCGCTTTTTACGGCGCGGGTGGAACGATCCTTGACTCCATGACGACCGGGCCCGCGCGACGGCCCCAGGCCGAGTCCTCGATGGTCACCGCGCAGCTGTCGAACCCCGCGATCGCGGCGGTGACGTCGACGGCCTGTACGTCCTTGCCGTCCGGTCGGAAGGTCGCGCCGCGGACCCAGGTGTTATCCGAGCTGACGAGCCAGACCGTGTAGAGCTGGCCCCGCGGCAGCGGCCTCAGATCGTGGAACACCACGAACGGCGGCCGCCCCTCGGCGCGTGGAGCGATGAGCGTTCCGCCGGACCCGGTCCAGCCGTCCTTGCCTGCCATGTACCACCAGCGGCCCCCCTGACGGATGCCTTCGACGATCGACTCGTACGTCGCCCGGTCGCTCGCGACGACCTTCAGCTCGTTGGAGAGGCTGAGGTTCTCGTTCACGAGCGCCGCCGCTCCGACCGCGAGCCACAAGCCCGCCGCCAGCACCAGCGCGGGCCGCAGCAGGCGTGCCGTCCACGCCATGTCGCGCCGCGGCGCCCGCACCGTGGCGAGCTCCGCGCGAGCGGAGGCGAGGATCCGATCCCGCAGACGGCCCGGAGCCTCGCGGCCGGGTAGCGTCTCTGGCAGCTCCTGGACGACCTCGTCGATGGCGCGGGCCTGCTCGCGGCATGCGGGGCACTCGGAGAGGTGAGCGGTGACGCGCGCGGCATCGCCGGGCGCGAGCGCGCCCAGCGAGTAGAGCTCGAGCTCGTCGGTGACGTGGATCATCGCGACCGCTCCCGATAGGTTCCCTGGACCTCGAGTGCGCGCCGCAGCTTCTGCAGGCCGATGCGCATGCGGCCCTTCACCGTGCCGAGCGGCACGCCCATGAGCTCGGCCAGCTCAACGTGGGTGTAGCCACCGAAGTATGCGAGCTCGATGGTGCGCCGCTGCGCCTGCGGCAGCCCCTCGAGGGCGGCGCGCACGGTCTGGTGCTCGACGTTGCGCTCGGCGGCTTCCGCCGTGTCGTCATCCGCCGCTCGCTCGGCCGCCGCTTCGAGCGGCGCGGGACGGAAGGTGGTCTTTCGCCGGAGCACGTCGACGGCACGGTGATGGACGATCGACATGAGCCAGCCGCGGACGTTGCCGCGCTCGCGCCGGTAGCTCGCCGCGCCGCGCCAGGCGGAGATGTACGCATCGTGCACGACGTCCTCCGCTGCCTGGCCCTCGCCGAGGATCCGGTAAGCGAGCGCGTAGGCAAGTCGCCCATAGCGGTCGTAGAGCGTCGCGAGGGCGCCCAGATCGCGCTCGGCGAGCGCGACGATGAGGACGTCGTCAGGCTGGTCGGAAGTGTTGGGCACTGCGACGACTGTACGGACGGCGTCCAGCCCCGGATGAAGGGGGAAAAAAGCGTCCCGAGCGAACTGCCTCCGTGCCCTGCCACTGCATCGATGCTCAGCAGCCTGGCCGTGGAGCCGATCCTCGATATCCTCTCGGACCGCCTTTGATGCTATCTCCGGTTGCGCTCCCGGGGACCGGTGCCCTTGATGGAATCTCGGACCCGTTCCCTTTGACAGTCCCCTCGGGACGAGAGGAAATCTACTTGGCGAGGCGGAGAGCGGACAACCCACTTTTCCACGGACCGGGCGTGAAGTCATCCACAAACGCGCTGCGCTTTTCAACACGTCATCGACAGCGCACCCGTAATGGAACGAGGTCCGCGATGGAAGGAGGTCCGCGGCTGTCGCACATACCATCGAATTGGTGTCCGATCCCATCCTCGACCCGCTCAATCCCGAGCAGCGCGCCGCCGTCACCCACGGCGAAGGGCCGCTGCTCATCCTGGCCGGCGCCGGCTCGGGGAAGACGCGCGTGCTCACGCACCGCGTCGCCTATCTGATCCGCGACCTGGGTGTTCCGCCACGGTCGATCCTGGCCGTCACCTTCACGAACAAGGCGGCCCGTGAGATGAAGGAACGGCTTGAGCGCCTGCTCGGCGAGGGACAGCTGAAGGATCTGACCGTCGGAACGTTCCATGCCTTCTGCGCTCGCCTGCTTCGCCGCGATGGGCCGCTGGTGGGGGTGGACCGCGCCTTCGCGATCTACGACGAGGGCGACCAGCGCGCGCTCATCCGCCGGGCGATGACCGAGCAAGGCGTGAGCGAACGCATCTTCTCGCCGGGGGCGATCGGTGCCGTCATCTCCGGCGCCAAGAACGAGCTCAAGGGTCCGGCCGACATGGCGAGCGTTCCCCGCAATCAGCTCGACCGGATCGCCTCGCTCGTCTGGCAGCGCTACGACGCCTTGCTGCGCGAGAACAACGCGGTCGACTTCGACGATCTCCTGCTGCTGGTCTGCCGGTTGTTCGAGACGAGCGACCTGGCCCTGGAGAAATGGCAGGAGCGCTACCAGCACATCCTCGTCGACGAATACCAGGACACCAACCGAGCGCAGTACGTGCTGCTGCGATACCTCGCCGGATTCCGCCAGAACCTGGCCGTGGTCGGCGACGACGACCAGAGCGTCTTCAGCTGGCGCGGTGCGGACGTGCGCAACATCCTCGATTTCGAGCGCGACTACCCGAACGCGAAGGTGGTCAAGCTCGAGCAGAACTACCGCAGCACGCAGAAGATCCTCGACGCCGCCTGGTCGGTGGTGCGCAACAACGCCGACCGGAAGGAGAAGAAGCTCTGGACCAAGCGTGAAGGCGGCCCGGCCGTCGTTGTCGTCGAGACATATGACGAGCACCACGAGGCCGAGGCGATCGCTCGCGAGATCGAGCGGCTGCAGCGCCTGGGTGAAGTGAAGAACAACCGCGACGTCGCGGTGCTCTATCGGACGAACGCGCAGTCACGCGCGATCGAGGACGTGTTCCGTTCCTTCGGACTCGCCTATCAGGTCGTCGGCGGCGTGTCCTTCTATCAACGGCGCGAGGTGAAGGACACCCTGGCGTACTTCCGCATCATCCGTAACCCGCTCGATAGCGTCGCTCTGGCTCGCGTGATCAACACTCCTCCGCGTGGCATCGGCGACAAGACGCGCGCGCGTCTCATGGCCTTCGCGCGCACGAACGAGCTGACGCCGACGGACGCGCTGCTCCGCGCCGAGGAGATCGCAGACATCCCCAGGCGCCAGCAGACCGCGCTCACGGCATTCGGACGGCTGGTCGTGAAGCTCCGCGACGAGGCGTCAAAACGCCAGCTGCCCGATCTGCTCGATGAAGTCATTGACGCCACGGGCTACGCCACGTATCTGAAGGACGGTACCGAGGAGGGGGAGGAGCGGCACGCCAACGTGCTCGAGCTTCGCAGCCTCGCTGAGGAATTCCTGGCGCTCCCGCAGGAGGAGCAGCTGCCCGCGTTCCTCGAGCAGGTCGCGCTCGTCTCGGATCAGGACGAATTCGCCGAGTCCAAGCCCGTCGCGACGCTCATCACGCTGCACGCGGTGAAAGGCCTCGAGTTCCCCATCGTCTTCCTGACGGGAATGGAGGATGGTGTGTTCCCACACGCGCGCTCGCTCGACGATGAGAAGCGGATCGAGGAGGAGCGCCGTCTCGCCTACGTCGGGATCACACGTGCGAAGGACCGCGCGTACCTCACCTTCGCGCGCCGGCGGATGCTGTTCGGGCGGACCAACGAGAATCCGCCGTCGCGTTTCCTGCTCGAGCTTCCGACGGACGGCATCGAGCACCGCGGCAAGGTCGAGACGGAGGAGCGCGATGTGTGGGCCGACCTCGACTGGGACCGCGACCGCGAACGCTACGAAGAGCGCAAGGCCGCGCGGCGCGATGCCGCGCTCGCCGGCCTGTCGGGCTCGTGGACCGGGCGCGCGGAAGCGCCACGAAGGCGGACCGCGGCCGGCGACACGAAGTTCCGCGCGGGCGACCACGTACGGCACCCGTCGCTCGGGGCCGGCGTCGTCGTCTCGAGCCAGGTGCGCAGCGATGACGAGGAGGTCACCGTGGCGTTCCCGGACAAGGGCGTGAAGAAGCTCATGGCCTCGTTCGCGAAGCTGGCGAAGGCCTAGCGCGAGCGCGCGAGCCGCATCTCCCGGCTGTATTTCTTCCAGTCGGACTTCTTCGTCGA
>VBFY01000055.1 GCA_005889405.1 Chloroflexota bacterium | reverse complement strand
ATGGCGACCCCGGGTGCGATGGCGAGCCACGGCGCCCGCTCGAGGAACTGCATGCCCGCACCGCGAAGCATCAGTCCCCATGACGGCGTCGGCTCGAACACGCCGAGGCCCAGGAACGACAGCGATGCCTCCAGGAGGATCGCCTGACCGAGGAACGCGGTCAGCATGATCAGGTATGGGGCGAAGACGTTGGGAGCGACGTGCCGGAACATGACGCGGATCGGGCCCGCTCCGACCGATCGAGTCGCCTCGATATACGGCATCTGCACGATGCTGAGCGCGCTCGAACGCACGACGCGCGCGACGCGCGGGACGATCGGGACCGTGATCGCGGCGATGACGTTCATGATCTTGTCCTCACCCGTTCCGAGCGCCGCGACCACGGCGATGGCGATGACGATGAGCGGGAAGGACAGCAGAACGTCCATAAGCCGCTGGATGATCTGATCGGTGCGCCCCCCGAGGTAGGCCCCGACCACGCCGAGGATCAGGCCCAGGGTGCATCCGACGAGCGAGGCGCTGAACCCCACGAGCAACGCGGTCCGCGAGCCGAAGACGACGCGCGAGAAGACGTCGCGGCCGAAGTTGTCGGCGCCGAGCAGATGCTCGGGCGATGGCGGTTTGAGCAGGTCCGGGAAGTTGATCGCCGTCGGGTCGTATGGCGCGATGACGTTGGCGAACGCCGCCGCGAGGAGCATCACGATGATGAGCACAGCGCCTGCGGTGCCGAGGGGGCGCCGTTTGACGAAGTCGACCCAGAAGCGCACGAAGCGCCGACGGCCGGTCGACTCGAGGTACCGGCGCTTCGCGATGTCCTCCGCGGACGAGGTGCGCTCGGCAGCGATTCGGGGTCCGGCCTCGACCATCTACGAGTACCTGATCCGTGGGTCCAGCACCACGTACACGAGGTCGACCACGAAGTTCACCAGCACGAACACCGACGCGAGCAGCAAGACCAACGCCTGGATGAGCGGGTAATCGCGATGGGCGACCGCGTCGACCAGCAGCTTGCCGATCCCGTTGAGGTTGAAGACCTGCTCCGTTACGACCAGACCGCCGATGAGAAACGCGAACTCGAGACTCACTACCGTCACGACCGGCAGCAGGGCGTTCCGCAGCGCGTGCCGGACGACGACGATCGTCTCGCGCAGCCCCTTCGCACGGGCGGTCCGCACGTAGTCCTCGCGCAGGACCTCGAGCACTGTCGAGCGCGTCATGCGCATCGACACCGCCGAGTACCGGTAGCCGACGGCGACGGCAGGCAGGATGAGTCCGGCGAGATTCGCGACCGGATCGTCGAACAGCGGCGTAAAGACCACCGGCGGCGCCCAGCCCCACAGCGTGAGGGTGATCAGCACCATCATGATGCCGATCCAGAAGCTGGGCATCGCGAGGCCGCCGATGCTGAACACGCGGATCGCGTAATCGACCCAGCTGTCCTGCTTCACCGCCGCGACCACGCCGAGGGGGATCGCGAGCGCGACCGCGAAGAGCGTCGCGAGCACCGCGAGCTCGATCGACAGCGGCATGCGGACCTGCAATTCCTCTATGACCGAATGTCCGGTCCACAGCGACTGCCCGAGATCGAGGTGCGAGATCGAAGTCATCCAATCCACGAACTGCGCCCACATCGGCTTGTCGAGGCCGAGGATGTGGCGCTCCTGATCAATGACCTCCTGCGGCACGCTCGATCCGGCGTAGCGCAGCGCGACGATGTCGCCGGGAACGGCACGCATGATCACGAACGTGAGGATCGCAACGCCGATGAGCGTGGGGATCATCAACAGGAGCCGCCCGACGATGTAGCGCCTCATCGGCGCTAGTGTCGGGCGGCCCCTGCTAGTGCGCTAGTTCGTCTATTTCTTCGCCAGCCAGACGGTGGTCAGGTCCTGGTTCGTGTAGTGGTTCGAACCGATCTTCCAACCGCGCACGACGCTCAGGTACGGAATGATCCGGTACCACCAGAGCACCGGATACTGGTAGGCCATCTCGTCCATCGCGTAGCGCTCGATGTCGCCGACGAGGGCGAGGCGCTTGGCCGGATCGGTCTCGCGGCTCTGCGCGTCGATCATCCCGTCGAGCTTGGTGTCGTCGTAGAACGCGAAGTTCAGACCCTTGCCTGCCTTGCTGGCCGACCAGAACTTGGCGAGCTGCAGGTCCGGCTCGTCGAGGAAATCGCAGTTGAAGTCCAGCGCGACCTCGAAGGTCCCGGCGCGCAGGTCGGCCTGATATGCGGAGGTCTCCTTGACGTCGTGCGTCGCGGTGATGCCGACCTGCTTCCACTGGTCGATGAGGTAGACGGCGACCGGCTCGTACGGCGTCTGGATGTTGCGATTGAGGAACTTGAACGAGAGGTTCGGCACGCCGGCATCGGTGAGCAGCTTCTTGGCGGCGGCCTTGTTCGCCGCCGCATCCTTCCCGAAGCCGGCGATCTTCGCGAGATCGGCGTCGCTCATCGCGAATGGACCCTTCGGGCGCATGAGCCCGCCGACGTCTTTCACGATGGTCGTCTTGGAGAGGGCTTCGCCACCGCCCCACCGGTCAACGGCGAGCGTGAGCGCGCGGCGCACGCGCGGGTCGTCGAAGGGCTTCTTGGTCGAGTTCGGGACGACATAGTTCACGCAGATCCACGGTGCCTCCTGGATCGCGAGGTCGTTCGGCAGCGAGCGCGACAGGTCATCGCGCTGTGACGGCGTGAAGCCGCGGAACTCGATCATCGCCTGCTTGCTGCGGATCGCAGTGACTTCGGCATTGGCGTCGGTGATGATCAGCGCCTTGTAGGCGTCAAGGTACGGGAGCTTGTTCCCGTCCTTGTCCTTGCCGAAGTAGTCGGGGTTCTTCTTGCCCCGCCAGTCCTGGCCCTTGGTGTTGCCGTCATAGACAAAGGGGCCGGTCCCCATGATGTTCTTCTCGTAGAAATGGATGTCGGCCTTGAGCTTCGCGGCGCTGTAGATGAAGTTCCACGGCGAGGCGAGATTCGTCAGGAACGACGCCGAGGGGTACTTCAGCTTGAACTCGACGGTGTACTTGTCCGTCGCGTTCACCGCGGACACGACCGCGTACGCTCCCGCGCGCGGTGAAAGCACGCCCGTCGGCGGGAAGATGATCTTGTCGTACGTGGCCTTGACGTCCTCCGACGTCATGCCCGTACCGTCGTGGAATTTGACGTCCTGGCGCAGCTTCACCGTGACGGTCGTCTTGTCGGCGGAGACGGCCGGCATTTCTGCCGCGACGTCCGGGATCACCTTGGTGAGGTCGTTCGGGTCGAACTTGTAGAGCAGGCTGTAGTGCGGCGCGATCGGATGCAAGAGTGCGAACGTCGTCTCACGATGTCCGTCGAACGACGGCGGCTCCGCGTTCACGATGAACGTGAGCGTGCCACCGGAAATGGGCTTTTCGCCGCCCGCCACCGACGCCGTAGGCGTCGCAGTGGGCTTCGCCGCTTGCGAGCAGGCGGCGAGAATGAGGGCGAGTACAAGAATGGGCGCGATTCTCGAACGAAGCACGGCATCCACCCCCTTGGCGCGCAACTCTAGACCATGGCCCGGCGCTTCCCGATGACCTCCTCGTAGACGCCGACGAGCTGCGCGGTGACATGCGACCAGTCGAAATCGGGGGCGCGCCGCGCGCCGGCCTCGCCAAGTCGTACGCGCAGCGCGGGCTCGCAGATGAGCCGCTCGAGCGCCGCCGCGATGCCGTCGGAGTCTTTTGGCTCGACCAGGAGGCCCGAGACATTTCGCTGTACGACACGCTTGTAGCCATGGATGTCGCTCGCGACCACCGGGAGGCCCGCGGCCATGGCCTCGAGCAGCACGATGCCGAAGGACTCCTGACCGGTGGACGGCGCGCAGAAGATGTCGGCGGTCTTGTAGAAGCGCGCCTTGTCGATGTCGTCGACGCGGCCGGCGAAGAGCACATCCTGCAGGCGGTTGTCGTGGACGAACCGCCGTAGCTTTCCGAGCTGCGGGCCCCAGTTGCAGATGATGAGGCGCGTACCCGGGTACTTCGGCTTCAGCTTCGCGTACGCCTGGAGCAGGTACATCGCGCCCTTGCGCGGCTCGAGCCGCCCGACGAAGAGGATGTTCGTCTTGCCGTCCTTGAATTCCGGGAACGGCCGCGCATTCGCGTAGAACTCGACGTCGACGCCGTTGGGGATGATCTTGTAGTCGCCCGGGAAGTACGCCGAGATGAAGTGCCGCGCGGCGCTCGAGACGCAGATCTTGGCGTCGAGCTTGTTCATGTAGCGATCGAGCGCGATGCGGCCGGCCCAGTACGAGACGGAGAACCCACCGAAGGCGTGGAAGGTCGCGACGTGGGGGCACTTCGCGGAGTCGAGGATCTGGAACGATAGGAACGGAACGAACGGCTCGTGATGGTGGATCACGTCGAACTTCTCGCGCTCGAGCATCCGCGACACGAGCCACTCGAGACGCAGCGATAAGGTCACGCGACCGATGCTCCCGTTGAACGGCACGGCGATCGCCTGACCGACCTGGATCACGTCGCGGGCCGGCGGGTCGTCGCCCCATGGCGCGGTGATGATCCGCACCTCATGGCCCACGTCGCGCAGGCGCTCGTAGGTTTCGCGGATGTGCGCATTCGCGCCTCCCGGGCGCGGATACGCGTAGGGCGAGACGATGCCGATCTTCATGCGATCGAGGTCTTCATTTCTTCTTCCTCATGCGTCGCGTCGCCCGTTTCATCGGATCGCGCACCATCGAGCGCCATTGCTGACGCGCGACGCCATCGAGGTGCTCGCCGAGCGTCCAGTGTCGTCCGTCTGGTCGCGTGGTGCGACTCGCGATCGCGCGGCGGAGCGCAGCGCCGTCCTCACCATCGAAATCGGTCCACGTCGTGCCGACAAGCTTGGCGTGATGCGCGTCGCTCGAGCCCGTCTCCGCGACGTGCAGCACCGTCGCGTTGAGCCAGGTCGCGCGCGTCCCACGCACTCGCCCCGCGTATGACGGATTGCGCGTCTCGATGCCGTCGACGTGGACCAGCGGGTCCGCCGCGGCGGCGAGCGCGCGCAGCGCGCCCTCGCCCACCGAGAACGTGAGATACGAGAGGGGGTGCGGCACGATCGCGACACCGCCGGCGAGGTGGATGCCCGACACGGTGGCGGCGAGCGCGGCGAACATCGGGATCTCCTCCTCGACCCAGAGCGCGAGCAGGTGACCCGAGCGCGTCGTCACCTCGACGCCTGGGACGATCTCGACCGGGCTCGAGCGGCGCGCCGCGATGTCGCGCAGCAGGAACGCGCCGCGGATGTCGTCGTGATCGGTGAGCGCGATGAC
Source organism: Chloroflexota bacterium (assembly GCA_005889405.1). GTDB lineage: Bacteria > Chloroflexota > Limnocylindria > P2-11E > P2-11E > CF-39. Next base: position 81,081 of record VBFY01000055.1, on the reverse strand, counting down.
GTCCAGGCCCACGCGCTCCGCCGCGTCGAGGATCGCTTCGGGCGACGCCAGCCCATCGCCGAGGTCCGAGTGGAGCTGGAGGTCAGCGCGGCCCATGCCAGAAGTCCTCGAAGACGGTCCACTGCTCCGGTGCGCTCCGCACGTAGCGCTCGAGCACTCGCGCGAACCGTTGCACGCCTTCGCGCACGTCGGCGTCGCGGTCGCCGGTGTTCGGGATCTCGAGTGGTGGCTCGAATGAAGCCGTGAGCACCCCGTCGCGCCGTCCGGCGAACGACGGCACGAGCGGCGCGCCGGTGCGGAGCGAGAGCACCACCGCGGCCGACGGCAGAAGCGCTTCACGCCCAAAGAACTCGACCTTTTCTCCGACGCCGGTGACCGCGCGGTCCGCGAGGATGCCGAGCACCTTGCCTTCGCGCAGGAAGCGGAAGATGCCGAGCGCCGAATCGGTGTTGATGAGCTGTAGGCCGGCGCTGCCCCGCGCGCGATTGACGGAGCGCTGGAATTCGGACGTCGCGATCTCGACCGGAAGTGCCACCGGATAGCCGTGCGCGAGCACCATCTGGCCCACGAAGGACACGGGCCCGAGGTGCGCGCTCGCCAGGATCACGCCCTTCCCCCGCTCGTAGGCGTGGGCGACGTGCTCCCAGCCATCGGTCCGCACGTCGGCGAGGAGCGTTTTCGGATCGAGCCGCGGGATGGAGAAGATCTCGAAGTAATTCCGCGTCTGCTCGACGAAGACGCGCCGCACGACGCCGCTGGTGTTCCGCTCCGGTGCGATCACGGCGAGGTTCGCGTGGACGGCTCGTCGTGCGCCGGGCGCGGCGAGATAGGCGAGCGTTCCAACGACCTCCGCGAGCGGGCCCCTGAGCGCCCGTGGCAGGTGAGGCAGGGTGCGCTCCGCTCCGCGGGAGAGCGCTCCCGAGAGCATCGCTACGTCGCCGCGTCCAAGGACGCCGGCCACATCGGACGGAAGATGTACCACTGGTCGGGCTCGGGTCGCATCAGGCCTTCGAGCGCATGAACGATCGCCTGCGTCGCGCGCTCGAGGTCGGTGGCAGCCTCTTTGGTCCGCTCGACGAATATCGGCGTGAGCGCCACTCCTTTGAAGGAGTTGTCGCGGTCGCGCGTGACGGCCGCGACGATGATCGGCGCGCCCGAGACGCGGGCCAGCGCCGCGGCGATCGTCGGGAAGGCGGTGCGGACGCCGAAGAACGTGGCCTCCACGTTGGCGAGCTCGTGCGCGCGGGGGCCGAGATCCATCATGAAACCGACCATCTCGTTTCGGCGCAGCGCGGCGAGCACGCGGCGCGTCGCGCCCTCGGGTGGAAGGATCACCACGTTCTTGTGCTCGCGATTCGCGACGAGGAAATCCATCAGGCGCGTGTTCTCGAGCTCGTCGGCGACGACGGTAAGCGGGATCTCCTGAGCGATGCGCGCGCCGCCGAGCTCGAAGTTCCCGAAGTGCGCGGAGACGAAGATGATCCCGCGGCCTTTGTTCCGCGCGCTCTGCAGATGCGCGAGGGAGACTGGATCGATCGTGACCAGATCTCGCAGCTCGGCGCGACCCATCGAGGGAAATCGCATGATCTCGGTGAGGTACTTCCCGAAGTTACGGAACGCACGTCGCGCGACGCGCGCCACCTCCGGGTCTTTGGCGGGTCGCCCGAGCACGATCGCGAAATTGCTCTTCGTGATCTCGCGTCTGCGCCGCCAAACGAGATATGCGAATTCGCCGCCGGCTACGGCTCCGATGTAGACGAGCCTGGCCGGGAGGCGCTGCACCAGTGCGGCTGCGACGCGCCACGACCAGTAGAGGGCATCGAAGGGGAAGCGCAGCCGCACTAGGCTTTGCCTGCGAGCGTCGTCTGATCAGTGCCCTTGATGTAAGCCTCCACGCCCTCGCGCGCCTCGTCGTCGTGGATCTGACGCGGTGGCGACTTCATGAAGTACGCCGAGGGAGCCACGATCGTGCCGCCCAGGCCACGGTCGAGTGCCAGCTTGCAGCAACGGATAGCGTCGATGACGACGCCGGCGCTGTTCGGCGAGTCCCATACCTCGAGCTTGACCTCGACATTCAGCGGCACGTCACCGAACGTGGTGCCCTCCATGCGGATATAGCACCACTTCCGATCGAGCAGCCACGGCACGTAGTCGGACGGGCCGACGTGGACGTCATCCGGATCCAGAGGGTAGTCGAGCATGCTCGTGACCGCGTTCGTCTTGCTGATCTTCTTCGACTCGAGGCGTTCGCGCTCGAGCATGTTCAGGAAGTCGGTGTTGCCGCCGAAGTTCAGCTGGTAGGTGCGATCGAGTCGTACGCCGCGGTCCATGAAGAGCCGCGTGAGGACGCGGTGCGTGATCGTGGCGCCGACCTGCGACTTGATGTCGTCGCCGATGATCGGCAGACCCTTCGCCGCGAACCGCTTCTGCCAGTACGGCTCGCGGGCGATGAACACCGGGATGCAGTTGATGAAGGCGCAGCCAGCTTCGAGGACCTGCTCGACGTACCACTTCGTTGCTTCCTCGCTGCCGACCGGCAGGTAGGACACGACGACGTCGGTCTTGGTGTCTCGGAGGATCTTCACGATGTCCGCCGTCTCGCCGGGGGCCTTCGTGATGACCTTGGAGAGGTACTTCCCGATGCCGTCGTGCGTCATCCCGCGGCTCACCTTCACGCCGGTCTTCGGCACGTCCGCAAAGCGATAGGTGTTGTTGGGTTTCGCGTAGATCGCGTCGGCGAGGTCCTTGCCGACCTTGTTCTTGTCGACATCGAACGCGGCGACGAACTCGACGTCGCGGATGTGGTAGCCACCGAGATCGACATGCATGATCCCGGGGATCGGATCCCCGGCTTTCGCGTTCCGGTAGTAGTGCACGCCCTGGACGAGTGAGCTCGCGCAGTTGCCGACGCCGATGATCGCGACCCGGATCCGGCGGCCACGATTGGCGGCCGTTCGTTTCTTCGCTGCCATATTTGTTACTTCAACCTTTCTTTTCATTCAGCGCGTTCGTCACGTGGGCGATCCGCTGGATGACCGTGATGGTCGCGAGGAACGCGGTGACGGCGACCGCCACCGCGAAGAGCGAGGAGAGTCCGGTGACGGCCCAGGCCGCCACACCGACGAGGTAGAGGGCGATCCGGGCCTCGCGAGGAGCGATGCCGACGCTCGCGCTCTCACCAAGCGATTCCGCCTTCGCGCGGATGTACGGGACAAGGAACGACGCGACAAGCAGAAGCAGGCCGCCCCAGAACAGGATCGCTCCAGAGCCGAATGTCTGGAAATACGGGTCAAACGATGACGCGCCTAGTTGGATGGCAGCGATCGCGAGCGCTGCGTCGGAGAGACGGTCGAGCGTCGAGTCGAGGAAGGAGCCGAGACGGGTCCCGCCGCCCGCCGCGCGCGCGATCTGCCCGTCGAGCGTGTCCGAGAGCGATCCGAGGAGCAGCACGACCAATCCGACCGCCGGCTGCGCCGTCGCAACGAGCGCTGCTCCAACGACCGTGAGGAAGAAGCCCAGAACGGTGACCGCGTTCGCACTGATGCCGATCCCGTGGAGGCCGCGGGCGACCGGGGCCAGGCCTCCGCGGAGCGTGCCCGCCAGGCGGCGCGGAACGATGCTCACAACGGCGACCGATTCACAAGCGCTCGGAAACTGCGCTCCTGGAGCTCGGAGTAGCGTTCGCGGTCGAACGAGCAACGTACCTCGCGGCCGACCCGCTCGGTGCGGACGATGCCCGCATGCGTCAGCCGGCGAAGATGCCAGGACATGAGCGGCGCGCTTATCCGCAGGCGCCGCACGAGCTCCGAGACCGGGAATTCACCTTCGGTCGCGAGGATCTGCACCACGCGGAGGCGCGTGACATCGCCGAGCGCGCGGTGGAACGCCTTGAGCTCGCGGAGGTACGACTGGCTGAGCATCGCTCCCCTTCACGGACGCTAATGATGACTGCCGACTCGTATCTTAAAGAAACGTTGAAGTGTCGGCTAGGGGGCCTGCTCCGCACGCGTCGAGACTTCGGGGGCGAGGAAGCCCTGAGCGAATGCGGCACCCAGAGGCCATCCGGCGAGGCGCATCGCGACGAGGAACCAGGACAGCGCGATGGTGCCGCGTAGCAGACCGGCGACCGGGTCAAAGCGCGGGTCGCTCAAGCGGCCGACGTTGGCGACGGTGCCGGCGACGAGCGCGACGAGGATCGGAAGCGTCATGTACGTGCCGAGGATCGCGACCCGACGGTAATCGACGCCGGCACGCGATGCGTAGGCACCGCCGGCCAGCGGAGCGGCGAGGATCAGCGGAATGGACACCACGGCGGTCACGAGGTCCGCGCCGCCGAGGACCTCCGCGATGAACGGTCCGGGCCACACGACGCCGGCGATTGCGCCGACGACGAACGCGAATCCCGCGGCACGCACGAGACGCTCGGGCGGTCGCCACGGCAGCCGCGGCCGGAAGCCGCGGGCGATCAGGCCGACGGCGATGCCGAGGACGAGTCCCGCCGCGAGCAGTCCGAGTGCGAGGGGCGTGAAGATGAACGCGTCGCGGGAGCCGTCGTCCGGCGTTCGTCCAGTGAACGCTACGCCGAGGAATCGATTGATCACGAGCGACGCGTGTACCGCGAGACCGAGCAGCGCGATGCGAATGAGCTCGCGCCGCGCGCCGAGGCCGAGAGTCGCGACGATGACCGCGGCTGCGACGCCGATCACGAGCGACTCGCCGCTTGGGTCGAATCGAACGTTCAGCAGACGCAGGACGCGGCCAAGGGTCGCGACGGCGACGTTCGTCAGCGCACCCACGCCGATCGCGTAGAGGAGTGTCACGAGCGCAGTCGGCCGATGACGTTCCTGCGGCTCTCTTCGTTCACGGCCGCATCGTAGCCCCAGGGGGAGGGCGTCCCGGTGTCAGAATCGGCTGATGGCCTCCGCCCAACCGCTCGCGGCGCGCATGCGCCCACGCGACCTCGCTGAATTCGTTGGCCAGCCGCACCTCGTCGGTGAGGGCCGCGTACTTCGCAAAGCGATCGACGCGGGCCAGCTGCCGTCGATGATCCTGTGGGGCCCACCGGGCACCGGAAAGACGACCCTCGCGGCGATCGCCGCCAAGAAAGCGAAGGCGCGATTCGTCGCGATCTCCGCGGTCTCGAGCGGGGTCGCCGAGCTGCGCAAGCTCATCGACGAATCGCGCAAGCTGCATCAGCTCACCGGCCAACGCAGCGTGCTGTTCATCGACGAGATCCATCGCTTCAACAAGGCGCAGCAGGACGTCGTGCTGCCCTATGTCGAGAACGGCGACGTGATCCTGCTGGGCGCCACGACCGAGAACCCGTCCTTCGAAGTGAACTCCGCGCTCCTGTCGCGGTCGCGCGTCTACACACTGCAGCCGCTCTCCGAAGATGACGTGCGCACGATCGTGCGGCGCGCCATGGCCGACCAGCGCGGCCTCGCCGGCGGGGTCTCGCTCGCGGACGGCGCGGAGAACGCCCTCGTCGCCGTCTCGAATGGCGACGCTCGCGTCGCGCTCAATGCGCTGGAGCTCGCGGCTGATGCGACCGCCGCTGGTGCCGATGGCCGGCGGACGATCGGACTAACGGAGATCCGCGAGGCCCTTCAGCGCCGGAGCCTCCTCTACGACCGGGCCGGCGACCAGCATTACGACACGATCAGCGCGTTCATCAAGAGCGTTCGCGGCTCCGATCCCGATGCCGCTCTCTACTGGCTGATGCGCATGATCGACGCCGGCGAGGATCCGATGTTCATCGCCCGCCGCATCGTGATCCTCGCCGGCGAGGACATCGGCCTCGCCGATCCACAGGCCCTCGTGATCGCATCGGCCGCGCAGCAGGCGACGCACCTCATCGGTTTTCCGGAGGGGTACTTCCCGCTCGCAGAGGCGGCGGTGTACCTCGCGCTCGCGCCGAAGTCCGATTCGCTGAAGCGCGGACTCGGTGAGCTCCAAAAGGACCTCGCCGAGACGCGCGCCGATCCCGTGCCCCTGCACCTGCGCAATGCGCCGACGCCGCTCATGGCGAGGCTTGGCTACGGCAAGGATTACAAGTACGCGCACGACTACGAGGATCACGTCGCGCCCGACACGAGCTATCTGCCCGAGTCGTTGCGGGATCGTCGCTACTACGTGCCGACCGAGCTCGGCGCGGAGGCCGCGCTCAAGATGCGGCTCGAGGACCTCCGCCGGCGAACCGCGCGAGGAAGAGACCCATCTCGAACAGCAGGTACATCGGGACCGCGACCAGCAGCTGATTGAACGGGTCCGGGGTCGGAGTAATGATCGCGCCCACGATCAGCACGAGCACGATCACGTAGCGCCGCTGCCGCGCGAGCCACGCGCGGCTCAGGACATGGACGCGTACCAGGGCGAAGATAAGCACCGGCACCTCGAAAACGACGCCCATGCCCAGGATGAATGTCGTGACGAAGGAGAGGTACTCGGAGGCGCGCAGCTGATTCTCGATGACCGGGCTGCCGAAGCTGACGAGGAACTTCAATGAGCTCGGGAGCAGCCCGAAGTAACAGAAGAGCATTCCCGCTACGAACAGCAGGAGGACGAACGGCCCGGCGGTCAGTGCGAAGCGCCGCTCGTTCGGGTGCAGCGCAGGATCGATATACGCGTAGATCTCGAAGAGGATGACCGGCATCGAAAGGGCGATACCGCTGAACAGGGCCACACGCATGTAGGTCGTGAAGTTCTCGGTCGGGCTCAGCGCGATGAGATGGTCGACGCCCGCGGGCACGAGCAGGATCTTGATGATGTCCGTCGCGAAGAAGAACGAGATCGCCGTCGTCGCGATCACCGCGATCGAGGCCACCATCAACCGGTCGCGGAGCTCGCCCAGATGCTGGACGAGCGAGAGTTCCTTGTCGCGTTCGGACATCGGCGGTCACGCTAGCGTAGGTACACTTCACCTGTTCGCCCCCGTAGCTCAGTGGATAGAGCGGCGGCCTCCGAAGCCGTAGACAGGCGTTCGATCCGCCTCGGGGGTACAGAAAAGCCCACGGCACGGCTCATGCACCCTGCGTCTCCTACACATTCGTGGAGGTGATCGCATGGGCCTTATCGCATTCCTGCTCATCGGGCTGGTCGCGGGCTTCATCGCTCGCGCGCTGGTGCCCGGCCCGGACCCCATGGGCTGGCTCGGGACCATGGTCCTGGGGATCGTCGGGTCCCTCGTCGGCGGGACGCTGGCAGCCCTGCTGTTCGGCGGCACGCTCGAGGTCTCGGCTGCCGGTCTCATCGGCTCGATCATCGGCTCGATCATCGTGCTGTTGATCTGGCGGGCGATCGGCGGTCGCGCCGCAACGACGGTCTAGCGCCTAGTGGTCCGGCTGCGGCTCCGTTGCGGGTCGCAGCCGGGTCACCGGCACCCAGTACTGACCGAAGCGATTCTTGACGAGCCACTCCTCGCCGGTCGCCGAGGCGTGGACAAGTTCACCCGTTTGCCAACCGTCTTCCAGCGGACTTCTGTACAGCACCTGGGCGCCTTTGCGTAGCTCGAGTGTCGGTGCCATCAACGTTTCGGAACGATACCTGCTTCGTTGCCCGCGACACGACGGACGTACTCGCCGAACATCGGCTCGACGAACTCGTAGCGCCCGCGACCGAGCCGCGTCACGAGTCCGCGGGCGGACAGGGACTCGAGCGCGCGCAGCACCTCAGGCCGCGGCACCGCGGGTGTCGTTTCCGATGCGAACAAGACGGCGCCCTGCGCGACGCGCGTGGCCACGAGTTGGAGGTACTTCTGCTTCCCAAGCTCGGACCAGTGCAGCGCGAACGGCCGCTCGAGCTCGCGGAGCGCTTGCTCGTAGGCGATAGCGAGGAGGTCCGCGGTGACGACGCGCTGCGCGGCGTCGCGCATGAGGTAGTACAGCGCGGCACACACCTGCATCGTGTCCTGCGGATGCCCGCCGGTGGCGTCGAGCAACCGGTCCACGCTCGTGTCGTCGATCGCGATCTTCTTCTCGGCGAACTTGTCGCGCAGGTACGTGAGCCAGTCATCGGGGGCGATCCCGAAGCGGTGACCGCCGGCTTCGGCGAGATCGATCGGGACGGCGAACCGGTAGAAGGCGCGACCCTTCTCACTGAAGAGCTGCTCGAGGATGCCTTCCTCCGACCCGAGGAACGCGTACGCGACCCCTTTCTGCGCCTGAAACCGCGTTCGCATGACGTCGAAGACGCGCGGGCCCAGACGGCCCGCGGCTTGGAACTCATCGAACGCCACGACGACGCGTTTGCCGGTGCGCGCCGCGAGCGTCCGTGGGAGATCGAGCGCGCCCTCGAAGAATCGCTGCGCGTTGGTCTCCCGCGCGAGCTGGAGCGCGAGCTCGATGTGCTCGTACTTGACCTTGACCGAAGGGCGCATGCCCGCCGCGATGGCCTTCGCCTGCTCGAAGCTTCGCTCGACCCCCGAGACGTTCTCGAGCACCGCATCGACGAGCCGCTCGCCGAGTCCGCGGATGTCCGTCGCGCCGAGGCAGTCGACGTAACCGATAAGCGCGCCGCGCCGTCGAAGGCGCCGTAGGACCTCGAGGATGATCGATGTCTTTCCGATGCGGCGCGGCCCGGCAACGAGGACGTGGTTGCCATCGCTTAGACGCTCGACCAGGCGCCGCATGTACGTCTCGCGGCCGACGAGGTCGCGGGCCGGCACCGGCCCACCCACGGGAAAGTGAGGTGGGGGAGCGCTCACGCGCCCAAACGGACCGGGCATCGTCTCTCGAATATACATGAGATGTATCAAATGGATACAGTCGTTGTGTGTGTCGAGCTCCCTCAGGCTGTGGGAGCATCGGACCGTGACGTTCGTCACTCGGCTGTTCCGGAGGCCCGACCCCGAGCAACGACTTCGGCTCGAGCGCGCGGTCGCGGACCTCGATCGCGAGCTGGCGGCGAATCTCGAGCTGACATCGATGTTCGATCAGACAAAGCGGGCCGTCGTGCTCGAGAACGGCGAGTTCACGCGTCACCGAGCGACGATCGAGACCGGGCTTGGCGCCGCCTCCGGCTCGCTCGCCGATCTGTACTCGCGGATCTCCGACACCGAGGCGGCGATGGAACGTCGCGGACCAGCGAACTCGATCCGCGACGACGACCGCAGACTCATTGAAACCTGGGAGGGCGACGCGCGGTCGGTCCAGCGCGAGCTGCGTGAGGCGTTGGCAAACCCGCCCCGTTCGCCCCTGGCAACGCTGCTCAGACGCTTGAGTGTGGTGCTGCCGAGCAGGCGGTGAGCGACCGCCCTGCTAATGGCATGAGGCGTGCATTCGTTACATCCAGCGCATGGCAGTCCATGGTCAGTCCACCCTGGGACGCTCTTATCGCTCGTACCGCTTCCCTCAGCGGAAGGGCGGGCGTCTTTCCCGTCGCCCAGGAGCCGGACAACGGCTCGGCCCGCTGGCCGGTGGGATCAGCGCGTTCTTCCTGGCGATGCTCGCGATGGGTGGCGTCGCTGCGGCGGCGGTGTTCGGCTATTTCGCAGCGGACCTGCCGGCCGCGCATGACCTCGCGACCATCCCGATCCCGCTGACGACCAAGATCTACGACCGCTCGGGAGAGCATCTCCTTTACACGCTCGAAGACGAGCGTCGCGAGCTGGTCGGACTCGACGCCGTCCCGCAGCAGATGCAAAACGCGACGATCGCCATCGAGGACAAGTCGTTCTGGAGCAATCCGGGCGTCGACATCGGCGGCATCGTTCGCGCGATGAACGCCAACGCGTCGAGCGGGACCATCTCGCAGGGCGGCTCGACGATCACGCAACAGCTGATCAAGACGCGCCTGCTCGGCGACGAGCCGACGTTCACGCGGAAGATCAAAGAAGCGATCCTCGCGCTCGAGGCCACGCGCACGTTCAGCAAGAAGCAGATCCTTGAGATGTACCTGAACCAGATCTACTACGGGAATCAGGCATACGGCATCGAGGCCGCGGCGAAGACCTACTTTGATCAAGCCGACCTCACGAAGCTGACGCTCGGGCAGATGGCGATGCTTGCGGGCCTCCCGCAGCGACCGTCGGACTACGACCCAGTGCAGAACCCGGACGCGGCGCGGGCGCGCCGCGCGCAGGTGCTCGACGCCATGGTCGACACCAACTACATCACCCTGAGCGAAGCTGAGGCCGCGAAGGCAGAGCCGATCGTGGTGAAGCAAGCGTCGACATCGTTGTACGCGGCGCACTTCACGTTCCGTGTGCGCGAGCAGCTCATCCGAGAGCTGGGCGAAAAGGCCGCGTATCGCGGTGGATACACCGTGTTCACGACGCTCGACTGGAACATGCAGCAGCTCGCCGAGAAGGAGGTCCGGGATCACGTCGATGCCCTCAAGAGCTTCAACGTGAACAACGCGGCCCTCATCACCATGGATCCGACGACCGGCGAGATCCTCGCGTACGTCGGCAGCTACGACTATTACGGCAATACGCCGAAGATGCAGGGCGACTACGACCACGCCGGCATCGCGTACCGCCAGCCAGGCTCGACGTTCAAGCTGTTCACCTATCTCACCGGCATGCTCAAGGCGGGGATGACCGCGTCGACGCGGCTGTATGACATCCAGTGGTCGATGCCCGACGGTAGCGGTCACGCGTATGCCCCGAAGGACGCCACGAAGGAGCAGCACGGACCGGTGACGATGCGTCAGGCGCTGCGTGAATCCCTCAACCTGCCCGCGCTGCAGGTCACGCGGACCGTGGGTGTCGACGCGATCATCGACACCATGCACCAGCTCGGGATCGATCGCGACTTCGACCGCTCGCAGCTCGGACTCTCGTTCGGCATCGGCGCCGGCGAGATGCGTCTCATCGATATGGCGAGCGCCTACCAGGTCATCGCGAACCTGGGCGTGCGCGTCGAGCCGACGATGATCTACAAGGTCATCGATCCGAACGGCAAGGTCGTGCGCGACTACTCCAAGCCCGAGGGAAAGCAGGTCATCGATCCGCGACAGGCCTGGATCCTGGACGACATCCTCAAAGACAACACCAACCCGCAGGGTTCATTCGTGTTCGGACCGTGGACCAACATCGGGCGGACCGCGGCACTCAAGACCGGTACCACCGACAACTTGCAGGACGTGCTGGCGATCGGTTGGGTGCCGCAGCGCCTCACGGCGATCTGGATGGGCAACTCCGACAACTCCGAGATGCACGGGATCTCGTCCGCCCTGGGGCCGGGCATCCTCTGGCGCGACTACATGAAGACGGTCGTTGGCGGACTGCCTGCCACCTGGTACGACAAACCGGCGGGCATCGTCGATCGCGTGGTGTGCGTGAACCCGACGCTGCTGGGCGGCAACGGCTCCGGCACTCTACCGGGTCCGAACTGCCCCGCCAGCTACCGCTTCACCGAGCATTACGTCGAGGGCACTGAGCCGAAAACGAACGACGCCGACTTCTACACCTCGTGCGGGATCCGCCTCGTCGCTCCGTTCGCCGATTGGCAGCCGTACTACAACTCGTGGGCCGCGGGCGCGGTCTCGGGCACCTACAGCTACGGCCGCTTCAGTTGGACGATATGCGGCTTCGCTCCGAAGCCCTCTGAATCGCCGAGCCCGAATCCGTTTGCGACTCCGCCACCGGTTGGCCGCACGCCGATACCGACGGTGCCGCCGCGACCCACGAAAAAGCCGTAGGTTCCGACAGCGGGCACACCGCTCGCTCGAAACGGGCCCGCTCCGTCGAATCCAGCGGGCGCTCGCTCTCTCAAAAAACGCGGCCGCGCTGCCCTGTGGCGACGGCGATCGGTGCGCGCGGTCTCGACTCTCGTTCGCGACGCGCCCGCTGTCTTGCGACCTCGGGTCTCGGCTCTCGCTCGCGATGCGCCCGCTGACTCCAGCCGCGCGCACCTAGACTGCGCCCATGGGAGCGGTATCGACTGCAGCGTTCTATGCACCTGTTGAAGGTGAGCTCAAAGAGCTCGAGCGCCGGCTTCGCGCGGTCGGCCGTGGTGGTCATCCGACGTTCCAGGCCGCCGTCGAACACGTTTTCCAGAGTCCGGGCAAGCTCCTCCGGCCCACGCTCGTCTTTCTCTCCGCGCGTTTCGGAACGCGTGATGAACCCGAGACGGTCCTCAACCTCGCGGAATCGCTCGAGCTCGTGCACACCGCGTCACTCGTCCACGACGACATCGTCGATCGCGCCGACGTTCGCCGGAACGTCCCTACCGTCAACGCCATGTGGGACGGCGACGTCGCGCTGATCGTCGGCGACTACCTCTTCGCGAAGGCCTACGCGCTCGCGGCGGTCCTGCCGAAGCCCGAGGTGATCGCGATCGTCGCGCAGACCGTGTTCGCTCTCTGCGACGGCGAGCTCAACGAGGTCACGTCAGCGCCGACCATGCCGACCGAGGCTGAGTATCTCGAGCGCATCGAGCTCAAGACCGCGTCGCTCTACGCGGCGTGCTGCCAGGGCGCCGCGCTCCTCACCGAGGCGGAGCCGGAGCACGTCGCTGCGCTCGGCGCGTTCGGGACGAACCTCGGTCTCGCGTTCCAGATCACCGATGACATCCTCGATCTTGTCGGGGACGAGGCCGAGTTCGGCAAGGCCGTCGGACGCGATCTCGAAGAGGGGATGGCGACGCTGCCGATGATCTACGCGGCGGCGGAGTCCGGCGACCAGGATGGTGAGCTTCCGGGACGGATCGTCGCGCCGGGTAAGTCGCCGCGTGAGGTGATCGACCTCCTGCGGATCATCCGCGCGAGTAGCGGACCCCAACGCGCACGCGCGCGTGCCCTGGCCTTTCATGACGCGGCCCTTCGTGCGCTCCACGGTCTGCCGTCACGTGACGAGCGAGAAGCGCTGCGCGAAGTCGCCGACTTCGTCGTCAGCCGCGTGCGGTGAGCCCCGCCCCAAAGCCCGCACTTGCGGAGATGCGGGACCGCCTCCTCGAAGAGGTCGAGCGGGTGCTCAGTGCGGCCGAGGGTTTGGACGCGACACAGCTGTCGTGGACACCGAATACGAAGGGGGCCAACAACCTTCTGGTGCTCGCTGCGCACACCGTCGGCGCCGCCGAGCGGCACGTGGTGCGCAGCGTCGGCGGAGGCGAGGTGACCCGGACCAGAGACGAGGAGTTCGTTGTGCGTGGGGACCTTGCGCCGATCCGTGAGCGCTGGGACACCGTGCGGCGGAAGATCGTCGAAACGATCGACAACATGCCAGCCGGACGTCTTGACGACGAGGTCCCGAAGCCGTCGCGGATCCGGACCATCCATGGGTTGCTCGTGCATGCGGTCGCGCATGCCGCCGAGCATGCTGGACAGGCGGAGCTCACGCGAGATCTCATCAAGGCGCGCGACGCGAAAAGCTAGCCGGACTCGAAACTAGGCCGTCGGCGGCGCTCCCCGGGCGCGCCCCCCACGCCGTCCTCGGCGGCGGCGCTTTCGCTTGACTCCGCCTTCTTGGATCGGCGTCGGGCGCTCCTGACGCAGCACCTCGTCGCCACCATATGCGCCGACACCGCGCGTGTGCACTGGGATCGGATCGAAGGTGACGCCGAGCTCCGTCGCGGTGTACTCGGCGCGACCGCCGTCGACCAGGCCGACCACGATCGACTCCTTTACGACGTTGACGCCCTGCGTCGTCGCGCAACCGGAGGTGCCGCAGGATCCGCTCACGCACGCGGGGATATGGAACGTCTCGCCGAGCTTGGGGAGTTTGCCCTTCACCTCTTGATACGTCTCGAGCTCGTAGATGAGACAGCACTTGAGGCGACCGCATACGCCGGTGAGCTTCGACTGGTTCAGCGGGAGGTCCTGTTCCTTTGCCATGCGGATCGAGATGTTCGAGAACTTGTCGAGCCAGCTCGAGCAGCAGAGCTCGCGCCCACACGTGCCGACCCCTGTCATCACTTTCGTCTCGTCGCGCGCGCCCATGCGGCGAAGCTCGACTCGTGTGCCGAAGTGGGCCGCGAAGGCCGCGTTGAGCTCGGCGAGATCCGCGTCGGCTGGACCGCGCCCTGACGGATCGATCGAGAAGAAGATCGTGAGCGCCGAGCCGTCGAACTGCCAATCCGCGCCGAGGATCTTGATCGGCAGACGTCTGGCGCGGGCCATGTCGCCCGCCGCCAACGCGGCGTCGGCGTCCATCCGCTCACGCTTGTTGATCTCGAGCACGTCGGCGACTGACGCCTTCCGCACGACCGTGCCGAGCGGCGGGTCGACCTGGACGAGTGGCGAGTCGGTGGGGAGGATCTGGACCCGAGCGGCGTCGACGCCGAGCTCAGTGCGCACGATGATCCAGTCGTTCACGCGGTAATCGCTCACCGTACCGGGATCGAAGAAGTACATGCGTCCAGCCTTCATGAAACGAGCGCCCACGACAGTAACCATCAGGCAGCCTCCGCAAATGTCTCGTCGTACGGGAGCTTCAGCACGAAGAGCTCGAGCAGCATGCGCGCGCTGACGGTCGTCTCGACGACGTCGCGCCGCCACCGCTCCATGCGCTGCGCGAGCTCGACGAGGTCGCGCGTCGTGACCTTTGCCGCCAGCCTGCGGCTCTCCTCCGTCCGATCAGGCCGCATCGCGCGGTCGACGACGCCCGTCCCTGCGACGGCCGCGTCACGGACGAGCTCACTCCAATTCACCAGGCGCGTCTCGATCAGCTCGCTTCGCTTCTGTGAGTCGCGCTCATCCGCGAGGGCCGCGGCCCAGGCGAAGCGCTCGGTCAGCTTGCTACCGACGAGTCGGTAGAACTCGGCTTCGAATCGCGAGCGTGCGACGCGCGCTCCCTCGTCCATCGCGAGGGTGAAGGCGATGCCGGGCTTGCCGGCCGCGGGTGCGGCGAAACGCGACGCGCCCTGGCCGAACCGTGCGAGGAGCGCGCGCTCGATCTCGAGGCGTGCGACGGAACGGAAGGGCAGCGGCTGGAGGCGCGATCTGATGGTCTCGAGCAGGCGCGATGGCGTCGGGGTGATCAGCAGGAGCACCGCATGCGGCGGGGGCTCCTCGAGGGTCTTGAGCAGCGCGACCTCGGCATGCTCCGACAGGTCCGCAGCGTCGTCGATGATGACGACACGCCGCCGTCCCTCGAGTGGCCGCAGCGCGAGATCCCGCTGCATCTCGCGGATCTGTTCGATCGTGACGTTCTTGCGGTCGTCGCGCTTCGCTTGGTCGACAAGTCGGGTGATTTCGCGGACGTCCGGATGCAGACCGCGCTCGATCTTCCGGCAGGCGATGCAAACGCCGCACCCGCCCGGCACCACCGGCTCGGTCGCACAGTTGAGGGTCTGTGCCAACCGCAGCGCCAGCGTGTGCTTTCCGATCGACCGCGGACCGCTCAGCTCGTATCCATGGGCCACGTCGCCGCGGACCGCTCGCTCGCCAAGTCTGGCGAGCAGGCGACGCTGCCCGATCACATCTCGCAAGTCCATTCGCGATTCTAGTCGTCCGGCGGCGTCGTCAGCTCAGCAGCATGGGTTCGTCTCTCACACCTTACGCAAGCGCATCCACGATCCTTCGGACGTGTGCGGGAAGATGCGGCTTCAGCCTGTAATAGGCCCAGATCCCTCGTCTCGTCGCCTCGACGAGGCCTGCCCTTCGCAGTTTCGCCATGTGGTGTGACAAGGTGGGCTGTGACAACGCGAAGGTGACCGTGAAATCGCAAATGCAGACGGGCTCCTTCGCTGCCCGCAATGCGAGGACCATTTGAAGGCGTGTTGGGTCAGCGAGCGCTTTCAATACGTCGGCGATCTCCACTGCGCGCACCTCGGGAACTTCGAGCTCGACGGCGCAACACACCCCTCGCTCTCGCTCCGGGAGGACCTCAATCTTCATGGGCCGATCTTATCCTACCCATTGACAAACATCAATGGGTCGTTCAACGTGTCACATGCATTCATACGAGCGTGGAGGTCGAGATGAACGACACAGAACTACGGCAGCTCGTACGGGCAAAGTACGCACAGAGTGCTCTGGGCATGGCGAAGGGGTCGGCGTGTTGCGACGACAGCTGCTGCGACGCGAAGGGCTGCGGGGATGGCTATGCGGCCGACGAGCTGGCGAGCCTCGGGCTCGATGCGAGCGCGAGCCTTGGCTGCGGCAATCCGACGCTGCTGGCGGACCTCCGTCCTGGCGAGGTCGTGCTTGACCTCGGCTCAGGCGCAGGCCTCGACGTTCTGCTGTCGGCGCGTCGCGTCGCTCCGGATGGTCACGCCTATGGCGTGGACATGACGGACGAGATGCTCGCTGTTGCGCGTGCTAACCAGACGAAGTCCGGTCTCGGCAACGCCACCTTCCTCAAAGGCACGATCGAGAGCGTTCCGCTGCCGGACGCGTCGGTCGATGTCGTGATCTCGAACTGCGTCATCAATCTCGCCGCGGACAAGGGCGCGGTACTGCGCGAAGCGTTCCGCGTGCTAAGGCCTGACGGCAGATTCGCCGTCGCTGACATGATCGCGCTCGAGGAGCTAACGCCGGAAGCGAAGCAGCGCCTCGACCTTTGGGCCGGCTGCGTTGCGGGCACGATCTCGCTCGATGCGTATGCGGACGAGCTGCGTGCCGCGGGCTTCGACGCGATCGACATCGAAGTGACGCGCGAGGTACGCCTCGAGGAAGTCGAGGGTGTGATCGCAAGTGCTTACATCCGCGCGCGCCGCCCCTCGCGTGTGGAGATCGCCGCGAGATAAGCGCTTCGCCCCTTCCAGCCGTCACTCGTCCTCACTCGCGCGCTGCGTCTCGCGATCTCGTCCTCACTCGCGAGCTGCCGCTCGCGATCTCGTCCTCGCTAGGCTGTAGGCCGCCTCGGTCCGCTTCGCGACCGCGGGCCACGAGAACTCGCGAGCCACCCGCTCGCGCCCCGACGCGCCCAGTCGGCGCGCCCGCTCGGGATCACGCAGCAGCGCGAGGATCGCGTCGGCGATCGCGTCGGGCGTATTCCGGACGTGCAGTCCATCGACGCCCTCACGCACGACCTCGCGCAGCGGCGGGATGTCGCCGGCGATCACCGGTAGCCCCGCGCTCCACGCCTCGAGGTAGGCGTGGCCGAACGTTTCATGGTGCGACGGCATCGCGAAGATCGTCGCGCGCGCGAACGCCTCGGCCTTCTCCGTCTCCGTGACGACGCCGCGGTCGATCCAGCGCGGATCGTTCAGACCGCGGTCGAACGCGGCGTTCCACGCCGCCTGTCCGATCGCGACGAAGCGCGTGTCCGGCCGCTCCGCCCACACCAGTCGCGCCGCGGCGCGCAGAGCGTGATAGCCCTTGTAGCGCTCGCGACGCCCCACGAAGAGCACTGTCGCCTCGTCGCGCCCGACCTCGGGGAGCGCGTGAAGGTTCGGACCGACGCCGGTGACGTGCACGTGCGCGACTCCCCGCTCGCGGTACCAGGCCGCCTCCCACTCGGTGAGCGCAATGACCCCGTCATCTCGCCGATAGCGGGCCACGTCGACCGTCGCGGTGCCCGAGAACGGCTGTCCGGGATGGATCAGTGGCGTCTCGACGAAGGCGGCGCCGGCGTCTCGCGCGGCGCGCTCGAGCGGACCGACCCATTCGCGCGCGATCGAGTGAACGAGATCTGCGCCCGCGAGCGCGTGTGCGAGATGTTGTGGTTCGACCAAGGCAGTCGGCAACAGACCGTCGATTGCGGCTCCGACCCGACCGCCCCGCGCTGGGATGAAAACGAGCCGCGTTCCGTTCGTGCGGATGGTGACGGGTCCCGGCGGCGCCGCGAGGGCTTCGCGCGGCATCCCGGGCCGTGGCCACGCTGGACGCAGCCCGACGAGCGTCACGTCGTGGCCCAGCGCACGGAGCTCGCGATCGAGCGCGCGCGCGAACAGCTCGGAGCCACCGACGGTGGAAAGAAGTTTCTTCGCGATGACGACGCGCACGCCGGAAGGCTAGGCGAGCGCCTCGTCCGCCGGGAGGTGCGCACCGATGGCGCGCCGATGCGCGTCCTCGACGCGGTCCATGACCCGTTCCCAGTCCCACCGTTCGCCGAGCTTCGCGTTGCCGGCGACCCCCATCGCTCGTCGGAGCACCGGGTCGTCGAGGAGGTGCGTGATGGCGCGCGCGATCGCCTCGACGTTCTGCGGAACGAGCAGCCCGTCGACGCCGTGCGCGATGACCTCGCGTAGCGGCGGGATGTCGCCGCCGATCACCGGCTTCTCGTGCAACCACGCCTCGAGGTAACCGATCCCGAACGTCTCGTGCGCGGAGGGCATCGCGTACACGTCACACGCGTCGAGTGCGGCCGACTTCTCCGCGGCCACGGCGCGTTCGATCACGATGATGCGCTCGTCGGTGTATCGCGCGAACTCGTCGATCACCGCGCCGTAGAAGCCAGGGACGCCGATGAAGACGAAGCGCGCTTCGTCGTGACGTTGCCACACGAGCTCGGCAGCGTCGAGCAGGTGGATATAGCCCTTGTAGCGCTCGCGCCGTCCCACGTAGAGGATCACGGGCGCTCCGCCGGGGATGCGATGACGCGCGCGGAAGGCGGCCCCGTCGTGCGAGCGCACCGCGTTCGCCCCCATGCCGGTCGTGATCAGCCGATACGGATCGACTCCGTGCTCTCCGAACCAGGCGCGCTCCCAGTCGGTCATCGTCGTGATGACCGATGCGCGCCGATAGCGGAGGAAGTCCGCTGGCGTGTCGCCGCCGTGGAACTGCCCGGGATGGGCGAGCGGGGTCAACACGATCGGCAGATCGAGACCCTCCGCGACGCCGAGCGAGCTGTCGAGGTACTCCCGGCCGACGTTGTGGATCAGGTCACGGTCCTCCGCGTAGCGCTCAAGCTCTTCACCGCGCATGAGGTCGACCAGCGTCGACGCATCCGCGACGTGGCCGAGGAAACCGCCTCGCGGCTTCACCTGGATGACGTCGACGCCTCGATCTTCGAAGCGCGGCCGGTCGTCGAAGGCCTGACCGCACACGACCCGCACGTCGTGCCCTCGCGCCGCGAGCCGCGATGCCCATTGGTACGCGAGGCTTTCCGATCCACCCATCGGCGCGTAGGTGCGTTTCGTGAAGAGGACCTTCATCCGGACGCGCTCCCGTGCAAACTCGCTGCCGCGCCGCGGGTCAGGATGCGGCCGCGGACTCGTCCATACCGATGAACTTCGCCCATGCGCGCTCGCCGGCGCGGACATATGAGGAATACAGGTACGTGGGCGTGGCGGGCGGCCGCTTCGGCTGACGAAGGAGCGTCATGTGCGACTCGGCGAGCGTGCGGCCACCCTTGCGATGGTTGCACGCTCGGCACGCAGCCACCACGTTGTCCCAGGTGTGCTGGCCACCGCGGTGACGCGGCATCACATGGTCGAGGGTCAGATCGTTCCCTCGCTTGCCGCAGTACTGGCAGGTGTGCTCGTCGCGCTGGAGGATCTCCTTGCGTGTGAGCTTGACGACGGGCCGCGGCCGTTTGATGTGATAGACGAGACGGATCACCGACGGCGACTGCAGATTGAGTCGCTCGCTCGTGACGATGTGGCCGTTCTGCTCGATCACGGTCGCCTTCTGCTTCGAGAGCAGCACGACAGCACGCCGCACGTTGCACACGTTCAGCGGCTGAAAGTCTAGGTTGAGCACGAGCACGTTCGCGTCGACGACCGCCATGTTCCGATTCTACGGGCAGGGCGTTACGATTGCGTACACATGGCTTCCCTCCAGAACACCTCCGGAGCGAACGGTTCCACCGGTACGTGGACGCTCAAAAGCGGCCTCGCGCGCATGCTCAAGGGCGGCGTGATCATGGATGTGGTCACCGCTGAGCAGGCGCGGATCGCGGAGGAGGCGGGCGCCGTGGCGGTCATGGCGCTTGAGCGCGTGCCGGCGGACATCCGCGCCGCGGGTGGCGTGGCGCGGATGAGCGATCCCCAGAAGATCATCGAGATCATGAGCGCTGTGACCATTCCGGTCATGGCGAAGTGCCGGATCGGGCACTTCGTCGAAGCGCAGGTGCTCGAGGCCCTCGGTGTCGACTACGTCGACGAGAGCGAGGTCCTCACGCCGGCCGACGAGCAGTTCCATGTCCAAAAGCATGACTTCAAGGTGCCGTTCGTGTGCGGAGCGCGCGATCTGGGCGAGGCGCTGCGTCGCATCAACGAAGGCGCGGCCATGATCCGCAGCAAGGGTGAGGCGGGCACCGGCAACATCGTCGAGGCCGTGCGCCATCTTCGCGCGATCCTCACAGAGATCCGGACGCTCGCCGGCCTGAAGGACACCGGGCTCGACGCGAGGGCTGAGGAATATCGCGTGCCCGTCGAGCTGGTGCGCGACGTCGCGACGAATCAGCGGCTTCCGGTCGTTCTCTTCTGCGCGGGCGGGATCGCGACGCCGGCCGATGCTGCGCTCACGATGCAGCTTGGCGCTGAGGGCAACTTCGTCGGCTCCGGCATCTACAAGTCCGAGGACCCGGCCCGGCGCGCGAAGGCGATCGTCGAGGCGACGACCCACTTCACCGACGCGAAGCTCATCGCCGAGGTCTCGCGCGGGCTCGGAGAGCCGATGCGTGGTCTCTCGCTCGAGACCATCCCCGCCGGCGAACGCCTTGCCATCCGCGGCTGGTAGCCGTTACACGGCTCCTGCCGTCGCTCGTCCTCATGAATGAGCAAGCTCATTCCCTCGTCCTCGCTAGGCAGTAAGGCCTTCGGCTCAGAACGCAGCGCGCGCGTCGGCGTCCTCAGCCTCCAGGGCGATTTCAGCGAGCACCTCGCGACGCTGCGCGGCATCGGCGCTGAAGGCGTCGATGTGCGCCGGCCGGAGCAGCTCGACGACGTCGACGCCCTGATCATCCCTGGCGGCGAGAGCACGACGATCGGCAAGCTCGCGCAGAACTACGGGATCATCCCGAAACTCCGCGAACGTTCTGCCCAGGGCATGCCGGTGTGGGGCACCTGCGCCGGAGCGATCTTCCTCGCGAAAGATGTGCCTGGTCATCCGCATCCCCTCGCGGAGCTGATGGACATCACCGTCGAGCGGAACGCGTTCGGCCGTCAGATCGATTCGTTCGAGGCGGATCTCGATGTCGAGGGCATGGCGGGCGGTGAGTTTCACGCCGTGTTCATCCGGGCGCCCAAGATCACGCGGATCGGTCCAGGCGTCGCCGTTCTCGCGCGGCTCCGTGACGGCACGGTGGTCGCCGTGCGTGAGGGCACGCTACTTGCGACCTCCTTTCACCCCGAGTTGACGCGCGACGAACGCTTCCACCGTCTGTTCCTCACGCTCGGGCAGGGCTGAGCCGCGTGCCGGCGCGTGCCGCGACCCCGTTCGACATGCGCCGCATCTCGGCGCTGCTGGAGTCGTCCGTGCGCACGCGCGAAGGCATCGTCGCTTCGGCGCTCCCCGTGCCGCTGGCAGGTGGCGCGATCGGTGGTTGGCGCGGCCTGATGAACGGACTGTTCGGTCTCAATGGACGCCTTCGCGTCTACCTCGAGGAATACCGCGGCCAGCTGCGCAGCACCGCGTTCGTCTACGACGGAAGGCGGCCGGAGTGGGTCGTTCTCATGCTCGCAGCGCTGCCCGAGCCCGGCGGCACCGATAGCGCGTTCCGTCTGCTCTCGGGCATCAGCGCCTCTGCGGCGCGATCCGGGATGCAGCGCCTCTTCGCCGCGGTGCCGGACGAGGCGCGTCCCCGCGAGACCTTCTTCCAGGCTGGCTTCTACTCGTACACGCGCGAGACCTGGTACGCGGCGACGGGCGCCGCGCTTGCGGCACCCTCGCAGCGGATGCACGCGCGCGAAGCCACCGCCGTCGACGCGCACGACCTCTTTCGTTTCTACGCGATGACGACGCCGCACGCAGTGCAGCGCGCCGAGCAGCTCTCGGTGCAGGATTTCGATCTCGGCCGCCGCGGCGGCGCGTATGACCCGCCGCATCTCATCGGCGGCAACCCGCTCGCGATGCGCCGTCGGATGGCGCTCATCGAACACGATCAGACCCAGCCGAGCGCGGTCGCGCTCGCATTCGCCGGAATGGATCGCCATCCGAACGTGCTGAAGGTGCGCACCGACGCGGGCGACGTCGACAAGGCGCGCGATCTCGTGCGCGCAGCCGTACGAGTTCTGCCAGCGGGCCGGGCGATCACGTCTCCAGTGCGTTCGTACGAGGAGCACGTCGCGCGCGCGCTGTTGTCAGAGGGTTTTCGCGACGCGGCGACGTCGATGCTGTTCGTGAAGGAGCTCGCCGTCCGCGTCGAGGAGCCGGCACTTGCGCCGGCGGTGGTGCGATAGCGGTTCGACCCCCTCGATATGCTCTTTGTTGAATGCAGCAGAGCGACGAGCTCGAGGCGCTGCTCCGGGGACTCCCACCCGACCTCGTGCAGCGCGTACGCGCGCTGGACGGATTGGAGGGTCTGCTCGAGATCGTGATGGATCTCGGTCGCCTCCCGGAAGCGCGCTTCGTGGGACGTGAAGAGCTGTTGTCGCAGCGCGAGGTGTCCGCCGAGGACCTCGCGTATGTCATCTCGCACATCGGGCAGTTCGGCGGCGACAATCGCGCCGGCATCGAGCGAACGCTGCATCGCATCAGCGCGCTGCGGAACCGCGCGGGCAAAGTCGTCGGGCTCACCCTCCGCGTCGGCCGCGCCGTCTACGGGACCGTCGAGATCATCCGCGACATCGTCGAGTCGGGGCGGAGCATCCTGCTTCTCGGTCGGCCCGGCGTCGGCAAGACGACGATGCTGCGCGAAGTCGCGCGCGTCCTCGCCGATGACCTCGCGAAGCGCGTCGTCATCGTCGACACCTCGAACGAGATCGCTGGCGACGGCGACATCCCACATCCCGGCATCGGCCGCGCGCGGCGCATGCAGGTGCCGACGCCGTCCCTCCAGCATGCGGTCATGATCGAGGCGGTCGAGAACCACATGCCCGAGGTCGTGGTCATCGACGAAATCGGGACCGAGCAGGAAGCCGCCGCCGCGCGCACGATCGCCGAGCGTGGCGTGCAGCTGATCGCGACCGCGCATGGCAACACTCTGGAAAACCTCATGCTCAACCCGACCCTGACGGACCTCGTCGGCGGGATCCAGACCGTCACGCTCTCCGACGAAGAAGCGCGGCGCCGCGGTACGCAGAAGTCGGTGCTCGAACGTAAGGCTCCACCGACGTTCCAGGTGCTGGTCGAGATCCAGGCGTACCAGCGCGTCGCGGTCTACCACGACGTGTCGCAGGTGGTCGATGCCATTCTCCTGGGGATGCCGGTCGCGCCTGAGATCCGCTCGCGCACTGAGGGTGGCGAGATCGCTCGCACGACGCAGGCGCCGACTCGGGCGCCTGCCGATGCGGTCGAGCGCCGTAGCACGCCACGCCTCCCGCTTGACGACGGCATGCGCGAGACGATCAAGGTGTATCCATTCGGCGTGTCGTGGACGCGTGTCGAGGATGCGGCGCGCGGTCTCGGTCTGCCCGTCGCGATCGTCCGCGAGCCCGAGGACGCCGACGTCGTTCTGACCCTGAAGAACTACTACCGACGCAAGACGCCGCGCCTCCGCAACGCCGAGTCCTCAGGCATCCCGATCTATATCGCTCGGAGCAACTCGTCGAGCCAGATCGCGAGTGCGCTTGCCAGTGTCATCGACCTGCGCCGCGGCCCGGAGGACCAGGCCCTCGAGGAGGCGCGCGAGGCGATCGAGGCCGTGGCGAGCGGGCAGAGCGATGAGATCGAGCTCGCGCCCCAGAACGCCTACGTTCGACGGCTCCAGCATGAGCTCGCGGAGCGCGCGAGCCTTTCGTCGCGATCGACCGGCCACGATCCCGTGCGCCGGGTGCAGATATATCGGTGAAGCGCGGCCTCTTCCTTTCCTTTGAAGGGGGCGAGGGCTCCGGGAAGTCGCTCCAGGCGCGCGGCCTTGCCGACATCCTGACCGAGAGGGGTCGCGAGGTCGTGCTCACGCGAGAGCCGGGGGGCACTGCGGCGGGCGAGCGCATCCGTGACATCCTTCTGCACGCGCGCGAGATCCCGCTGAGCGCGGAGGCACAGGTCCTTCTCTTCAGCAGCGCGCGCGCGCAGCTTGTTCGCGAGGTGATCCGCCCCGCGCTCGAGGCGGGGAAGATCGTGATCGCGGATCGCTTCTTCGATTCGACCGTCGTGTACCAGGGTCACGGTCACGGCGTTTCGCTTGAAGCGATCCGTGAGGTCACCACCCTTGCCGTTGGCACGCTCGTACCCGACCGCACCTTTCTCCTCGACGTTCCGGTCGAGGTCGGTCTCACGCGCTCCGGCTGGCGGGCGGAGGCACGGTGGGACCGATTCGAGGCCGACGCGACCGACTTTCACGTCCGCGTCCGCGACGCCTACCTGCGCCTGGCCGCCGCGGAACCGCAACGCTTCGTGGTGATCGCGGCGGATCGCGACGAGGCGGCCATCGCAAAGGACATCCGGCGCGAAGTGGACACCTTGCTCGGCGCGCCGGCTTAGCTGGAGCGCGAGGGTATAGTCCCGCCGGGATGAAGCTCGTCGTCGCGATCGTCCACCCCGAAGACGCCGGTGCGCTCGTCGACGCACTGACCGACAAGGAGTACCGCGTCACGCGCCTGCACTCGCAGGGAGGCTTCCTCAAGACGAGCAACGCCTCGATCATCGTCGGTGTCGAGGAAGCGCAGGTCGAAGACGTGATCGCGACGATCCGGGAGACCTGCCACGCGAGGACCCAGCACATCAGCCCGATGCCGCCGATCATGGAGCCGGGCGAGTTCTACATGCCTTACCCAGTGGAGGTCACGTTCGGCGGGGCCACCGTGTTCGTTCTCGATGTGGCCCGTTACGAGCGCCTCTAGCGCCGACCTCTTTTAGCTGGCCCGGGCCTGGCCATGGTCAGAAGGGACCATCACTTAGGCATGACCATGCATCGAGGCGCCTCCGCCGGGCGATGCTCGTGACCCCGAATTGGTCAGTTGCGGGGATGACACGACCGCCTGCGCGATGAAAACCTCGGCCGACAAACGCCGGCCAACGGTAAGGAGTCGTGCAGATGGACGTTCTGGTAACTCTTGCGAAGGTCTGCCGAGCGCGGATGATCGAAGTCATTCGGCCCGTGCTCTGCCGCGGCTCTATGGTCGGCAAAAACATCCGGCGGATTCGCAAAGACCTGTAGCGCTACTGGCGCGTCCGTTCTAGCTGCACCGCAGCCTCGGCACGGTTCGAGGCACCGAGCTTCGCGCGCGCGTTCGCGAGATGACGCGCCACCGTGTGTGGGCTCAGGTAGAGCCGCTCGGCGATCTGGCGGTTCGTCAGGCCATCTGCCGCGAGCGAGAGCACCTCGACCTCGCGTTCGCTGAGTGAGATGTTCGCTCCGGTGCGCGAGGACAGCTTCGCAGCCGAGCGTCCGATGTCGTCGTTGCGTTTCGCAAGCCGCCCGAGCATGTCTCGCGCCTGCATCGTGCCCACGAGGCCCAGCACATCGACGGCCGCGGTGCGCGCGGCACTCGTAGCGTTCGGATCGTCCAGGTGGCGCATGACCACTTCCGTCGTGACTGCGGGCCTGCCCGCCGTGAGCGCGAGCTCGAGGATCGATCGGCCACGCTCGCCGGTCACGGTCATCGCCAGCGCGGCGTCGGCCGCGACCTCGGGCGGGGCGAGGATCGGCCGCCGCCACGCGGTGATATCTAGCAGCTGATGGAGACGGCGGGCGACCCCTGCCTGCGGCTCGATCGCCAACATCCAGACGAGCGAGCTCACCTGCAGCCACACATTGCCGGCGCGCCGCGCGAGATGCTCGGCTTCCCGGAACGCGTCATAGCTTCGTTCGGCGTAGCCGGAGAGGAAAACCGGAAGCCCTCGGAGACCGGGTGTCGCGCGCCGTGACTTCGCGACGAGACCCGCGAGCTCGGTGTCCCGACCGCGTCGTCCCGCACGAACCTCGCTTGCCACTCGCCACGACGCTGCCTGCAGCTCGGCGCGTGGCGCCGCCAGCCGCACCGCGATGCGTTCCGCGAGGCGCGCCGCCCATCCGAGAGATTCATCCTCTCGCAGCGCGAGGAACGGCATGAGATACAGGAGGATCTCCCACACGCCCTGCGGTGACGGTCCCGTGGGGCGGCACACGTGCTCGGGCATCGCGAGCTCGAAGTCGTGCTTCTCGCCCATGCCGAGCCGAACGAGCTCCGCGAGGTCACGCGCGAGGACGCGCATCGGTTCGCCTTCGTCGCCAAGCCTTTGCGACTCGCGTGCGAGCGCATGCGCGACCTCGAGCCGACCCGCGTGCGCCTCGCCGATCGCAAGGCAAAGCGTGTCGTGCAAGCGGCGAAAGCGCAGATGCCTACCAATTGGTATGTCGTCGCGCTTCCAGAGCAAATCCGGGTAGTAGTTCGAGATCCGTTGCGCCCAATGTCGATACGCGCCCATCGAGCGACGGGCTTGGTACTCGTACGACTCGAAGAGCACTCGCTGATGGAGCTCTGTAGCCGCGGGGAAGTTCCAGCGATCGGCGGGCGCGGTGATGATGTCGCGCACCCCGAGAACCTCAGTGGGCTCGAGCGGCCGCGCTGCGAGAGAGTTGCGGAGCGCATCCCATTCACCGTGATCGACCATTGCTGACGCGCGATAACGCTCGAAGACCGGATCGAGTCCGATCGGCAGCTGAAGTACGAGCTGGAACAGCTCGCGACCGTACGGACCGTCGGTGATCATGGCGTCCATGACGGTCTGGAGCCGGAGGCGGACCTTTGGCCAGTCGCCACTGCGGAATGCGGACACAAGCTCGCCCGGCAGGTGCTCGAATCCGACCGGAGCCCAGAGATCAGGCTCGGCGGGCAGCGCCTGGCCAGTGGTCGACATCCTGTGCCCTCCCCGAAGCGTCCAGTCAGCGCGGTGCGGTCAGGACTCTAACCCGCGTAGGCTGGCTTAACCGTCAAAGGCTAGTGGCGCAAAAAGTCAGATTTCGGCCAGATTACGGATAGTTGTTCCCGTCTCTGACGGGTATCGGACCTAGGTAGGCCCTTAAGTCACCGACCAAGCCGCCCGATGAAGAGAAGTGAAACCCGGGCGAAGGGAGGCTCAAATGCAGCGGATTCTCGCAACCCTGGCCATGCTGGCCGCGCTCGTGTTGGCCGGCGGGGCAGGCACGAACGGACTCTAAGGTCATCTCCGTCCTCTAGAGGCGTGTAAAAGCGCGCAAGGGAAGGGCCTGAGGGCCCTTCTTTTGTTTTTCGTATGTATCCCCTTCGATGCGGCCTGCCAGAGCGCCTCGCATATCCTCCCGCACGTGACCTCCTGGCTTGCACCTGTTCCAGCTTCGCTACGGCTGCTCTTCTTTCCGGTCGTAGCGCTCGCAGGAGTGATCCTCGTGCGTGTCTCCGCGCCACCGCCCGATGAGCTCGATCTCGGTCGCGTCTTCTTTTGGATTGTCGTGACTCTAGTGGCAGCGGCTTTACCCGTTCGACTTCCGGGTGGTGTCCACGCCACCATCACCACCGCTCCGGTTCTAGCAGCACTCTTCGATCCTGGATTGCCGAATCCGTTTGGCGTGTGTTGGGTCGCTCTAATCGGAACGTTCGAGCCACGTGATCTCCGTGGCGATCCGAAGTGGTACGGCACGCTTTTCAATCGGGCCGACTGGGTGCTATCGGCATTCGCTGGATGGGCTGTGCTTGCGATGACGCAATCGGCCGTCAAGCATGGAGACCCACTTGGTGTACTCGCCCAAATTGTCGCCGCGGGTGGCGCGTTCGCAGTCGTCAACAACGGGCTCTCCATCTTGGCAAACAGTCTCAACACGGGAACACCGCTGTCACGCGTGTGGGCCTTGTCCGTGAGCAACATCGCCATCGGTCTGGTGTCGCAAGTCCCATTGGGCTGGCTGATGTCGGAAGTCGCCGACAAGGTCGGTCAGTGGGCGGCGGTGCTATTCATGGTCCCGCTCCTGCTCGCGCGCTACTCGTTCAGCCGGTACACCGAGACGCGGGATCTTTTCTATGGAACCGTGCAGGCACTGTCGCAGGCGATCGACGCGAAGGACGGGTTCACCCGAGGCCACGCTGACCGCGTGTCGCGCATCGCGGGTGCGATCGCGCGGGAGCTCGGGATCGCCGAGCGGGAGATCGAGCAGATCGAGCTCGCCGGCCTCCTCCATGACATCGGCAAGATCGGCATCGAAGACCGGATCCTGATGAAACCAGCTCGTCTTGACCCTGATGAGCAGGAGCTCATGCGACGCCATCCGATCTACGGGGCTTCAATCCTCGAGCCATCGGCGGCCCTCCGTCCGCTGGTGCCGATCGTCCTAGCGCATCACGAGAACTTCGACGGCTCTGGGTATCCGCAAGGCTTGAAGGGCGAGGACATCCCGATCGGCTCGCGGATCCTCATCGTGGCCGACACGTACGAGGCGATGACGTCCGACCGCATTTATCGCAAAGCGCCCGGCCATGACCGCGCGATGGAGCAGCTGAATCGCTACAAAGGGACCCAGTTCGACCCGGTCTGCGTCCGTGCGTTGCAGACCTGCATCCAGCGGCGCGGTCCCGACTCGTTCGAGGCCAACGACCTGCCGCCCATCAATTACGAGACGCTGGCGGAGCTCCGACGGCGGCTCGCGCGCGAGCCGCTCGTGCGCGACGCCCATGCTAGTTAGTGGTGTAGTAGCAGGGATCGCGGCCGGCATCGCATTCGGCGGGGAGTGGCGTCGCCTCAATACCTTCACGTTGCTGCTCTGGCCATTGCTCGTCATCGGCGCTGGTCTGCGCTTGTTCGGGGAACTCGTCCCGACCTCGCCGCTCGCGGTGTACTTCATCGGGCTCATCTGCATCGCCGTCGTTGCGGCGCGTAACTGGCGGCTGCCGGGTGCGGCGCTCATTTCCGTCGGCACGTTCTCGAACGTCCTCGTCGTGCTTCTGAACAACGGCATGCCGTACGACGTCGTGGTCGCGACCGAGATCAACGCGTTGCCACCCAACAACGGCTTGTATGTCGCACTCGGGCCGGACACGATCTTCCCATTCCTCGCCGACATCATCCCCGTCGCGTTCGTGCCTGTCGGCTTCCTCCACAGCGTATACAGCGTCGGCGACTTCCTGATCGCCTTCGGTGGCTTCCTCATTCCGTTCCTGTGGCTCCAGGCGTCGCCCGAGGAGGTCGCCGGCCGTCACGAGCTGCGGTCGACGAACTTCGCGCTGTTCTGGATTGCCCAGGTCATCAGTCGCTTCGGAGACCCGATCACCCTCATCGCGCTCACGTTCGTCACGTACCGCGCGACCGGCTCCGCGCTCTGGACGGCCCTCGCGGTGGTGATCGCGACGATCCCGAACGCGCTGTTCTCCCTGTTTGGTGGCGCGATCGCTGATGCGCTCGGCGCGCGGCGAGCAATGCTTTGGTGCGACGTGCTGCGCGTCGCCTTCATCGCCGCGGTGCCGGTGTTGATCGAGGCCGGTGCCCCGCTCGCAGTGGTGTTCTTTCTCGTGTTCCTCGCTGGAATCTGTGGCGCGATCTTCAACCCCGCACGCGTCGCGATCGTGCCGGCGCTCCTGACGCCCGATCGGCTACCCGCCGCGAACTCCCTCGTGTACGGATCCGATCGCGCAGTGGAGATCGGTGGGGCGCTTGCCGCAGGCGTCCTCGTCGCGACGTTCGGCACCGGGGCGTTCTATGCCGACGCGCTGACGTTCGCGCTGTCGGCGCTGCTGCTGTCGCGCGTGGTCATCACCGAGACGAGCCGAGCGCTGACCTTGCGTCGAGTCGTCCGTGACGGCATGGAAGGACTCCGCTTCATACGCGATACGGGCGCCATATGGGCGAACACCGTCTTCTCGCTCATGGCCCAGTTGGCGCTCCCGGTGGTGAACGGGCTCACGCCGGTCCTCATCGTGCGGCGCTTTGCCGGGGGTGACGTGACAGAGGGAGCCGTCCTGTTCGGCGGCGCAGAGGCCGCGATCGCGTTCGGTGCGGTCCTGGGCAGCGCCATCTTCCCGCGCTACATCGTTGGGTTCCGGAAGGGACATCTGCTCATCGCTGGCTTCGCGATCTGGGGCACCGTCGCGGGACTCATCGCTGTCGCGCCCAGCTTCACGATCGCACTGGCCCTGTTCGCACTGCTCGGTGCGTCGAACGTGCTCTTCTTCGTGCCGACAGTCACGATCCTGCAGGAAGCGACGCCCTCGAATGTGCGCGCCCGCGTCTTCGGTGCGCGCATCGCCCTCACGAACCTGAGCTGGCTACCCCTGGTGCTGATCAGCGGCGTGCTTGGCGACGCCATCGGCGTGAATATCCTCATCGCGGTCGCCGGTCTGGCCACAGTCGCTACAGCGGTGGCGGCCTCCTTCGTGCCAGCCATACGCGACGTGCCCTAACGGGCGGTTCCCGAACGCCCACCTAAGCAGGCGGCGATTTGACATGTACGCTTCGCGGGACACAAACTGACGGCTCATACCAGGGAGCGTGGTCTCAGAGCCTAAATCCGGCTCCCGCTGGGAAGGAACCGTACAACCATGGCCCAGAAGTCGATTTTGGTCGCTGATGACGACGCCTCGATCCGTTCGCTTTTGAAGCAACTTCTCACCGACGAGGGCTACTCGATCACCGAGGCGGCCACCGGAACCGAGGTCGTGGCACAGGTCGGCGAGAACTCGCCCGACCTCGTGATCATGGATGTGCGTATGCCGGAGCTCGACGGCATCGAGGCGCTTCCGAAGGTCAAGAGCGCGTCGCCGAAGACCTCGGTCCTGATCATGACCGCCTTCGGGTCGTCGAATGCCGCGATCAAAGCCATGGAGCTCGGCGCATTCGACTACATCACCAAACCGTTCGAGCTCGACAAGATCTCTCACACCGTCAAGCGAGCCTTCGATTACCAGGATCTCGCGCAAGAGGTCGAGGTGCTGCGCGACGAGATCAGCTCGCTGGTGCAGACGGAGCGCATCGTCGGCAACTCGCCGCCGATGCAGGAGGTCTACAAGACCGTCGGCAAGGTCGCGAAAGCGGACGCGACCGTCCTCATCACCGGCGAGAGCGGCACCGGCAAGGAGCTTGTCGCGGAAGCGCTCCACTACAACTCGAATCGCCGCAGCGGTCCGATGGTGAAGGTGTCGTGCGCTGCGCTGCCAGAGACGCTTCTCGAGGCCGAGCTGTTCGGCCATGAGAAGGGCTCGTTCACCGGCGCGATGACGATGCGCAAGGGCCGCTTCGAGCTCGCCGACAAAGGCACCGTGTTTCTCGATGAGATCGGCGAGATGAGCCTCGCGACGCAGACCAAGCTGTTGCGCGTCCTCCAAGAGCGCAAGATCGAGCGCGTCGGCTCATCGCTGCCGATCAAGGTCGACATCCGCGTGATCTGCGCGACGA
Source organism: Chloroflexota bacterium (assembly GCA_005889405.1). Lineage (GTDB taxonomy): Bacteria > Chloroflexota > Limnocylindria > P2-11E > P2-11E > CF-39. The sequence continues at coordinate 49,872 of VBFY01000055.1, read as the reverse complement.
ACAAGGATCTCCAGAAGCAGGTCGAGCAGAACAAGTTCCGCGACGACCTTTTTTACCGACTCAATGTCATCAACATCCATATGCCGCCGCTGCGCGAGCGCAAGGAAGACATCCCGGCGCTGGTCGAGCACTTCCTCGCGAAGCATCGGTACAGCGCGACCGCGCAGCCAGCGGCGATCAGCGAAGAGGCACTGAAGCGGCTCACCGAGTACGACTGGCCGGGCAACGTGCGCGAGCTCGAGAACGTCGTCGAACGCGCGGTGGTCCTCTCGCGCGGACAGATCATCACCAGTCGCGAGCTTCCGTTCGGCGAGCACGACGCCGGCGAGCGCGAGGACGAGAACGAGGATGTCTCCGCGGAGCGGTCGTTCTTCAAGAAGTCGGTGTCCCAGTTCGAGAAGGACCTGATCATGAAGGCACTCAAGGACGCAGGCGGCAATCGTTCGAAGGCAGCGGAAATGCTGGGGATCTACCGACGCCTGCTCTACGCGAAGATCAAGGAGTACGGACTCGAGGGCTTCCCGCCCAAGAGCCGCTAGCGAGGAGGTCACCGTGTTCGGAGTCATCAACGCCGCTCTTCGCGCGTTCGTCGTCGGTGTCGTGGTCGGCATGCTCATCGCGCCGCGCCCCGGAGCCGAGACGCGCCGCATGCTGAACGAGCGGTTCGCCGCGATGATCAACCAGCTGCTCGAGATCGCCGCGTTGCCGCCGATCGAGCCGTCGCAGGCAGCGACGAACGGACATCCCGAGAGCGCAATGCCAAAACGCAGCCGTCCCGTTGAAGGACGCGGTGCCCGCACTACGAGCTAAGACAACTGCCGGCGTTATCCGACTGAGTGAGGCGACAGGTTCGTCATCGCGCGGCTGGGAAGATGCCGTTGCTGCGGCGGTGAAGGCCAGCGATGTGAAGACGCCGCTGGGCGTCGAGGTCGCGCGTCTTTGGGCCAACTGGGAACGCGGCAAGCTGAGCCGTTTTCATGCGACCGTGAAGGTCGCCTACCGCCAGGCGCTCAAGGCACCACCCCGCGCGAAGGTCTGAACCGCCGCCCGTGGGGCGCTGCGTACCATCTGTCGCGGTTCTTGACATGGCCGACCGCGAGCCGAAGAATCTGCGTTCCGTGGCAGACACAGAGATCCGAGACGTCCTCGCGCGAGTGCTCATCGCCAATGACGGCGAAGTCCTCTCGCGTCTACGGCTGTCCGCCGCCGAAGCCGCCCGCGTCTGCAACGTGACGCCGCGGCAGCTCATCTACTGGACCAAGAAGGGCTTGGTCAAGCCGTCGGCCGACGGCGAGCACGACTACGACGTCTATGCGATGGAGAAGGTCATCCGCATTCGCCAAGCCCTCGCCAAAGGTTATTCCCTCGAGAAGGCATCGCAGCTGGTCCAGCGCGACCTGAGCTCACTGCAGGCAGACGCGAAGCGCCTCGACGACCTCGCACCCGAAGACCTCGAAGGCGAGCTTCGCCGCAGGCTCGAGCGTCTCGAAGAGCGGATCGTTCTGCTCCGCCGCAACCTACCGACATCGCTGTCGGTAGCGCGGCTGCGGAAGGCCGTTGCGGAGCTCGCGCGGCTCGAGACGATGGGAGAGCTCCGCGAGAGCGCGAACGGCGAGGGCGCGAAGTCGCTCGTCATGCGTCTCGGCCGAGCGGTCGACGAGATCGAGATCCTTCTACGTGAGGTCCAAGCGCCCGCGTAGTCGCGTCGCGCTCGCCTGCCGGCCCATAGGCTTACCACGATGCCCGACCCCCTCGCCCTTCTCGCGAACACCGCAGGAAAACTGACGCGCCTCGGACTTCAACTCACCGGTCGCGGCGGCACCGCGCTGCCTGGGCTGGTCGCGCTCACCATCGATCCGGACTTCATCGGTGCGGTCGCGAGCGAGCTCGCGCACGGAGTGGTGTTCGTCTCCGGCACGAATGGAAAGACGACAACGGCGCGGATGCTGTCCGACATCGTGCGCGCGACAGGCTGGGGTCCGATACACAACCGCTCGGGCTCCAACTTGGAGCGAGGCATCGCCGGCGCGCTCCTCACCGAGAACGACTGGCGCGGTGTGCTTCGGGGTGACATCGGGATGTTCGAAGTCGACGAGGCGTCGTTGCCGCGCGTGCTCGGGCGGATCAGCCCGCGCGTCGTGCTGGTCACGAACCTGTTCCGCGACCAGCTCGATCGCTACTTCGAGATCGATCAGCTCGCGCGCCGTATCGGCGACGCGGTCGCGAAGCTCGATCCGCGCGTCATTCTCGTGCTGAACGCGGACGATCCGATCGTGGCGTGGCTCGGTCAGCGACACTCCGGCCCGGTCCTCTACTTCGGTCTCGACGATCCAGATGTCGGCGGGCTCGTGCCGCAGGCGATCAGCGATGCCACGCGCTGTCCGCGTTGCCGTCAGCCGCTGCGCTATCAGCGGGTCGTTCTTGCGCATGAGGGCGACTGGTCGTGCCCGTCGTGCGGGCTGACGCGGCCCGAGCGCGATGTGTCTGCGACACGCGTCGTGCTCACACCACTGTCGAGCGAGATCCAGCTGCGGACCGCGGTCGCGAGCGCCTTCGACCCGGTGCGGGTGCCGATCGCCGGCCTGTACAACGCCTACAACGCGCTGGCCGCGCTCGCGGTGGCGCGCGCGCTGGACATCGCGCTGCCGACCGCGGCACTGGCGATCGCCAACTTCCGGCCGGCGTTCGGCCGCCTGGAGCAGGTCGCCGTCGACGGACGCGAGCTGCGCCTGATCCTCGTGAAGAATCCTGCCGGCTTCAACGCCGCGATCGGTGCCCTACTCGAATCGGGCCGGCGCTCGCGCCTGCTCGCCGCCCTGAACGATCGCGATGCCGACGGCCGCGACGTCTCGTGGATCTGGGACGCCGACTTCGAAACGCTCGCGCCCACGGTCGAGCACGCGGTCGTGACCGGGATCCGCTCGCGTGACCTCGCGAACCGCCTGAAGTATGCCGGGGTCGCGCGCGACAGGATCGAGGTCGTTGACCAGTGGGGGAGCGCCATCGACCGGGCGCTCGGAGGAGCGGCGCCGGGCGGCGAGGTCGTCGTGCTCGCGACGTACACCGCGATGCTGGCGCTGCGCGGTGAGCTCGCACGCCGCGGGCACGTCGCGAATTTTTGGGAAGATTGAGCGATGGATCTACATATCGCGCACCTGTACCCCGACCTCATGAACATCTACGGTGACCGCGGCAACGTCCTCGCGCTGACGCAGCGCGCGAGCTGGCGAGATATTTCCGTGGAAGTGCGCGCGTTCACCGCTGGCATGACGTTCGACGCGGACTGGCCCGACCTCTGGTTCTTCGGTGGCGGTCAGGACCAGGGTCAGGACATCGTGAGTGCCGATCTCGTCGGCCCGAATGGAGACGCGCTCAGAGCGTCCCTCGCGAACGGCGCCGCGGCGCTGACGATCTGTGGCGGTTACCAGCTGCTCGGACATGAGTACGTTCCCGAGAACGCGCCGTCCATCCCGGGACTGGGCGTGCTCGACGTTCGCACGCGCGCCGGCACGCTGCGTTTCGTCGGCAACCTCGTCGCCGAGACGCCCGACGGCGTGCTCGTCGGATTTGAGAACCACAGCGGTCGCACCTACCTCGGACCGAAGGCGAAGCCGCTCGGCACCGTCGTGGTTGGCAACGGGAACAACGGCGAGGACAAGACCGAGGGCGCGGTGCAGGGAAAGATCGTCGGCACGTACAGCCACGGCTCGTGCCTCCCGAAGAATCCCTGGCTCGCCGATCGTCTGCTCGCGTGGGCGCTCGAGCGGCGACATGGCCCGCAGAAGCTCATGCCGCTCGATGACCGGGAGGAGAAGGCCGCGAGCGAGCAGGCGGTAGAGGTCGCGAAGGTACGCGCCTAATGGCGCGCGCGGTAGCGGCGCACCTTCATCCGGTTGCCGCAGGCCTTCGCATCGCACCAGCGCCGCAGACCATTCGCGGACCGATCGACGAAGAGCCAGCCGCAGCGACGATTGCCGCACGCGTGCGGACGCCGCTTCTCGCTCCCGAGGGCGACGAGCGGTGGGATGAGAAGATCGCAGAACTCGGTCCAGCCCTCGTGGTCGCTGGCGAGCGTCCCGTCCGGCGCGAGCCGGTAGCGCGCGCCGCGGAGCAAGGCGTCGCGGCGGCGCGCATACGACTGCACGTCGCCGCGCACGAGCGACCGCACGGCGTCGCGCAGCAGACGTAGCCGTCGCAGCTCGGTCATAGGCGGTGCTCCGGCTGGCGCCGCGAATTCATGACGTGCAGCGAGGAACTCGCGCGCGGCCCTGGCGTCGGTGAGGTGATCGTGCTCGTCGTTCGAGCGCACGCCCCCGCGCGGCAGCCCGAGGTGTCCCTCCGGACCGTGGGCGCTGCTCGCGACGACGATGAGCGCGTCGATGCCGAGCACCGTCATTTCTTGGTGCGCTGTGCCATCACGCGCAGCGTGGTCGTCCCGACATGCCCGTGGCCGTCGGTCGCGGTGACGGTGTACAGGCCGGGCTCGCGGTCCGGGATCCAAAAGCCGGAGTCGAATGTCCCGTCGCGATTCGCGGTCGTATCCCAGACCAGACGGCCGCCGATGGTGATGCTGATCTTCGATGACGGCTCGTAGCCCGCGCCGCTCCCTTGCACCGGCGTGCCGATCGGCGCGCCACCAACGGCGTCCGAGATCGTTTCGAGCGTCAGGGCGCTCGCACCGTTGAACGTGAGGGCGATCTGCGCGCGCGGGCTCTTCCCGTACTGATAGATCTTCGCGGCGACGAACGGACAGACCTCCCGTTCGAGCGCGACCGTGAAGGTCACGACACGTGCCGATTCGTCGATGAGATCGATGGCGCGCACGGTGCGGCCACCGGGCTCGAGCCCTTTCAGTCCGCGGTAGCTGGCCGTCCCGTCCGGATTGAGCGTCGATGTGCCACTCACCTTGAGGCGATACGCGCGAGGAGATCCCGCGCCCTCGAGCGGCGTGAGCTTGAACGCCGGGACGTCGAAGACGTTCGACGTCGAGCTGGCGCCAAAAGTGAGGACGATCTCGGTGTCGCTCGCCTCGACGAATCGCAGCTGCGTCTCGGCGCCGGCGCGGCCTCCCGCGGTCGCGCCGCAGATGACCGGCAGCTTCGCAGTCGGCGTGGGCGCGCACGCGACCACGACCAGCATTAGCAGTAATGCTCTATTCACGGTTCTGCAGGTTACAAGAAAACTAGTACTCCCGTACCGGTCGCGGCTCCTCTTCGCCACTGCCTCATGCGCTGATGACATGTGCCGCGATGCGGATGCGAGCGTTGATCGGCGCGACGCTGTTGGCGTGGGTCGCCCTTCCGGCCTTGGCGCTCGTTGCATTGGCGGACGAGGACCCGCCGCTCCGTTCGGTGGACGCGGGTCCTCCCCTCCGTCCGCCGCTCACGGTCCTCCGTCCCGTCGAGCGTGCGCCCGCGGCGTCTGCGACGCCGGACGCGCCGAAGAAGGAGCTGATCATCCTGGTCGGCGGCTATGCCTCCGAGGAGGACCCGCCTGCCTTCGGCGCATTCCGCGACCGCGTTGCGAAGACGGGCGGCTACGACGTCATGGAGTTCGGCCGCGACGTCGGGACCTATGACACGTTCGGTGCGATCGACGCGAACGCGGTCCAGCTGCGCGACACGATCCGAAGGCTGTCGAAGAGCTACGGCGGCGTGCACATCGTCACGCACTCGATGGGTGGCAACGTGGCCGATCGCGCCTTCGACCTTGGCCTTTCCGCGAGCGACGGCGTCACGACCTACGTCGCATGGGCCACGCCCCACGACGGTGTACACGCGGCCGCAGAGGCGCAGAGCTGGCTCGCAGCGAGCGGACCTGCGCGCGAGGACACGCGCGCGTTCGCCAAAGCGGTCCTCCGCGATCCAGACACTGCCGCGGTGCGCGACATGGCGCGGCTGCACGCGTCCGCGCCGCCGCCGGGCGTCGTGCGGCTCGATCTGCGTCTCGCGACCGACGGACTCGTCAGCACCGCGGATGCGCGGGACCCCGGCGTGCCGTCACGGGTCCTGCTGCCCATGTCGGCCGCCGAGGTCGAAGGCCACGGTGGCATCCTCAAGAGCAAGCAGGCCATCGACCTCACGATGGCGACGATCCGCGCTCGCGCCGTACCGCCGGACGAGCGCGGCCTCGCGCTTCGCGCGGCCGCCGACATGTTCGCGCAGACCACCGACCTTCAGGCGCAGGTGGTGCTCGACGGGATCTGCGTCGTGTGCCTCATCGGAGGCATCGGCGGCCTCTTCCGCCGCACGCTACGTCACGCGCTGCCGTGGCCGCCGATCAGCGAGTGAACGACCGCGGTCAGGCGATCGTCGAATTCGCTCTCGTGCTTCCGACACTCCTCGTCGTCGCGCTCGCGATGGTGCTCGTCGCGGAGCTCGGTGTTGCGCGTCTCGCGCTCCAGCACGCGACCGCTGAGGCGGCGCGCGCGGGCGCCCTCACGAACGACGACGAACAGATCCGCGGAACGCTCGCCGCCACGGTCGCGCCGCTCGCGCCGGAGCGCGTCACGAGCGCCATCGCGCCGCCGCAAGACGAGCCCCCGCGTAACCGCGACCCACGCGGATCGATGCTCACCGTCAACGCGAGCTACACGTTGCCGGTACCGCTGGGCTTCGTCGGGCTTCCGCGTTTGGTCGTGACGGCCAGCGCGTCGCGCCGCATCGAGTGGATGCCTTGAGTGGCGAGCGCGGCCAGGCGCTCGTAGTCGCGGCGCTGCTGATCGGGATCGGTGCGCTCGCCATCGTCGGCCTGCGCGTGGTCCAGGAGCGCGTGCTGGCGAACGCACGTACGCAAGACGTCGGCGAAGCCGCGGTCGAAGCCGCGGCCGCGGCGGTCGCGGACGCGTATATCGCGCATCTCGACTCGGTGCGGGCGCACGTCTTCAACGTCCCCCGTCCCACGGTGGATGTCGTCGCGCTGCTCGCGGATCCTGCGACCCGCGAGACCGCGCGGGCCGCCGCCGCGGCGGCCGCGGCGCAGAACGGCGCGATATTCGATGGAGCGGTCGACGCGCGCTGCGCGGGTGCGACGATCGAGATCGACCTTCGGCACGCCGGGCGGCTGCACCGCGCCTCGCTGCAGGTGGACGCGTGCTCCCCGCGCTGACCGCCACGCGCCGCCGGCTGCCAGCGCGCCGCTTTGCTCTCGGCGCGGCGTCGGCACTCCTTACGCTCGGTGCGCTGGGCGCCGAGATCGGTGGCGCCGCCGCGCCAGCCGCGCAGCCATCGCTCGCGCAGTTGCTCGCGCCGTCGACCTGGGCGATGAGTCTTCCAGCCTCGTGGCTCGCGGCGCCCGTTCCACGCGTGCGCACTGGCGATGTCATCGACGTGCTCGCGGTGCGCCAGGGAGATCACGCGTACGCCGTGCCGGTCGCATACGCGGCGCGTGTCATGGCAGCGGACGAACACGGCATCGTGCTTGAGCTCGACGAAGAGGGCGCGAGCGCCATTGCGATCGCGCGCGGCGGCGGCCTTTTGCTGGTGCCGCTGCTGCGCTCGGCGCGCTGACGAGAGCAGTTGCGTGAGCGCGCGGGCCGCGATCTGCGGCGGTGACGATCTGCGCGCCGCTGCGGCGGTGCTCGGGCTCGAGCCCTGCGACGCCGGCCGACCCGATGTGGTCCTCGTGGACCTGCGTGACGCCTCGGCGTGCGCCGCCGCCGCCGCGCTCGACTCCGCGATCCCGCGTGTCGCGGTCGCTGGCGAGTCCGAACGCGCACTCGCCGCGGCTCTCGGCTACGACGCGTCGTCGATCGCGTCGACCTGCGAAGCGGCAGCGCTCGGCCCGCTCGTCGTGGCGGCACTGCCACGGACGGTGCGCTCAGCGACACGCGTCGTGGTCGTGACCGGGGCGCGCGGAGGCGTCGGCCGCACCTTGCTCGTCGCGAACCTCGCGCGTCGCCTCGCATCCCGACTCAGTCTGGCTGCGGTCGATGCGACCGGGACGGGAGCGCTCGGGTGGTGGCTGCAGTGCGCGCCACGAACGTGGGCCGAGCTCGAGGGTCTCACGAACGAGCTCACCGCGGAGCATCTTGCAGTCGTCGCCGCCGAGAGCGTGGGCGTGCGCGTGATCGGCGGCGCTCCGGTCGCGCCGACGCGCGCGCTCGCCGAGTCGACGGTGCGGGCGGCCGGATCGCTCGCCGAGCTCGTGCTGGTCGATGCTCCCGTGCTCGCGGATGAGCGCGGCCTCGCGCTCGCGAGTCGTGCCGAGCGCGTGCTCGTCCTCTCGTATGACGATCCGCTCTCACTCGCGACCCTCGACGCGGTCGATCTTCCGAATGCCGCGTGGCTCGTCGCCTCGCAGTCACGCACGGCGCGCGTCGGAGAGCGCGCGGCGTTCCGCGCTCTGCCGCGTGATGAGACCGCGGTCGGCGCGGCGCTGTCCGGACGGCGTGGCGCGGGTGGTGCGCTTGGCCGCGCGTACGACGAGCTCGCTGAGCTCATCGCGCTCGACGCGTCGTGACCTCAGAAGGCGTTCGCGTCCGGCTCGAACGCGCGATCGTGGCGCGACTGCGCGAGGAGGAGAACGGACGGCCCCGCCGCGATCAGCTCCCGGGCGCGCTGCGAGAAGCGATGTCGTCGGAGCGCGTCGTCGTCCCATCCGGCGAGCTTCGTGAGCTTGAGCGCTGGTTCGAAGATCGACTCTTCGGGCTCGCCGCGCTTGCGCCCCTTCTACGTGACGAGCGCGTCAGCGAGGTGATGGTGAACGGCACGCGAGGTGTGTGGGTCGAGCGCGACGGTCGTTTGGAGGAGACCGGCATCCGCTTCGCGGATCCCGACGAGATCCTCGTCCTCATCGAGCGTCTCGTCGCGCCGCTGGGGCGACGCATCGATCTCGCGACGCCCCTCGTCGACGCACGTCTGCCCGACGGCTCGCGCGTGCACGCGGTGATCCCGCCCATCTCGCTTCACGGCCCGGTCCTGACCATCCGCCGTTTCGCGAGCCGACCGTTGACGCCCGAGGACCTCGTCCGTCTCGGGACCTGTTCGCGCGAGACGATGGATCTTCTTGTTGCCGCGGTGCGTCAGCGGCGAACGATCCTCGTTTCGGGCGGCACCTCGAGCGGAAAGACGACGACACTCAACGCGCTCGGGTACGCGATCGGCGAGCGCGAACGTGTCGTGACGATCGAGGACGCTGCCGAGCTCCGGCTGCCGCAGCCGAACGTTGTCGCGCTCGAGACCCGCGCGCCGAGCGTCGAGGGGACCGGTGCCGTCGATGTCCGCGCTCTGCTGCGCGCCGCGCTGCGCATGCGACCTGACCGGATCGTCGTCGGTGAGGTCCGCGGCGGCGAAGCGCTCGACATGCTCCAGGCGATGAACACCGGACACCGTGGGTCGCTCACGACCGCGCATGCGAACGGCGCCTATCACGCACTGCTCCGCGTGGAGACGATGGCGCTCATGGGTGGCGTGGATCTGCCGCTGGCCGCGATCCGCGAGCAGATCCGACGCGGTGTCGACCTCGTCGTGCACCAGGAGCGCGGCGAGGATGGTCGGCGCCGCATCGTCGAGATCGCCGAGCTGGTCGTCGGCGATGGTGACGGCTACGCGCTGCGGAGCGTCGCCTGACCCTGCTACTCGCGCTTGCCGCCGCGACCGCGTTCGCGGCCGCGGTGCTCGACCGGCGTCTCGCCGACGCGGTAGGGCGAGCGCTGCGCGCTCATCGTCGGAATCCGCGCGAGACGCGTGCGGCGCTCCCCGCGCTCGTGGACGCGGTTGCCGCGGCGCTCGCGAGTGGACTCTCGTTACCGGTCGCGTTCGCTGAGGTCGCGCCGACGCTGCCATCCGGTCTCGCCGCGCCGACACGCCGTGTCGCTGCGGCGCTCGCACTTGGTGCACCGGTGGGCGAAGCGCTCCACACGTACGCGGGGACCGTCCCGGATGAGGACGTCGCCCCGCTGGCGGTCGTGCTCGCCGCGTTCGCGCGCAGCGGCGGGCGTGTCGGGCGCAGCCTCGCACGGGTCGCTGCGCTCATGCGAGGAAGGCTCGCACTCGAGGACGAGCGCGCGGCGCTGACGGCGCAGGGTCGCGTATCCGCGATCGTTCTGGTTGCCCTCGCGCCACTCGGCGCACTTTTCTTCGCGCTCGCGACGCCCGACTACGCGGCGATCTTCCTCGGACAGGGCATCGGTCTTCTCGGCATTGCCATCGCACTCGAGGTCGCCGGCGCGCTGTGGCTCTGGCGCATCGTCCGCGCGACCGAACCGCCGCCGGATCTCGCGACGTTCCTTGACGCGGTCGTCGTTGGTCTGGAGGCCGGGCTCACGTTCGAGCGGGCGCTGGCCGCGCTCGTCGAGCGCGCGCCGAGCTTCGGCCGCATCGCGGATGCGCGACGCCTTCTCGCCGACCTCGCGCTGGGGCGCTCGCTACCCGACGCGCTCCGCGGCTTCGGGCGTGGTGGTGATGACGCGCGCGTCGCCGCCCTCGTCGTTGCCGCGACACGCTTCGGCGCTCCGCTCGCCGAGTTGCTGGTCATACAGGCTGACGCGTTACGCACGACCGAGCGCCGCCGCGCGGAAGCGGAGGCGCGTCGTTTGCCGGTCCTGATGCTGTTCCCGTTGTCGCTCACGATCCTGCCAGCCCTGCTTCTGGTGTTCCTTGGTCCGCCGCTGCTATCGCTACTCTCCCCGTGAGTGGGTGCCCGATTCCTGCGCACGCTTCTCTTTGGCGCGCTGGTGCCGGCGACGTTCCTCGTTCTCATTCCGGCGATGATCCTCAACGTCACCGGCACCGAAGGCGAGGGCGGACTCGTACGCCTCGTCGGGCTCGTGCCGCTCGTTCTCGGCATCGCGGTCCTCGCCTGGTGCTTCGCCGGTTTCATCGTGGAAGGCGAAGGCACGCCCGCGCCGTATGACCCGCCACACCGTCTCGTGACCGGCCGCCTCTACGGTTGGATGCGCAACCCGATGTACGTGGCGGTGACGACGATCCTCGTCGGTGAGGCGATGTTCTATGGATCGGTCGCGCTTTTCGCGTGGGCTGCCGTCGCCTGGATCTTCTTCCACGTCTTCGTCGTGCTGTATGAGGAACCGACTCTCCAGCGACGATTCGGTCCGGCGTACGAGTCGTATGTCGAACACGTGCCGCGCTGGATCCCGAGCCGGCCGCACATCATCCCCGCGCATCCGGAGCTCAAGCTCGCGACGCTGGTGTACGCGCTCCGCGATGAGCGCGTACTGCTCCTGCGGCGAAGCTCCGAGCCGAACCGTGGGCTGTGGGTCGCGCCGGGCGGGAAACTCGATCAAGGCGAGTCTCCGGTGGAGTGCGCGGTGCGCGAGATGCGCGAGGAGACGGGGTTGGCCATCGAACGACCGGTGCTTCGCGCCGTGATCACTGAGACCTCACCGCGCGCCGATTACCAGTGGCTCACGTTCATCTTTGTCGCGTGGGACTTCGATGGCACGTTCACTCCCGCGCCCGGCATCGGCGAGTTCCGCTGGGTGCCGGTCGACGAAGTGGCGAAGCTGCCGATCCCGCCGGCCGACGCGGTCTTTTTTCCACGTCTCCTGCAGGACGGCGCGACGTTCAGCGCGAAGTTCGAATACGACGCCGATCTCAATCTCCTTCGCTCGCAGCAGAGCTGAGCCGGCATCGAGGCGGCGCTTAGGCGCGGACCAGGGGAGTGAGCTCGCGTTCGCGCGCTGGAGGACGAGATCCGATCCGTTGACCCTCACGACGTCGGGCGCGGGATACCCATGCTCTCGCACATAACGCATGACTCCTGCCTCTCGGGCGGCAACGTCGCGGGTCGATAACGACGCAGGACGGTACGCGCATCGAGCGCGTACACGTCCGCGTCACTACCGCGCGCGAGCGGCTCTAGAGTGCTTAGGTCCGGATGACGTAGGTGCCAGCGATCTTGTCGTGCCAGCCCTGCTTGTTGGCGTCGAATGCGGCCCAGATGACACCGATGAAGATGCACGCGACGGAGACGATCAATCCGATGTAACGGATGAACGCCTGAAGGATCGTCAGCGAAGATCCGTCGGTCCGTATGACTTTGATATTCAGCACGCGCATCCCGAGCGTCTGCCCGCCACCCTGCGCCGACCAGAAGTAGCAGAAGTACAGAACGCCGATCAGCGTCTGGACCGAGCTCCGGCTCGCGTCGAAAGGATCGGAACTCGAGTTGATGAGACCAGCGATGATGTTCGACACGATGCCGACACCTACGCTGTCGATGAAGATCGCGAAGAATCGGACCCAGAAGCCCGCTTTGTTCGTGGTTACCGCGACCGTCGTCGCTTCAGCAGTCATAGACAAAGACCCCCTTCCACGGTCCGGAGTCTAGATTCGCTGGCGAAATGCTCCTAGTACGACCTTCCTACTGGCTCGTTGGCCGTACTGGCAGGCACACTGGCGGCACCTAGGACACGGAGAAAGGGGGAACGTAAGTGCTCGCATTCATCCGCGAAGACGAAGGACAAGGCCTCGTCGAGTACGCGCTCATCATCGCAGTCATCGCCATCGCCGTCATCGTCGCGATGGTCTTCCTGCGGGGCCAGATCCAGAACATCTTCAGCAACATCGGCAACAACCTCACCTAGCGCACGGACCTGTCAATGTGATGAGCGGCGCCCTCACCGGCGCCGCTCATCATCTTTTAGAGAGGAAACGCCCAGAACTTGAGCCTCGAGGTTCTACGGGTCATCGAGAGCGTCACGCTCGCCGCGCTCCTCATCACCGTCATGTACACGGACTGGCGGTTCCTCCGCATCCCCAATGCTTTCACCTACCCGGCGATGCTCGTCGGAGTCGTCTTCGGCGCGATCGAAGGCATCCCAGGTGGTCTGTTCACCCACGGCCTCGTCGACCACGTCGCAGCGCTCGTCCTCGCATTCGCGATCTCTTACCCGTTCTACGCCGCGGGCGGCCTCAAGGCAGGCGACGCCAAGCTGCTGATGGCCATCGGCGCGCTGCGCGGCGTCAACTTCCTGCTCTTTGCCGCGGTCTATGGTGCTCTCATCGGCGGCGTCCTTGCCGTCGGATTCATCCTGCGCAGAAAGCTCGCGCGCCCAGTCGCGGGCGCCGCGCCGAACACGCTCGGCGGGATCATGAAGTCCTCGATCCCGTACGGGGTCGCGCTCGGTATAGGCGGGCTGCTCGCGCTCGCACTCGAGGCGGGGGGCTACATCCAGGTGACGGTTTAGACTCGCCCGAGCACCGCAAAGGGGAGCGATGACGCTTGGCTGACGGCGAAAAGATCCGCATCCTCATCGTCGACGACATCGCCGACACGCGAGAGAACCTCGCGAAGCTGATCGGGTTCGAGCCCGACATGGAGGTCGCCGGAACCGCCGGCGGCGGGCAGGAAGCCGTCAACATGGCCAAACAGCATCGGCCTCACGTGATCCTCATGGACATCAACATGCCGGACATGGACGGGATCACGGCCACCGAGATCATCTCGAACACCGTCCCGGAGTCGCCGATCATCATGATGAGTGTCCAGGGCGAGCAGGACTACCTGCGGCGCTCGATGCTCGCCGGCGCGCGCGAGTTCCTAGTCAAGCCGTTCTCGGCCGATGAGCTCATCAACTCCATCCGGCACGTCCACGAGCTCGAGAAGGTGCGGCGCGCACGCTACGCGCCCGTGGCGCCGGCCGCCCCGGTCGGCGGTCCGGCTGTCCCGGTGGCGGGTCGCGAGACGGGAAAGATCATCACCTTCTTCTCCCCCAAAGGCGGTGTGGGACGCACGACGATCGCCACCAACCTCGCCGTCGCGCTGCATCAACTGACCGGAAAGCCAGTCGTGCTGGTCGACGGAAGTCTGCCGTTCGGCGACATCGCCGTGATCCTCAACATGAGCCCGAAGGCGAAGACGATCGCGGACCTCATCGGGTCGTTCGAGACCGCCGACTCCGACGTCGTGGAGTCGATCCTGGTCCAGCATTCGACCGGCATCAAGGTCATGCTCGCGCCGCCGACGCCGGAATCCACCGAGCTCATCACCGGCGCGCACATCAAGCACGTTCTCGAGCTCCTTCGCGAGCGATACGCCTACATCGTCGTCGACACCTGGCCGTCATTCCAGGAGCAGGTCATCACGATGCTCGACGTTGCCGATGTGATCCTTACGCTGATGACGCTCGAGATCACCAGCCTCAAGAACGTCCGCGTTTTCATGGAGGTCGTCGAGAAGCTGGGGTACGACGAGGCGAAAGTGCAGCTCGTCGCCAACCGTAACGACAGCTCCGGTGGGATCAAAGCGTCGGATGTCGAGGCCAGCCTCGGTCGCAAGATCCCGCACACGATCGTCTCCGATGGCCGGACGCTCGTGCTGGCGGTCAACCGCGGAGTCCCCTTCGTCATCAGCCATCGTGACAGCCAGGTCGCGAAGGACATCTTCGCGCTCGCGCAAAGGGTCGCATCCGCTGAGTCCGCCCCTGCCGCGGCGGGCAAGCAGGCGCCGGCGCGCGGTGGGCTCAAGCTCTTCGGAGCCCGTTAGGCCGGCGACCTCGGCATTAGTCACCGGTCTGATCCCCCAAAAGGACGGCCAAGGACCGGGTGAGTGGACGTAGACTCAAACGCCGAGGGAGCAGGCGCCCGCCATAACGGGAGCCGGAGATGAGGGTTTCTTAGGACAGATGTCACTACTGAGGCGCATCGAAGGTCAGCGTCCCGCTGGGCAGCAACCCGCCGCGCCCCAGGCTCCTGGAACGCCACCGCCTCCGGGCGGGCCCCCCAAGCCACCGGCCGAGGGACCCCTCACCCAGAGCGCCTCCCCGACGCGCGATGCCAACCGCGACGTTCGCATCAAGCTCCAGACCCGGATCATCAACAACCTCGACCCTCGCCTCGACCTCGCGGACGCCAAAGCGGTCCGCTCGAGCATCGAGGAGATGTTCAACAAGTTCATCGACGAGGAAGGCGTGGTCGTCACGCGCGTCGAGCGTCAGAAGATGCTCGAATCGATCCTCGACGAGATCCTCGGGTTCGGACCGATCGAGCCGCTGCTGAAGGACGACACGATCACCGAGGTCATGGTCAACGGTCCGTTCCGCTGCTACGTCGAGCGCAAGGGCAAGCTGCAGCTCTCGGATGTGACCTTTCAGAGCGACGAGCACGTCATGCGGATCGTCGAGCGCATCATCGCCCCGATCGGCCGGCGCGTCGACGAGTCGAAGCCATACGAAGACGCGCGTCTTCCGGACGGCTCACGCGTGAACATCATCATCCCGCCGCTCGCGCTGAACGGTCCCACGGTGACGATCCGTAAGTTCCCGAAGTATCGGATCACCGTCGAGGACTACATCAAGTTCGGCACGGCGACCGCCGAGATGATGGAGTTCATGCGGGCTTGTGTCGAAGCTCGCCTCAACATGTTCATCTCCGGCGGCACCGGCTCCGGCAAGACGACGCTCCTCAACATCATGTCCGGCTTCATTCCCGAGGACGAGCGGATCATCACGATCGAGGACGCCGCGGAGCTCCGCTTGGTGCAGGATCACGTGGTCCGCCTGGAGTCCCGCGCCGCGAACATCGAGGGCAAGGGCCAGGTCTCGATCATGGACCTCGTGAAGAACTCCCTCCGTATGCGCCCCGAGCGCATCGTCGTCGGTGAGATCCGAGGCGGCGAGGCGCTCTCGATGCTCCAAGCCATGAACACCGGTCACGACGGTTCGCTGTCGACGGGTCACGCCAACTCACCCCGCGACATGCTCGCTCGACTCGAGACGATGTGCCTCATGGCCGGCGTCGACCTACCCGCGCGCGCTATCAAAGAGCAGATCGCGAGTGCGCTTGACGTCATCGTGCAGATCTCGCGTCTCAAGGACGGCTCGCGCAAGGTCACGAATATCACCGAGGTCCAGGGAATGGAAGGCGAGGCGATCGTTCTCCAGGATGTGTTCGTCTTCGAGCAGACCGGCTACGTCGAGGGCAAGGTCCAGGGCCGACTGCGCCCGACCGGCATCCGCCCGAAGTTCAGCGAGAAGTTCGAGGCGGCCGGCATCAAGCTGCCGCAGGGCGTCTTCGGCGACATGAACGTCGGTCTCAGGTAGATGGAATACGCCCTTCCCGCCGGGATGTTCGCCGGTGTCCTGTTCTTCTTCTGGGGAATCTCCACGATGCTCTCGGGCGGCGGCGCGGGGTCCGTCGAGGAGCGCATGGCGCGCTACGCCGGTGGCAAGACCGAGGTCAAATCGGGCGGCCGGCGCGAGACGCGTCAGCGCAACCTCGTCGATCCATTCGCGACGCTGTCGAGCGACGTCCAGGACAAGCGCTTCCGCATCCGTGTCCAGCGTGACCTCGCTCGTGCGAACCTCAAGCTGCGCGTCTCTGAGTACTACGCGATCCGGATCGGTCTCGCGGTCGGGCTCGGCCTGCTGCTGGGCGTGCTGCGGGACCCGCTCTCGGGCGTCGTCGGCGCGATCCTTGGGTACTTCGTACCGCGGTTGTGGGTCGGACGGCGCATCGGCGGACGCCTCTCCGCTTTCAACAAGCAGCTCGCCGACACGATCACGCTCCTATCCAACTCCCTGCGCGCCGGCTCGAGCTTCCTGCAGTCGATCGAGCTCGTGTCGCGCGAAACGCCCGATCCGATGGGCGAGGAGATGGGCCGCGTCGTCCGTGAGGTCAACCTCGGCCTCGGCATGGAGGAGGCACTATCGAACCTCGTTCGCCGGATCCGGAGCGACGACCTCGATCTGATGGTGACCGCCATCGGCGTGCAGCAGCAGGTCGGTGGAAACCTCGCGGAGATCCTCGACACGATCGCCTTCACGATCCGCGAGCGCGTCCGCATCAAGGGCGAGATCAACACGCTCACCGCACAGGGCCGCTACTCGGGTTACCTGGTGGCGTTCCTGCCGATCGGCATCATGATCACGCTCAACTTCATCAACCCGGAGTTCATGCAGCCGCTCTTCACCCAGCTCCTCGGCCAGATTCTCCTCGGTGTGGGCGCGGTGATGATGGTCATCGGCTTCATCGCGATCCAGAAGATCACGAACATCAAGGTGTAGTTGGTGGAACCGCTCGTCTTCGCCGGCCTTATGTTCTTCGGCGTCCTGGTGGTGTTCGTGTCGATGGTCATCGGATCACAGCTCGATCCGGTACAGGCACGCCTCCAGCAGATCGCCGTCCGCCCGAGGACACTCGAAGAGCTCGAGCTGCAGCGCCCGCTCTCAGAGCGCATGTTGCAGCCGATCATCCGCGGCTTCTCGGGCCTGGTCGGGCGCTTCTACCCGCAGAACACGGTGCGAAGCCTCTCGCTGCGCCTCAAGCGCGCCGGCATGGAGACGACGAGCACCGAATTCTTCCTCGGCGTGAAGGGCTTCGCGTCGATCGTCGTCGGCGTGCTCGTCTCCGGCCTCGTCAACGCCATCACGGGCGATCCGGTGCAGACGCTCATCGGGCTCATCGTCGGCATCATCCTCGGCTTCCTGCTGCCGGACTTCTATCTCACAAGCCGGGCGGGTGGGCGTGCGAACTCCATCATCGAGCAGCTCCCCGACGCGCTCGATCTGCTCACGATCTCGGTGGAAGCCGGGCTCGGCTTCGACGCCGCGCTCGTGAAGGTCACCGAGAAGATGAAGGGCGCGCTCAGCGAGGAGTTCAAGCGTGCCTCCGGCGAGCAGCGCGTGGGCAAGTCGCGTCAGGAGTCGCTGCGCGGCATCTCCGAGCGGGTCGACGTGAAGGAGCTCAAGAACTTCATCTCGGCCATCATCCAGGCGGACCAGCTCGGCGTGTCGATGTCGAAGGTGCTGCGGATCCAGTCCGAGCAGCTCCGCCAGGACCGGCGCCAGCGCGCTGAGGAAAAGGCCGCGCGCGCCCCGATCCTGATCATGCTTCCGACCGTCGGCTGCATCTTCCCATCGCTGTTCATCGTCATCCTCGCGCCCGCCGCCCTCTCCGCGCTGTCGTCCTGCGGGTCCTTCTAAGTCCGACCCGCGCGGCTTCGCGTCCGGAACATCACCAAAGGGACCGTCCTCGCGTCTGACTGCCGTGTCGCGGATTCGTTCCTGTCTCGCGGTCTAGGGCTGCTCCCGCGCTCCAGCCTCCGCGCGGGCGAGGGCCTCCGCCTGACGAAGACGTCTTCCATCACGATGTGGCTCATGCGCTTCGCCATCGATGCGGTGTTCGTCGACAAGGCCGGCCGCGTCGTGCGCGTCGCCGAGCGTCTTGCCCCGTGGCGCACCGCGGTCTTCGCGCGCGGGGCCGCCGAGGTCATCGAGCTCCCCGCGGGCACCGCCTCGGAGACGCGCACGCAAGCCGGCGACGAACTCGTCTTCGAGCCCGCGTGATCTCCAACACGGCCGCGGATGCCGCACTCGACCTGCTCCTCGCACCGCGGTGTGCCGGATGCGGCGCCGCCGGTAGCTGGCTGTGCCTGGCGTGCCGTGATCTGTGCGAGCCGGTCCGCCATGGACGCGTGACCGCCGCCGGCACGTACGGCGGTGCGCTCCGCGAGGCCATCCACCGCTTCAAGTACGGGGGCGAACGGGCGCTCGCGAAAGAGCTCGGCACGCTCGTCGCTTCGTGCGTCGCGAGCGATCTCGCGACGGGCACCGCGCTCGATGTCGTCGTGCCCGCGGTCCTGCATCGCGAACGCGCTCGCGCGCGCGGCTACGACCAGGCCTGGCTGCTCGCGGCCACCGTCGCCGAGCGCACCGCGCTGCCGCTGCGCGTCCCGCTCAGACGCATCCGGCCCGCCGTACCGCAGGTCGCGCTCGATCGCGCTGCGCGAGCCGCGAACCTCCGTGGCGCGTACGTCGCCGAAGCCGGGGCGCTACGCGGCGCGCGCGTCGCGCTGGTCGACGACGTCGCGACGACCGGTGCGACCCTCGCGGCGGCAATCGGCGCGCTGCGGGCCGCCGGTGCTCGAGCCGTCCGCTCGTACGTCGTCGCGCTGGACGCATGAGCGACCGTGTCGGCGTCGCGAAGTGGTTCATGCGTGGGCTGCTGCTCTTCGTCCTCGCCTTCGCGAACCTGAACGACATCTGGTCGCCCGACGTGTTACCGAACGCGCTCTTCGCATGGACGGTCGTGCGTGAGGGCAACGTCGACTACGACGAGTTCGTCTTCAGACCCGGATTGGTCGATCCGAACAACAGAAATGCACCTGCGAATTCAGGGTTGCTTGATTCAGAGGCCTATTTCTTCCGCGCTTGTGGCGAGTCCACCGCGACGGAGCCGCCCAAAGCTACTCGGAGTCCCGGTGGTCCTCCAGCCCCGGGTCCGAACGACCACGTCTGCTCGATCTTCCCGCCGGGGATCGCATTCCTTGCGTTCCCGTTCTTCGTGCCGTTCGTGCTCGCGGGGGCGCACGCGCTGGACCTCGGGCTGCTCGTGCGCGTGGGCCACCTTGCCGCCGCGACGATCGAGGTGATCGCGACACTGCTGCTGTGGTCGGTCATGCGCCGTTTCGCTCGCGAACGCTGGGCGCTCGTTCTCGTGCTTCTGTACTTCTTTGGCACGAGCGTGCGCACCGTCGCGTCGCAGGCGCTCTGGCAGCACGCCGGCGTCCATCTCGCCATCGCGCTCGCGCTCTGGCTCGTCTTCCTCGCGAGACCTGTTGCGCTGTGGCGGGAACTCGTGGCGGGTGCCGCGCTTGGTTTCGGCGCCGTGGTACGCCAGACGACCGCGATGCTCGTCCCGTTCGTGCCCGCCGGTCGCGTACGCGCCACCATCTTCGCGATCGTCGGAGCGGCGATCGGCGTGCTCCCGCTCCTCGCCTACAACGCTGTCGCCTTCGGCAACCCGCTCGAACAGGGGTACGGGACCAAGCCGTTCGATACGTCGCCGCTCGTCGGGTTGTATGGCCTACTGATTTCGCCGAGCCGCGGGCTCTTCGTCTACGAGCCATACATCCTCTTCGCGTTCGCGACGATCGTGCTCCTCCGGCCCGGCCGTGATCACCTCGAGCTTCGGCTCCTGTCGCTCTTGTACGCCTGGGCTGCGACGGCGATCCTGTATTCGACCTACGCGGAGTGGTGGGGCGGTCGTGTGTTCGGCCCGCGCTTCCTCGACGATCTCGCGCCGGCGTTGTTCGTGATCCTGGCGTGGGGGATCGGGCACGGCCTGCTCGCGCGCGTCGCCGCACGCGTTGTGTTCGGCCTCTGTGCCGCGTGGTCGCTCCTCATCTTCCAGGCCGCAGCGTTCGTCTACGACCAGAACACCTGGGATCTCCATCCCGCGAACATCAACGTCGATCCGTCGCGCCTGCTGGACTGGGGCGATCCGCAGTGGCTCTTCGTGCTGCGCAGCATGCCCGAGGGCGGCATCCGCGTGATCGCCGCGGCCGGGCTGAGCGCGCTCGCACTGCTCTTCCTGCTACGGGTGGAGTCGGTGTTACCGTCGCGTCGGTGACGACGGCGTTCATCGTCTTCTTCGGCCGCGGCGGTCCATCCGAGATCGAGCGGCGCCTCGATTCGATCAAGATCGCGATCGGTGCCGTGGTGCTCTCGCGTGCGGGCGGCGCGGGCTTCGCACCGCTCATCGGGGTGACCGCCGACGCCGAAGCGCGGGCGGCGTTCGCGCACGGCGGCGCGGACGTCGTCGCTCCGCGCACCGATCCTTTCCACTTCGGCCAGGAGCTTCTTGGTCTCTCGCACGCGCGCCGCCTCGAGCGGATGGCGACAATTGGCGCGGGCGCCGGGGCGCTCCTGAGCACCGAGGAGCTCGCGCGGCTGCGCGAGGAGATCGACGCGGGCGAGGCGCTCGTGCTCTCGAACAACTACTACTCCGCCGATCTCGTCGCCTTCACGCCGGCATCGGCCCTTACCGTTATCGACCTTCCGGCCACCGACAATCCACTCCCGCGCCGTTTGCATCAGCAGGGCGGCCTCTCGTCGCGCCAGCTCGACCGGTCCGCGGCCACGCTTCTCGATGTCGACACGCCGGCCGACGCCGCGGTCCTGCAGCGACATCCCGCGTGTCCACCGGAGCTGCGGGCCCTCGACACATGGGAGCACGAGCTCGGCGAGCGCATCGATGCGCTCATGCGGCTCGTGACGACCCCGGAGCGCGAGCTCGTCGTCGCTGGCCGCGTCGGCGCACCGGTGTGGTCGTATCTCGAGTCCCAGACCGCGTGCCGCGTGCGCATGCTGGCGGAAGAGCGAGGCATGCAGGCCGCGGGCCGAGATACGTCGGGCGAGGCGCGTACCGTGCTCGGCTTTCTCTATCGCGAGATCGGGCCGGAGGATTTCTTCGCGCGGCTCGGTGAGCTCGGCGACGGGATGCTCTTCGACACGCGCGTGCTCTTCTCGCACCTCGGCTGGCAGCCGAACGCGCAGGAACGTTTCGCGTCGGATCTCTTCCGCGCGGACTCGCTGGCGGACGGGGAGCTGCGCGCCTTCACCGCGGCCGCACGAGCGGCTCGCTTCCCGCTGCTCCTGGGCGGGCACACCCTCGTGTCCGGCGTGCTCTGGACACTGGTCGAAGCCGCGTGGTCCGGACATCCCGAGCCTTGAGCCTGCGCCTCTTTGACCACCACATCCACAGCGAGCGCTCGGACGGGACGGTAACGCTGGCGGAGCGCGCGAGAACGGTGTCCGTGCGGCCGCACGGCGTCTCGGATCACTTCCCGTGGCCAGGGAAGATGCGCGACGATGACGATGTCCTGCGGTATCTCGACGACGCCGCGCGACTCGGACTGCGCGTCGGTCTCGAGTACGACATCGGCGTCGCGCCGCCGCTGCGCGCGTCGACCCGTGCGTCGCTCCACTACGTGATCGGCGCGCTACACCAGCTGGAGGTCGACGGCGTGCGGATCCCGTTCGATGAGGCTGGCGCTTTCCTCAAGGGAAAGCTCGCGTCGTTCTCGGAGCGCGAGCGTTTCGGCGATAGCGCGCTCGCACAGCGCATCCGCGAGCGCATGCTCGAGGTCGTGCGCGAGAGCTTCGAGCGCGACGGGATCGACATCCTCGGGCACGGCACGATGTCGCCGCTTGCGGCGCTCGGCGAGCCCGAACGCACGTATCCCACGGACTGGCAGGAGAGGCTCATCCAGCTCTGCCTCGACGCCGACGTCGCGATCGAGGTCAACGAGGCGTATGGCGTGCCGCACCGCCAGTTCCTCGAGCGAGCGCAGCGGATGGGCGCCCGTTTCTCGGTCGGGTCCGACACGCATGGGCCCCTCGCGCCGCTCGAGCGGACCGCGGCGATGATCCAGGCGGCTTCGCTGCCCCACGAGCGATTCCTCGCGGGCGAACGGGTGCGCGCGGCGCGCTAAGCGAGCGCGTCCTCCACCAGGAGCTCGTAGACGAGGATGCCGATCGCGCCCAAGAGCAACAGGTGCACGAGGTTGCCGGCGATGTTCAGCGCGAGGGCGACGAACCACGCCGCGACGAGCAGCCAGACCAGGATCCAGCGGATGCGGTGGCCCGTCGCGGCGCTCACGAGGGGAGGGTATCGTCCGTATACTTTCGTTGCAGGGGACGCACGCTCCTGCTACTCACCACGCGCTGAGGGGGAGCCGTGTACGGGGGACTGTCCGTCTACACCGGCAACGCTCATCCAACGTTTGCGCGCGACATCTGCCGTGCCCTCGAGATCCCGCTGGGAGCGGCCGAGGTCTTCAAGTTCGCGAACGACAACATCTTCGTGAAGGTCAACGAGAACGTGCGCGAGCACGACGTGTTCGTGGTCCAGTCCCTCACCGGTCCCTCGGTGAGCGACGCGATCATGGAGCTGCTCATCATGGTCGACGCGTTCAAGCGCGCTTCGGCGGGGCGCATCACCGCGGTCATGCCCTACTACGCCTACGGCCGGAGCGACAAGAAGGACCAGCCACGCGTGCCCATCACCGCGCGCCTGCTCGCGGACATCATCGCCGTCGCGGGAGCGAATCGCTTCCTCACCATGGACATGCACCAGATGCAGATCCAGGGCTTCTTCAGCATCCCGGGGGACGAGCTGTCGGCGCGTAACCTGATCGTCGAGCACCTCCGCACGATCGTGGAGTCGGCCCCCGACCAATGTGCGCTCGTCGTACCCGACCTCGGCTATGCGAACCAAGCGCGCCGGATCGGCGAGATGCTGGACATCCCACTCGTGTTCATGCAGAAGACGCACCGCGACAACAGCGGTCGCAGCGAGATCGTGGGAGTGATCGGCGACATCGACCGCAAACGCGCGATCGTCATCGATGACGAGATCGACCGTGGCACGACGCAGCTGAACGCGGTGAGGGTCCTGCAGGAGCGCGGCGTCGATGAGATCTGGGCCGCCTGCACGCATGGCGTTTTCAGCGACAACGCCGCCGAGCGTCTCACGGCGAGCGGTATCGTGGAGCTCATCACCACGGATACCTGCCCGATGCCGCCATCTGTGCGCAACAACGAGAAGGTGCGTGTCCTGACGGTCGCCCCGCTCTTCGCGGAGGCGATCCGCCGTATCCACGAGGGCGAATCCGTCGGCGCGCTCTTCAATCCACCGGGATCGCAGATGCCGCTGCCGGTCACCTAGCGATCGACCCTTGAGCGTCCTCGGGCGCATCTTCGACTCCAACGAGGCCGAGCTCCGACGACTGAAGAAGGTCGTCGTGAAGATCAACGCGCTCGAGGCCGGGACGAAGGCGCTGTCCGACGACGCCCTGCGGGCGCGCACGGCGGAGTTCCGCGACCGCCTCGCAAAGGGCGAGACGCTCGACGACATCCTGCCGGAGGCGTTCGCGGTCGTCCGCGACGCGGCGCGACGAACGCTGGGCCAGCGTCATTTCGATGTTCAGCTGATGGGCGCGATGGCGCTGCACAAGGGTCACATCGCGGAGATGAAGACGGGCGAGGGCAAGACGCTGGTCGCATCAGCCGCGCTGTACCTGAACGCGCTCGCGGGAAAGGGTGCGCACCTCGTCACAACGAACGACTACCTCGCGAAGACCGGTGCCGGCTGGATGGCGCCGATCTACGACCTGCTCGGCATGACCGTGGCGTACATCGCGCACGAGAAATCGGCGATCTACGACACGAGCGTCGTGCTCGAGGCGGTGGACGAGCGTCACCGCCACTGGCGCGACGTGACGCGACGCGAGGCGTATCTCGCCGACATCACCTATGGCCAGAACAGCGAGTTCGGCTTCGATTACCTGCGCGACAACATGGTCGACGACCTCGCCCGCATGGTGCAGCGCGACCTGTATTACGCGATCGTCGACGAGGCCGACTCGATCCTCATCGATGAGGCGCGAACGCCGCTCATCATCAGCTCGCCAGCGGAGGATGTCTCCGAGCAGTACCACCGCTTCGCGTCGGTGGCGAAGAAGCTGCGGCCCGAGACGGACTACCTCCTCGAGGAAAAGCAGCACGCCGTGTCGCTGACCGAGGAGGGCATCGCGAAGACCGAGAAGATGCTCGGGATACAAAACATGTACGAGGGCGACGTGACGGCGGTGCACTTCATGGACAACGCGCTGAAGGCGCATGCCATGTACCACCGCGACAAGGAATACGTGGTCAAGGACGGTGAGGTCGTCATCGTCGACGAGTTCACCGGCCGCCTGATGCCCGGCCGCCGCTGGAGCGACGGCCTGCACCAGGCGGTCGAGGCGAAGGAAGCGGTCAAGATCCAGCGCGAGACGCGGACCTTCGCGACGATCACGATCCAGAACTACTTCCGGATGTACGAGAAGCTCGCGGGCATGACCGGTACCGCTGCGACCGAGGCCGAAGAGCTCTTCAAGGTCTACAAGCTCGAGGTCACGCAGATCCCCACGCATCGACCGATGGTCCGGAAGGACGATCCCGACCTCGTCTATGCCACCGAGAAGGGGAAGTGGAACGCGGTCATCGCCGATGTCAAGCAGCGCAATCAGCGCGGCCAGCCAGTGCTCATTGGCACCACCTCGGTCGAGAAGAGCCAGCAGCTGTCGGACGAGCTGCGCCGGCACGGCATCAAGCACGAAGTCCTGAACGCGAAGAACCACGAGCGCGAGGCGCTCATCATCGCCGAGGCCGGGCAGCGGGGCGCGGTCACCCTCTCGACGAACATGGCCGGTCGCGGTGTCGACATCCTGCTCGGCCAGGGCGTCGTCGACCTCGGCGGTCTTCACGTTATCGGCACCGAGCGCCACGAGGCGCGTCGCATCGACAACCAGCTCCGCGGTCGCTCCGGCCGCCAAGGCGATCCGGGAACGACGCGCTTCTTCAACTCGCTCGAGGATGACCTGATCCGCATCTTCGCCTCCGAGCGAGTCGCCGGGCTCCTCGGGAAGATGGGCATGAACGACGAGGCACCCATCGAGTCGGGGATGGTCACGGGCGCGATCACGCAGGCGCAGATCAAGGTCGAGACACGCAACTTCGACATGCGCAAGCGCGCGCTCGAGTTCGACGACGTGCTCAACAACCAGCGCAACGAGATCTACAAGGACCGCCGCAAAATCCTGGAGAAGGGCGACGTCCGCGAGACCGTCCTCGACTTCCTGCACGACGAGGCCTCGGCCATCGTCGATGCGGAGGCGACCTCACCGGATCCCGAGGACTGGGATCTACACAAGCTGGCGGCCGCGCTCGGCGCGCTCGTGGGTCATGACCTCGCGGAAGGCTCGTTCGGCGAGCCATCCGGCCTCGAGGAGCTGCGCGACACCGTAGCGCAGATCGTCGACGACGCGTACGCCGCCAAGGAGGCCGAGCTCGGCGATCCAGAGGTCATGCGCGCGGTCGAGCGCTGGGTGATGTTGCGGACGATCGACACGCACTGGGTCGAGCACCTCACCGCGATGGAGGAGCTCCGCGAAGGGATCTACCTGCGGGGCTACGGACAGCAGGATCCGCTCGTCGCCTACAAACGCGAGGCACACGATTACTTCCAGCAGATGCAATCTCGCGTCGCCGCCGGAGTCGCCCAGACGGTGCTGCGTGTCTCGGTGCGTACCGCCGAGCAAGCCGAGCAGACGGAGCAGCAGCAGGGAAGTGCGCCGCCGCAGCAGACGTCGACCTCAGGGAACGGTACGACTGCGACGGGCCGCGCGGACCTGCGAACGAATCGCGACGAACAGACGCCGACCACGAGCACGGGGAAAGCGAAACTCGGGCGGAACGATCCATGCTGGTGCGGGTCCGGGAAGAAGTTCAAGAAATGTCATGGACGCTAGCGAGGCGACGCCGCGGGTGACGCGGCGAGTCGGGTCCTCGCGAGCGAGAGTTGAGCCCGCGATACGAGGGGACGACCTAGAAGAAGACCGAGCGGGCGTGTTTCGAGCGAGCGAGGACCCCGAGCCGCGGCAGGATCCGCGGCGTCGACCCACAGCAAGAGTTCCATGATCTCGATTCCGTTTGATCCCAACATCCACATCGGGCCGCTGAGCATCGCGTGGCACGGCATCTTCACCGCGGTTGGCATCCTGTTCGGCGTGTGGCTCCCGCTGCGGCTCGTTCGTCTTCGCATCTCCGAGGAGGACGCGACCGCCGTTGCGACGTGGGGCGTCGTCGCTGGCATCCTCGGCGCGCGCCTCGTTGCGATCATCGATCGGTGGCAGTTCTATCTCGCGGACCCGGTGCAGATCCTCCTGATTTGGCAGGGCGGGATCGCGATCTGGGGCGGCGCGGTTGGCGGCGTGCTCGCGGGCCTTCTCGTCGGCATCCGCCGGCATCTGCCGATCGGGTTCGGCGCCGACGCGGCAGCCCCTGGCATCTTGCTCGGCTTCGCGATCGGGCGGATCGGCGACATCATCAACGGCGAGCATCACGCTGTCCCTTGCGAAGCCCCGTACGGGCTCTGCGTCGGCTACACGTATGACGGTCCGGGATATCTGGGTCAGCCGGGGCCGGTGCATCTCGTCGTCGGCTATGACCTCGTCTGGAATCTGATCGGCATGGCGGCCGCGCTTGCGCTTCGCGGGCGCGGGCTTCGCGACGGCCTGATCTTCTGGCTCGCCGCCGCGTGGTACGGCATCGGTCGACTGCTGCTCGGCTTCCTACGCATCAACGACCCGACCTACGTCTTCGGGCTCCGCGAAGACCAAGTCATCGCCCTCTTCGTGCTCGCCGGGGCGATTCCGATGATCATCCGGCTGACGGTGTTCGGGCGTCGTGCGCCGGAGATGGCGACGACCTGATCGAGCTGCCGTTCGACCCGGATCTGCTGATCGGGTCACTCCGCGTCGCCTGGCACTCGATCTTCGCCTTCGTCGGAATGCTCGCTGGAGCGTTCGTGTCGATCCGCTGCGCGCGCTACTTGGTGCGCGACGAGCGGATCTATCCCTTCGCGATCGCGGTCGTCATCGGTGGACTCATCGGCGCGCGCATCGCGCATGTCACGGACAACTGGGCCCTGTACGCGAACGACCCGCTGCGCGCGCTTCAGTTCTGGAGCGGCGGCATCGGGACTATGGGCGCACCGATCGGCTCGACCATCGCCGGTTACCTCGCCGCGCGCCGGCTGCGTCTGCCGGTCGGCTTCATGTTCGACATCAGCGTCATCGGGATCGCGCTCGGTGAGGCCATCGGGCGGATCGGCGACATCGTCAACGGCGAGCACCACTCCGTCCCGTGCGGCGACGTCCCGTGGTGCGTGCGCTACACCCATCCAAGCACGCTTGGCCAGAGCACGTCCGTCCATCCCATCGGCGCGTACGACGGCCTGCTGATGCTGGGGATCTTCGTCCTGCTCTACCTCTACTGGCGGCGCGTTCGGGGGCACCCGCCAGAGGGCCGGGTCTGGCTTGCCTACCTGCTCCTGCTGGGCGGCGGCCGTTTCCTGCTTTCCTTCCTTCGGACGGACCCCCTTTTCCTCGACGGCCTGCAGCAAGCCCAGGTGCTCGGCCTCCTGTATTTGGGCGCTGGAGCGGTCAGTCTGCCTGTGCTGGTGCGCCGAGCAGCCCGGCTGGCAACCACATCCCGAGCACGAAATGGGGAAAAACCCCTTCTCAAGCAGGTGTCAGACCGGTAAACTCGCGTACGGAAAGCGGCACAGATGCCGCGCCTGTTGGGGAGCGGTTATGAAAGAGTGGATCGTCTGCGAGGACAACTGCCTCAAGTGTTCCTACGGCGCCACCCTGGACTGTGACGGCGACTGCCCTCGCTGCCCTCGCAACACCTACTGCCCCTGCGTGACTTTCGTCAGCTTCGCCGCTGGCAAGCTGGCACCCGTCGCTCAGCCCGTCACGACCTCCTTCGAACGACCCCGCAAGCGCTGAAGCATCGTGACGCTGGACCCAGCGGCGCTCGCCGCTCTGCGCGAGCGCATCGACCGCATGGCGGTGTTCCTTTGACCTCCCTTCTCTCCGCGGCGAGGTTGCGCGTCTAGAGGCCGAGTCCTCCGCGCCCGATCTCTGGAACGACCGTCAACGCGCGCAGCAGGTCATGAAGCGGCTCGGCCTGGTCCGGGCCCGCGTCGAGCGCTGGGATTCCTTCCGACAGCGCACGGCTGACCTCGCCGAGCTCGCGTCGATGGCTGAGGATCCCGCTCTGAGCGCCGACCTCGAGCGCGAGCTGCAGGAACTGATCGGTGAGGTCGACAAAGCGAGCCTCGAGGCGCAGCTCGGTGGCCCGTACGACGAACGCGATGCCGTCGTCGCGATCTCCGCGGGCGTCGGCGGAACCGATGCGGCCGACTGGGCGCAGATGCTCGTGCGGATGTATCTGCGCTGGGCCGAGCGCCACGGGTTCAAAGCCGAGATCGTCGAGTCGACACCAGGCGAAGAGGCAGGCATCCGCAGTGCGACGCTTACGGTCGAGGGTCCGTACGCCTACGGATATCTCAAGACCGAGCGTGGCACGCATCGTCTGGTGCGGATCTCGCCCTTCGATTTCCAAAAGCGCCGGCAGACCTCATTCGCGCTCGTCGATCCGACGCCACAGGTCCAGGATGACGCCGAGATCGACATCCGACCCGAGGAGCTGAAGATCGACACCTATCGCGCGACCGGCGCCGGCGGGCAGAACGTGAACAAGACCGAGACCGCGGTGCGCATCACGCACCTACCGAGCGGCATCGTCGTGTCGTGCCAGAACGAGCGCTCGCAGCTGCAGAACCGGGAGACCGCGATGCGCATCCTGAAGGCTCGGCTTCTCGAGAAGCGGGTGCTCGAACAGGAGGCCGAACAGGCCCGCGAGCGTGGCGAGATGCGCTCGGCCGACTGGGGCAGCCAGATCCGCTCGTATGTCCTCCACCCGTACACCCTGGTGAAGGACCACCGGACCGGCGTCGAAGTCGGGGACCCCACGCGTGTGCTCGACGGCGATATCGACGCCTTCATCGAGGCGGCGCTGTCAAAGCCGGCCGGTGGCACACCGACTGCTCAGTGACCTCCGCCGTACGGCTCCGGCTTTCTGGAGCAGCTCGCTGCTCCATGAGTAACGGCCGTAATCGCATGGGCGCCGAGCGGCGTACCCGCGTGGAGGTCATGGCATGGTGAGCGCGAAAGATCTGCGGGACATGTTCGAGGAGATCCGCAGCGAAGCGGGCAAGCGAGCATCTGACTTCGTCAGTGACGCAAAGGCGTCGGACATCGGGAAGATGAAGCTGTCGGACTTCGGTCGGCGCAGCGAGCCGCCCGGAATCGTGTGGCTTGGTGTCGGGCTCGTTCTCGGCGCGGTGGTCGGCGTGGCGATCGCGCTCATCGCCGCACCGTATCCGGGGGACGAGACCCGGCGGCGCCTCGTGCAGCAGGTCGACAAGATGAAGCGTCCGGGCGAAGAGGGGATCGAGCAGATCCACGCCGCGAAGAGCGGGAACGGCGGGACGCAGGCCTACACGACGCCCACGACCGTCTACGAGCGTAGTTAGGAAGCCGAACCCCTCGCGCGCTTGATGTACTCCGCGATCGGTTCCAGTCCGACGCGCTGACGGCGTTCGTCTACGTTGGCCGGATCTTCCAGCTCTTTCACGTCGAGGCCGTGGTCGGTCATATTGAGCTGAGTGCCGTATCGCTGCGGCCGGCCCTCGGCCACGCGGATTCGGTCCTCAAGGTAGGCGAGGTGGTTCGCGCACACCTCATCGCCTGACTCGCGCTCCATCAGCGCGAGGCAGTGCCGCTGGAACGCGACGTTGTGATCGGCGTGCTGCACCAGGAGCCACGCCACGTGCTCGGCCGCCGGACCGACTTTGGAGCGTGTTGGCCAGCCAATCTCCGCAACCATCGCGCGAAGGCGCTCGGTGTTACGCGCGTCGATCGCCCGGAGTTCCTCGTGGACGGCCTGCATCTTCCGACGCATCTGCTGATCCTCGTCGGCCATCCGAACGAGCTCTGCCGCCACGGCCTCGTTCAAGGCTCGCTTCCCTAGGGTCGCATGGCTTTCGCGAGCTCGATGAGCTTCTCGCGCGTGTTGAGCGATGGCTCGTCGAGCACCCGCTCGAACAGCACGTTCAGAATACGGCCGACCTCCGGCCCTGGCAGGATCGCGAGCTCCCGCATGATGTCGTTGCCGTCGATCGCGAGGTCGCGCAACGAGAATGCGTTTGCCGCGGCGATCTGCTCCTGGACGCGCCGCCAGAGCGCCTCGAGCGCGTACATCCGTGGCGAGCGCGCGCCGCTGCCGATGTTGTCGGCGCGCCGCAGCGCGAAGAGCGCGGGGATGTAGTCGAGACCAATGGTCCGGATGAAGCGACGCACGGCCGAGTCGGTCCAGTGAGTCTCGTACCAGAACATGTGATGGCGGATGAGGTGCGTGACCTCGGCCACCGTCTCCTTGTCGAACTTCCAGCGACGCAGGATCTGACGCGCCTTGAATTCGCCGACGAACTCGTGCTGGTGGAAGTGACCGTCAGCGAACGTATCCGGCTTGCCGATGTCGTGGAACAGGCCGGCCAGCCGCAGCACGAGATCGTTCGCCGGCGTCGCGTCCACGGTCGCCAGTGAGTGTTCGAAGACGTCCTGCGCCGCGACCTTGTCCTGCGGCGTCTTCTTGCATTCCTCGAGCTCAGGGCAGATGACGGCGAGCAGGCCGACATCCGAAAGCAACCGAAAGGCGACCGAGGGACGCTCCGCGGCGAGGATCTTCGTGAGCTCCTGATTGAGGCGCTCGCCGGAAAGGGTCGCCGCAAGATGCGCGTTCCGGCGGATCGCGATGACCGTCCGTTCGTCGATCCGCATATCCAGCAGCGTCGCGAAGCGCACGGCGCGCAGCATCCGGAGCGCGTCCTCGCGGAAGCGCTCCTCCGGCTCGCCGACCGCTCGCAACAGACGCGCGTCGAGGTCGCGCTGGCCACCAAACGGGTCGACGAGCTCGCCCGGCGTCCCGTTCTTGCCGGGCCGCCAGGCCATCGCGTTCATCGTGAAGTCGCGGCGAGAGAGGTCGTCGCGAAGTGAGTCGGTGAAGGCCACGTGATCGGGTCGCCGATGGTCGGTATAGCCGGCCTCGGTGCGGTAGGTCGTGACTTCGACCTCATGCTCGCCCGAGCGCACCACCACCGTGCCAAAGCGGTTCGTATAGAGCGAGCGCGCGAAGAGCTTCTGGATCTCCTCCGGCGTCGCGTCGGTCGCGACATCCCAGTCCTGCGGATCGACACCGCGGATCGCGTCACGCACGCAGCCGCCGACCACGTACGCGTCGTGAGCGGCCGCGGTGAGCGTCGCGACGACCTTTTCAACGTCCTTTGGGACCCGCAGTTCGGTGATGGTCACGGCCTGAGTATCGCGGTGGCGACTATTCCTCGCCGAGGTACGCCTTACGGACCATCTCGTTTTCCGCGAGGTTCTTCGCGCTGTCCGAGAGGACGATGCGCCCGGTCTGCAGCACATAGCCGCGATGCGCGATCGAGAGCGCCATGTGCGCGTTCTGCTCGACCAGCAGCACGGTCATGCCCTGCGCGTTGATGTCCTGGATCGTCTTGAATACGAGCTCGACCAGCACCGGCGCGAGCCCCATCGATGGCTCGTCGAGCAGCAGCACCGTCGGTCGTGCCATCAGGGCGCGTCCGATCGCGAGCATCTGCTGCTCGCCCCCAGAGAGTGTGCCGGCGCGCTGGGTCAGCCTTTCCTTCAGCCGCG
Organism: Chloroflexota bacterium; assembly: GCA_005889405.1. Lineage (GTDB taxonomy): Bacteria > Chloroflexota > Limnocylindria > P2-11E > P2-11E > CF-39. Next base: position 17,997 of record VBFY01000055.1, on the reverse strand, counting down.
GGAAGAGCTCGTAGACGCGCTCGAAGTCCTTCGCGAGCTCCGCGGGCGGATCGGTCCGCGCGTAGGCGCCCATCTCCAGGTTCTCTTTCACCGACATACGCGAGAAGATCCGTCGTCCCTCCGGCGAGTGCGCGACACCGAGCCGAACGATCTCGTTCGCCGGAACCTTCGTGAGGTCGCGGTCGCCCATGCGGACGGTGCCCTTCCGGGGACGCAGGACGCCGGCGATGGTGCGCAGGGTCGTCGTCTTCCCCGCGCCGTTGCTTCCGATGAGCGTGACGATCTCGCCTTTCTCGACCTTGAGCGAGACGCCCTTGAGGGCCTGGATGTTGCCGTAATAGGTGTGGACCTGCTGGACCTCGAGCAGCGGCATCAGGCGACCTTGGCTTTCCCCAGATAGGCCTCGATGACGCGCGGGTCACGCTGCACGGCCTCAGGCGCGCCTTCGGCGATCTTCGTGCCGTGGTCGAGCACGGTCACACGATCCGAGATGCCCATGACGACCTTCATGTCGTGCTCGATGAGCAGGATCGTGATCTTGCGCTCCTCACGCAGCCGGCGGATGAAGTGCGTCATCCGTCCGGTCTCGTTCGGATCCATTCCGGCGGTCGGCTCGTCGAGCAGCAGGAGCTTCGGTTCCGTGGCGAGGGCCCGCGCCATCTCGAGCCGGCGCTGGTCGCCGTACGGCAGGTTCTTCGCGGTCACATCGTCGCGCCCCTCGAGGCCGACGTACTTCAGCAGTTCGCGGCAGACATCGCGCGTCTCGCGCTCCTCGCGCCGCTCGCGCGGCAGGCGCAGGATAGCCTCGAACGGCGTCGCTTCCATGCGCGAGTGGTGCCCGACCATGACGTTCTCGATCGCGCTCATGTTGTGGAAGAGCCGGATGTTCTGGAATGTGCGCGCGATGCCGAGCCGCGTGATGCGGTGCGGCGGCTGGCCCGAGATGTTGCGGCCGCCGAACGTGATGGTGCCGCTCGTCGGGCGGTAGAGGCCGGCGATGACGTTGAAGAACGTCGTCTTGCCCGCGCCGTTCGGACCGATGAGGCTCACGATCGAGCCCTCGGGGATGACGAAGTCGATGTTTGAGACGGCGACGAGCCCGCCGAACTGCTTTGTGACCGCGCGCGCTTCAAGAACGTTCTGCATCCCGGTCATCGCTCGACGTCCACCAGGATGGCGCGCTCCTGCTCGAGCGCGCCCTCGTCCTCCTCCGCGGCGTGCAGCTCGGCACGGCGCGTCGCGCTCGGGAAGAGGCCCTCAGGTCGCAGCAACATCATCGCCACCAGCGCGACGCCGAAGATGAGCTGGCGCGAGCGGCTCACGTCCATGATCGCCAGGTCCTGATTGCCGATCGCGGCACCGACGCCGTGAACCAGACCGTTGATCCAGTCGAACAGGATGCGGTCGACGAAGCCGAGCAGGAGCCCGCCGGCGATGACCCCGCCGATGTTGCCGAGACCGCCCAGGATGATCATGCAGAGGACGAAGATCGACACCGAGAAATCGAACTGCTCCGGTGCGATGACCTGCAGGTAGCTCGCCCAGATCGATCCCGCGAATCCCGAGAAGCTCGCTCCGAGGGCGAAGGCGAACAGCTTCGTGGTCACAAGGTTCACACCCATCGAGGCGGCCGCGACTTCGTCCTCGCGCATGGCGGCCCATGCGCGGCCGACGCGCGAGGTTCGGAGTCGCGCGGTGATGAGCACCGACACCATGAGGACCGCGACGATGAGGTAGTACCAGGGGATCGGATCCACGGCGAACTGCAGGCCCGGGATCTCGGGATAGCCAATGGGATTCATACCCTGTGTGCCTTTGGTGATCTCCGGTGTGTTCTTGATCACGAGGGGCACGATCTCACCGAACCCCAGCGTCACGATCGCGAGGTAGTCACCGCGCAGGCGCAGCGTCGGTGCACCGAGCAGCACACCGAAGAGCGCAGCGACCGCAGAGCTGACGAACATCGCCAGGAAGAAGTTCACGTGGTTGCCCTCGCGAACGAACCCGATCGGACTCACCGTCGACGTGAGGAAGGCCATCGTGTAGGCGCCGATCGCGAAGAAGGCCGCGTATCCGAGGTCGAGCAGGCCCGCGAAGCCGACGACGACGTTGAGACCGAGCGCGAGCACGATGAAGAGCGTGATCGGGATGGACTTCGCTTCCCACCCCAGGCCGAGGACGTTGTTGACGACCGGAAAGAGCAGCGCTCCGCCGATGCCGACGATCGTTCCCCACATCTTCCGCTCGCGCGCCTTGCCGGTCGCCGTGTACCACCAGCCGAGGGTCGAACGCCCGCGAGGTGGCGGCTTGCCTTTCATGCCTTCTCTCCGGTCTCCTGACCCAGGAGGCCCGTCGGCTTGAACACGAGGATGATCACCAGGAGCGAGAACACGCCGACGTTCTCCCACTGGCCCCCCGCGTACGTCACCGTGAGCGCCGATAACAGGCCGAGGACGAATCCTCCCAGCGCCGCGCCGTTCACGTTCCCGATGCCACCGAGGACCGCGGCGGTGAACGCCTTCAGCCCGGCGGTGAAGCCGAGGGTGAAGACGGTGTTGTTGTTGTAGAGCCCGTACATCAGGGAGGCTGCGCCTGCGAGCACGCCGCCGAGCAGGAAGGTGAAGGCGATGACGCGGTTCACGTCGATGCCCATCTGCTGCGCCATCTCGCTGTCCTGCGCGACGGCGCGCATCGCCTTGCCCATGCGCGTGCTCCGGATGACCCAGGCGAGCCCGAGCATGAGCGGGATCGCGAGCGCGAGGACGAAGAGATCCTTGAACGTGAAGCGGATGAGCGTCGTGAAGCCGAAGAGCTGGCTCATGAAGTCGTATTGCGGCAACAGGTCAGGGAAACGCCGCGGGGTCGGGCCCTGCCAGAAGAGTCCGATGTTCACGAAGATGAATGAGACGCCGATGGCCGAGATGAGCGGCGCGAGCCGCGGCGCGCGGCGCAGCGGACGGTACGCGATGCGCTCGGCGAGCACGTTGAGCAGACCGCAGAAGATCATCGCCGCGAGCATCGCGAGGAGGAGCGCGAACCAGGGCGTGCCGGTCGTCCCGACCTCGGTGCTGAATCCGAGAAGCGTGAGCGTGCTGAGACATACGAAGGTGCCGAGCATGAACAGATCGCCGTGGGCGAAGTTGATCAGCTCGATGATCCCGTACACCAGCGTGTAGCCGAGGGCGATGAGCGCGATGAACGCGCCATTGGTGATACCGATCATCACCGCCGCCAGGAAGAGGTCTATCTCGCCACACTCCCTACAACGAGAACGGGGCGGGAGACCGGATCGCTCCGGCTTCCCGCCCCGATTCTGTCACTACCCTGGACCGCTACTTGGCCGCGAGCTCCTTGACGAACGACCAGGAGCCGCTCTTGCCGATCGAGCCCGAGAACTGCGTCAGCGTGGTGTCGCCGTTCGCGTCGAACGACCACTTGCCGAGAACGCCGTCGTAGTCCTTGGTGCCCATGACATTGGCCATGACCGTCGCGCGGTCATCGGCCTTGTCGCCCGCCTTGGCGATCGCCGCGAGGACGACCTTGCCGGCCTCGTAACCGTAGATCGCGTACGGGTTCGGGTTGTTGTTGTTGAACTTGGTGTTGTAGTTCTTCAGCCACTCGGAGGCCTTGCCGGTGTACTTCTCCGGCGGCACGCCACCGAAGGTGGAGTACACGCCCTCGCCAGAGGGGCCAGCCTGCTTCAGGAACTCGGAGCAGTTGATGCCGTCCGGTCCCATGAACTTCACGGTCGGCGCGACAGCCTTCAGGTCCTTGACCAGCACCGCGGGGTTGTTGTCGACGATGCCGCCGTAGTAGACGAGGTCCGCGCCGCTGTCCTTGATCTTGTTGGCAAGCGCGCGATAGTTGTCGGCCTTCTGCGCGCCTTCGTAGCCGGCCTCGGTCAGGCCCAGCGCCTTCGCCTTCGCGCGGAAGACGTCCGCGATGCCCTTTCCGTAGAGCTCGGTGTCGTGGACGATGTAGACCTTCTTCGCGCCGAGCTCCTGCGCCCAGGTCGCGCCCACAGCGCCCTGGATGTCGTCGGCGGGAACGACGCGCGCGTAGTTGCGCTTGCCGTTCGGGTAGTACTTGCCCGGCTCATCCGCCTCAGCGCCCCGCTCGGGCCCCTTTGTCAGACCCGGGTACGTGTTGGCCGGCGAGACCATGACCATGCCCGCCTGGTTCAGGAGCGGGATCGAGACCTTCGCCGCGCCGGAGTTGTACGTCCCGATGTAGGCCACGACCTGCTTGTCGTTGATGGCCTTGCGGGCGTTCTCCGCCTCCTGCGCCGCGTCCCACGAGCCCTTCGCCGCCGTTGCGTCGTCAAGGGCGTCATAGAGCACGGTCACGTTCGTGATCTTGGTCTCGTCGATCGCCATCTTGATCGAGTTCACGATCTCGACGGTCTGTGTGCGCGACGCCCCGGTCATGGGCAGGCTGGAGATGATCTTGACCGTCTTGGCGGTCGACGCACCTGTTCCGCCCGTACCGGCACCGCCACACGCCCCCATGACGAGCGCGAGAGCGGTGATGGCCGCGGCGGCCGCTGTCCAACGTCTCTGCATGCAAACCCTCCCTAGCGGTCTAATCGGATAATGGCTCGACCCTGCGGGCCGCCTCCCTTGCGCCGACTGCCGCGTGATCGGGCAAGTCTGGGGTCGAGCGCCCCGTGCGTCAACGAAGGCAAACGACCACCCTTGCTAGGCTCGGCTGGTGCGGCTTCGTGGCGCTACCGGGCTCGCTCTGCTCCTGTTCATCGTCGCGGCGTGCTCCGCGCCGTCCCCCCAGATCACGCGCCCGACACCCATCTCGACCCTCCCGCCGGACCATGCGCCCAGGGGCCTTCCCTCGGGGACGGTCCTCTTCAGTAAGGGGGGACTCGATCTCTGGACCGCGGCTCCCGATGGGAGCGGCCGAGTCCCTGTCACAGCCGACGGCGCGACCGGCGGGGGTTACCTCGGCGGTAAGTGGTCACCCGACGGAGCGCTCATCGCGGCCGAGCGCGCGGTGCCTGGCGACGGGGGGAGCTCGCTCTTCCTCGTCCGCGCGGGTGCCGCGCCGCTGCGACTCACGAAGCCGGACACCTTCCTCGACGGGTATGCGTGGTCCCCCGACGGCCGCTACCTCACCTATGGCGAGGTGATCTCCGGCGGCACCGCCGCCGCGGGCGGATCGCTCGCGGGCGCTGTCGGCGACGTCCACGTATATGACGTGACCACGTCGACCAACCTGATCGTCGGGCCTGGGACACATCCGGCGTTCACACCCGACGGCACGCATCTCGGCTACGCGCACGTGACCGGCGCGATCGCGCTCGCGGATCTGCGCGTGCTTGCGTCCGGCATGTCGAAAGAGCTTCCGACGCAGATGCTCGTCACGCTCGCCGATCTCACGCGGTACTCGACGAACATCGCGCCGAAGGGCATGGGTCTCATCGGCGGCCCGCAGTTCTCGGCGGACGGGAAGCTCATGGCCTACGTGGCGATCGAGAAGGGGCCGATCCTTGAGGCGGAGCAGATCGTCTACACCCAGGAGCCGGTGCACGGCGCGCCGCCGAAACTGTGGGTGATCGGGAAGACCGGCGCGATCCACCACGTCGCCGATCTGCGCTGGTCTCCGACGGCGCCAGTGCTCGCCTACTCGATCATCAACGCGCAGCCACATCACCACTGGCTCAGCGTCATCGATCCCGTCGGCGGTCAGCGCCGCGAGCTGTACGACTCGCCGAAGCACTTCCTTGACTTCACCTGGTCACCCGACGGCGCCGTCCTTCTCGTCCAGGTCGACGACGGCGACGAATGGCTGTACTTCCAACCCGACCGTGCCGGTCCCGTCGGCCGCGTCACGCCCGGTGGTTGGCGACCGGAGTGGTGCCGCTGTGCCCCGCGCACGTAAGCCCGCCGCGGCCCGCACCGCGCGGGGCCGCGAGGATCCGGCAGCGAGGCGCCTCCGGGCGCGCGCGGTCCTGAGGCGCCTCGCCAAGGAGAATCCGGACTGGGGCCCGACCCTCGAATTCTCCAGCCCGTTCGAGCTGCTTGTGGCAACGATCCTCGCGGCGCAGGCCCAGGACGAGCACATCAATCAAGTGACGCGCTCGCTCTTCGCCAAGTACCGCGGGCCCGCCGACTACCTGAAGGTGCCGGTCGAGGAGCTCGAGCGAGATGTCCACGCCACGGGCTTCTTCCGGATGAAGACGAAGGCGATCCGCGGCGCGTCGGAGCAGCTGCTTGCCGAGTTCGGCGGCGAGGTGCCCGGCGACATGGATTCGCTGGTGCGGCTTCGCGGCGTCGGTCGCAAGACCGCATCGATCGTGCTGGGGAACGCTTTTGGCGTCCCGGCGGTCGCCGTTGACCGACATGTGGCTCGCGTCGCCACCCGACTCGGGTTCAGCCGGAAGGGGAAGGACGGCATCGAGGAGGAGCTGCGCTCGCTCTATCCGAAGAAGAACTGGGTGAAAGCGACGTGGAATCTCGTGCTCCACGGTCGCCGAATCTGCACCCCGACGCCGAGGTGCCCGGTGTGCCCGATCAATGACCTGTGCCCGTATCCGAAGAAGACCAAAGACGCGCGAACAACCCGCCCAGCGCCGCGACCACGATCACCAGCGCGTCCGAGGCGATGAGCGCGACGGTATCGGACAGCGGATCGGCGAAGTACGCGCCGCTGGGTACGACACCCAGCGCCTCGCAGATCACGTAGCCTGCGCCGACCAGCGCGCCCTGGTACATAGGTGCACCGGACGCCAGTTTTCCGGCCAAAAGTCCCGAAAAGAAGAGTCCTAAAAAGGATGCGACCGCTGCCGGGATCGGGGGCAGCACCGCGTCACCTAGAACGCTGATCACCACAGCGACCGCAACACCCGCGAGGACCGCGGGCCAACGAACGTGCGGCGCACGGCGAGGTGAGTTGATGACGCGACTGTACGACGTGAATGTTCCTAAAAAGAAACCGATCCGCGAGGCCTACGCGGATCGGTGGGTTCGCGAAAGGTGCCAGATCGGGATTTAACAAGTGCGACGATCGCTCGTCGCACTCACAACTTACTTCTTCTTCGCTTTCTTGGACTTCTTTGCAGCCTTCTTCTTCGCTGGCATTAGTGAATCACCTCCTCTTGGCCACGCATTGTTCGTTATATAGACACATTCACGTCGCAAATGTCAACACGTGAGCGGTCTCAGCTCGCCGGCGGACTTGTGCCTCGGAGCTTCTGAATGACGCGCTCTCGGAGCTGTGTCGGGGCGACGTCGGAGGTGCAACAGTCGCGAAGACGGTCGAGGAAGCGGCGCTCGAGGCCCAACTGATCACCGCAGTCGTCACAGCCGGAGACGTGAGCGCGCACCTGAGCGAGTTCCTTCTCGTCGAGCTCGAGGTCGAGGAACGCGTATAGCCGCTCCACGCAGTCGGTGCAGTTCATCGCGTCCCTAACCCTTCTGCGGCGTCCGCACGGCAGCGATGCCGCGCTCGCGTGCGAGGTCGTACAGCCGCTTCTGGAGGAATTTTCGACCCCGGTGCAGCCGCGACATCACCGTGCCGATCGGGATGCTGAGCATCTCCGCGATCTCCTTATAGGAGAAGCCCTCGACGTCGAGGAGCACGGTGGTGCGGAACTTCTCCGGCAGCTCCTCGAGCGCGTCGGTCACTTCGGTATCGACCACGCTGTTGAGCAGCTCGGTCTCGGGATCCGGTGAGGAGGAAGCGGCTCTGTCGTCGGCCATCCGCCGGTAGAGCGAGAACTCGTCGACGCCTTCGAGGTCGGTGACCTCCGGCTGTGCCGCCTTGCGGCGGTAGGTGTTGATGAACGTATTGGTGAGGATGCGGAAGAGCCAAGCCTTCATGTTCGTGCCGAGCGTGAACTGTTCCCGGAACCGGAACGCCCTGATGTAGGTCTCCTGCACGAGGTCCTCCGCATCGGCCTCCGACCGCGTCATGCGCAGCGCGGTCCGGTAGAGCGCATCCAGATGGCGCAGCGCCTCGGCTTCGAACTCGTCGCCTGCCACCTGCCCACTCTACCGAACGCGCCGAGCCGTCCAGGGCATTCCCACTAGGCTCGAACCATGTCGACACCGGGTATCAGTGCGGAACAGGTGAGGGCGTTCCTCGACGGCTACGCGTCGGCTTTCCAGCGACTGGACAAGGAGGCGGTGGCCGATCGTTACGGCTACCCCGCTCACGTCATCACGTACGACGGCGGCGTCCGCCTTCTCGCCGTCCCGACCCGTGAGGTCTGGATGGTAGTGATCGATCGCATCCTCGAGATGTACCGGGCGATGGGCGTTCGTGGCGCGGCGATTCGCGAGCTGCGCCTCAGCGACGTGTCGCCACAGGTCGCCCTGGCCCATGTGCTCTGGGCGCTGCACGGTGACGGCGATCGGCCGCTCTACGAATTCGCTGCGACCTACACGCTTGCGCTGTTCCATGGCGAGCTGAAGATCGTCCAGGTCGTCTCGGAGAACGAGCAGCCGAAATTCCTCGGAGTCATGCGCGCGCGCGGATGAGAGCTGACGGCACGGACGAGCGGCTGCTGCGCGAGGTGAACGAGCGCCACGGCACCGACTTCCATATCCGGCGCGAGTTCCCGGCCACCGTCAATTCAGGCGCGCTCCTCGTGGAAGGGTCCGACGGCGAGCGGATCCTCAAGTGGGTAGCGACAGCACGGTCGCTCCAGGCACAGCGGAACGCGCAGCGCGTGACACGGGCGCTCGCGGCGAAAGGCTATCCCGTTCCCAAGTACGAGCACGTCGAGCCGTACGGCGACGGTGGCTACGTGCTCATGACGAAGCTTCCGGGCGAGCCCGCCGAGTTCCGCGAGCACGCGCTCGCCCAGACCGAGCGCGTGCTGCGGCTGAACGCGCTGCAATACCGAGCCGGCGTGCTGACGAGCACCTGGCCCGCCGAGATCGTGCGCGGCGTCCGCGAGGGCGGTGACGGCTACTGCCACCCGGAAGCGATGCGCGCGCAGTCACCGCGCGCTGCGGCGCTGCTCGACACGCTGCAGCAGCTCGGCGCGGAGAATGCCGCGGCCGGCGGGCCGACCGACGGCGTCGTCCACAAGGACCTCAATCCGGGGAACGTCCTGGCTGTCGGCGCGCACGTGACGGGCGTCGTCGATTGGGAGAACAGCACCTCGGGAGACCCGGCGTACGACGTCGCCTATCTCTGGTTCTGCATCTACGACCACGAAGATTGCCGCGGTCCGCTCTGGCGCCATCTGCTCGGTGTCGCCGAGCCGTCGACTATCGCGCTCTATGCGGCCCACATCATCATCGGCTTCGTGAGCGGCGCGATCGCGCACGACCCCGAATGGATCGATCGCCGCCTCGATGCGGCCCCGCGGGCGCTCGCGGACATCGCGGCGCTCGGGATCGGCGTCGACGCGCGACAGCGATCGGCTCCGCGATTTCCCGAGTGAGAGAGACTTTGTGGGTGCGGGTGTTGGCGGTCAGCGACGAGGTGGACGAGAACGCCTACCAGTCATCGCTGCGCGATCGTTACGGACACATCGACCTGGTGCTCGGCTGCGGCGACCTTCCGTACGACTATCTCGACTATCTGGCGACTCAGCTCGGCGCGCCGCTATTCGCGGTGCACGGGAATCACGACATTCCGCCTGAGCAATTGGATGATCCGGAGGTCGGTGTGTGGTGGCGCGGGATCGACCTCCACGGCCGTGTCCGGGACATCGGTGGCCTCCTCGTCGGGGGTCTGGGTGGGTCGGGCCGGTATAGCAACGGGCCCTATCAGCTCACCGAGAGCGAGACGTGGTCCGCACTCCTGCGTATGGTCCCCAGGCTCATCGCGAACAGGATCGCGCGAGGTCGTTACCTCGACGTGCTCGTGACGCATGCGCCTCCACGCGGTATCCACGACGGTCCGGATCTCCCACACCGCGGGTTCGGTGCGCTCCCGTGGTTCCTGCGAACGTTCCGGCCGCGCTACCACCTCCACGGCCACTCTCACGTGTACGACCGGCGAACGGTGACCCGCACGCAGTATCACGACACGGCAGTGATCAACGTCTATGGCGCCCGCGAGATCGAGCTCGATGCAGGTCGCTAACACCGCGCACAGCGACTTCCTGCGCGTACGGCGCAAGGCTTTCTGGCGGGGTATCGCGAAGTGGCTCCTCCGATCAGATGACGCCCTGCTCGCGTTCGACGACGTGCGGAAGCAGCTGCATGCCCATCTCCAGCACGACGGCGGCGTTCGCGAGGTCGAGATCGACCAGATCGTCGGGAGCGTCGGCCGCTATCGCGACTTCGACCGCGCGTTCCTGCCGCGTCAGGCGCGCACGCGAGGACGCTGGGAAAGCATCGACACCGCCTACCTCACACATGTCGAGCTGCCCCCGATCGAGCTGTACAAGATCGGCGAGACCTACTTCGTGAAGGACGGCAACCACCGTGTGTCGGTGGCGCGGGAGCGGGGTCAGGTCTTCGTCGACGCGAGAGTCATCGAGGTGGAGTCACCTGCGCCGGTCACCTCGGTCGAAGACCTCTTCGAATGGATCCGCAACGAGGATGCCGTGAAGTTCCACGAGGCCACGGGGATCAGCCGGCTGCGGCCCGGCGCGCGCATCGAGCTCACCCTCGCGGGTCAGTACGAGAAGCTGTTCCAGCACATCGCGACGCATCAGTGGTACCTGGGGGTCGAGCAGAAGCGCGAGATCCCGTACCCCGAGGCTGTTGCGAGCTGGTACGACCGTGTCTATCTCCCGACCGTTCAAGCGATCCGGAGCGGGGATGCGCTGCGGGACTTCCCGAACCGCACCGAGGCCGACCTCTATCTCTGGATCACCGAACACCACTGGTACATGCACGAGTCGGGTCTCGCCAAGGGACATGGCATCGACGGGATCGTCAAGGAATACGTTCAGGAGCACAGCGAGCTTCCGCTGAAGCGGCTCACCCGGACGATCCGACGAAAGGCGCGACCCTGAGCCCGGAGCTAGGTCGGCGGCCGCCTGGTAGAGGTCACTTTATCGAGCCGGCGAGCAGACCCTGGACGAAGTAGCGCTGCAGGCTGAAGAAGACGATCAGAGGGACGATCATCAGCAGGAAGGCACCCGCCGCAAGCAGGTGCCACTCGGTGCCGTACTGGCTGAGCAGGTTCTGGATCGCGCGGGTCATCGGGAACTTGCTGGCGTCCTGCACGAAGACCAGCGCCATCAGTAGATCGTTCCAGACCCATAGGAACTGGAAGATGCCGTACGCGGCGATGGCGGGTACCGAGACGGGCACGACGATCTTTCTGAAGATCCAGGCGTCGGAGGCCCCGTCGATCCGCGCCGCCTCGATCATGTCGGGTGGCAACGTGATGAAGAAATTGCGCAAGAGGAAGATCCCGAAGGGCAGTGCGAAGGCCGTGTGCGCGAGCCATATCCCGCCGTAGCCCTTCGTCAGCTCCAACCCCGGGACCAGCTCCCGGAAGCCCGTGAGCACCGGAATGAAGGCGACCTGGACGGGCACCATGAGGAGGCCCACCACGATGAGGAAGAGCGTGTCGCGGAACGGGAAGCGCATCCATGAGAACGCGTAGGCGGCGAGCGCGCAGATGCCCAGCGGGAGCAGTGTCGAGGGCACCGCGATGAAGACCGTGTTTGCGAATGCCTGGAGCATCCCCTGCGCTTCGAGCACCTGTCGGTAGTTCTCGACGGTGAGGTGCAAGTTGAAGAAGTCCCACCAACCTGTGGCCTGGATGTCCGAACGCGGCCTGAACGAGGTCACCAGCAGCCCGACGGTGGGGACCAGCCAGATCAGGCCGATCAGCGCGAGGCTGACATGGATGACCGTGCGGTTGAGCGCTGCGACGATCCGCCCAGCGGGTGTCGGCCTCGCGTGGACCACGCCGCCGGCGAGAACGCTCAAGTGACGGACGAGGTGCGGAAGCGCCGCACGTTGAAGATCAGGATCGGAATGAGGAGGACGAGCATCACGACCGCCACCGCGGACCCGTAGCCGTACTGACCCGCCTCGAAGGCCTGCTGGAACATCGTGAAGGCGATCACCTGACTCGACTTGCCCGGACCGCCGCGAGTCATCACGTAGATGAGGTCGAAGAGCTTGATGACATTGACGACGAGCGTGACCGCCAGCACCGACATGGGCAGGCTGACCATCGGCAGGATCATCCGGAAGAAGATCTGCCGTTCGGTGGCCCCTTCGACGCGGGCCGACTCGACGACCTCCGCTGGGATGCTCTTCACCGCCGCCGACAGGATGATCGTCGCGAACCCCACCGAACCCCATATCCCGACCGCGATGAGCGCGAAATTGACGAGTCCGGGATCGCCTAACCAGGAGACGGGGGCCACGCCGACAGCCCCGAGGAGCGCGTTGATGAGGCCGATGTTCGCGTCCGGTGAGTAGACGAACTTCCAGATGACGGCGAGGGCCGTCGCCGCGATCGACATGGGAATGAACACGATCGCCTTCAGGACCGACTCATAGCGCACCCGTGCCGCGACGACCGCGATCACGAGGCCGAGGAAGATGACGATGCTCACGTAGAAGACGATCCAGAGAACGTTGTTCCAGAGCGCGCCTGACGGCGGGAACGTCGACAGATCGAGGAAGTCCGGATCGGCGAAGAGGCGTGTGTAGTTGTCGAGCCCGACCCACTGCTCGAAGATGCCGTTCCGGCCGCGGTTGAAGCTGAGCAGGATGGTGTAAAGGGCGGGGTAGATCAGGAAGACGAGCAGCAGGAGAACCGCAGGCGCCAGGAAGAGGAGCGTTGTGCCCCACCTCGGGCTTTCCGGGCCACGCGCGCGCCGCGCAGCCGTGAGATCCGCCCGCGCGGGATACCGGGTGGTCGGTGCTACCGGTGTTGGCGCGAGGCCCATCTGTCTCCGTTCGTTATGGAGCGGGCGAGCGGTCTCAAGACGCCCGCCCGCTCCGTGGATTCAGCTCGACCGGCCGCTTACTTTTCCGCCTTCCACTTGGCGGCCATCGCTGTTTCGAACGCCGCCCAGTCGACGGTCTTGCCCTGGATCGCGTTTTGGAGCGCCGCGCCGAGGTTGTCTCCGCCACCGGAGGGCAACAGGTCCGAGCCGTCGAAACGGACCGCACTGGCGTTTGCGACCTGTGCAGCCTCTCGCTTGGCGAGGTCGTTCGGGTACGCGCTCGCGGGGACGGACTTGATGGGCGAGATGATCGCGCCCGTGCCGGCCCACACGGATCCCGAATCTGCTGTGGTCATGTAGTTGATGAACTCTTTCACGCCTGGCTTGGTGGTGAAGGCGGCGATCACGTCGCCGCCGATGGTCACCGTCTTGCCGCTGCCAACGGCGGGGAAGTCGAACCAGTCGATCGTCTCACCGACCTTGAGCGCGGTGTTCGTCTGACCCATCGCGATGCCGCCGACGAAGCCACCTTCGTAGTAGATGACCGCCTGCGGGTTCGTACTGAACGCCTGGCCGATGCCGTCGGTGAAGCTACGACCGAGAGCGGCGGTGATGCCGCCCGCGACGAAGTCATCCTTGATCGCCGACTTCATCGTGTCGACCGCCGCGGCGACGGACGCGTCGGTCCAGGGGAGCTTGCCGCTGAAGAGCTGGTCGTACTTTTCAGGGCCGGCTTGTTTCGCATAGATGTTCTCGAACCAGTCGGTCAACGTCCACGAGTCAGCCGCGCCGAGACCCATTGGTGCCTGGCCCTTGGCCTTGATATCGGCGAGCAGCTTCGTGAAGCCGGCGAAGTCGCTGGGGGTCGTGACGCCAAGCGTCTTGAACTTGTCAGGTCGGAACCACATGGTGCTCTTGCTGTTGAACTTCACCATGATGGCGTACTGCGTCGCGTCGACCTGACCGATCTCGAGGATTCCGGGTGGGTAGTTGGCCTTCAGCGCGTTCACGTCGATGCCAATGTCGGCGATCTTCTTGAGGGATCCCTGCCGCGCGAACTGGCGCAGGAACCCGATGCCCGGCATGATCGCGACGTCCGGCGGATTGCCGCCGGAGATGCGCGTTTGAAGGATCGTCGAATAGTTATCACGGACGGATTCGTAGTTAGCAGTGACGCCCGTCTTCGCCTTGAAGGCGTCGAGCACCTTTTGGAACGATGTCTGCTCGCTCCCGCCCCAGAGCGACGTGACGGTGATCGTGCTGCCGGATGCTGCTGATCCTGCCGCTGACCCCGACGGCGTCGGCGTCCCCCCCGTTTGCGCGCAGGCCGTAATCACGATCGAGAAAGCGAACGCAATCGCGGCTAACGGCCGCGTGGATCGCACCATGGCACACCTCCTATGCGGACTCGTACATTACCTCGCGCGCCGCGCGCTGGCTTGGGGCGGCCACTTGGGCGACAGTACGCGAAATGAGTGCTGGCGCCGACGCTCGGCCGTGACGATTACGGGGAGGCGCATCGACTCGGCTGATGCGGAGCGAGTCGCGGCCGAAGCGCGCCGCGTGCTGAGAAGCAACCGCCAGTCCGGCATCTCTGACTGGGATGGCATGCGTTATGACTTCGTGTGCCCATCGCCGACGCATTACCCATTCCAGTGGTTCTGGGATAGCGCGTTCCATGCCATCGCGCTCCTTCACATCGACCCCGAGCTCTCAAGGCAGGAGCTGCGCTGCCTCATGCAGGGTGCGCAGTCCAACGGGTTTCAGGGGCACATGCTGCTCTGGGAGCGGGACGCGCATAAGCGGTGGCTCAATGAGGAGTACTCCATCCGCCTTGCGCACCCCTTCTACACCGCGACGATCCAGCCGCCGGTCGTGGCGCGGGCCGTGGAGCGGATCTTCGAAGTGACCGGCGACAAGGCTTTCGTGCGCGAGATCCTCCCGCCGATGGTGCGGTTCTTCGACTGGCTCGCGCGGGTGCGCGATCCCGATGACGATGGACTGATCGCGATCATCCAGCCCGACGAATCCGGCCTTGACGCGAGTCCCAAGTACGACAAGGCGATGCGGATCCCCTACGACCCGCCGACCCACACGTTGCCCGCGCTGCAGCAGTCCATGCAGCGGCTGTTCGACGCCTACAAGGGCGCCACGGCCGAGGCGCAGCCGCTCCTTGACGTGTTCCTCTTCGAGGACGTGATGGTGAATGCGATCTATGCCGACGGCCTTCGCGCACTCGCGCGGCTGTCGCGTGCGGTGGGCGCGCCTGAGCCAGACCGTTTCGAGCGCGCCTCCCAGCGGACGCTGGACGCGCTGATGGCCAAATGTTGGGACGCGGACGCGGGTCTCTTCTGGGATCTCTCAGGCGTGGCGGAGGAGCGGGCCCGAGTGCTCACGTTCACGTCGCTGTTCCCACTGATCCTCCCCGATCTCGATGCCGCGGTCGCGAAGCGCTTGGTCCGCGAGCACCTGTTGAATGAGAAGGAGTTCTGGCTCCCGTACCCGGTGCCGAGCGTGGCTGCGAGCGAGGTGACCTTCGATCCGGCGTGGCAGACGAAGACCACCTGGCAGGGTCCGACCTGGGTGAACGTCAACTGGTACCTCTACTGGGGCCTCCGCGCGCACGGCTTCGACGACATCGCGAGCGAGCTTGCGCGCCGCACCGTCGCGATGCAGGCCCGAGGCGGGATCCGCGAGTTCTACGACCCGTTCACGGCCGAGGGCTACGGCGCGACGGACTTCGGTTGGTCGTGCCTCAGCCTGGATCTGATCGCCGCGGAGACGTCGGGCTAGATACTCGTCTGGTGCGGCGACGTCTTCGCGCTATCGCGCTCCGACTGCGCAACGTCTATGGGTCGCCGCCCGCGCCGCGCCGCCTCCCGCCGCTCGACGAGCTCATCCTCACCGTGCTGTCGCAACACACCAGCGACACGAACCGCGACCGCGCGTACGCCGACCTGCGCGCGCGTTTCCCATCGTGGGACGACGTGGCCGACGCGCCCCTGCCGGCCATCGCGCGCGCGATCCATCGCGGCGGTCTCGGACCGACCAAGGCGATCCGCATCCGCGCGATCCTCCGGGCGTTGCGCGAGCGCGGCATCGCCCTCGACGAGCGCGCGCTGTCGCGCATGCGTTCGAAGCCGCTATGGGACCTGCTCATGTCGTTACCTGGTGTCGGCCCGAAGACCGCCGCGTGTGTCCTGCTCTTCTCCCTCGACCGCCCGTACTTCCCGGTCGATACACATGTGCACCGCGTGGCGCGCCGGCTTGGCATAGTCGACGAGCGCGCCGATGCGGTCGTCGCGCAAGAGGTGTTGCAGGCCTCCGTGCCGCCGAGCGAGATGTACTCGTTACACATGCATCTCATCCGGCACGGGCGCGAGGTCTGCATCGCGCGACGGCCGCACTGCTCGCAGTGCGTGCTGTCTTCGCTGTGTCCGCGCGTCGGCGTCCTCGATGCGCGATGAGGACCGAGACCTCAGGCGAGGCTCAACTCCTGAGCACGCGCGACCGCTGCGCCGCGTCGAGCGGGTCGACACGGCGAATCGCCGGGACATGATCGAAGTCAGCGTCGGCTGACACGATCGTGTCGATGTCGTTGGCCAGTGCGGTCGCGACGTGGATGCGATCGTTCGCGCCGAGTCGACGAGCCTCGAGATCGAGGGCCCGTCCGATGATCTGATCGTTGACCGGGAGCAGCGGGGAGAATGCCAAGTACGTCTGCCGCGCGAGCCCATCGATCGCGCCCGCACGCCCAGAGAGTTCGATGTGCCAGACCTCCTCGATGATGGCGGTCGAAACCCGCCCGTCGGCTTTGCCCTCCGCCACGGCCTCGAGGATCTCCAGGCAGGCGTCGCGGTACTTCGATGGCACGGCGGCGTAGACGATGACGTTCGCATCGATCAGGAAGGTCAACGGCGCGCGCGTCGCCCGATCCGCTGAAGTGGCCGTTCACGTTCCGCGTCGACGATCCGCTCAAGCGTTGCGGTGGTCAGGTAGCGGCCCCCGCTCATCGCCTTGATCTCGGCGATCGCGCGTCGGCGCTTCTCCAACGGGACGCTGTGGAGACGAGCATCGACCGCCTCGCGGACGAGCGCACCCACTGAGGTGCGGCGACGCTTCGCTTCGGCCACGAGGCGGATTCGCTGGGCTCGGCTCAGAAGCACCTGAAGGCGCTCGGTCAACATACACATATCATACACATGTTCGATCCATCGGTCTCATCAGCCTGGTCACATTGCGCGAACGACTACGAGTTAGCGCGCGCGAACTCGGATGCGGAACGATCTTGGGAGGACCACGCTGACACGGATGCGTGGCCTTCGGATCGCTTGCCTCGTCAGCCTTTTGGCCGCGGCTTGCGGCAGCACGGGATCCCAGCCGGAGCTAGCGGCTGCGACGGCGTCCGCGAGCGCGTCGACGCGTTCGGTGTCGTCGCCTGCAGTCTCGGCGGCGCCAGCGTCAGCGACGGTGTCACCGACCGCACCGCCGCCGGGTACCGCGCCGCTCAGCGCCGGTGCCGTCGTGGAAGCGGGCGTGCTGTATGTCTGGGGCGCGGATGATGGGATCTACCGCTACGAGGGCGCGACCGGAGCGCTGACGCGGGTATGGGGAATGTCGACGCTGTCAATTGAGACTGCGAATGGACCCTATGTGCTCGGGCGGCACGGCGGCATCACCCTCCTCCACTGGGATGGCGCGACCGAGCCAAGGTGCCCGGGAGGCAGCTTCGCGGCGGTGAGCATCCGCGGGACATGCGCGTTCACCGGTGTCGGTGGAGACAGTGCGGTATACGTCGATCGCGGCAGCAGTGGGGTGCAAATGCTGCTTCCCGCCGACTGGGGCGCGGGTAGCTACGCGTGGAGCCCCGATGGCCTCGAGCTCGTGATCGTCCGGAACGAGCCGCGCGCCGGTCCTATCCCGGCGCTCGAACCGTCGACGCGCAACACGTTGTGGCATCTCGACCGGCGCGGCGCCCTGACGAAGATCTTCGACTCGAGCAACGCGCTGTCGTTCCTGTACGGGCTCAAGTGGTCATTCGATGGACGCGTCGCGTTCTGGGAGCTCGCAACGACGAGCAACTCACTGGCGGCGGACGGCGCCGCAACGACCCTGTATGTCGTCGACGTGCATACGCGTGCGAAGGTGGATCTCGGAACGAC
>VBFY01000009.1 GCA_005889405.1 Chloroflexota bacterium | reverse complement strand
GACGTCGGCGATCGCCGAATCGAGGTCGTCGATCGTGATCGTCGTCAGAAAGCCGAGGCGGCCGAGGTTCACACCGAGAAGCGGGATGCCGAGCGGCGACATCGCGCGAGCCGCGCGCAGCATGGTGCCGTCGCCGCCGAGGATGCAGGCGATCGTCGCGCCCTTCGCACCCGCACCGGCGCTGGGCGTGTCGAGATTGACATCGACGACCTCGTGGCCCGCTTTCCGCATGCGCGCCGCTGCGTCGCGAGCGGCCCGCACCGCGTCAGGTCGATCGGGGCGTACGCAGAGGGCGACCTTCATCCGGCGGCCCGCTCCGCCGCGCCGCGCAGCTCGTCGTGCGCAAGACCGGCTGCGCCCTTCACTGCGTGGACGAAGATCTCGCGATTGCCCTCGCGCCCTGCGAGACGCGACGCCGCGACGGCGACGACACCTGCGCCCTCGCGCGCGAAGCGCTCGGCGACGGAGACCACGGCCGCGGCCCGCGCGCCGCTGTCGCGCACGATGCCGCCCGCCTCGACGGCTTCGCGTCCGGCCTCGAACTGCGGCTTCACGAGCGCGACGACCGCGCCGCCGTGGCGGAGATGTCGGAAGGACGGCGGCAGCGCGAGCCGCAGCGAGATGAACGAGAGATCGGCCACGATGAGGTCGACCGCCTCCGGCAGCTCGAAGCCCTCGCGGGCGTTGATCCCTTCCATGACCCGCACGCGCGCGTCGCTCCGTAGCTTCCAGTCGAGCTGCCCCTTGCCCACATCGACGGCGTAGACGCGCGCCGCGCCGCGCTGCAGCAGGCAATCGGTGAAGCCGCCGGTCGACGACCCGACGTCGAGCGCGGCGAGGCCCGCCACATCGAGGGCGAAGTCGTCCAGTGCGCCCTCGAGCTTCTCGCCGCCGCGGGAGGCGAAGCGCGGGCCGGCCTCGACGGTGACGACCGCGTCCTCCGCGACGGGCGCCGCGGCCCGGTCGGCGCGGTCGCCCGACACGCGTACCGCGCCGGCAAGGATCAGCGCCTGCGCGCGCTCGCGGCTCGGTGCGAGCTCACGTTGCACGAGCAGCTGATCCAGGCGGACACGGCGCTTCACGCGGCGATTCTCGCGTATTTCGCATACTGCGACCGATGCCGAAGCGCTTGCCGCGCGCGCGGACCCTCAAGGGAGAACCGAAGCTCTCCTACTACGACTCCGGCGGTGGTCTTCCGGGCGAGCCGCCCATCCTTTTGATCCACGCGAGCCTCTATCGCTCGGAAGACTGGGAGAACATCTTCCCGCGGCTCGCCACGCGCTACCGCGTCGTTTCCTACGACCAGCGTGGTCATGGCCGTAGCGAACGCGCATCCGATTACGAGCTGCGTGCGTTCGTGGACGACGCGCTGCGCATCCTGCGCGAGGTCGTGAAGGCGCCCGCCGTCGTGATCGGCCACTCGCTCGGTGCGCTCGCCGCGCTCATCGCGGCCGCCGAGGCACCGGATCTCGTGCGAGCGCTGGTGCTCGAGGATCCTCCGCTCAAATACGGCGTGCCCTGGGAACGCGAGCGCTACCAGGGTCTGCGCGACGCGCTCGACCTGCGCGAGGATCCGAGGGCGTTCCTGAAAGCGGTCGAGAAACGACCGCTCCCCTCACCCGGCCCGCATGGCGAGCGCACGTACGGCGAGATGCGCGGCTTCTACGCGGCGGACCGTGTCGCGTCGTACTTCAAGGACATCGACCCGGCCTTCCTCGATCGGCGCATGTCGAGCGCCGACGGGAGCGCGACGCTCATCGCCGCTTCCATACCGAAGCTGACCGCGCCGGTGCTCGTCGTGACCGGCGAGCCGCGCCTCGGAGCGGCGTTCGACGACAACGCCGAGTTCACGCTCAAGCGGCAGATCAAGGACTTCGCCGTGAAGCGGTTCCCTGGCCACGGGCACGTCGTCCACGGCTTCAGACCCGAGCCATTTCTCGAGACGCTCGAGCCGTTCCTACGCCGCGTCCGAACATCGTGAGCGCGGAGCGACCGAGGCGCGTCTTGCTTGCCGCGCGGTCCTATCGTCCGGACATGCGCGTTCTGATCGCGGCGGTCCTGCTCTTCGGTGCATGCGCACCGACCGCGCGACCGGCTCCGTCGCCGGAGCCGACGACCGCCACGGCCAGCCCCGGAGCACCCACGCCGATCGCCACGGCGTCGCTGACGCCCGTGACCCCGCCCGCCGCACGACTCGACGACCCGATCGTCACGGTGGCGACCGCGCCGTTCCCGGTGGTGGCGACGTTCGCGCTCACGAAGGCCGCCGTCGTGCCGGGCGACACAGAGCTCGCGAGCCGCGGCGTCCAGTACTACCTCGCAGGCCTCGACCGGTACCGCGACAACGGCGACTTCCTTCCGGTCGGCGGCGCGTTCGGTAAGGCCGTGGCCGCGGCGCTCGTCGCGTCACGGACGCCCGGCGTCAAGCGGACATTCGTGCTCGAGTCTCTGCGCATCGAGAGCGTGTACCGCAAACCGTGGGGCACCCTCGCGCTGGCGGACGTCCGCGTGACCATCGCAGACCACGCCGTCGATGGTTCGGCGCCGGACCAGCGCGAGACCGGTCTGTTGCGCCTCGGCGGCGACGACCGCCGGCTGAGCGTCACCGATTCGTGGGACGGCGCGGCGGGCCGGTGGTTCAACGGGCACGTCGCGGAGGATCCGGCCGGACTGCGCGAGGCGATCGCGCAGCCGATCGGGTGGTACCTGAGGACGGAGAGCTGGGTCGTCGGCTTGCCGGCGGAGACGTACTTCGACGGCGCCGGCGCGACTCCGTTCCAGAAAGGCCGAGCGGCGTACTTCGCGACCTTCGATCGCGTCGCGACTCCGGCGCGCACATTCGCCGACGTCACCGCGACGATCGAGCGATTCGACACCTTCGCCGAGATGGCGGGCGGCATGGCGACCGTGCGCGTCGCGGCGACGCTCGTCACCACCGACGCCGCGGGCCGAACGCAGCGCCAACCTGTGGCGCGCCGCGTCAAGGTGTTCTTCGGAAACTGGTCGCCCGAGGTGGTCGACGAGGAGGTGACGCCCGGCGTGTGGCGATCGGGCGGCGATCTCGCGCTCGTCGACCTCGACGTCAACCGTGCCTGATGAGCAGCTGACCGGCGGTCGCCGGTCTCAGCGGATCCGCGACGTGGTGGAGGCGTGACATGAGTGAGATCGATGATCTTCGGCGTCTGGTGCAGCGGACGTTTGAGTTCCAGCGCTCGACCGTGATCGAGCGCCGCGTGCCCGAGAAGTTCACCGACCTATTTCCAATCCCGCCGAGCGCAACCCTGCTCGGGTCGGTCATGCGCGGCGACGAGACGGACCCCGAACAGATCGCCGCGTACCTCGATGTCCCGGGGAATGCCGACGCGATCAAGTCGTGGTTCGACGCGAGGATGGCGTCGTTCGGATACCGCCCCTATGTGCCGCAGCAGTCCGGCGGTTCGCCGGGCGGATTCCGACACACCATGCGTCCCTTCGGCCAATCGCGCGTCGGGGGTGGGATGTATTGCAAGGGGCCAGACGCACCCTATTACTCGCTCTCTTTGGGCGGCGGAGAGGATCTCCTGCAGGTGGTCCTGAGCTGGCACGGGGGCGACCAGGGTTGGAATCCGTGTGCCCCGCAGCCGCAGCACGGACCGCCGATGTCGGAGGCGATGCGCTCGCTACCCCCGCTCGACGGCCCGCCCGGAGTGATGATGCAGAGCGGCAGCAGCGGTGGCAGCCACGACATGTGGACCAGCAACGGGCAGGCATTCACGGACATGCCGGCGAGCGAGCTACGGGATCATTTTGCGGGACAGCTGGTCGCGGCGGGCTGCACCGAGCTCGGTCGCGGTGGCGACGCGACAACGGCGTGGGGACGGTGGAAGCTACCAGAGAACGGTCACGAAACGATCGTTACCGTCGTGGCCGCAATGCCGACGGTCCGCCTCCTGCAGCAGCACACGTTCTCGCTGAAGGGACAGGAGCGCCAGAAACGTCAGATGACGCAGTCCATTCACCACACCGGCTGGAGCCGCTTCGGTTAACCGCGCGCCTGCTTCTGCAGCGCCTCCGCCAGCTGGGTGATGCGCAGCTCGGCGGCGTCCAAGCGCTTCGCGCAGCGCTCGTACAGACGCAGTCCTTCTTCGTAGAGACGCACGGCCTCGTCGAGGTCGAGCGAGGGATCCTCGAGCCGATCGGCGATCGTCTCGAGGCGCGTGAGGGCCTCTTCGATGCTTGGCTCGGCCTCAGCCACTCTTCTCCACCTTCCCCACCGTGACATTCGCGCGCCCGTCGCGCATGCGCAGTCTCGCGCCTTCGCCGGGCCGCAGCGTCTCGACGGACGCGCGCACCCGGCCGTCGGCGCCTTCGACGATCGCGTAACCACGGCCGAGCACCTTCAGCGGCGACAACGCCTCAAGTCTGCGATGCGATCCGAGGAGCCGCTGCCGCCGGGACGGCACGAGACGCGAGACAGCACGGTCGATGACTCGGCGATCCTCGTCCAGCCGCTGACGCAGCGCGGCGACCTTCGCGGGTGGAGCGCGGCGCTCGACGAGCCGGCGCGCATCGACGAGCCGACGTCGGCGTCCCTCGAACGCTTCGCGCATGCGCGTCGCGATGCGTCGCCAGAGGCGCTCGGCCGCGACCTGATGGCGGGTCGAGTCGGGAACGACGAGCTCAGCCGCGACCGACGGCGTCGGCGCGCGCAGATCCGCGGCATGGTCCGCGAGTGTCACGTCCGTCTCGTGACCGACACCGCAGACGACCGGTCGCGGGAAACGCGCGATGGCGCGAACGAGCGCTTCGTCGTTGAAGGCCGCCAGGTCCTCGCTCGGGCCGCCGCCGCGCGCGATGATGACGACGTCGAGCTCGCGGAGCTGCGCGAGCCCGTCGAGCGCGCCGATGAGCGACTCGACCGCGCCGACGCCCTGGACGAGCGCGGGCGCGAGGATCAGCTCGACGCGCGGATCGCGGCGCGCCACGACGGTCTGCACGTCGCGCCATGCGGCGCCGATCGGGCTCGTGACCACGCCGACGCGACGCGGGGCCGGCGGCAGCGCCCGCTTGCGCTCCTGCGCGAACAGACCTTCGGCGACGAGGCGGCGCTTCAGCGCTTCGAGACGCAGGAACGCGTCGCCCGCACCGGCAGGACGAACGTCGTCGATGCGGAGCTGGCAGCGGCCCTCGCGGTGATAGAACTCGACCCAGCCATGCGCGAGGACCTTCGTCCCGTCGCGCGGCGTCAGCGCGATCTGCGCGGCCTGCGAGGCGAACAGCACGCACTGCAGCTGGCCGACGTTGTCGCGAAGGGTGAAGTAGACGTGACCCGCCGGCGAGACGCGCGCCTGCGAAACCTCGCCCTCGACCCACAGATCCTTGAACTCGTCGCCCGACTGGATGTGCTCGGCCAGCCGCATCGCGAGCTGGCCGACGCGCAGGACATCCTTAGGCGCGCTCGAGATACTCACCCGTCCGCGTGTCGACCTTGATCCTGTCACCCGCCTTCACGAACAGCGGCACGTTGACCTTGAGGCCCGACTCGAGCGTCGCGGGCTTCGTCGCGCCGGTCGCCGTGTCGCCCTTGAGGCCGAAGTCCGTCGAGGCGACGGTCATCACGATGGATGCGGGCATGTCGACACCGATCGGGTCGCCCTCGTACTCGTTGAGCGTGACCTCCATGCCGTCGGTGAGGTAATTTACGGCGTCGCCGAGCTGGTCCGCGTCGAGGGCGATCTGGTCGTAGGTTTTGGTGTCCATGAAGTGGTAGTGCGTGCCGTCCTTGTACATGAACTGCACCACGCGGTGGTCGAGCCGGGCGCGCTGGAAGCGCTCGCCGGCCTGGACCGTCTTCTCGATGAGGTCGCCCTTACGCACGTTCCGCAGCTTCATGCGGACCTGCGCGCTGCCGCGCCCCATCTTGATGTGCTGGAACTCGACGATCTGGTAGAGCTGGCCGTCGATCTCGACGGTGATGCCGCGTTTGATCTCCCCGGTGCTTATCACTGCTGCTTCCTCGTCTCCTCGATGAGCCAGCGGAGCGCGACCTCGTAGCCGACGACGCCCAGGCCGACGACCTGATTCGCGGTCACGTCCTTGAGGTAACTATGGTGGCGGAACGGCTCACGCTTCGTCACGTCGCTGATGTGCACCTCTACGACCGGGAACCTGCAGGCCGCGACGGCGTCACGGAGCACGACCGAGGTGTGAGCGAGCCCTCCAGGATTGATGATGGCACCATCGGCCGCCGCCTGCTGCTGCAGGAAGTCGATGAGCGCGCCCTCGTGATTCGACTGGAACGCCGTGACCGCGGCGCCGGCGTCGCGGGCGATGGCGCTGCAGCGCGTCACGATCTCGTCAAGCGTCGTCGTGCCGTAGATGTCTGGCTCACGCGTGCCGAGCGTGTTGAGATTGGGCCCGTTCACCAGCAGGAATTGCTTCATCTTCGTCTTCATGCGGCGCGACCACGCAGCAGCCGGGCCGCCTCGCGCAGCGCCTTGTCGCCGACATCGGTGACCTCGCTGAAAAGGCCGACGCGCCGCGGCAAGATCCAACGCACCTTCCCCGCGCGCGCCTTCTTGTCCCGCTCGAGGTAGGTCCAGACCTCGCGCGTGAGTGCCGCTCGGATCGGCAGGCGCGCGCGTGCAAGCAGTCGCTCGATGTCGATCCGGAGCGACCGCGGCGCGAGCCCCAGCGTTTCGGACAGCGCCGACGCGAACACCAGGCCGACCGCGACGGCCTCGCCGTGCGTGACGCGGTAGCCCGAGGCTGCCTCGTAGGCGTGACCCATGGTGTGGCCGAAGTTCAGGAGCTCGCGCAGCCCGGTTTCGCGCGGGTCGAGCGTCACGATCCCGGCTTTCACCTCGGCCGCGAGCGCGACGGTCGTGACCTGCGGACCGATCTCGCCGCGCAGCACCGAGTCCAACGACCGCTCGACCTGCGCGACCGCGTCGCGATCCGCGAGGAAAGCGCTCTTTACGACCTCCGCGAGACCGGATGAGAGCTGGCGCTGCGGCAGCGTCGAGAGCACGCCGACGTCGGCAAAGACCGCGTGGGGCGGATGGAACGCGCCGACCAGGTTCTTGCCTTCCGGGATGTCGATGGCGGTCTTGCCACCGATCGCCGCGTCGACCATGCCGAGCAGCGTCGTCGGGACCTGGGCGACGCGGACGCCACGCAGATAGGTCGCGGCCGCGAACCCCGCCGCATCGCCGACCGCGCCACCGCCGAGCGCGACGATCCCGCCATCGCGACCGATCCCGGCTTCGGCGAGATCTCCCCAGAGCCGCGCGACGGCCCGCACCGACTTCGCGCTTTCGCCGGTGGGAACGCGGAGCGCGACCGGATCGAACCCGGAACGCTCCAGCGAGCGCACCAAGCGCGCTTCGTAGCGCGCGGCCGCGGCGGGCTCGCTGACCACCGCGATACGCCCGGACCAGCCGAGGTCGCCGAGATGTGTGCCGACCTGGTCGAGGAGTCCGGCGCGCACGAGCACCGGATACGCATGCTCCCCGCCGACATCGACGCGGACGCCGCGAGCCGCGATGAGCCACGCCGCGATCGCGTGCGCGGAGTCCGCGGCCGTCGCGTCACGGTCGATGTCGAACGTGACGTCCGCATCGGCGTACGCCACGCGACGCTCGCGCAGCGCCGATCGGGCTCGGTCCTCCGGAGCGACCTGCTGGTTCGGCCGCTTCGCCATCGTGGCGGCGATGCCGGCTGCGATCGGCTCCACGGACCCGCGCATCCCGATGATCAGGCCGAGCTCGCGCATCCGCTTGCGATTCTCTTCGCGGATCGGCGCGCCGCCACCGGTGTCGACGACGACCCACGCCGGTGTCGGCCGCAGCGATGCGATGACGCGCGACTCGACGTCGCGGAACGCTTCCATGCCGTCCTGTTCGATGAGGTCCTTGTTCGTCTTACGCGCCCGTCGGGCGATGGCGCGGTCGGTCTCGACCACGCTCGCGCCGAGCATCCCCGCAAGGAGAGGCGCGACGGTGCTCTTGCCGATGCCCGGCGGACCGACGACGAAGAGATGCATCAGGCCCTCTGGTCGATCGGACGGAGGCGCGCGCGGTAACGCTCGACCGCGGCGACGAGATCGTCCGCGGTATCGCAGCCGAACTTCTCAACGAGCGCGTCCGCCAGCACGAACGCGAGCATCGCCTCGGCGACGACGCCGGCGGCCGGAACGACACAGACGTCGCTGCGTTCGACGTGCGCCGGCGATGGTTCACCGGTGCGCAGGTCCGCGGAGGGGAGCGGCTTCATCAGCGTCGATATCGGCTTGAACGCCACCTCGACGGTGATGTCCTCACCGTTGCTCATGCCCCCCTCGAGGCCACCAGCGCGATTCCGCGTGCGCGCGAAGTGCCCGTCGCGCACGGTGATCGGATCGTGCACCGCGCTGCCGCGCTCGCGGGCCGCCGCGAACGCGTCCGCGAACTGCACTCCCTTCGCGCTCTGGATCGACAGGAGCGCCTGCGCGATGCGTCCGTCGAGACGGCGGTCCCACTGCGCGGATGTCCCGAGGCCGGGGACAACTCCGCTCACGCGCAGGGCGACGATCCCGCCGAGCGTATCGCCGGCCTCACGCGCCGCGGCGATCGCGGCGACCATCGCGTCCGAGCGCGCGCGGTCCGCGCAACGCACCTCGCTCGCCTCGACCGCCTCGGCATCAAAGTGTGGCTCGCTCTCGACACTGCCGATCGCCTTGGTCTCGCTCCGCACCTCCATGCCAACGAGCCGGAGGACGGCCTTCGCCACCGCACCCGCGGCGACGCGCGCCGCCGTCTCGCGGGCGCTCGACCGCTCGATGACATCGCGCACGTCCTCGTGCCCGAACTTGAGCGCGCCCGCGAGGTCCGCGTGACCAGGTCGCAGCCGTGTGATCGCCGCGGGCGGCTCGGGGACGGGTTCGACGCTCATCACGCGCTCCCAGTTGACGGCATCGCGGTTCGCGATCTGCAGCGCGATCGGCGCGCCCGTCGAGCGACCGTGGCGGACGCCGCCGGTGATGTTCACGGCATCGCGTTCGATGCGCTGCCGCGCACCCCGCCCGTATCCGAGCTGGCGTCGCCGCAGATCGCTGTCGATCGCCCCCGCCGCGATCGGCACGCCGGCCGGAACGCCGTCCAGGACCGCGACGAGTCCCGGACCGTGCGACTCGCCGGCGGTGATCAGCCTCATATCGCGCGCGGGAGCGCGGCGCGCATCACGGCAAGCGGCGCCTCACGTCCCGTCCACAACGTGAACGAGCGCGCCGCCTGGTGCAGCAGCATCGAGAGTCCGTCCACAACGACCACATTCTTGACGGCGCGGGCGGTCTTGACGAGCGGCGTCATCGCGGCGGTGGGGATGAGGTCCACCACGGCGAGTGGCAGCTCGGTGAAGGAGAACTCGGCGAGCAGATCCTCTCCGTGCAGTCCGATGGGCGTGGCGTTGACAAGGACGTCGATGCGCGCGGTCTGACGCGCGTCGGCCCAGGGCAGAGCGCGGGTGGGCTTGCCCACAGCGGCCGCGAGCGCGCTCGCGCGATCCAGGCGCCGCGCGGCGACGAGGACGATCCGCGCCGCACCGAGCGCCGCCACGCATGCGCGCGCCGCTCCGCCCGCACCGAGGACCAGGACGTCCTTGCCCGTCACGTCGACCCGCGCCGCTGCGAGCGCCTGCGCGAATCCGTAGCCATCGGTGTTGTCGCCGACCAGACGCGATGCCCGTCGCACGATCGTGTTGACCGCGCCGATCCGCCGCGCTTCGGCGGCGAGCTCGTCGACGAGTCGAAGCGCGGCTTCCTTGTGCGGGATGGTGACGTTCGCGCCGAGGACGTCATCCGAACGCAGTGCGTCGACGACATCTCCGAGGCGGTGCGGCTCGACGTCGCGCGCCTCGTACCGGTGCGGCAGGCCCAGCGCCATGAACGCGGCGTTGTGCATCGCCGGCGAGAGCGAATGCGCGACAGGATGGCCAAGCAGGTACGCGGTCGCCATGCTCACACGCTCACTTGTTCCCGTATTTGACCCTATTTGCCTCTTGCTCCTCGAACGTGACCGCGAACGCGTGTCCACCCGTGCCGTCGTTCTTCGCGACGAAGTAGAAGTACGGCACGACTGCCGGCTTCGCAGCGCCCTCGAGCGCGGCGACGCCCGGATTGGCGATGGGCGTCGGCGGCAGCCCGGCGTTGAGATAGGTGTTGTACGGGGACGCCAGCTTGAGATCGTCGAGCGACAGCTCGCGCCACTCGCCGAGCGCGTACTGGATCGTCGGATCCGCGTCGAGCTTCATGCCGATCCTCAGGCGATTGGTGTACACGCCCGCGATCGTCGCGCTCTCGTTCCGGTCGCGCGCCTCTCGTTCGACGATCGACGCGAGCTTCACGATGTCGTAGATCGCGACGCCGCGATCGACGGAAGCGGCACGAAGGGTCGCGCCGGCCCTACGCTCGAAGTTATCGAGCAGCACGTCCACGATCTGTGGCGCCGTCACGTCCGGACGCATGAAATAGGTGTCCGGAAAGAGAAAGCCCTCGAGCGACGCCTTCGCGTCCATCCCGGCCAGAACCGTGTTCTTGCGATCGCCCACCACCGCCGCCGCGGTGAACGCCTCTTTCGTGATCGACGGGAATGCCTTGTTCACCGCCGCCGCGACCTCCGTGAGGCGCCAGCCGTCGATGATGCGCAGGACGATCTGCTCGCCGGGCGCCTTCTCGAAGAGCTTTGCCAGCTCGCGCGGAGTGAGCGCGGCCGACACCGTATACGTGCCGGACTGCAGCGCGTTCTCACGCTCGGTCTCGTACAGCACGAAGTCGAACGCGAGCGCCGAGCGGATGATGCCGTCCTGCTCGAGTCGTTTCCCGATCTCACCCGCGGTCTCCCCGCGCGCGATCACGAACGGCCGGTTGTCGGCGCGGGTGTCTTTTGCGAGATCGACCTCGCTGCGGACGCGGTCGGCGAGGAATCCACGCACGAAGTCCTGCCGCAGCAGCGTGTCGTGTTCCGTGACATACGCGACGCCGGCCTGCTCCGCAAGGGGGAGCGCGACCGCGTAGAGCCCGACGACGAGCAGCGCCACGGCGAGCAGGAAGCCGAACGGGCCGTACGCCGAGCGCCGTCGCGGCGGTAGGTTGCGCGCTGCCCTGCTGCGCGGCTGCGCCATCAGCTCGGGCGACGTCGCGATAGGAAGTCTTCGAGAAGCACCGTCGCCGCGCCGGCGTCCAGATCGGCGGCGCCGCGGTGGACGGCCTCGGCCGTCGTGAACCGCTCGTCGTAGAGATCCACGGGGAGTCCCAGTGCCGCGCACGCTTCCGCGAAGCGCCGCACGCGCTGCGCCTGCGGCCCGTCGTCGCCGCGAAGCGTCAGCGGAAGACCGATCACCAGGGCACCCACCTCCTCTTTCGCGATCAGCTCACGGAGGGTCGCGAGGTCGGCCTCGAGGTTGCGTCGCGCCAGCGTGCGGAGCGGCCGCGCGAGGCCGAACGCGTCATCACCGACGGCGAGCCCGATGCGTCGGTCGCCGACGTCCATGGCAAGATAGCGCACGGTCAGGGCGACGCCGACGTCGCCGGAGTCTCCGTATCCACCTTGATCTGCAGACGCGAGTCGAAGAACGGGAACCGCGGCCACCAGCCCGGCCAGACGACGATCCGCCTGAGCTCCAGACCCTGGCCCTCCACGACGCCCTTCGCGTCGTCGAAGTCGCGGCCCGCGAGCGCGGTGCGAAGCGGCGCGTCCTTCACCCGCGGGAACTGCGACGTCCGGCCGCGGACCCGCCAGCGCACGCCGTTGTCATCGAGCGTCGGCTGGATGATCACGTCAACCACGGCAGCCTGCTGGTCGATGTCGTACTCGGGGTCGGCGCGCTCTTTCAGTTTCGTGATGGTCGTGGCGCGCGGCTCGACGTCCGGCACGCTGTAGCCGGTCGCGGTCCCGGTGACCGTGAGCTCGAACATGCCGTTCGGCGGTTCGGTCCCGACGAGGCCGGCTGACGTCGTGACCCCAGTGACCTTCGTGACCGGACCGTAGATGAGCTGACCCTTCGCGGCGGCCTTCTTCCAGTCGTCGACCTTCTTCAGGCCGGCTTTGTGAAGCTCTTCCTCGGCGCGCCCGGCGGCGAGCCCGTAGTCCGACGCTGTGATCACCGCGAACTTCTTGATCTCGCCGCCGCTCGTCGCCTGCGGATTGCTCACCGCGTAGTCATTGCCGTCCACGATCGTGATCGTGTTCGCCGCGACATTGCCCGCAGCTCCGGCGTCGAGCGCTTCGATCCCGATGTCCACCGTCCCGAACTTCACGAAGGGCGGAAGAATGTCGAGCGTGCTGCGCGGGATGATCTTCTCCTCGGTCGTCTGGAAGCGGACGTTGTCGCGCGTTCGCACGACGGTGCCCTTCAGCACGCGGACGTCCTGCGTGTTCTTGTTCGTGAAGCGAGCGACACCTTTCGCCTTGACCGGGTCGAGGCGCTCGCCGGTGGCGTTCTGCGTGTATTTCTGGCTCAGATCGTTCGCGACGAGCGTGAGCGCGCCGGGGATCTCGCCCTGCGGCCCGGCGCGAAGATCGAATTCGATCGGACCGAGCGCCTTCGACACCGGCGCGACGACGACCGTCGCGGTGGGTCCGAGCACGACCATCAGCACGAGCGCCGCCGCGAGCAGGCTCCCCAGGATGCCGAGGACCCGCGCCGGTGAGGCGCCCGCGGCGCGCTTCACACGAATCGGTCGCGCCAGCGCGGCGCGGCGGGCTGTCGTCAGCGGCTCGGTCGCGTCGAGCTCCTGCCGCTCGAGCGCCGCCGTGCTGGCGAACGCCGGTAGATGCACGGACGACGCCAGGGCGCGAGCGCGTGTGTCTGACGAGACGATCGCGAGACGGCGCGTTCCCGCCGCCCGACGCGCGACCTCGAAGAACACCGCGTTGCGCGCGGTAGGAGCGCCGGCCGCGATCGACAGCACCAGGTCGTCCGCCGCGGGCGCCGCGGCGATGCGCTCGACCGCCTCCAAGACGCTCGCGCGCGCGCCGAGCTCGATCACCGTCCGACCGGCGACAGGCACCGTCACGACGCGAAGATCCCGGACGCGATCGCAGCCGCGCCGACCGCGACGAGGTCGTCCGCGCGCAATGTCACATCGCTGTACGCGCGGCTCGCGATCCCGACCGACAATGGCGCGACATCCACTGCGCCGCCGCGCACTCCTCCCACCGCCTC
This sequence comes from Chloroflexota bacterium, assembly GCA_005889405.1. Lineage (GTDB taxonomy): Bacteria > Chloroflexota > Limnocylindria > P2-11E > P2-11E > CF-39. Next base: position 24,850 of record VBFY01000009.1, on the reverse strand, counting down.
GCCGAGCGCGCGCGGCAGCGCGGACAGCGAGTCGGGCACGCCGACGAAGAGCCAGCGCGCCGGCGGGAGACCATCGAGTGTGTGGAGAGACGCGATGACGCAGTCGGCCCAGACGCGCGCGTCGGCCTCGAGACGGTCCGGGCGCGACGCGATCGCGATGCGGCCAAGACCGAACGCACGTGTCGCGACAACGCGTCCCTCGCGCAGGACCGCGAGCGAAGTCACGTCGGCGCCGAGACGCAGCACGCCGGCGTCGAGCACGCCGGATTCCGTGAGCAGGCGACCCAGCGCGTACGCGCCCGGCACGATCGCGCCACGATGACGTGCGGTCTCGAGCGCGCCGATGGCCGCTCCGGAGAGGACCAGCGGCGCGACGCTCACATCGCTCCACACCTCCACCAGCCCGCCGCGCTGGCCGACGAGCGTCGCGAGATGCCGGCCGTCGAGCGACAGCGATGCGACGTCTTCGTGGAGCCGCGCGGTCGGCACGCCGCGAAGGGCGGGGTCGTCCTCAGCGTTCGCGGCCGCGGTCTTCGCCGTGACCGTCGCCGCCTCGCGCGTCGCGCGCGAGATCTCGTTCGGCGCGACGGGCGCGGACGACGACTCGCGCTCGAACGAGGTCGAGAGGTGATAGGTGCGCACGTCGTCGCCGTCGATCGCGACGATCGAGCGCTCCGACCGCTGCCCGCGCTCGGCCGCCCCATATGCGGTGGTGAGGGCCGCGGCCACGGATTCGCGGTCGACGACCAGCCCGCCGACCACGGCGCCCTCGGCGAGCCCCGCCTCGCCGCGGCCGGTGATCCGCAGCCGGGCGTTCTCGCGCGTCGCGACGATCACCCGCGCGACGGTGGCCGAGAGCTCCACGCCGGCGACCAGCGGGCCCTTCGTCGCGACCGCGCGGGCGTCGCGCGAGCTAGCGGCGGTCACGTCCCCCGTCCAAACGCTCGCGCACCGTTTCCCGTGCCGTCTCGAGCATCTCCGCCAGCCGGGAGGGGTCTTTTCCGCCGCCCGTCGCGCTCTCCGGGCGGCCGCCACCCCTTCCATCGACGATGCGCGCGAGCACCTTCACGAGCGCGTCGGCGTTCACCCGCGCCGACAGGTCCTTCGTTACGTTCACGACGAGCGCGGCGGTTCCGTTGCGCCTCGCTCCCAGCACCACGACGCCAGAGCCAATCGTCTCGCGGATCCGATCCGACAGCGCGCGAAGCTGATTGACGTCCCCGTCCCCGACATCGGCCGCGACGAGCTTGGCGTTCCCAACGAGCTCCGCCTTTGCCAGCAGCGTGGCGGCCACGCTGTCGACGCCGCTGCGCTGCAGCGTGGCGAGCTCCTTTTCCAGACGCTCTCGCGATTCGATGAGCTGCCCGACGCTCTCAGGCACGCGAGCGGGCGGTACGCGTAACGCGGCCGCGGCGCGTGAGAGCCGATCGCGCACCTCCCGCATCTCGCGCAGCGCGCCGACGCCGGTGACGGCTTCGATGCGCCGCACGCCGGCTCCGATGCTCTCCTCTTTCGTGACGAGGAACGGTCCGATATCACCGGTGCAGTGACAGTGCGTGCCACCGCAGAGCTCGCGGCTGGGGCCGGCCTCGATCACGCGGACCTCGTCGTCGTACTTCTCGCCGAAGAGCGCCATCGCGCCGGTCGCGAGCGCTTCGCTCAGGGGCATCACGCGCGCGTGAACGCTCGCGTTGTCGAGGATCGCGCGATTCACCTCGTCCTCGACGCGCTGCAATTCCTGCGGCGTGAGCGCGCGGTCAAACGTGAAGTCGAATCGCAGGTTCGGGGCGTGCACGAGGGAACCGGCTTGATGCACGTCCTCGCCGAAGAGATTCCGCAGCGTCGCGTGCAGCAGATGAGTGGCGGTGTGGTTGCGCATCGTGTCGCGGCGTAGCTCCTCGTCGACCGCGGCGCGCGCCTGGGCTGACACGCGCAGCACGCCGTCGACGACCTTCGCGCTCATCACGATCACGCCCGGCGCTGCCGTCTGGGTGTCCGCGACCATCGCGCGTCCCTCGTCCGTCGTGATCGTGCCTCGATCGCCGACCTGACCGCCGCCTTCCGGATAGAACGGCGTGCGGTCCAGCACGATCTCGACGTCCTGGCCTTCGTGCGCGGCCTCGACCCGCGAGCCGCCGACGACGAGCGACACGATCATCGCGTCCGTCGCGAGCTCGTCGTATCCGGTGAACTGGCTGCGGAGACCCTGGGTTTCGCGGAGCCCCGAGTAGAACTGGCCGAAACGCATCGCGTCCTGCGTGAACTTCGCGGTGGCGCGGCTGCGGCTGCGCTGTCCCTCCAGAAGCTCGGCAAAACCGCGCTCGTCCACCTTCAAGCCGGAGCTCGCGGCGATCTCCTTGGTCATCTCCAGCGGGAAGCCATAGGTGTCGGACAGCCTGAAGGCCGTGTCGCTGTCGATCCAGGTCTGACCCTCGGCCTTCGCGCGCGCGATCGCCTCGTTCAACATGGTCAGACCGTTCGCGAGCGTTTTCTCGAACTTCTCCTCTTCGTCGGAGATCACCTGCGTGATCCGATCGCGCCCCTTGGTGAGCTCGTGGTAGTGCTTCTGCATCGTCTTCACGACCTCGCCGCCAAGCGTCGCGAGGACGCCGGTCTTGAGGCCGAGTCGTCGACCGTGCAACGCCGCGCGGCGGATCAGTCGGCGAAGAACATATCCGCGGAATTCATTGGACGGGACGACGCCGTCGGCGATAAGGAACGTCGCGGCGCGCGAGTGCTCGGCGACGATGCGGATCGACAGATCCGTGTCGCCCTCGGCGCCGTACTTCTTCCCCGAGAGTGATTCGATCTTCCTCACTAGGGGTTGGAAGAGATCGGTACGGTAGACGTCGCCCGGAACGCCCTGCAGCACCTGGGTGATCCGCTCGAGGCCCGCGCCGGTGTCGATGTTCTTCTTCGCGAGCGGCACGAGCGTCCCGTCGGCCTTGCGGTCGTACTGCTGGAAAACGAAGTTCCAGATCTCGACGTAGCGGCCGCAGTTCTCGCCGGGGTTGCAGTCGTGCGCCCCTACCCCCGGCTGCGGACCCTTGTCGATGAAGACCTCGCTATCGGGCCCGCAGAGTCCCGTCGGCCCGGGCGCCCAGAAGTTGGCCTCGTCACCGAGACGGAAGACCTTGTCCGGTGGAAGGAGCGCGAGCGTTTTTGTCCAGATCTGGTACGCCTCCTCATCGGTGTGATGGACGGTCGCGACGAGCTTGGCGCCGTCGACGCCGAACACCTTCGTGAGCAGCTCCCAGCCCCACTCGATGGCTTCCTTCTTCCAGTAGTCGCCGATGCCGAAGTTCCCCAGCATCTCCCAGAAGGTCTGGTGGTAGCCGTCCCGACCGACCTCCTCGATGTCCGTCGCGCGAAAGACCTTCTGCACCGCGACGATGCGCTTGGCCGGGGGCTGCTTCTTGCCGAGGAAGTAGGGCACGAGCGGTTGCATGCCGGCGCTGGTGAAGAGCACGCTGGGGTCGTCCTTCAGGATGAGTGGCCAGCTGGGCATACGCGTATGGCCCTTCTCCTCGAAGAACTTGATGAACCGCTCTCGGATCTCGGCGCTCTCTATTGACCCCTACTCCCGGCCGTCGCTTGGCCTAAAAACAAACGCGGGGCGACCCAACGGTCAGCTCCCCGCGTTCCCCGGCCCTGAACTTGAGTCTAGCGTCAGGACTTGGCGGGAGGACCACCTTGGCCGGTGCGCGCGCCGGTTTCGGTCGAGCGCTGACCAACGCCGGACTTGTCCCACTGCCGCTTTGCCTCGTCGACGAGCTCGCGTCCCTTGACCTGAGCCTGCTGCGACAGGTCGTTCGCGATCTTCTGGAGCTCGTCGGCACGCCGCTTCAGCTCTTCGCTGCGGATGCGGAGCTCTTCGCGCGTCATGTCGCCCGTCTTCGGTGCGTAGAGCAGCGCGACGACGGCGCCCGTGAGCAGACCGATGAGGAATCCCATGGCAGGCCTCCCCTACTTATGCGTTCGTTCCTCATGACCTTAACCCCTGCGACGCGGCTCCGCGACGCTTACCGCGAATGCCGCCACCAGTGCCGCGATCGCCGCGAGAAGCAACTGAGCGTCTCCCAGCACGCCAAGGCGCGATCCGGAGATCTCGCCGGCGGCCTGCGCCAGCGCCACCGCCGCTGCCGCGAGCACCCAGGCTGCGCCCAGCGAGCGCGGACGCCCGAGCGCGGCGCGCAGTGCGGCCGGGACACCGAGCGCCACCAGCGCGAGGGGGATGAGCGCCGGCGGCACTATGCGGCGCGGCCGCGCCGGGCGACGAGCGCGAGACGCCGCACCGGAAGCGCGAACAGTGTCAGCGCGCCCGCGGCCTGCGCGCGTTCGGGCGTGAGGTCTCCCAGCGGCATGCGCGCGACGGCCACGGCGGCGAAGAGCGGGATGAGGAAGAAATAGGAGAAGAGGCTCCGCCACGCGAAGAAGAGCGGAACGAGTGCGAGCACGACGCCAAGCTCGGGGCTCGTGCGTCGCGCGCGCCACGCGACGATGACGCATGCGAGCGCGCAGAGTCCCTCGAGCGCGAGGTACGCGCTCGACGGGAGTAGAGGAAGTCCGCCGTTCGTGCCGAGGAAGATGAGGCCGGCGCCGCGCGGGAACATCGGATCCGAAAGAGGTGTCGTCACACCCTCCAACCAATCACGCGGATGCGCGAGCACGAACGGCAGATTCGCCGCCGCGAAGACGGCGGCACTGATGGCGGCGCGGCGGAGACCTTCGCGCCATCCGTGCGTCGTCACCACCGCGATGAGGTAGAAAGGGCCGAAGAACCACGCCAGCTGCTTCGTCGCGGCGGCGATCCCGTACGCGAGCGCGCTCCACCGTCGCTCCCGCCACAGCCATGCGGCGGCCAGCGGCAGCACGTACAGGAGATCGGCGCTTCCGCTGACCGTGAATGCGGCGAGCGACGCCGCGCCGAGCACCGCGGTGAGCATGAAGGGACGAAGGCCGACCGGCGTCCGCAGCACCACGAGCGCCATCGCCGCGCCCAGACACAGCACGTACAGGCGATTGGTGTCCCAGCCGAGCGCGACGAACGGGATGATCAACAGGAACGACAATGCCGGATACGACGGGCGCGACACGAACTCGACGTTCCCACCCTCGCGAGCGCGGAGGTCCCACGCCGCGTCGAGCTGGTCGTCGGTCGGATATACGGCGACACTGGCCAACTGTCCGAGCTTCAGCGGCGTGGTGCGATCGGCGCCGATGCCGAGGCGCGCGTAGCAGTCGAAGATGTCGAGCGAGGCGTACGGGTCGTGACCCCCGAGCACGAGGCGTGCCGCGCAGTCGTTGAGCGCGATCGCATCGTTGTGATACGGAGTCCAGTCCCATGACCGCTGCCGCGGGACATCCGAGATCCATGCGAGCGAGACGAGCGCCATGACGCTCGCAAAGAGCCAGACCGCGCGATGAACGAGTATGTGCGCCGGCGGCGTGTGGGCATCACCGCGACCCGTGCCGCGGACCGCCGCAATGAGCACCACGATCGCCGCACCGATCGCGACGACGACCGCGATCGCGCCGGGGCGCTCGGGTCTTTGGATGACGATGCTGTTGAGGAGTCCCGCGTAGTAGAGCGCCGCGCCCGCGACCGCGATCGCGGCCATCCGGAAGAGGGCGCGCATCGCCCTCGTCTAGCCCGGGCTGCCGGCGCGGACGATGCCGCCGCCCATCACCTCGTCGCCCTCGTAGAAGACCACGGCCTGGCCGGGTGCGACGAGGGCCGGCGCGGCGAGCCGGAGGATCGCGCCGTCAGGGATCACCTCGACCGCAGCGGCAAGGGGCGTGCCGCGATATCGCAGCACCGCGGATGTCTCGAAGCTGTTTCCACGCGGCTTGTCCCGCGTGAAGCTGACGTCCCGCAGCTCGTATGTCGTCCGCGTGATCTCCTCGCGCGTGCCGACGATGGCTGCCGATCGCTCGGGCTCGAGGCGCAAGACATAGAGGCGTTCGCCCGTCGCCACTCCCGTTCCAGAGCGCTGCCCGACCGTGAGCCCACCAATGCCGCCGTGCTGACCCACGACGCCGCCGTCCACCCGCTCCACCGGACCAACGTCGAAGGCGCGCGGCGCCCGCTTGCGTACGAGATCGCGGTAATCGCCGCTCACGAAGCAGATGTCCATGCTCTCGGCCTTCGTCGCGGTGGGGAGGTCGAACCGCGCCGCGATCTCGCGCGTCTCGGTCTTGTTCGCGAGCTCGCCGATGGGGAACACCGTGCGGCGCAACTCTCGCTGACCGAGCATATAGAGCGCGTACGACTGATCCTTCGCTGCGTCGCGCGCGCGAAGCAGCCGTCGCGTTCCGTCGGGCGCGTCGGCCACGCGCGCGTAGTGGCCGGTCGCGAGGCGCGCGCCGCCGAACTTCGCGACGACGTCGCGCAGCAGTGCGTCGAACTTCACGTGCTGGTTGCACGAGACGCAGGGATTCGGCGTCTCGCCCGAGGCGTACGCGTCGACGAACCGGTCGACGACCTGCCGGCCGAACGCCTCGGCGTAATCAAGCGCATAGAAAGGAATGCCGAGCCTCGCGGCCGCCCGCCGCGCATCCTCGCCGGCTTCGTCGGTGCCGCAGCAGCGCGGCGCGTCGGTATCCACCCCGCCCGGAACGAGCCGCATCCACACGCCGACGACGTCCTCGCCACGCTCGAGCAGCAGCGCGGCTGCGACGGACGAGTCGACCCCGCCACTCATCGCGACGAAGACCTGTCCGCTCAAACGGAGACCACCGCGGCCTCGCGCAGCCGCGCGACGATGGGCGGCAGCGCGGCGAGCAGCGCGTCGACATCGGCGTCGGTCGTCGCGCGTCCGACAGTCAGCCGGAGCGATCCCTGCGCAATATGACGCTCGAGCCCGAGCGCGAGCAAGACATGCGACGGTTCGGTGTCCCCTGAAGTGCACGCGGAGCCGCTCGACGCCGCGAATCCCGCGAGGTCGAGCGCGACGATGAGAGACTCGCCCTGTGCGCCCGGGAAGCAGAACGAGGCGTTGTTCGGCAGCCGCTCCGTCCGATGTCCGGTGAGGATCGCATCGGGCACGCGCGCCAGGACGCCGTCGATGATCCGGTCGCGCAGAGCCGCCTGCCGCGCCGACTCCGTCGCGCGTCGCTCCGCAGCGACGCGAAGCGCGACGCCGAGGCCGACGATACCGGCAACGTTCTCGGTCCCGGTGCGACGGCCCTTCTCCTGCCCGCCACCGGTCTGCATCGTCGCGAGGCGCGTGCCTCGCCGCACGAAGAGCGCGCCGACTCCCTTGGGGCCGTAGAACTTGTGTGCGTTCACCGACACCAGGTCGACCGGGATGCGACTGGTGTCAAAGTCGACGGCGCCGACCGACTGAACGGCATCGCTGTGGAGCTTCACGCCCTTGTCACGGCAGATCGCGCCGATCTCGACGATCGGCTGGATCGTTCCGATCTCGTTGTTCGCGTGCATCACCGACACGAGCGTCGTCTTCGGCTCGATCGCCGCGGCGATGGCGGCGGGATCGACGCGGCCGTCACGATCAACGGGCACGATGGTCACCCGCACATGCCCGCTCGATTCGAGGTCCCTCGCGGTGTCGAGCACCGCGTGGTGCTCGATCGCGGTCGTGACGAGGTGATCGCCGAGGCCGCGGCGCGCCTTCATCACGCCGCGTAGCGCGAGGTTGTCGGCCTCGGTCCCCCCGCTGGTGAACACGATCTCCGTCGGCTGCGCACCGAGAACGGCCGCGACGTCCTCTCGCGCCCGGTCGACGAGCACGCGCGCGGCACGGCCCTCGGCGTAGATGCTGGACGGGTTGCCGTGCGTCTCGCGCAGCACCCGCGCCATCGCATCGGCGACCTCGGGGTCGACCGGCGTGGTTGCGGCATGATCGAGATAAACGCGCTTCACGTGTGTAAGTCTAGGCGTGATGAACGAAGTCGAGATGAGCCAGCGCGCGGCGCGGCGGCTCGTCATCGACGCCCAGCTTCTCGGAGCCGAGCGGCACAGCCCCGACCGTCGCGGAATCCTCGCGACGGTCGAGCGGCTGGTCTGGCTGCAGCTCGATCCCACGAGCGTCGTCGCGCGTAGTCACCTCCTCGTCCTGTGGAGCCGCCTCGGACGATACGATCCCGCCGACGTCGCTCGGCTCATCTATCGCGACCAGCGTCTCTTCGAGTGGCGCGCGTTCTTGTATCCGACGCGGCATCTGCCCTTCTATCGCCTCGCGATGCGCAGCAGATCGCTGAAGTACATGCACTGGCGACGCCGCGCCGCGTGGATGCGCGAGAACCTCCCCCTTCGACGCCAGGTGCTGTCGCGACTCCGACGCGAGGGCCCACTTGCGACGAGTGCCTTCGACGGGCGCGCGGCGGTCTCGTGGCACTCGCCGGGATGGACGAATGACCGAAACGCCAGCCAGATGCTGGAGTTCCTATCGGCCAAGGGGCACGTGCTCGTCGCGGGTCGCGCCGGTCAGGAGCGGCTGTGGGACCTCACCGAGCGGTGTGTTCCGGCGGCCGCGCTCGTAGCGTCGGCCACGCCGACGCAGCTCATTCGCGAAGCGACGATCCGCTCGCTCCGCGCACTCGGCGTCGCGACATCGGCACAGATCCAGAACATGCTTCCGGCCGCAGTACGCGAATCCGTGGCGAAGGCGATCGTGAGCCTCGAGAGGTCGGGTGACTTCGTCCCCGCGCGCGTCGCGTCCGCCGACGGCAGGCTCAAGGGGCGGTGGTACGTGCGAGCGGCCGACGCCGAGAGAGTCGCGGCGCTCGAGCGGAGCTGGAGCGGCCGCACCACACTGCTCTCGCCGTTCGACACACTGATCCGCGACCGTTCTCGAGCCAACGCGCTCTTCGGAATGCGCTACCGCATCGAGATCTACGTGCCGCAGGCGAAGCGGCAGTACGGCTACTTCGCGATGCCGATCCTGCACAACGACTCGCTCATCGGACGCATCGATCCGCGCGTGGACCGGGAGCGGGAGACGCTCGTCATCAACGCCGTTCACATCGAGCCCGGCGTGAAGCCTGACCGCGCGACCGGGCGCGCCGTCGCAGCGGTGCTCGATGACCTGGCGCAGTTCACCGGCATGTCGCGGGTGAGCGTTCCCGTGGGCGCCGGCGTGCCGGGACTCCGTTAGGCCGGCGGTTTCCTGATCACGCGCAGGCCGAGCTCCTCGAGAAGCACGTCATCCAGCGCGGCTGGCGCGTCGAGCAGCGGGTCGTAGCCGGTCTGCGTCTTCGGGAACGCAATGGTCTCGCGCGCGTTCGCCAGTCCGGCGAGGATCATCAGCGTCCGGTCCATGCCGGTCGCGATTCCGCCCTCCGGCGGCGCGCCGTATTCGAGCGCGTCCAGGAGGGCGCCGAAGCGGATCGCGCCGACCTCCTTCGAGATCCCAAGCACCTCGAACGCGCGCTCCTGCATCTTGCGGTTGTGGATGCGGATGCTCCCGCCGCCGAGCTCATTGCCGTCGACGACGAGGTCGTACTGAGAGCTGAGCGCCTTGCCGGGGTCGTCGCTGAAGAGATGCTTCGCGTTCTCCTCGTCGAGCGGACCGGCGAAGGGGTTGTGGGAGAACGTCCATCGGCCGTCGAGCTCGCGTTCGAACATCGGGAAGCGGTGGATCCACATCGCGTGATGCGTCGACCCGTCGACGAGACGGAGCTCCTCGCCGAGCTGCCGCCGCACTTCGCCGATCGACCGGCTCGCCACGCGGTACTCGGCCGCGACGGCGAGCACGAGGTCGCCGTCCTTTGCCCCCGAAGTCGATCGGACACGCGCGAGCTCGTCGGCGCTGAAGAATTTGGCGACAGGAGACTTCACCTCCGAACCACTGAACGCGAACGAGACCAGGCCCTTGGCGCCGCGCGCCTTGGCGATGGCGGCCCAACCGTCGATGTCCTTCCGCGACGCGTCGGCCTTGCCGGGCACGACGAGCGCGCGCACGGCGCCGCCCTGCGCGATAGCGTCCTTGAACACCGCAAAACCGGTGGCGCTCAGAATCTCGGTCAGATCGACCAGCTCCATCGCGAAGCGCGTGTCGGGGCGATCGCTCCCGAAGCGGCGCATCGCGTCGTCGTAGGTCATGCGCGGCCAAGGCTTCTGGTGCAGGGGCTTCGCGGCGAAGCGCTCGAACACCGCCGTGTAGCACTCCTCGATGATCGTCATGACGTCGCCAGGCTCGGCGAAGCTCATCTCCACATCGAGCTGCGTGAGCTCGTAGATGCGGTCGGCTCGCGGGTCCTCGTCGCGGAAGCAGCGCGCGATCTGCACGTATTTGTCGATGCCACCGACCATGAGGATCTGCTTGAGCTGCTGTGGCGACTGCGGGAGCGCCCAGAACTTCCCCGGGTAGTAGCGCGACGGAACGACGAAGTCGCGCGCGCCGGTCGGGTCGGAGCGGATCATCATCGTGGTCTCGATCTCCCAGAAACCGCGCTCCACGAAGAAGTTCCGGATCATGTTCGTGACCTCGCTGCGGAGGCGCATCAGATCCTTCGAGCGCTCGCGGCGCAGATCGACGTAGCGGTACTTCCAGCGCAGGTTCTCGTCGACGGGCGTCTCCTCGTTCACGTAGAACGGCGGCGTCTTGGCTTCGTTGAGGACGACCACCTCGGTGGCGGCGACCTCGATGTCGCCCGTCGGGAGCTTCGGGTTGCGCGTGCCCTCGGGGCGCGGGCGCACGGTCCCGCGGACCTGCAACACCCACTCGCTCCGTGCGTCCTTGAGCGCGACGTGCGCCCTCGATCGCTCCGCCGCGCTCGCGACGATCTGCGTTTTCCCGTACCGGTCGCGGAGGTCGATGAACGTTACGTCACCGTGGTCGCGGCGGCGGTCCACCCAGCCCGCGAGCGTGACGGTCTTTCCGCTGTCCGCGGCGCGGAGCTCGCCCGCGGTGTGCGTCCGCAGCATCAGTCGCGCGGGTCCGTGAGGAACGGCGCCTCGCCGGCGGCCCCCGGCTCGTGGTCGTCTGGGTTCGTCGGCGGCTTCAAAAGAGTGGGGCGCGGGCGCTTCGGGACGTGACGCCCGACCTCGGTCACGACCGCGGCGAGCCTCGTTACCCGTTGTTCCTTTTTCCCGAGATCCCGGACGATGACGTTGCCTCCTGCGGCTTCGGCGGTGCCACGGATCACAGCGATGCGCGCGCCGTGCTTGATGGCGCTCTCGAGCTGGCGCTCGAGTGGCCGCGCCGAGTAGTCGATCGCAACGGTGAACCCGGCCTCACGTAGCGGGTTCGCGATCTGCGTGCGATCCGCGAAGTCGTCGGGCTGCCCCGACACGACGTAGACATCGGCTCTCGGTTCCCGTGCCACGGTCACCCCTTGCTGCTTCAGCGCGTAGTAGAGGACATCGACGCCGCCGGCGATGCCGGTGCCGGTCAGGTCCGGCCCGCCCATCCGACGAACGAGACCGTCGTACCGGCCGCCCGCCGCGACCGCGATGTCGCCACCCTTTCGGTACTCGGGATCGGTCAGCACGAACTCGGACACCGTCCGCGTGTAGTAGTCGAGTCCGCGCACGAGCGTATCGACGACCTTGTACGCGATACCGAGGCGCGTGAGCCCATCCTGCACTTCGGCGAAGTGTTTTTTGTCCTCGTCGCACAGGACGTCCGTCAGCTTCGGCGCGCCGGCGATGATCTCGCGGTCCTGCGGCTCCTTCGAGTCGAGAACGCGGAGCGCGTTCGTGTCGACGCGGCGCTGCGACTGCGCGCTCAGCGCATCACGGTGCTTCGCGAAATACTCGCCGAGCGCGGTCTTCAGCTTCGCCTGGCACGGCTCGTCGCCGATGGTGTTGATCTCGAGCTCGAAGGCAGTGAAACCGACCTCCGCGAACAGACCGTTCGCGAAGTCGATGATCTCGACGTCGGCAGCGGCCTCGGGCGCGCCGAAGCATTCGAGACCCCACTGCCAGAACTGACGGAAGCGCATGAGCTGCGGCCGCTGGCCGCGGAACATCGGCTCCCAGTAGAAGAAGCGGATCGGCTGTGGCGACTTGTGGAGTCCGTTTTCCAGGAGCGCGCGCACGACGGCGGCGGTGCCCTCGGGCCGGAGGGTCAGTCCGCCTTCGCCGCGCTGGCCGACTTCGTACATCTCGTAACCGACGATGTCGCTCCCCTCGCCCACTCCTTTCACGAAGACCTCGCGGTTCTCGATGATCGGCGTGCTGATGCGCGGGTAGCCGTAGCGCAGCGCGCGCGCCTGCACGACGGCTTGGAGCGCGTCCATCGCAGCCGCTTCGTCGGGGAGCAGATCCCGCGTCCCGCGGGGCCGCTGATAAGTCGGCATCGGAGGCATGACGATATCCCGCAGCGACGCGTGCCGCGCAGCGGATATCGTGAAGGCGATGAATCGTCGCTCGGTCTTGCAGGCCATCGCCGCCGGCTTTGCGCTGGCCGCCTGCGGCTCGACCGCGCAGAGCGGCGGAACGAAAACGGGAGGGACTACCACGGCCACTCCAACACCCGGCGCCAAAGCGACACAGGCGACCGTCGAGCTCGCGAAGGGCGGCTCTTTCACATTCACGCTGCGGCCCGACAAGGCGCCGCAGACCGTCGAACGGTTCGCGGGCAAGGCGCGGAGCGGTTTCTACGACAACCTCACCTTCCACCGTGTCGAGGACTGGGTCGTTCAGGGTGGCGACCCCAAGGGAACGGGGACCGGCGGCGATCGCGTGCCGAGCGAGTACAACGACCTCAGCTTCAAGCTCGGCGCGGCCGGTATCGCGCGCGGTCAGGATCCAGCGTTCAACAACGATTCCCAGTTTTTTATCGTGAAGAAGGACTCAACGTTCCTCGACAAGCAGTACACGAACTTCGGTCAGGTGACGGCCGGCATGGACGTCGTCGCCGGCATCAAGATCGGGGACAAGATCAAGACGATCCGCATCAGCTGAGCGTGTGAGGGATGAGCGCGCGCGGCTCGCTCGCATACGCGATCGCGTTCGCCGCTTTCGTCGCGATCGCGCTTCCGCTCGACCGCGCGACATCCCTGCTGGAGCAGTCCGCGCTCGGACTCACCGCGTGGGTCTTCCTCGCGGTCGCACTCTGGCTCCAGCCGCCGGCGGTGCGCGTGCAGGTCGCGACCCTCGTCGTCCTCGCGACGGTGCTCGAGATCATTGGCTCCATCGTCTGGGGCGCGTATCGCTACCGCCTCGAGAACTTGCCGCTGTACGTTCCAGCGGGCCACGGTCTCTTCTATCTGGCGGCGCTGCGGGTCGCGTCGCTGCCGCTCCTCGAGCGCCACGCGCGACGGATCGTGATCGCCGCCACCGCGGCCGCGACGCTCTGGATGCTCTACGGGCTGGCGCGCCCGCCGCTGCCCGACCTGCTTGGCTTCGTGACCTGGGCGATCTTCATCCGCTTCATCGTCCGCGGGCGCTTTCCGCTGCTGTATGCGGTGAGCTTCGCGATGACGACCGCGCTCGAGCTGTACGGGACCGGTCTCGGCATCTGGCGCTGGGCGCCGGTCCTGCCCGGTCTGATGCTCCCGGCGGGCAATCCGCCGACGGGTATCGGCGCGGGCTACGCAGCGATGGACGCGCTCACGCGGCGGATCGTCGGTCGGATGCGCGCGCGCCGGAGCGCCGTGGCGGAGCTCGCGGAAGCGGTGTGAGGCTGGTCTTCGTCGCGTTGGCTGTGCTTGTAGTCGCCTCGTGCGCGGCACCCTCCATCGCCGCGATGCGTTTCACGCGCTTCTCGACGATGTCCGAGAATCACTACCCCGCCTTCGATCGCTCCGTCGACGATCCCGCCGCCGCGCGTCGGGTCCATGACGCGGTCCGCGCACTCCCGCCCGCGCCGAAAGATCGCTTTTGTCCATTCGGAGCTGGCCTCCGCTACCGACTCGCTTTCAACGAGGCAGCCAGGGTGGTCCTTTCGGTCGTTGTAGAGGGTGACGGCTGCGCGGAGGTGATCTTCTCGAATGCCGACCGGCGCGCCACGGACGACGTGTTCTGGGACCTTCTCGCCGAGACGCTGGGTGTAAAGAAGTCAGAAATCTACTACCTGCTCCCGGATGAATTCAGACGCTGAACGAGGTGCGCCGCAGCTGATAATCAGCGCGCGCATGCGTGCGCTCGGCGCCGCCTTGGCTGTTCTCGTCGCCGCCGCGTGCTCGGTGGCGTCCACCGCGCCGCTCCGAGTGGTCAGATTCTCGGGGCTCTCTCCGGTCCCGGCGCTCGATCGATCCGTCGCTGATGGCGCTGCTGCGCAGCGGCTTCATGATCAGCCGGTCTCACTACCAGTCGCCCAAAACCGATGGTGCGCATACGGGACGGGTGCCGGTTACGAGATCGTGTTCAGTGACACAGTTCGAAGGACCCTCGTCGCGACCGTTGAGATCGGAGGCTGTTTTGAGGCGATCCTTCACGGGACCGATCGACGACGGGCGACGGACGACGCATTTTGGACGGTCTTCGCGCAGACGCTCGGGCTGGAACCCGGAAACTATGACCAGCTGTTCCCGCAGCCACTGAGCTTCAGCCGGCGAACGGGATCACGTGCTCCTGCTCTTCGGGATCGTTTCGCGCCACGACGGCGATGACCGGTTCGTCGTAGGGGTTCTCCGGATAATGCGCGACGCCCGGCGCGACGAAGAGGAAGTCTCCCGCCTCCATCTCCATCGAGTGCTGTAACCGCTCGCCCCAGTGGTGGATCGCGCGGCCGCTGATGACATAGATCGCGCTCTCGAACTCGCTGTGCGTGTGCGGCTCGGCCTTGCCCCTCGCCGGCACGACGATCAAGTTGAGCGAGAGATCCTTCGCGCCCGCGGTCCTGCCCGACACGCCGAGGAAGTACGGGATCTTCTGCTTCGCCTCGAACGCGACGGTGCTCCGCACGCGTACCGAGCCGCTGTGGCCATCGATCTTCGGGCCCGCCGTCACTGCACCCCGCCACGCGTCATGGGCAGCGGGTCGAGCAGCTTGCGGAGCTTCTCTTCCGGCATGACCTTCTCCTCGAGCGCGACATCGATGAGCGATCGCTTCTGGGCGAGCGCTTTCTTCACGAGATCAGCCGCCTTGGCATAGCCGATGTGAGGGGACAGGGCGGTCACGATGAGCGATGGGCTCGCGTCCATGAGCTCTTTCACGCGCTCCTCGTCGACGCGCAGGCCCTCGAGCGTCTTCACCCGAAGCTGCCGGAGCGCGTTCGCCAGGATCGTCGCCGAGAAGCAGACCGCGTAGTTGATGCCCGGCATCATCACGTTGAGCTCCAACTGCCCGGCCTGCGCGCCCCAGGCGACGGCGGTGTCGTTGCCGATCACCTGGAAGCACACCTGGTTCACCATCTCGGCGATCGCCGGATTCACCTTGCCCGGCATGATCGACGAGCCAGGCTGCACCGCGGGGATCACCAGCTCGCCGAAGCCGGTCCGTGGTCCCGAGACGAGCAGCCGGATGTCGTTGCAGATCTGCGAGATCTCGATCGCGGCGGTCCGCATGCCGCTCGAGATGCGGACGAACGGCGCCATCGACTGCATCGACGCGACGAGGTCCTTCGCGGGCACGATCGGCTCTCCGTACCACTGCGCGAGATACGCGCAGACGCGCTCGCGGAACGTCGGCGCAGCGTTCAGACCGGTGCCCGCCGCCGTTCCGCCGATGCCGAGCTCGCACAGCTCGGCCCGACCCGCCGATAGTCGGACCGAGGCGCCGGTGATCCGGTGTGCCCACGCGCCGAGCTCTTGTCCGTACGTGATGGGCACCGCGTCCTGCAGATGCGTGCGGCCCGGTTTCACGACGTTCGCGTACTCGGTCGCCTTCCTCGTGAGCACGGCGGCGATCAAGCCGAGCTCCTCGACGACCGTCTTCGTCAACTCCAGGTGCGCGAGGCGCATCGCCGTGGGCGTCACGTCGTTCGTGGACTGGCTCATGTTCACGTGATCGTTGGGATTGACGTGCTCGTAGGTGCCCAGGCCACCGCCGCAGATCTGGTTCGCGCGATTGGCGATGACCTCGTTGACGTTCATGTGGAACGACACGCCGGCGCCGGAGTGGAACACATCGACAACGAATTGATCCTGGTGCTTTCCGGTGAGGATCTCGTCGCACGCTGCCACGATCGCGTCCCGTCGCTTGGGCTCCAGCCGACCTTCCTTGGCGTTGGCGAGCGCCCCAGCACGCTTCACGCGGACCATCGCGCGCACGAACGCGGGGAACGGCTTGTAGCCGGAGATCGGGTAGTTCTCGATGGCTCGCTGGGTCTGCGCTCCCCACAATGCGTCGGCCGGGACGTCGATCTCTCCGAGCGTGTCCTTCTCACGACGCGCCGCCATCGCGGCTTACAATAGGTGTTCCGCGTGCAGAAGAATCGGCTCACCTGGATGATCGGCGGACCACAGGGGAGCGGCATCAATGCCTCCGCCGAGGTGTTCGCAAAGGCCTGTTCACGGGCCGGCCTACGCGTTTACGCGAACATCGAATACCACTCGAACATCATGGGCAAGCACTCCTTCTATCGAGTACGCGTCGACGACGAGGACATCCGCTCGTACCGCGACACGGCCGACATCCTCGTGGCGCTCGATGACGAGACGCTCACCGGCGACGGACATCACCGCCGCTGGCCCACGCACTTCGGCCACCTGCACGAGATCAACGAGGGCGGCGGGGTCATCTACGACAGCGAGATCGAGTTCCAGCCGAAGGAGAGCGGCCGCGCCGACCTGCGTTTCTATCCGGTCCCGTTCATGGAGATCATCAAGAAGGCGCTCGAAGAGGTCGGCAAGGGAGAGCAGGCGCGGCGCTACGAGGTCATGAAGAACACCGTCGGCCTGGGCGCGTCACTGGCGCTCTGCGATTACCCGTTCGACCTCGTCGCCGAGGTCATCCGCAGCCAGTTCAAGGGCAAGCGCTCCGAGGTCGGCGAGCTCAACGTTCGGGCCGCACGACTGGCGTTCGAGCACGTGAAGCAGCATGGGAGCGCGAAGGACTTCCCGTACACACTGAAGCCCGGCAGCGAGCCGAAGGCGCGCATCCTCGCGAAGGGCTACGAGATCGCCGCGATCGCGAAGCTGAAGGCGGGCTGCTCGTTCCAGACCTACTACCCGATCTCGCCCGCGACGGACGAGAGCGTCTTCCTCGAGCGACACCAGCGCGATTACAACCTGCTCGTCGTGCAATGCGAGGACGAGATCAGCTCGATCAACATGGCGGTCGGCGCGGCACATATGGGCGTGCGCGTCGCGACGGCGACGAGCGGTCCCGGCTTCGCGCTCATGGTCGAAGGCATCGGCTTCGCGTCCATCACCGAAGCGCCCGGACCGGTGCTCGTGCTGTACCAGCGCGGCGGGCCGTCGACGGGGATGCCGACGCGGCAGGAGCAGGGCGACCTGCAGTTCGCCCTCCACCCCGCGCAGGGCGACTTCCCGCACATCGTCACCGCGCCCGGCGATCTGCGTGAGTCGTATCAGGACATCTTCTCCGCCTTCAACTGGGCGGAGCGCTACCAGATGCCGATCATCGTGCTATCGGACAAGAAGCTCGCGTCGGTGTACACGACGATCGACAAGCTCGAGCTGAAGTACGACAGGATCGACCGCGGCGAGCGGTTCACCGGGAGCGAGTGGACCGCCCTCGACGCGAAGGGCCCGAACGACAGCGCGAACGGCCACAACGGGAACGGAAAGGGCGCGGACGTGAAGGAATACCTCCGTTACGCGCTCACGAAGGATGGGATCTCGCCACGCAGCCGCCCGGGCATCCCGGGTGGCCGCTTCTGGGTCACGTCCGACGAGCACGATCCCGACGGCCATATCACCGAGGGCGTCGAGATGCGCATGGCGATGATGCACAAGCGCATGGGCAAGCTCGCGCTGGTGCAGAAGGCCATCCCGCAGGACCAGCAGTACGCGCTGCACGGCCCTGCTGACGCCGAGCTGACCGTCGTCGCGTGGGGCTCGACCAAGGGCACGATCCTCGACGCGATCCGGGTGCTCGAGGCGCAGGGCAAGAAGATCAACTTCCTGCAGTGCCGCTTGATGAAGCCCTTCCCGGCCGAGGCGGTCGGCACCATCCTCCGCAAGGCGAAGCACATCGTGAGCATGGAGGAGAACTACTCCGGTCAGCTCGCGTCACTCGTGACGGAGCACACCGGCATCCTCATCAAAGACCGCATCAACAAGTACGACGGCCGGCCGTTCAGCGAGGACGAGGTCGTCCGCGCGCTCGCGAACGCGTACGCGGGCGGAAAGATCGAGCCGGTGGTGACGCATGTCCGTTAACGCACCGGTGAAGCTCACGATCAAGGACTACAAGTCCGAACTGCACAATGACTGGTGCGCCGGCTGCGGAGATTTTGGCATCCTCACGAGCATCCAGATGGCGCTCGCGCAGCTGCAGCTCGATCCGGACAAGGTCGCGGTGTTCTCTGGCATCGGTTGCTCCGGCAAGACGCCGCACTACATCAACGCCTACGGGTTCCACACGCTGCACGGCCGCGTCCTGACGGTCGCGACCGGCGCGCGTCTCGCGAACACGAAACAAACCGTGCTCGCGCTCGGCGGCGACGGCGACGGCTACGGTATCGGCGCGGGCTACTTCGTCGGCGCGGGGCGCCGTAACGTGGACTTCGCATACCTCGTCCACAACAACAACGTCTACGGCCTCACCAAGGGCCAGGCCTCACCGACGCTCGCGAAGGGCAAGAAGACGAAGTCGATGCCCGAGCAGTCGATCCAGGACGGCATCAACCCGGTCGCGATGGCGATCGCCTCCGGCTACACGTTCATCGCCCGCGCCTACGCGCTCGAGCCGAAGTACACCGCGGGCATCATCGCCCGTGCGATCGAGCATCGCGGCGCGGCGCTCGTCGACGTACTGCAGACGTGCCCGACGTACAACGATCTCTACACCAAGGAGTGGTACGAGGGCGCGGACCTCCCCGAGAAACGCTCGCGCCTCTACAAGCTCGAGGACCAGGGCTTCGACGGCAAGGTGAAGGATCCGACCGATAAGCAGGAGATCATCGCGAAGAAGTCCGCCGCGGTGGCGCGCAGCTACGAGGACGAGCCGATCCCGATCGGCGTGTACTACGAGATCGATCTGCCGACGTACGAGGACGAGGTCTTCCGCCGCATCCCGGATTTGAAGGAGACGCCGCTCGTCGAGCAGAACGCCTTCGAGCGCGACGTCAACCCGCTCCTCGAGGCGATGCGCTAGCCGCTACTGACCGACGCCACCTGGTAGCGCCCGGGTCGTCCCACTGAATGTCGCCATCGTCTCGGTGAAGCCTTGGAAGAGATCGATGTGCCGTGCCGCGCTTCCGACAGACCAGAAGGCGAACTGACCCTGAGCGAGAAGGCCGCCGAATGGCGTGTCCTTGCGCGGGAAGGACAGATATCTCCGTCCCGAACGACTCTCGCTCACCGCAAGATCCAAGTCCGACGTCTCGAGCGCGATCGCGAAGGTCTGCGGATCCGACGACGCAATGCCGTCCGCGACGAGACGCGCTGGCCGGAACGGCTCGATCTTCTCTGAGGTCGTCGAGGCCAGGGGGATGCGCGACAGCGTCCCATCGTCGCGACCGACGAGGGTGGTGCCGTCTCCGCTGATCGCCGCGGCCACCAAAGCACCGATGCCCGCGCTGACGGTGCGGGGCTCACCGGCGTTGTCCTTGATCACGAGCACGCCCTGAGCGAAACACGCTAGGACGACACGGTCGGCGGCCGCGAGCAGTCGATCGCCGCAGCTCGCTTCGAGTCGCCTGCCGAGCGGCCGCAGATCGTACGGCTCGTACGCCTCGACGACGCGACGATCGTTCTCGGCGGTGAAGAGTGCGAGGAGCCGTCGGGTGGTCGGCTCGACGATGAGAGAGCCGCGACCGATACCGGTGAGGAAAAGTCGACGGCCCGGCACGGTCTGGGTCGCCACCACGGTGCCGCTCGCGGGATCGATCCAGCGCAGTCTTGTCGCTCCGGCAGTCTCGTCGGCGACGTAGACCTGGCCGTCGCCGACCGCGACCTGGACCGCGCCCCAGGGTCCTGAGGTCGGGATCGTGTATTTCGTCGCGTGATTCAAGAGTGCGATCGCCTTCACACCTTCGTCAGTCACGACGAAGAACGTCGCGGCTGGGAACGCTCCCATCATGTCGCTCACATCGATGGTCGCGGTGGGCGCGACCGCCGCGGTCCGCGCCGGCGATGAATGCGAGGGAGTAGGGAGCGTCGCCACTCCCCCGCAAGCCAGGATGAGGAGCACCGCTCCGAGCAGGACCCGATGCACTAGACGGTCCGCATCCGCGGCTGGCGGCGCGCGATGGCGAACGCGACCGCGCACCAGAAGCCGACCGCGAGGAGGAAGAACGGGATCGCGCCGATCGTGTAGCTGAGGGTCTCGCCGACGGCCTGCTGTGGCGCCGCGACGGGAAGGTCGTTCGTCGCGATCGGTGTCGTGGCGGCCACCGCGTTCACGTCGATGGTGACATCGAACTTGAAGTCACCGAACTGGACCAGACCCGAGTAGACGGCGGCCTTGAACGGGTAGAACACGCCGGCGTAGAGCGCGCCGTCGCCTGACTGGCTCACGAGCTTGAGCGGGACGTCGAGGCACTTGGTGCGCTCGCGGTCGGTCTGCATGATCACGGCGAGCCCGGTAGTCGGGAACGCTGCGCCCGGGTCGCCGCGTCGCGCGGATACGACCAGGGTCACCGGCTTGCCATCGGACCACGCTTGTCCGTCGGGCGTCTGCACCGAGACACCATCGAGGCACGTTTGGCACTTTGCGGCGGCCGGCGCCGCGAATGATGCGAGGCTCAGGAGAGAAATCACGAACGCAAGCAGGATCCGGCGCATTGAGTCACCTCCGGTCGCTGGGTCTGCCTTCCGTACAACGGGGCCGCGGTGCCGGTTCCCGACGGTCAGTCGGTGTGCGTGACCCGCAGCTCGTGCGCGCCGTCCGCGCGCGTGTATTCGTAGAAGACGTCGCCGGCGTCCGTGATCTCGACGTAACGAACGCCGCCCGCACCGCGCGCCGTACCTATCGCCGGACCGTCCACGCTCACCCGCTCCCAGTGCCGCAGATCGCTACTGCGTGCGATGCCGCAGCGCTCCTCGTAGTTCTCCGCCAGCGATGCGCTGCCGTCGTACAGTCCGAGCCAGCCCTCTCCATCACGCACTACCGCGCTCAGACGCGCCGTGAACGAGTCCCACCCCGACGCGCTGGGCCAAAGGGTCGGACCTTCCCAGGCCCAGACTCTGCCGTCCATGCTCGTAGCGATGCCGCTGACCGACAACGTCCGCCCGGTCGAGAGCGCGTCGCCGGTGATGTGGAGGCCGGGGTCGCCCGACCCGGGAAGCGTGCCGCACGAGACGAACATGAGCCAGCGCCCACGATCGTGACGTAACCAGGGATCCTTCACCGCCGCGAGCCCGACGTCGAGGGGATCGAGGACTACGACCATGTCGTTCGCATCGAACGCGTCGGGAGTTCGCGCTTCGCCGAGTCCGATGCACCAGCGTCGATCGGTCCGGCGCACGAAGCTCGCGTACAGGCGCCACACGTCGCCGACGCGCGTCAGCGCACAGCGCTCGATCGATTCGGCGCCGAACTGTTCCTTGCCAGCCGACCACACCTTTTCGAAGCGCAGGCCGTCATGGCTCGCGGCGATGCGGAGCTCGTATCCACGTCCGGGTTGTGGGCGGCGCATCCGATACACGAGATATGTGTCGCGTCCGTCGTTGTAGGCCCCAGGGGCGCCGGCCCAGCAGCCTGGCCCCGCGCACGGTGGCGCCACGATCGGCCGCCCAAGCTCCGGATCGAAGAGCCTCACGCCTGCGGCGGCGGCGTCCCGAGGTGGGTGGCGACGAACGCGATCTCCATCGCGACCTGCTTGATCCGTTCGTCGACGACGAGCGAGCCGTGCCCGGCGTCATAGCGATACTCCTCGTACGGCTTCCCGAGCGCGCGAAGGCGGTCGCGGTAGACGTCGACGCTGCGCGATGGACAGCGTGGATCGTTCTGGCCGACGAGCAGCAGCATCGGAGCGCGGACGCGCTCGACGTAGGTGATCGGGTTCGCGACGCGGTACCGCTCAGGGACCTCGCTCGGCGTGCCGCCAAAGAGTGCGGCGTCGTACTTCTTGAGCGGCTCCATCTCGTCCTCGTACGCCGGGATGTAGTCGCCGATCGGAACGATGCCGATGCCGAGCGCCCACCGCTCCGGCTGTGTACCGAGACCAAGGAGCGTGAGGTAGCCGCCCCATGATCCACCCCCGAGCACAGTTCGCTGCGGATCGGCGAGCTTGGTCGCAACCGCCCAGTCGTGCACCCTCGCGATGTCCTCGAGCTCGGTAAGACCCGGCCGTCCGACG
The DNA here is from genome assembly GCA_005889405.1 of Chloroflexota bacterium. GTDB lineage: Bacteria > Chloroflexota > Limnocylindria > P2-11E > P2-11E > CF-39. The sequence goes on along the minus strand of VBFY01000009.1, from coordinate 2,564 downwards.
ATCGCGTCGCGCCAGGCCTTGCCGTAGCCACTCGAGCCGCGGTAGTTCACGCAGACGACCGCGAAGCCGTGATCGACCCAGGCCTGGACCGTCGGCGAGAAGCTGTCGCGATCGGACGCTTCGGGCCCGCCATGGACGAAGAAGTACGTCGGGTGCGGCCCGGGCTTGCGCGGCTCCGCGACGAAGACATGCACGCCATCGACATCGTCGTCGCGGTAGGCCACGCCGGTCGGCGCGTCGCTCCCGGCGAGCACCACGCCCGCACCCACCTCACGCACCGCCGCCGGCTCCGACGAACGATCCAGCATGTACCAGACCTTGCCGTCGGGTCTCACACGAGCGGCGCCGATCGTGCCGGGCTCTGTCTTTTGGCGTTCGAGTTTCGCCGTCGCGAGGTCGTAGCGGTAGAGCTCGGTACGCCCACGGTGGTCGTGACCGACCAAGAGCGACCGCGCGTCCGGATACCAATCAGCGAACGTTTCGCCAGGAAGGTCGAGCCGGATCTCGGTCGACGCGCCCGTTCTCGCGTCGAAGATAAGCGGCCGCTCGAGGTCCTCACGATCGTGCACGGCGAGATACCGCGCGTCGCCGACGACTGGCGACCAGCCGCCCGCGGGCGAGATGCCGTGGCCCGCACCGTGCGAGAGCTCGGCGACGCACGCGCCGTCGAGGTCGATCACGCGAAGAACGCGGTTGCGGCTGTCACCGTGCTCGGAATGGAACAGCGCGACGAGCGTCCCGTCGCGCGAGAGGCCGCTGATGAACGCGCTCTGTTCATGCGCGTAGATCCGTCGCGGCGTGTCACCATCGGCGACCACGTAGACGGTCGTGCCTTCGTGCGAGCGTGACCGGCCGATCACGGCGAAACCATCGGCGACGGCGGGGTCGCTGTGGATCGCGATGCGGCCGCTGTACGACGGCGGAAGCTGCGGCGCCATCGTTTCGCGTGGACCGCCTGACCAGGGCTCGCGGACCCACCGCCCGAGCTCGTTCCCCTTCTCGTCGTCGAACCACCAGATCCATTCGCCGCGCGGGTCGAGCTGGCTCGAGACCCGATAGCCCGTGCCCTCGGAGCGATCTGTGACCTGCCGCTTCCCACCAGTGCGCTCGTCCCAGGCATAGACCTCGAACTTGCCGCCGGCATTGGAGAGGTAGAGAAGGCGGTCAGGGTTGTCGCGCGCCCAGGTCGGGAACATCACCACCGGCGCGCGGAAACGGCGTTTCCAGGTCGCTTCCGACACCCTAACGGCCGTCGCGGTGGACGCTGAAGACGTCGCGCACACCCTCGAGCTTCGCGAGCACGCGCGAGAGCTGCTCGACGCTCGTGACCTGCAGCGTCGCGTTGACCGTCGCGCTCTTGTCGGGGTTCGCAAGCGCGGACAGCGCGACGAGCGCGACCTGGTTCTCGCTGATGACCGCCGCCACGTCACGGAGAAAGCCATCGCGGTCCCAGCCCTCGATGCGGATCGCGACCGGGTAGGTGCGCGCGGCGGTCCTCTCCCACTCGACCTCGACGTGGCGCTCCTTCTCGGAGCTGGCCTTCACGTTCGCGCAGTCGGCACGGTGAACGGTCACGCCACGGCCGCGCGTGATGTAGCCGACGATCGGGTCGCCCGGCACCGGATTGCAGCAGACCGCGAACCGCACCAGAAGATCGTCCACGCCTTTCACGGTCACGCCACCACGCGAGGTCGTCGGCGGCAACGGCGGCGCCGACTCGGGTAGCTGTTGCTGTGCGTCGTCGACGATGCCCAGCCGCATCACGACCTGCGCCGCGGTGACCTCGCCGTACCCGAGCGACGCGAACAGCGTGTCGACGTCGTGCATGTTCAGCGCCTCGGTGACGCGGCGGAGATCCTCGTCCGAGAGATCGCCGAGGGACCGCTGCGCGAGGCGCTTGAGCTCGCGGTCGAGCAGCTCCTTGCCGTGCGTGATGTTCTCGTCGCGCTCCGATCGCTTGAACCACTGGCGGATCTTCTCGCGCGCGCCCGGCGTGCGGACCATGCCGATCCAGTCACGTGACGGTCCGCGTGCGGCCTTGCTCGTCACGATCTCGACGATGTCGCCCGACTGCAGACGGTGATCGAGCGGAACGATGCGTCCGTTCACCTTCGCGCCGATCGTGCGGTGGCCAACATCGGTGTGGATGCGGTAGGCGAAGTCGATCGGCGTCGCACCGGCCGTGAGCGCCTTCACCTCGCCCTTCGGCGTGAAGACGAACACCTCGTCTTGGAACACATCGACCTTGAGCGACTCGACGAACTCCTGGGCATCGGTGACGTCGTGCTGCCACTCGAGCAGCTGGCGGACCCACGCGAGCTTCGACTCGTAGTCGCGATCGCGGTCGGCCTTCCCGCCCTCCTTGTAGCGCCAGTGCGCGGCGATGCCATACTCGGCGAGCGCGTGCATCTCCTGGGTGCGCACCTGGATCTCGAGCGGCTGACCGGCGGGACCCATGACCGCGGTGTGCAGCGACTGATAGAGGTTCGCCTTCGGCACCGCGATGTAGTCGTCGAACTGCCCCGGGATCGGTGGCCAGAGCGTGTGCACGACGCCGAGCGCCG
>VBFY01000050.1 GCA_005889405.1 Chloroflexota bacterium | reverse complement strand
CCTCTCAGTGTATGTCCCGACCGTCTTGTGCAGCCTGACCAACTTGGCGGTCGGCGGTTGACCGGGTGCGGGCCGGTCCCTAGCGTCATTTCCGATGGCTGTCGCGCTCCTCCCGATCATCCTTCCGGCCCCGATCCCGGGGCCCGCTTCGCGTTCGGGAGGCTGAGCCGCACCCAACCACCGCACCAGGCACCAAAGGGCCTCCCAGAACGGGAGGCCTTTCTGTTGCCCGCACACATAGACCCGCACATATAGATAAGGAGTGACATGGCGACACAACTAGCGGTCGGCGAACGGGAGCGTCTGAACGAGGTCTTCGGCTCGTTCATCGACGAAACGATCGGCATCGTCGCGCGGCAGACGCGCGACACCGTGTCGTTCGCGGTCGGCTCCCCGGCCCGCGAGGCGCTCGAGCTCGTCGGAGCGGACGACCTGGCCGCGACCGTGATCCGCCGCGAGGGCGCGAGCGCCCTCGGCTACACCATGACCGAGGGCGAGCCGGAACTCCGCGCCGCGATCTCCGCCGATGCCCGCGCGCGTGGCATCGATGCGGATCCCGAAGAGGTACTCGTCAGCGCCGGCGCGCTCCAGGCCATCGATCTCGCGTGCCGGGTCTATCTCCGTCCGGGCGATGTCGTCGTCGCGGAGTCGCCGGCGTTCGCGAACGCGCTGTCCGCGTTCCGCAATCACGGCGCGCATGTCGTCGAGGTGGCCGTCGATGGCGAGGGTCTCGACGTCGCCGAGGCCGCGCGGGTCCTGCGCCGGGACGGACTCACGCCGCGGATGTTCTTCGTCGTGCCGAACTTCCAGAACCCGACCGGCGAGACCCTGTCGGATCACCGCCGCTCCGCGTTGCTCGCGCTCGCCGCGACGTATGGCGCGCTCGTCATCGAGGACGACCCCTACGGTCTCCTTCGTTACCGCGGCAAGGACATCGCGCCGCTGGCCGCGCGCGACTCCGCCGTGGAGGTCGTCTCCATTGGCAGCTTTTCGAAGACGTTCCTCCCCGGCCTGCGTGTCGGGTGGGTCATCGCGGGCCGCGACACGATCGGTCGGATGGCCGCGGCGAAGCAGACGATGGACTCGTCGACCGGAACGCTCGGGCAGCGCATCGTGCTCGAGTTCGAGCGACGCGGCGGCTCGGCCGCGCACGTCGCGAAGCTGCGCGACATGTACCACGCGAAGCAGGAGCGCGGTCGCGCCGCGCTCGAGCGCGAGTTCGCGGGGACCGGCGTGCGCTGGAACGATCCCGACGGCGGCTTCTACTTCTGGGTCCGCCTGCCGCAGGGGATGAGCGCGCGCCGCCTGCTGGACGTCGCTCTCGAGGAGGGCGTCGCCTTCGTCCCGGGCGACGCGTTCGCGATCGCGCGCGATCACTCCGATGCGCTGCGCTTCTCGATCAGCGGGCCGACGCTGGACCGCATCGACGAGGGCGTGCGGCGGCTGCGTCGCGCTTTCGACCGGGTCGCATCATGACCGTCGTGGAGAAGCCGGCGCTGACGCGTGCCGCGGTCGTCGAGGCCGCCGCGCGCATCGCGCCGCACGTGCGGCGCACGCCGACGGAGCGTTCGCCAGCGCTTTCGCAGCTCGCCGGGCGCGAGGTGTACCTGAAGCTCGAGAACCTCCAGCGCACCGGTGCGTTCAAGATCCGCGGCGCGCTGAACGCGCTCACTCGTCTCGACGCCGCGACCCGCGCGGCCGGTGTCGTGACCGCGTCCGCGGGCAACCACGGCCAGGGCGTCGCGTTCGCCGCGCAGCTCGTCGGCGCGCCCGCGACCGTCGTGCTGCCGCAGGGCGTGCCGCTCGCGAAGCTCACCGCGATCCAGCGGAGCGGCGCGGAGACCGTGCTCGCCGACGGCGGCTATGACGAGGCCCACGCGGTCGCGATCGAGCTCGCGCGCGAGCGCGGGCGCACGTACGTGCACGCGTTCGACGACGACGACGTCATCGCCGGTCAGGGCACGGTCGCGCTCGAGTTCCTCGAAGACGCCGACGAGCTCGACACGCTCGTCGTGCCGGTCGGCGGCGGTGGGCTCATCGCGGGCATCGCGCTCGCGGCGTCGGAACGGAGGCCGCGCCTCCGGATCATCGGCGTGCAGTCGGAGAGCGCGTCGGCGTTCGCGGAATCGTTCCGCGCCGGCCGCGTCGTCGAGCGCGCGGCCGCGACGATCGCCGACGGCATCTCCGTCCGGCGTCCGGCGGAACGGACGCTCGCGATCGTGAAGAAGTACGTCGACGACGTGATCACCGTGAGCGATCAGGCCATCGCGCGAGCGATCGTGGTGCTCCTCGAGCGCACGAAGATGCTCGCCGAGGGCGCGGGCGCCGCGGGTATCGCCGCGGTGCTTGAGGCGAACGGCCGCGTGGGCGGGCAGCGTGTCGGCGTCGTCGTGTCCGGCGGCAACATCGACCCGAACCTGCTCGGCAAGGCGCTGCAGCAGGGTCTCGCGTCGGCGGGCCGCTATCTCGCGTTCCGCACCTGGCTCGACGACCGGCCGGGGATGCTGCACGAGCTCACCGGCATCCTGAGCGAGGAGCGGATCAACATCCTCCACGTCGGTATCCATCGTGTCGGCCCATACGCGGGCATCGGTCGCGTCGGCCTCGATGTCATCGTCGACACGCGCGACCGCGCGCACGCCGACGCCGTGCTCGCGCTCATCCGCGGCAAGGGCTTCCCCGCCGAGGAGCTGCTCGACACCTCTCCGTCGAGCTAGCCGTGCGCGCGAACAGCGATGACGGCGGCACCGAGCGGCGCGGCGACCGCTTCCGGATGCAGCAGCGAGCCGAGCAGCTCGATGCCGTCGATGAGGCGTGGGCCGGGACGGCTGAAGTACGCGTTGCCGTCGACCGCCACGACTCGCGCGCGGAGGTCCGGGATCGCGCACGCCTCCTGTTCTGCGCGGCGCGCGTCCCAGCCGCAGGGCATCACGACGACGATGTCCGGCCGCGCGGCGCGCACCTCGTCCCACCCCAGCTCGCGCGAGCGCGCGCCGGGCTCGCCGAGGACGTCAACACCACCCGCCAGCGCGACCTGCTCCGGAACCCAGTGGCCGCCGTTGAATGGCGGGTCGACCCATTCGATACAGGCGACGCGCGGCCGCGCTCGCCCCACGACGGCCTCGCGCACCGCATCTACGCGTTCTCGCAGCGAGGCGATGAGCCGCTGCGCCTGTCGCGCGCGACCGAGCGCGTTCCCGACTCGGGCGATGTCGTCATACATCCCTTCGAGCGTCGCAGCTTCAAGCGGGACGATGCGCGGTTCGCGCGGCAGCGAGCGCGGCACCTGATCGAGCGTCACCGCGCACACCGCGCACAGCGTCTGTCCAAGGATCACGTCTGGCGCCGCGTCGCGGAGCGCCCCGGCGTCGAGATGGAAGGTGCTCTCGTTGCGTGACGCCGCGGCGCGCACCAGCGCGTCGATCTGGCGCGACGTTGCGCCGACGGGGATCGTCGCGCTCGTCACGCGCGGCAGCGATCGGACCGACGCTGGGAAGTCGCAGTCATGCGTCACCGCGACCAAGTCCGCCAGCGCCCCGATCGCGCAGGCGATCTCCGTCGCGGCAGGCACCAGCGAGACGAGACGCATGGGGCATAGCGTATGGTCGCGGCCATGAAGCGCACGCTCGCGGAGAAGGTCTGGGACCGCCACGTCGTGCGGCGCGCCACGGGCGAACCCGATCTCCTGTATATCGACCTCCACCTCATTCACGAGGTGACGTCGCCGCAGGCGTTCGAGGGACTTCGCCTCGCGCGTCGTAGGGTGCGACGGCCGGACCTGACGCTCGCGACGATGGATCACAACGTGCCGACGACGCCGGCAACGCCGGTGGACGACATCTCGCTGAAGCAGATGGAGGCGATGGCGCGCAACGCGCGCGAGTTCGGGATCCGGCTCTATCCGATGGGCGCGCCTGAGCAGGGGATCGTGCATGTCATCTCGCCGCAGCTCGGGCTCACCGAGCCGGGCATGACGATCGTGTGCGGCGACAGCCACACCGCGACGCACGGGGCGTTCGGCGCGATCGCGTTCGGCATCGGCACGAGCGAGGTCGAGCACGTCCTCGCGACGCAGACGCTGTGGGCGGGGCGACCGGGCACGATGGCCGTGACGGTCGAGGGCGCGCTGCCGCGCGGCGTGTGGGCCAAGGACGTCATCCTCGGGATCATCGCGCGCATCGGCGTGAGCGGCGGCGTCGGCGCCGTCATCGAGTACCGCGGCTCCGCCATCCGCGGGCTCTCGATGGAAGGCCGCATGACCATCTGCAACATGTCGATCGAGGCCGGCGCGCGCGCCGGGATGATCGCGCCGGACGACGTGACGTTCGCGTACGTCGAGAAGCGCAAACACGCGCCGAAGGGCGCGGAATGGGAACGCGCGCTCGACGACTGGCGCGCGCTCCCGACGGACGCGGGCGCGCACCACGACCGCGAGGTGCGCATCGACGCATCGAAGCTGCGGCCCTACGTCTCGTGGGGCACGAACCCGGCGCAGACCGTGACCATCGACGAGCGCGTCCCGGATCCCGACGCGCTCGAGCCCGCGCTGCGCGAGGCGGCCGGCCGCGCGCTCCGCTACATGGACCTCACGCCTGGCACGCCGATCCGCGACATCGCGGTCGACGCGGTGTTCCTGGGCTCGTGCACCAACGCGCGCATCGAGGACCTCCGGGTCGCCGGCGACGTCGTTCGCGGCCGCAGGGTGAGGGCGGGCGTGCGCGCGCTCGTCGTACCGGGCTCGATGCTCGTGAAGGCGCAGGCCGAGCGCGAGGGCCTCGACCGTCTCTTCAGGGACGCGGGCTTCGAATGGCGCGACGCCGGCTGCTCGATGTGCCTCGGCATGAATCCGGACATCCTCGGACCGGGCGAACGCTGCGCGTCCACGTCGAATCGCAATTTCGAAGGCCGGCAGGGACCCGGCGGGCGCACGCATCTCGTGTCGCCCGCGGTCGCGGCCGCGACGGCGATCGCCGGGCACTTCGCGCTGCCGGAGGATCTCGCATGAGGGCCGTGCAACGCGTGGTCGGTCGCGCGCTGCCGCTCGACCGCGCGAACGTCGACACCGACCAGATCATCCCTGCGCACTGGCTGAAGCGCATCGAGCGCACCGGGTACGGCGCGGGCCTGTTCGAAGCCTGGCGCCGCGACCCCGCCTTCGTGATGAACGACCTGCGCTACGCGGGCGCATCGATCCTTATCGCCGGCGCGAACTTCGGCAGTGGCTCGTCGCGAGAGCACGCGGTCTGGGCCCTCGATGAGGCCGGCTTCAGCGCCGTCATCGCGCCGCGCCTTGCGGAGATCTTCCGCGCGAACTGCCTCAAGAGTGGCCTCGTGCCGGTCGAGCTCGCGGCCGACGAGGTCACGAAGCTGCTCGGTCTCGTGCACGACGATCCCCGGATCGAGATCACGATCGACGTCGAGCGCCGGACGGTCGAAGCGCCCGGACTACGCGCCACATTCGCGCTCGACGACCATGCGCACGTCCGACTGCTCGAAGGCCTCGACGATATCGCGGTGACGCTCGCGCATGCGGACGAGATCACCGCCTACGAGGCACAGCGAGCGGCCTGGTTACCGAGCCTCCGCGACTGAGAGGAGCGCTGCCGCCTAGGATTTCGTCTTCACGAAGGAGGTGCTCCATGGCTGCGGTTCGTAAGGCGCGCGCGGTGTGGAACGGCGATCTCGCGAAGGGCAGTGGTGAGGTCAGTTCGGTGACGAGCGGCAAGTTCAGCGCGCTTCCGGTCTCATGGGGCGCGCGAACGGAAGCGCCGCAGGGAAAGACCAGTCCCGAGGAGCTCCTCGCCGCCGCGCATGCGAGCTGCTTCGCGATGGCGCTGTCGGCTGGTCTCGCGCGCGCGGGCACACCGCCGAAGAAGCTCGACGTGACGTCGACCGTCACGTTCGACAAGGTCGGCGAGGACTGGACCGTGGTGTCGAGCGACCTCGAGGTGAACGGCGACGTGCCCGGCATCGACGCCGCGGCGTTCGCGAAGGCCGCCGAAGGCGCGAAGGATGGCTGCCCGATCTCACGGGCGCTGAAGAACAACGTGAAGCTTTCGGTCCGCCCCACGCTCGCGCGTTAGCGCGAGCTCGTGTCGCGCGCGACCGCGCTCCTACCCGACCTCTCGCCGCTCCGCCGTCACCGCTCGTTCCGTCTGCTGTGGCTCGGGCAGCTTGTGTCGAACGCCGGCACGCAGATGCGGCTGGTCGCGCTGCCCTACCAGGTCTACGTGCTCACCGGCTCGCCGTTCCACGTCGGTCTCCTCGGGCTCTTCCAGGCGATCCCGCTCATCAGCCTGCCGCTCATCGGCGGCGTGATCGCGGACCGCGCCGACCGCCGACGCGTGCTCATCGCGACGCAGAGCGGCCTTGCCGCGAGCTCGCTGGTCCTCGCGATCGTGACACAGCTCGGCTTCACCGAGCTGTGGATCCTGTACGCGCTCACCGCCGTCTCCGCCTCGTTCTCCGCGATCGATCAGCCGGCGCGCGGCGCGCTGGTGCCGACGCTCGTCGAGCGCTCGGAGCTTCCAGCCGCGATCGCGCTCAACCAGATGCTGTATCAGACCGCGGCGGTCGTCGGGCCCGCGGTGGGCGGCGTCGTGATCGCCTCGTACGGTGTGGCGGCCGCGTACTGGATCGACGCGATCAGCTTCGCCGCCGCGATCGCCGCGGCCGTGGCGATCAAGGCTCCGCGCCAAGCGCTTGCGTTCCCGCAATCGGTCGTCGACTCGCTCGTCGAAGGCGTGACCTACGTCGCGCGCAATCGGCTGCTGCTGTCGGAGATGGTGATCGACCTGCTCGCGATGTTCTTCGGTTCGGTGCGCGCGCTGATGCCGTTCTACGCGGAGCAGGTCTTCAAGGTCGGCGCGCAGGGCCTCGGCCTGCTATTCGCGGCGCCCGGTGTCGGAGCCCTGATCGCGGCCGTCACGTCGGGATGGGTGTCGCGCGTGCGTCGTGTTGGCGTGGCGGTGATCGTGGCCGTCTGCGCGTGGGGCCTGGCGATCGCGGCGTTCGGTCTCATGACCGAGGGCATGTTCGCGCTCGCTCTCGCGCTCGTCGCCCTCGCCGAGGCGGCCGACGTGCTCAGCGCGATCTTCCGGAACACGATCCTGCAGGGCGTCGTCCGGGAAGAGCTGCGCGGACGTCTCACCGCGATCCACGGCGTCTTCGTCATCGGCGGCCCGAACCTCGGTCAGGTGCGCGCCGGCGCGGTCGCGGCGCTCGTGTCGCCGCAGTTCTCTGTGGTGAGCGGTGGTCTTCTGTGCCTGCTGTCCGCGGCCGCGGTCGCGATCTGGGCGCCGGAGCTGCCGCGGTATGAGCACACGGCCCGGGCCCCTGCGCGCGACGCCGCTACTTGACCGTGACCACCCAGAAGACGCCGTAGTCCTCCATCCACTGCGCGCCCTCGATGAGCGGCCGCAGATAGAGGCGATAACTGCCCGGCGTCGTCGGCGCCTGGATCGTGAACTGGAACCACGCGACCTGGCCGGGTCCGACGTACTCGGCGGGCTGAAGCGCGATGCGGTTGTAGCGGGGCCATCCGGTCGCGGGCGATCCAAGCTGTCCGTCGCCCCCGAGCGGTGTCGCTTTGTCCTGCCCCGGCTCGGGCGACCACGTGCCGAGGTACGCGACCTCGCCCATGCGTCCGGACACCCAGCCGAACGATCCGCTGTTGTCGAACGCGACGACCGCGGTGGACGTCTCGCCCGGACAGAGCGTCGGATACCCGCTCTGTCCGAACCACGACGCGTGGAAGCCGCGCACGCCCGACGGAACGCTCGGCGGCGGAGCGATGCCCGGTCCGACGCTCCCCGTGCACCCGCCCACGGGGGGCGTGGGCGTGGGTGACGGGGTCGGCGTCGGCGCGGGTGTCGCGGTGGGCGTGGGTGTTGGTGTCGGAGCCGGAGTGCCTTGACCGAGCGTCGTGAGTCGTCCGTTGATGACATCGGCCAGTCCGAGCGTCTCGCCCGAGGCGTCGACGCGGTAGTTGTTCGAAGGCAGATCGACGAAGGCGAACCAACCGCCCCCGTCGGTCTTCACCGAGCGGACGATCGCGCCGCTCGCTACCGAGAACAGGAGCACCTGGGTCTGCGCGAGCACCGTGCCGTCGCTGGACCGCGCGATGCCGCGAAGGTGTCCGGTCGTCGGCTGCGCTTTCCATGGCATCGGCGGGACGTTCGTCGTGCTCGCGAAGACCGGCGGCGTCACCGGGTCGTACGCGGATACCTGCGTGAGTGCGCGCTCGAGCTCCGCGCGGCTCGCGGCCCCCGTGCGCGTTCCCGCATCCGTCATGGCGTCCGGTGTGCGGTACGAATACCCGACCCAGCCCGCGCCGAAGTTGCCGGCGGTCGAGGGCGCGAGCGCGGTGCGCACCTGCCGCACCGTCGCGGCGATGTCGTTCAGATACGGAGCAGACCCGACGACGGACTGGCGTGCGTACTGCTGGTCCTTCGCGAAGTCACTCCACTCCTGATACATCTTCCGCTGATCGCTCGGGCTCGTCTGATCGCGCTTGTAGTTCATCGGGATGTTGAGATCGAGGATGCCCTCGCGCATCCACCCGTCCCAGTCCTGGAGCTGCTCGGCATAGGCGCGCGTGTTCGTCCAGCCGCCCTGCGTCTGCGGCCCGTTCCCGTAGGTGATCGTGTCCGCGCTCACGCGGACGCTCGGCCGGATCGCGTAGCTCTCGATGTAGACCTTGCGCACGATGTTCGTGATCTGGTCGCGGCGCCACTGCGCCCACTGCGGGTCTGACGCCACCGGCCGGTCCGTGCGCCCGGTCGCTTGCTGGAAGCGCGCGACCGCGACGGGGTTGTAGCCCCAGGTCGGCACGCCTACCTGGCTGTTGCCGTCGGGGTAGCGGATGCGGTCGAGGTTGATGCCGTCGACGGCGTAATTCGAGACGATGCTCGTCGCGGTGTCGACGATCCACTGCGCGGCGTCGGGATGACCCGGATCCACAAGCCAGTCCGTGTTCGACTGCAACACACCGTCGTCCCGCGACATGAGCCAGTTCGCGTATCCGGTTGCCGAGGGACCGTGCAGGTTGAAGGCATGCGTGGGCGAGGTGGGCGTTGCCGGCGTGCCGCCGCTGCGCCAGAACGCGGTCGCGATGACCCAGGCGTGAACTTCGATCCCCTGTGCGTGTGCTTTGTCGATGAGCGACTGCAGCGGATCGAACGGGAACGGAGCGAGGCCCGGTTGATCGGTGCGCGGCACGGATGCGCGGTTGCAGAAGCAGTCACCCCGCCGGACGGCCTGTACCACGATCGCGTTCAGGTTCGCGGCCTTCGTCGCCGTGACGATCGCGTCGATCCGCGGTGCATCGAACAGGTCGTCGCCGAACGCGTCGACCCAGTACGCGCGGAACTGACCCCCCGGCGGCGTCGCGGCATCGAATTCCGCGGACTGTGAATATTGGGGGAGCCAGGCAAGCGCCATCACGGCGACCAACGCGAACACGACCTTCCTCACTATCACCCGTAACGATGGGGCAACTCGGTGTGTCGCGGCCGGGGGATATTTCTCTCTTTTTTCCTAGGACGGTTGCATCAAGCGGCCGAGCGAGCCCACGTCCCTAAACTCGCGCTGGTGCCTCGTCCGTTTCGCTTCGCGGTCACCGCGCGATGGCCAAAGAACGGACCGCACTGGCGTGACGTCGCGCGCCGCGCCGAGGATCTCGGATACGACGTGCTGCTCGTCACCGACCACATGGGCAAGCAACTCGCACCCATACCAGCGCTCATGGCCGCGGCCGATGCGACGACGCGGCTGCGCGTCGGCAGCTTCGTGTTCGCGAATGACTACCGGAACCCGGTGATGCTCGCGAAGGAGGTCGCGACGCTCGATCTCCTTTCCGGCGGCCGCGTCGAGGTCGGCATCGGCGCCGGGTGGAGCGCGTTCGATTACCGCGAGCTCGGCATTTCCTATGACGCGCCCGGGGTGCGCGTGAGCCGGCTGGAGGAATCGGTCGTGTTGCTGAAGCGTCTGCTCAGTGAGGAAAGCGTCGACTTCACGGGCAAGCACTACGCCGTCCGGGGCGCGAAGGTGCTGCCGCGTCCGATCCAGCGGCCGCACCCGCCGCTGATGATCGGAGGCGGTGGCCCTCGGGTGATGCGGCTGGCCGCGCGCCACGCGGACATCGTCACGTTCGCGCCCCAGACGAGCGTGCGCGGCCGTGCGCGGCTCGACGCGATCAGGGAGAACGCTCTCGCGGAACGCGTGACGCAGTTTCGCGCCGCAGCGGGCGCGCGCGCGGACAGCATCGAGCTGAATGTCTTTGTCTTCGATGCCGCCGTGACCGATCGCGCCCCGTCGCTGATGGACGCGGTCAGTGCGCAGCTGCGCCGTGCCGCGAATGGGATCGTGCGCAGTCCGTTCGTCCTCTACGGCTCGCGGTCATCGCTGCGCGAGCTTCTCATCGAGCGACGCGAGCGCCTCGGCATCAGCTACATCTCCGTGCCGGGCAACGCGATGCGCGAATTCGCGCCGATCGTTGAGGAGCTACGCGGGACCTAGGGCGTCTTCGTCGGTGCGGGCGTCCTGGTCCGCGTCGGTGTCGGCGCCGCTGTCGTCGGTGCGACCGTCGGAGTGGCGGTCGTGCGCGCCGCGGTCGGCGTCGGGCTCGGCGTCGCGCTGGGCGCCTCCGTCGTCGGAGCCGCGGTGCGGATCTGGATCGTGATGGTCGGCGACGCCGACACGGAGGCGCTCGGTGACGGCGAGGCCGACGCGCCCGCGAAGCGCGAGAAGCCGCCGGTGAACATGACGCCGACGAGCAGCAGCGTGACGAGGCCGCCCGCGACGGCGGCCAGGATGAGGTCGATCCAGCGCGGCCCCCGCCGCGGGGGCGGGATGATCTTCGTGGTGTCGGACATGAGCGTTCGACCCGCAGGTTGTGTGCCGAGCGGGCTTACGCTCAGGCCGCATGAGGCTGTTGCTGGCTGCGACCCTGATCTCGGCGGATTTGTGCGGCGGTACGGCGCCGTTCAGCGGGATCGACTGCGGAGCCTCTGACGAGCGGCTGGGCTCATACGACGCGACCGCTCGCGAATGCTTCTGGGACGCCTATACCAGTGGAAGCGCGGCACGCTGGAGCCTGCGCAGCTACACGATCGAGGGTGATCCCATCCCGACGACGCTCTTGTTCCAGCCCAAGGGTGGGATCGGTCTTGTCGTGACGCGGGACACCAGCGGCGACCGATTCGGAGGCGGTGGGAATCGACGCATCTTCACGTACCGGTGCGGGACGATGACGAAGACGCCGCATGGCGACGACATCTCGCGCTACGACTTCCTTCTTTCGAACTGCGGGGGAGATGGGCCGTCCACATCGGTGCCGTAGGCGCGGCTCGTTGGCTAGGCAGTCCGCTCGATTCGCGGCTCCCCTTCTTGAGCTCCACGCGCGACGAGCCGGCGAACGTGCAGGAACTTCTTGATGCCGGTCGCGCGCACGATCGGGCGAAGAACCGCATTGAACGCCGGCAATGCGTCGGAGACGTCGATGACCTCGGGCCTGGTGACCTCGTACTCGGCGCCCTGCCAAACGACGACGCCACCGCCTGCCGCGCGGAGGTTGCGGCACCAATCGGTGCCTTCGCCCCAGGGGAGGGGCAGGACGAAACCATCGTCCGTGGGGCGGATCGCGATCGGCGTCGCGTATTCCTTGCCGGACCGCCGTCCGCGATGACGCACGACGGCCCATAGCGGGATGCGTCCGCTGCGCGCCAGTCGCACCGTGAGCGGCGCGGTCGCGCGCGTGATCGCCAGGATCAATCTCGTCTTCATACCGTCGCCTCCAGGATTTGCTCCGCCTGGTACGATTCAATCATCTGATTGATTAGACGTCAAGTGCCAACCGAGGCCGAGCCGCGAAAGGACGCGCTGGTCGCGGCCGCGTACAAGATCCTCGCGACGCGTGGCTTCGAAGGCCTGCGCACGCGCGAGGTCGCCGCGGCCGTGGGCGTCAACATCGCGACGCTCCACTACTACTTCCCGCACAAAGAGGATCTGATCCGCGGCGTCGTCGGGTACGCGATGGGCCGCTTCCGCGAAACGCTGAGCGGCGCTGGCTCGGCTGAGGGACAGCTGCGTGCGCATTTCCGCGGGCTGCGGGTCCTCTCACGCGACGAGCCGGAGCTGTTCGCCGTGATGGCCGAGCTCGCGATCCGCGGAATGCGGGACGCCTCGCTGCGGAAGATCGTGGGCGGCACCGACGACGCGTGGCGCGCGATGCTGCGAACGCTGCTGCGTCGAGCACAGGACGAGGGCGCACTACGACCGAATCTCGACCCTGAGGGAATGGCGGCGGTGATCGTCGCGACGCTGAAGGGGACATTCATGCTTCCGGCGACCGAGCCCGAGAACGTCGAGCGCACGTTCCGCCAGCTCGAGACGCTGGTCGGGTTGCGTGTGAAACGGTCGCCGGCTGCACGCACGCGCGTGGAGCGGAGCTCGTAAGTGCACGTCGCACCAGTGAGGCAGTGGAGCGCGCTCCTGCCCCCGGCAATGTCGATCGCGGGCTTGGCGTTGGTGCTCGGTCACGTTGCGATTTCCGGTGGCGGCCCCGAAGCGGATGAGGGAACCGCAGCCCGTCTCTGGTGGCTGCTCATGGGTGCGCAGGTGCCGATCGTCGCGTGGTTCGCGGTCACGTGGTTGAGGCGGGCTCCACGAGCTGCGCTGGTGGTGTTGGCACTGCAGGCTGCCGCGGTGGTCGCAAACCTCGCAGCTGTTCGCTATTTCAACCTCTAGCGCGGCCCTCGCTAGACGAACCGCTCCGCGCGCCATTCGATGTCGAGCTCGCTCGGCGGACCCATGTAGCCGAGCATCGCCGACGCCGCGACGACCGCCGGGCTCGCGAGGTAGCCGAGACCGCCGACGCCCATGCGGTTCGCCCAGTTGCGGTTGAACGACGTGATCGCCGTCTGCCCCTTCGCGAGCGCGTCGGGGCCCTGGCCGAAGCAGGGGCCGCACCACGATTCGCGGATCTCGCCGCCGACCGAGCGGAACACGTCGGCGATCGACTCGCCGCCGAGACGCGCGTCGGTCCGCTCGATGTCCTTCTTCACGCCGCCCGATCCGGGGAAGATGACGAACTCGTTGGCGGCGCGCGTCGCGCCCTTGTCCCGCGCGGCGCGCAGGACCAGCGCGGCTTCGAGGAGATCGCCGTATCCGCCATTGGTGCACGACCCGATGAATGCCTTGTCGAACGTGATGCGCTCGCGCGCGACCTCGTTCGCTGGGAAGGCGTTCCCGGGACTGAACGGCTTCGCGATGAGCGGCACGACCTCCGTGAGATCGAGCACCTCGTCGAT
>VBFY01000049.1 GCA_005889405.1 Chloroflexota bacterium | reverse complement strand
GGCGCACACGCTGGGATTCGCTGCGCCTATTCACGCCGCGCGACATCGACGCACTGCCGGGCGTGCCGTTCCCGCGGGGCGAAGATCCGTTCCCCAACAAGGACGAGGTCGCCGACTATCAGGAGTGCTACGCACTCGAGACGCGCGTGCCGACACGTCTCGGGGAGCGCGTGCGCACGTTGCGGCGCGCGGGTGAGCACTTCGATGCCGCCGTCGCCAGCGACCTGATCCGCGCGCGCTCGGTCGTGATCGCCTGCGGCCACTTCCAGGCGCCGAACATCCCCCACTTCGCGGCGCGGCTCGATCCCTCCGTCCTGCAGCTGCACAGCCGCGACTACCAGAGGGCGCGCGATCTGCCCGAGGGACCGGTCGTCGTCGTCGGCGCGGCGAACTCCGGCGGCGACATCGCCGTCGAGGTCGCGCGCGAGCGGCCGACCACGATCGCCATCGGAACGCGGAAGCCACTTGCGCCGAAGCGCTATCGCTCGCCGACCTGGTGGAAGCTCGCGCTCCTCCGCGACCGTATCTTCCACGAGAGGACCGCCGACGTTTCCTGGCTTCCGTGGCCGCTCCGCGCCGGCGGGTACCTCGAGGCGGATCTCGCTCGCGCCGCGGCCGACTACGGGCTCCGGCTCGCGCCGCGCGCGGTGGACGCCGTGGGTGACGCGGTGCGATTCGCTGACGGCAGCAGCGCGCAAGCGCGCACCGTGATCTGGGCCACCGGCTACCGTGCCGATCACTCCTGGATCGACGCGCCCAAGGAGAACGGCCTTATCGCGATCGGCCGCCACGGGTCCACGCCGGTCGGGCGTCTCCACTTCGTCCGCGGGCGTTTTCTGTTCGCGATCTCGCGTCATGCGCGCGATGTCGCGCGCGACGTCGGCCGCATCGGCTGACGCCGCGCGCGAGGGCGGAGGTCTAGACGCGCTTCGGGTTCGTGATCGCGCGGACGAGGGCCACGACGAGGAGCCCGATGAGGAACAGGAACCCGATCGACAGCACGGCCGCGATGTCGAGCACCGGCGGTCCCTGCGGCTCGGGGAAGATCCCCTGGAACGGCCGCACCAGCGGCTCGGTCGCGTTGTACAGCGCGGCGATGAGCGGCTGGTTCGAGTTCGCGCCAGTGAGCTTGAAGAAAAAGCGCAGGAGCAGGAGCACCTCGAGCACGGTGAAGATCAGCGTCACCACGTTCGTCGCGGTCCAGACCGACGTGGAGCCGCCGCTCCCGACGTTGACGTTCGATGCCGCGGGTGCCGTCGTCATGGGTCGCTCGCGGACCTGCTCGTAGCGTTCGACGCGCTCGACGCGTTCGGTTGGATGGTCGTCGT
The DNA here is from genome assembly GCA_005889405.1 of Chloroflexota bacterium. Classification (GTDB taxonomy): domain Bacteria; phylum Chloroflexota; class Limnocylindria; order P2-11E; family P2-11E; genus CF-39. Next base: position 21,411 of record VBFY01000049.1, on the reverse strand, counting down.
GTTGTGTGGTTGTCATGCCGAGCGAGCCAGCAGGGACCGTGCCAAGCGGGTAACCTGCCGAGCGTGGAGGCATTCCCTTTTCGCTACCGGCAACGTGTGCGCTTTGGCGAAACGGACCTCCAGAACGTCGTGTATTGCGCGACGCTGGAGAAGGCGAAGGAGGCGGAGGGCGGGCGGCCTTCCCGCTAGATGGATACTCAGCTCCCCGAAGACATCCGTCTTCTTCAGCGGACCGTGCGCGGATTCGTCGACGACGTTCTCGCACCATGCGCAAAGGAGATCGAGGAAAAGGACGAGATCTCGCGCGCGCTCATCACGAAGATGGGTGAAGCGGGACTTTTCGGCATCGGCCACGACGAGGCCCTCGGCGGACAGGGCTTCGGGAAGCTCGGCTACTGCGTCGCGGTCGAGCAGCTCGCGCGCGTGAACGCCTCGCTCTGGAACGTCGTCGGTGGATCCGCGGGTCTGTGCGGCACGGCTATCTCGGTCGGCGGACCGGACGAGGTGCGCCGGCGCTATCTCCCTGATCTCTTCAGCGGTCGCAAGGTCGGCGCGTACGCGCTGTCCGAGCCGGGCGCCGGTAGCGACGCGGGCAGTCTCAAGACAGCCGCGCGCCGCGACGGAGACGCGTACGTCATCGACGGCGCGAAGACGTTCATCACCAACGCGCCGATCGCCGACGTGTTCGTCATCTTCGCGAACGCCGCGCCGGCGAGCGGCTCGAAGGGCATCACCGCCTTCGTCGTCGAGCGCGGCGCCAAGGGACTCGAGATCGGTCCGAACGACGAGAAGATGGGTCTGCACGGATCCACCACGGCGCAGCTCTACTTCGACGATCTGCGCGTCGACGTCGCGCAGCGTGTCGGGAACGAGGGCGACGGCTTCAAGATCGCGCTCCGCACGCTCGACTTCGGACGGCTCGGCTTGGCCGCGCACTCCGTCGGCGCGGCACAGCGACTCCTCGAGGCGTCCGTCGAGCACGCGAAAACGCGGGTGCAGTTCGCGAAGCCGATCGGCGCGAACCAGGCGATCCAGTGGATGCTCGCGGACGCCGCGACCGAGATCCACGCCGCACGCCTCATGGTCTACGACGCCGCATCGCGCGCCGACCGCGGCGAGCGCATCACGGATCGCGCGGCGATGGCCAAGCTTTTCGCGACCGAGATGCTCGGCCGCGTCGCCGACGCGGCGGTCCAGATCCACGGCGGGATGGGTTACATGCGCGAGCTCTGGATCGAGCGCGCGTACCGCGACGCGCGTATTACCCGCATTTACGAGGGCACGAGCGAGATCCAGCGCATCGTCATCGCCGGCGCGCTGTTAGCGGACAGCTAACGGTCGGCGGCGGCCGCTCGGTGTGGATAACCACTGGATTTCGGTGGATAAACCGGAATCCGGAGCGTGGAAGACCTAAAAACTGTGGATAAAAGGGCTGTGCTGAGAGCGGTCACGCCCGGCGGCCATCCGGCGATCACGGCGGGGTGGCTTCTCGGTCTCGCGCTGATCGCGGTCGCGGGGGTCGTCCTGTCCTTCGGCGCCACCACGACCGCGGAGCTCGTGGCGCTCGGCGCGATCGTCGTGCTCGTCGCGGCGTCCGTCGCATACCAGCTGCGCCTGCGTCGTTTCAGCGCGACGCTCGTCGCGACCGAGGAAGCGCTCGACGCCGGCGACACCAAACGCGCGCGCGATCTCATGGCGCCGCTGCTGGCGCGCTTTCACACCTTTCCCCTCGTGCAGGAGGTCGCCGCCGACGTCCTTTACGCGGCGGGCGATCCGCTGTCCGCGGCAGCCCTGTGGGAGACCGCGATGAAGCGGCTCGGCGCCGCGCGCGTGGCACCACGACTTGTCGCGGCATACGCCGCGCTCAATCGCGGCGGCGACGCGCGCCGTGTCGCGGCCCTCGTGCCGGACGATCCGCTGGCGAAGCTTGCGCTCGCGTGGAGCGAGCTCGCGGCGAACGGCGGCGACCGCGAACGCGGCACGCTCCTCGCCGGCGAGCTCGTGCGCGATGTCGACGCCGTGCCCAACGCGACTGTTGCCGCGATGACGGCAGCGGTCGCCGCGATCGCGGACGCCCGACGTGGCGATCGGAGCGGCATGCGAGCGAAGCTGGCGGCGATGCGTCGCGCGGTGCCGACGCCGCACGACGCGGCATTCCTGGGTTATCTCACGGGCGTCGCGCTACGCGAAGCGGGGGACATCGAAGAAGCACGTAGCGAGTTCAGTGCGGCGATCGAGCGCTCACCCGAATCGATCGGCGGTGCGCTCGCCCGCCGCGAGCGCGCGCATCTTCCGACCTAGAGCTTCGCCTCACGCAGCGTCTGGAGGAACCCCGCGACCGGTCCGATCGGCTCGCCCGCGTCCTTGCGGCGTAGCGCGACGATCGGGCGACGCACCGGCTGCGCGCCGATGAGACGCACCGGGCGCAGCGAGCGCGATCGCAGCTCGGCCGACAGCGCCATGCGCGGCAGCAGTGCGACGCCGAGCCCCTGTTGCACCATCTTCTTGGCGGCCTCGACGTTATCGAGCTCCATGACGCTGGCTGGTACGACGCCCGCTTCACGGAACAGCGCGCTCGTGAGCTCGTGGTAGCTCGAGGTTCGGTCGAAGAGGATCAGCCGCTCCGACGCGAGCTCGTCCATGCGCACCTTCGTGCGTGACGCGAAGGGATGCCGTCGGCTCACGACGAGCAGCATCTCGTCTTCGAAGACGGGAATGAGCTCGACCTCGGGATGGCGGACGGGCCGGCCGAGACCGATGTTCACCTCCTGGCGCAGAACGAGCTCGAGCACCTCCTCGGTGTGGCCGGTCTTCACGCCGAGACGGACGTTCGGGTAGGTCGCGCGGTACGTCTTGAGGATCGTCGGCAACAGATAGGTGCTCACGGCGGGAGCCGCGCCGATGACGAGGTCGCCGGTCGCGCCCTCGCGCAGGTCGGAGATCACCTGCCGGCCTTCGGTCACGAGCCCGAGCGTGCGCTGCGCGTAGGGGAGGAAGGCGCGGCCGGCGTCGGTGAGCTTCATCCCACGCGCGCTGCGCACGAAGAGCTCGACTCCCAGGTCGCTCTCCAAGGACTTGAGCCGCGCGGTCAGAGCGGGCTGGGTCAGGAAGAGCGCGTCCGCGGCACGGCTGACGTTCCCGGTGCGCGCCACCTCGACGAATGACTCGAGGTGCGCCAGGAGCATCGATTCAGGCATCTAGGCCAGCGAGCTGATCCCGGGCATATCAACCAAGTTTATAGCCCACATCAGAACTAGCAATTGGACTGATGGCGTGGGCGGCACGGAAACTGCCCGCTCATCCAGGCATGCTGCAACAACAACGGGAGACCGAAATGACCGAGCTTGACGAGCGGATCGCCATCGAACGCGAGCGCGCAGAGCTGCTGAGGAAGCAGATGGCGTGCGGTTGCCCCGACCGGTGTGACATCGACCATGACAACTGAGACGCCGGCGAGGATCTCCGACATGCTCGAGCTCGTGCCCTCGGCGCTGTTACCGGAGGGTTACACCGTCCCGGCGTCGCGCTGGATCGATCCCAGCAAGCGGATGCGCGAGCTCCTCGACACCGAGCCGTTCCTGTTCGGCCCTGGGGTCTACGACCCGCAGGGCGCGGAGCTCGCGATGTACTACGGCTTCAAGGCCGTCTACTTCAGCGGCTACTCGTTCGCCATCGGACATCTCGGCACGACCGACATGGACCTGTACAGCGGGCCGGAGATCGCCGACGGCGCTCGCCGCACCATTTCGGCGCTGCGCAAATTCCAGCTCACGATGGCCGTGGGCGACCCGGAAAAGGGCCAGAGGCCGAAGCACCTCGAGATCCCGCCGGTCGTCGTCGACATGGACGGCGGCTACGGCAACCTCTTCAACGTCCAGCGCACCACCGAGCTGTACGTGACCGCGGGCGTCGCGGCCGCGCACCTCGAGGACCAGGTCCTGCCGAAGCGCTGCGGCCACATCGGCGGCAAGGCGCTGATCTCCGCGGACGAGATGATCGGCAAGCTGCGCATGGCGCGCGCCGTCGCCGAGGATCTCGGCCGTCCCGATTTCGTCGTCATCGCGCGGACCGACGGCGTCTCCGCCGTCGACGCTCCCGAGAAGGAGCGCGGCATCGAGCTCGCGATAGAGCGCGCGCTCCGCTACCTCGACACCGGGATCCCCGACCTCGTGTGGTGCGAGTTCCCGACCTCGGAGCGCGAGCCCGTCGAGCGCTTCGCCGATCAGGTCCACCGTCGCTTTCCCGATGCGCGTTTCGCGTTCAACTGGTCGAGCTCGTTCAAGTGGTTCAACGATCCCGACCCCATCACCTTCGCGCAGCTCGGCGAGCTCGGCTACCGGTTCCTCTTCATCACCCTCGGCGCGCAGCATGCGATGGCGCACGGTCTGTCCACGCTGCTGCAGGGCATGAGCGAGACGCAGGAGCAGGCGTACATCGAGCTGCAGCGGAAGGAATGGGCGGCGGGGCAGGATCTGCCGAGCAAGAGCCACCACTTCTTCTCGGGCGTGCCGTACCACCAGCTGGTCGGCGAGTCCTTCGGTGGATCGCGCCTCGGCTCGAAGTTCCAGGAGAAGCTCGCGGAGGAGCGTGTCGTATGAACCAGAACGAGAGCTGGATCGCCGAGCAGTCGCGTCTCCTCACGCTCGAGGACGGCTTCGGGCCTGTTTACTGCGGCGTGCGCGAAGCGCAGACGCCAAGCAGACGAGGGCAGCGAATGCTGCCCGACTACATCCCGGAGTCGGGCGGCTCCTCGAACTCCTCGTCCCAGCCTTCGGGCGACTCGAGCTCTTCGGCGTAACGCTCGGGCTCGAGCCCGAGGCTCTCGATCACGGCGATGAGGCCGTTGCGCTGCTCGGGTGGCGTGGTGCGGATCCAGCCGCGCACGACGTCGTCCACTTCGACCTCGCTCGCGCCGCGCTGCTCGGCGACCGCCTCGCTCTCGTCGCGCGCCGACGCGACCGCGAGCTTGCGCAGCGTCTCGGGCACCATCCGCACCAGCGCGAGCAGCATCGAGTCCGCGGCGTCGCTCCAGGTCATCCGATCGCGTCGATGCCCGTCGCGAAGCGCCCGATGATGAGCTTCTGGATCTGCGTGGTGCCCTCGTAGAGGCGATTCACGCGGGCGTCGCGCCAGAGGCGCTCGACCGGGAACTCATCCGAAAAGCCGTAGCCACCGTGGATCTGGATCGCGTTGTCGCACGCGCGCTGCGCGATCTCGCCTGCGTACAGCTTCGCGATGCTCGTCTCGCGCGTGCTCGCGACACCTTTGTTCTTGAGATGCCCGGCGCGATACACGAGCAATCTGGCCGCTTCGGTCTCGACGACCATGTCCGCGATGAGCTCCTGCACCAGCTGGTGCGCGGCGATCGGCTTGCCGAACGCGTGCCGCTGCGTCGCGTACGCGACGGAGGCATCGATCGCGGCCTGAGCCTGGCCGACCGCGCCCGCGGCGACGGAGTATCGACCGGAATCGAGCGCGGCCATCGCGATCTTGAAGCCGTCTCCGACCGGACCGAGGCGCATCGCGTCGGGAACGCGCACGTTGTCGAGGATCAGCTCGCTCGAGTCCGATGAACGCAGGCCGAGCTTGCCGTGCAGCGCCTGGCTCCGGTACGGACTCTTCTCGCGGTCGATCAGGAACGCGGTGATGCCCTTGTGACCCTTCGCTGGGTCGGCGTTCGCGAACACGAGCGCGAGCTTGGCCACCGAGCCGTTCGAGATCCACGTCTTGCGGCCGTTCAGGATCCAGTCGTTGCCGTCGCGCTTCGCGGTCGCCTGGAGCCGTGTAGCGTCGCTGCCGACCGCGGGCTCGGTGAGACCGAAGCATCCGATCACCTCGCCCTTGCAGAGGCGCGGGAGCCAGGTGCGCTTCTGCTCCTCGGTCCCGAACTTCAGGATCGTGATCTCCACCAGCGAGATCTGGACCGAGAGCGTCGTGCGGACCGATGAATCGGCACGGCCGATCGCCTCGGTGATGATGGCGTGGGAGATGAAGTCGACGCCCATGCCGCCGTACTCCTCGGGGATCGGACCGCCGAGGAAGCCGATCGGCGCCATCTTCTTCAGGACGTCCCAGGGGAAACGCTCGGCGCGGTCGCGCTCGCGCGCCCCGGGCGCGATCTCGCGATCGGCGAACTCATTCGCCAGCTTGTGGATCTCCTGCTGCTCCTGGGAGAGGTCGAAGTCCATTCGAGCAGACTAGCGAACTGGCTTGCCGATGGGCGCGGCTCTCTTCCGAGCCGCGTCAGCGCCGCGCGCTGATCCGACCGGTGTTGAATCCGAGCCAGTGCATGCGCCCGAGATGGCGCGCGTGCTCGACCTTCATGCAGCGGTCCATCACCACGCGCAGACCGCCTCGCTCGGCGATCGCTCCGCCTTCGGGGCTGATCACGTTGTACTGGCACCACAGCGCCTTCGCCCCCGCGCGTACCGCTTCACGCGCGATCTCGGGCACCGCGTCCGGCGCGCGGAAGACATCGACGACGTCGATCGGAAAGGGGATCTGGGAGATCAACGGGTAGCTCGTCTCACCGAGGATCGTCTTCTCGCGCGGATTGACGGGCACGATCCGGTAGCCATGCCGGCGGAGATAGAAGCCGACGAAGTGGCTCGCGCGCAGCTCGTTGGGTGACAGGCCGACGATCGCGATCGTCTTCGCGCTCGTGAGGATGCCCAGGATGGTGAACGGATCCTGCCAGCGCTCCGGAACGCCCGGCTCGCTCATGCCGTGGCCTCCGCGCGCATCTGCTGGACGCTCCGCAGACCCGTTTCGAGATCCTCGATGAGGTCGGGCGACGACTCGAGGCCGACCGACAACCGGATCGTGCCGGCGCTGATGCCCGCGGCAGTGAGCTCCTCGTCCGAGAGCTGACGATGCGTCGTGCTCGCGGGATGGATCACCAGGCTCTTCGCGTCGCCCACGTTCGCGAGGTGGCTCCACAGGTCGAGCGACTCGATGAAGCGGCGGCCCGCCGCGCGGCCGCCGGGAAGGTCGAACGAGAAGATCGATCCCGCGCCGTGCGGCAGGTATTTGCGCGCGAGCGCACGGTACGGGCTCGAGGCGAGGCCGGGATAGCGCACGTTCGTCACGCCGTCCTGACGCTCGAGCCAGGCCGCGACCTCCGAGGCGTTCTCGACGTGCCGCGCCATCCGCAGCGGCAGCGTCTCGAGCCCGAGCAGGAACAGGAACGCGTTGAACGGGCTCATCGCCGCGCCGAGGTCGCGCAGGGACTCCGCGCGGAGCTTCATGAGGTAGCCGTACACGCCGAACGTTTCATGGAATGCGAGACCGTGATACGCCGGTGATGGATCCGCCACGACCGGGAAGCGACCGTTCGACCAGTTGAAGGTGCCCGCCTCCACCGCGACGCCGCCGATACTGGTGCCGTGCCCGCCGATGAACTTCGTCGCCGAATGCGTGACGATGTCCGCGCCCCATTCGATCGGCCGGCAGAGGAACGGCGTCGCGAACGTCGAGTCGACCATGAAGGCCGCGCCGTGCGCGTGCGCGATGGTCGCGACGGCCTCGAGGTCGAGGACGTTGCCGCCCGGGTTTCCGATCGTTTCCCCGTAAAGGAGCTTCGTGTTCGGGCGGAGCGAGGCGCGCCAGAGGTCGAGGTCGTCCGGGTCGATGAACGTGATCTCGAGGCCAAGCTTGCGCTGCAGATGCTTCAGCTGCGTGATCGAACCGCCGTAGAGCGCCGCGGACGACACGATGTGATCGCCCGGGACGAGCATCGTGAAGAGCGCGGCCGCCTGCGCCGCGAGGCCGCTCGCGAACGCGACGCCACCCGCGGCGCGCTCGAGGTTCGCGACGCGCTCCTCGAAGACCGCGACGGTCGGGTTCATGATCCGCGAGTACGTGTTCCCGTACTCCTGCAGGTTGAAGTACGCCGCCGCCGAGTCGGGGTCCTCGAATACGTAGCTCGTCGTCTGGAAGATCGGCACCGCGCGTGCGCCGGTGTATGGCTCGGGACGCTGTCCGGCGTGGATCGCTCGCGTGTCGAAGCCGAATTCCTTCGCCGGCCGCTCTCTCATGGCAGGAAGTCCCGGATGAGCTCGGTCATGCGCGCCTCCTCGAGCAGGAACGAATCGTGGCCGTACGTCGCGTCGATCATGACGTGCCGCGCGTCCGCGCCGTTCGCGCCGAGCGCGCGCACGATCTCTTCCGAATACCGCGGACCGTACAACCAGTCGGATGAGAACGACAGCAGCAGGCTGCGGGCGCGCACCTTCGCAAGGCCGCGCTCGAGCGAGCCAGCGCCATACGTGCGCGCCAGATCGAAGTACGTGAGCGCGCGGGAGATGTAGAGGTAGGCGTTGGCGTCGAAGCGCTTCGCGAACGCGTCGGCCTGGTAGCGCAGGTAACTCTCGACCTGGAAGTCCGGCGTGGCGAGGGTGTACGAGTAGGCGTTGCCATCCTGCAGCTCGCGGCCGAACTTCTCGACCATCGCGGTCTCCGAGAGATACGTCACGTGGCCGACCATTCGCGCGATCTTGATCCCCGCGTTCGGCGCGCGGCCCGTGCCGTAATAGTTGCCGGACTGCCAGTCCGGGTCGGACATGATCGCGTTCCTCGCGATCGCGTTCCACGCGACGCCCTGCGCTCCGAGCCGCGCCGTCGCCGCGATCGGAATGATGTGGTCGATCGCGTCTGGGTACGCCACCGCCCACTCGAGCGCCTGCATCCCGCCAAGGGAGCCGCCGCTCGCGGCCAGCAGACGCTCGATCCCGAGCTCGCGCAGGAAGGCCCGCTGGGCGCGGACCATGTCGCCGACCGTGATGACGGGGAAATCCCCGCCGTATGGACGCCCCGTTCGCGGGTTCGTCGAGTTTGGTCCGGTCGAGCCGCGGCAGCTCCCGATGAGATTGCTGCACACGACGTAGTGACGATCGGTGTCGAACGCCTTGCCCGGCCCGATCATGCCGTCCCACCATCCGAGGCCCGAGCGACCGCGCTCCGCCGCGCCCATGCCGTCGACGGTCGTTGGCGCGTCCGGGTCGTCGCTCCAACCCGCGGCATGCGCGTCGCCCGACAGGGCATGGCAGACGAGCACGACGTTGTCCTTCGCCGGCGCGAGCGCGCCGTAGGTCTCGTACGCGATGCGGACCGGCGCGAGCGTCGCGCCCGAGTCGAGCGGCAGCGGGTCCGGCAGGTCGATGAACCGCGTGCGGACTCGGCCCACGCTGCCGCGGTCGACGACGTTCATGCGCGGCAAGGCTAAGCCGTCACCAGGCGAGCGTCTCGCTCGAGATGCAGTGCCTCGAGGAGCGCGACCCGCAGCGCCGCGAGCGTCGGATCACGCCGGTCGCGCGGCCGCGCCGGCGCCACCGGGATCACATCTGCAACGCGGGCCGGACGTTCGCTCAGAAGGATGACGCGGTCCGCGAGGTACACGGCCTCGTCGAGGTCATGCGTGACGAGGAGCAGCGTCGGCCGGTAGCGCGTCCACGCCGCGAGCAGCTGGTCCTGCAGGCGCATGCGCGTGAACGCGTCGAGCGCGCTGAAGGGCTCGTCGAGCAGTAGGACCTGCGGCTCGGTCACGAGCGCGCGCGCGAGTGCGACCCGCTGCGCCATTCCGCCCGAGAGCTCCTTCGGCAGCGCGCCGGCGAAGGCGGTGAGCTCGACGGCCTCGAGCGCGTCGCGGACGAGCGCCTGCGCGTGCGCCCCGTGGCGCTCGCCGAGACCGAAGGCGACGTTGTCGGCGACGTTCAGCCAGGGAAAGAGCCGCGGCTCTTGGAAGACCAGCCCGACCGCGGGATGCGGGCCGCACACGAGCTCGTTCCCGACGCGGATCTCGCCGCGGTAATGCGTGTCGAGACCGGCTGCGAGGCGGAGGAGCGTGGACTTGCCGCAGCCTGACGGGCCGACGACCGCGACGATCTCGCTCGGCGCGACTTCGAGATCGAGCCCGCCGATCACTGGAAGCTCGCCGTAGCGCTTGCGCAGCTCCGTGACGGCGAGGCGCCTGCTCACTCCAGTCTCCGCTCGCCGAGCGTGTCGCGCCAGCGGAGCGCCCGCGTCTCGATCGCGCGGATGAGCATGTCGGTGACCTTGCCGAGCGCCGCGAGACATACGAGCGCGACGATCATGAGGTCGACGCGCGACGACTGCAGGCTGTCCGTGAGCCGGAAACCCAGTCCGCGCGAGCTGCCGAAGAACTCGGCCACCACGACGAAGAGCCATGCCTGCGTCGCACCCAGCCGCAGGCCGGTAAGCAGATCCGGAAGGCTGGCCGGGAGGACGACGCGGCGCGCGATATCGACGCCGCCCAGATCGAAGACCCGCGCGACCTCCACCAGCTTGCGGTCAACGCCCTTGATCCCGGCGACGAGGTTCACGTAAACCGGGAAGAACGCGCCGATCGCGACCAGTGTGATCTTCGGAGCCTCGTCGATGCCGAGCCAAAGCAGGAGCAGCGGCGCCCACGCGAGCGTGGGCACCGTTCGGAGCGCCTGCAGCGTCGGCTCGAAGATCTCCTCGCTCCGCCGCGTCACACCGACGATCGTTCCGAGCACGACCGCGACGGCTGCGCCGATGCCGAAGCCCTCCACGACGCGCGCGAGGGTCGCGAGGATGTCGAGCTGCAGGAGACCGCGCCGCCACAACCCGATCGCGGCGTCGAGCACGACCGGTGGCGGCGGGAGCTGATAGGCCTCGAACACACCGAGACCGACCGATCCCCACCACAGCACGACGATGATCGCGGGCAGGATCCAGGGAAGCGCGGACGGCCACCGCCGGCGAGCCCTGGCGGCGGTGGCGCGCGCGATCGCGACATCACGTGTCGCTATCTGATGACCGCCTTGGCGAACGATCCGTCGACGAGATCGGTGACCGCCTTGTCGACGTTCGCGCCGGGATTGGCGAGCTGTTCGGCGTTGATGATCGGTACGACGGCGCGCAGGACCGACACATGCGCGTCCCCCGGAATTCCGGGTGTCTTGAAGTTCATCCGGTCGTTCAGCTCGCGCTTCGCGACCTCGAGATTGATCTGGGCCTCGTCGGCGAGGATCTGCGCCGCCCCCTCGGGGTTGTCGACGATCCATTTCTTCGCGCGCTCGTACAGCTCGATGACCTTCTTGGTCGTCTCCGGGTACTTGCGCAGGAAATCCTCGCGCGAGTTGAGGAAGCCGTACGTGTTGAAGTCCTTGTTGCGGTAGATCAGCCTGCTTCCGGCCTGGAGCTCGCTTGCGGCCATGTGCGGGTCGAGCCCGGACCACGCGTCGACCTGTCCTCGCTCGAGCGCGGTGCGGCCGTCGGCGTGCGGCAGGTTCACGTACTGGATGTCCGCCTGCGACAGTCCCGCCTGATTGAGCGTCCGCAGGAGGAAGAAGTACGGATCGGTGCCCTTTTGCGCCGCGATCTTCTTTCCTTTGAGATCGCGGATGTCTTTCGCGGTCGAGTCCTTCGCGACCACGAGGGCGGTCCATTCGGGCTGCTCGTAGATGTACACGACCTTGATCGGGTTCCCGTTCGCGCGTGACAGGAGCGCGGCCGAACCGGCGGTCGAGCCGAAGTCAATGGAGTTGCCCTGCAGGAAGTTGAGCGCGTTGCTCGAGCCCGCCGAGTACACCCACTTGACGGTCGTGCCGGGCAGCGCCTGCTCGAGTGAGCCCAGCTTCTTCAGGACGAGCGAAGGCGGCGAGTAGGTGGCGTAGTCGATGCGCAGTTCGGCCAGCGCGGGATCGGCGACGACAGCCGCGCTCGCACCCGGTGCGGTGGTCGCGCTCGGCGCGGGCACGCTCGCGCCGCCGCAGGCCGCGACGAGCGCGGCGATGGCAAGGATCGCGGCGGTGCGGATCGGTAGGACGGTCGTTCGGATGGAGAGGTGCATCTGTTTTCCTCCGCTCTGATATGGGATGCCGGTGTGCGCGTGGAGGAGGGGCGGCCGACGACCGCGTTCCGGTCTAGCCGCCTACGGACAGACGCAGGTGAGAGCGGTGCGCAGCATGGAAGCGTTTTGTGTAGCACGCACGCATGCGAGGAGGACAGCTGCCGACTCGAAGGACGGGCAGGCTGCACATGGGAATTCCTAAACTCCGCGAGTGCCGACGCGTGCGCTGCTCTTCGACCTCGACAACACGCTCTTGATGGAGGACCAGGCGACGTTCTCGTCGGTCCGCCGTGCGTGCGAGCTGGCCCACGATCGAACCGGTGTGGACGCCGAGGCGCTGCATGCCTCCGTGCTGCGGATCGCCGCCGAGATCTGGCGCGCCGCGCCGAACTACGCCTACGCGGAGGAGATGGGCGTGTGGTGGGGCGAGGGCCTCTGGGGTGAGTTCCGTGGCGACGCGCCGGGCCTCCGCTCGCTGCGCGCGTTCGTCCCCGGATTCCGTCGAGACGTGTGGCGCGGCGCGCTCGCGGCGGCAGCAACGCCGGGCGAAGCGCTCGCCGCGGAGCTCGATGCGGCGTACGTCACCGCGAGGCGCGCGCACCAGCCGGTCGATCCCGAGGCGGAGCGCGTGCTCGACGATCTCGGGCGCGACCATCGCCTCGCGCTGGTGACGAACGGCGCGCCGGATGTGCAGCGCGAGAAGCTCGCGGGCACGACGCTCGCACCTCGCTTCGCCGCGATCGTCATCTCCGCCGAGCTCGGCATCGCGAAGCCGGACCCGCGCATCTTCGACCACGCGCTGCGCGCGATCGGCGCGGAGCGCGAGGGGGCGGTGGTGATCGGGGACAGCCTCACGCGCGATGTCGCCGGCGCTTGCGGCGCGGGACTCCGTTCGATCTGGATCGATCGCGGGGGCGAGTCGCCACGGCCCGAGGATGCGGTGCCCGACGCGCGCGTGACCGCGCTCAGCCAGATCCGGTCACACCTCGCCGCGCTGGCGCCTGACGTCGCTTCTCCTCGAGGCTCGCCCTGATCTCATCCGGCGTCGCCTCGATATGCGTGGCGAGGACGAGCATCACGTAAAGGAGGTCGGTGAGCTCGCTGATCGTGCGCTCGCGGCCCTCGCCACGCAGCGCGGCCGCGGTCTCGCCGGCTTCCTCGACGAGCTTCGCGGCGATCGCGTCCGGTCCGGCCCTGAACAGCCCCGCGGAGTACGAGTCGGCGGGCAGGTCGCGCCGGCGCTGGCGCAGCATCGCGGCGAGCTCGGAAAGGAATCGTCCGAGGTCGCCCTCGTTGACCGGACCGAAGCAGGTCGCCTGACCGGTGTGGCACGCCGGACCCGCGGGGTGGACCTTCACGAGGAGCGCGTCGGCGTCACAGTCCGGCACGAGCTCCACGAGATGAAGGACGTTGCCGCTCGTCTCGCCCTTCTTCCACAGCTTGTCACGCGAGCGGCTGTGGAAGTGAACCTCACGCGTCCGGAGCGTCTGGTCGAGCGCCTCGCGATCCATGTACGCGAGCATCAACACCGCGCCGGTCGCGGCGTCCTGCACGATCGCGGGGACGAGGCCGCGCTCGTCGAAGCGGATCTCCTCGGTCATGCCGCCTCGACGCTCGGCCGCACGTTCACGCCACGTCGCGCGAGCTCCGCTTTCAGAGCGGACACCAGGGTCTCGCCCGAGTGGAAGATCGACGCCGCGAGCCCCGCCTCAGCGCCCGTCCGCCCGAACAGCTCGACGAAGTGCGCCACGGTGCCCGCGCCACCGGATGCGATCACCGGCACGCGCACCGCGTCGGCGACGCGCGCGGTCAGGTCGACCTCGAAGCCGTCGCGCGTACCGTCGCGATCCATCGACGTGAGCAGGATCTCGCCCGCGCCCGCCGCGACGCCGCGACGTGCCCAGTCGACCGCGTCGAGCCCCGTCGGCGTGCGGCCGCCCTCCACGTAGACCTCGTAGGAGCCATCGTCGCGGCGCTTCGCGTCGATCGCGAGCACCGCGGCCTGCGAGCCCGCGCGCGCCGCGATCTCGCCGAGCAGCGCCGGACGGCGGACCGCGGCGGTGTTCACTGCGACCTTGTCCGCGCCGGCGCGCAGGATCGCGGCCGCGAGATCGGCGGATGTGATGCCGCCGCCGACGCAGAAGGGGATCGTCAGCACCGCCGCGACCCGCTGTGCGAGATCGATCACGGTGCGACGCTGCTCCGCGGAGGCCGTGATATCGAGGAACACGAGCTCGTCCGCGCCGCCTTGGTCGTAACGCTCCGCGAGGCCGACCGGATCGCCCGCGTCACGCAGCTCGACGAAGCGGGTGCCTTTCACGACACGGCCGTCCTTCACATCGAGGCAGGGAATGACGCGCTTGGCGAGCAACAGCTCACGCGTCCGTCGCGTGCACGAACGAACGCAGGACGCGCACGCCCATCGCGCCGCTCTTCTCGGGATGGAACTGCAGCCCGAGCATCCCGTTCGACGCGACCGCAGCGGTGAGGGGACCGCCGTGGTCGACCGTGCCGACGACCGTGTCCCCGTTCGCGGGATGGACGGCGTAGGAGTGCACGAAGTAGAAGTACGCGCCGTCCGGCACGCCGGTGAGCCAGGGGTGCGGCCGCGTGATGGCGACCGCGTTCCAGCCGGTGTGCGGGACGCGCACGTCGCCCTGCAGCCGACGAACATGCCCGGGCGCGAGACCGAGACCGGGCGTTGTGGGATCCTCCTCGCTGTCCTCGAAAAAGAGCTGCATGCCGACGCAGAGGCCGAGGAGTGGTATGCCGCGGTCATGCGCGACGCGGATCATCGCGTCGAGGCCGAAGCGACGAAGCTCGCGCGCGCAGTGGCCGAAGTGACCGACGCCTGGAAGCACGATCGCGCGTGCCGCAAGGAGCTCCACGTGCGATCGCGTGATGCGCACGTCGACAGCGCCGGCGCGCCGCAGCGCGCGCTCGACGTTTGGGACGTTCGCAACGCCGTAGTCGACGATCGCGATCACCCGATGCGTCCCTTCGAGCTCGGCACGCCCTTTCGCCGCGGGTCGCGCCGCGCAGCGGCGTCGAGCGCGCGCCCGAAGGCCTTGAACGTCGCCTCGAGCAGATGGTGCGTATTGCCGCCGCGGACCTGGGTAACGTGGAGCGTGCAGCGCGCGCCCTGCACCAGGGCGATGAAGAAATCCGGCACGAGCGTCGAGTCGAAGGAGCCGACGATGCGCGTCTTCGGCGTCAGGTCGTGCGCGAAGTACGGACGCCCACCGAGGTCGAGCGCGACGCCGACGAGGCACTCGTCCATCGGCACCTGGAGCGACGCGTAACGCACGAGACCCTTACGGTCACCGAGGGCATCATCGATCGCAGCGCCGAGGACGAGCCCGATGTCCTCGACGGTGTGGTGCTGATCGACCTCGATATCGCCGGCGGCCTTCAGCGTGAGGTCGAAGAGTCCGTGCACGGCGAACAGCTCGAGCATGTGGTCCAGAAACGGCAGCCCCGTGCGCACGCTCGCCTTGCCGGAGCCGTCGACGGTGAAACGGACCTGCACGTCCGTTTCTTTCGTCTTGCGAGCGCGTCGCGCGCCTCTCGCGGCGGGCATCAGGACGCCCTCCCGTTCATGCGCGCGCCTCCATGGAAGCCCGGTGAAACCGCATGCCCTCATGTTCGGCGATCGCCGCGCCGGCGCGCGCGAGACCGCGCAGATCGCCGCGCAGCGACACGCAGCTCGTCCAGCGGACGAAGTCCTCGACGCGAAGCGCCGACGCCCAGCGCGCGGTCCCGCCGGTCGGCAGGGAGTGATTCGTTCCTGCGACGTAGTCTCCGAACGCGACCGCCGAGCGCATGCCGACGAAGACCGCGCCCGCGTGGCGCACCTGAGCCGCAAGCGCGGCCGCCGCCCGGCCCGCGAGCAGCACGTGCTCTGGCGCGGCCTCGTCCGCGGCGCGTGCCGCCGAGCGCAGGTCCCTTGCGCGGTAGGTGAAGACGCGCGCTTTCGGCTGCGTAGCCAGCGCGCGGTCGACCGCGCGCAACAGATCCGCGTCGTCGCTCACGAGCGCCGCGAACGCGCCGGCGCCGTGCTCGGCTTGGGCCAGGAGGTCGAGCGCCAGCACGTCCGGGTCCGCATCGCTGGACGCGAGGACGATGAGCTCGCTCGGACCCTGAAGCGCGTCGATGCCGACATCAGCCGACACGAGCCACTTCGCCGCGGTGGCGTACGCGTTTCCGGGCCCGACGATCTTGTCGACCCGGCCCAGCGACGCGGTGCCGTACGCGAGCGCGGCGACCGCCGCGGCGCCGCCCGCCCGGTACACCGTGGTGGCGCCGACGAGCTCGAGCGCGTAAGCCAGCGCCGGATCCACCGAGCCATCTCGCGGCATCGGTGACGCGACAATGAGCTCACGCACGCCCGCGATCTGCGACGGCACGCCGGTCATGAGCGCGGTCGACGGGTACGCGGCGACGCCGCGTGGCACCAGCGCGCCGACGCGACCCAGCGGCGACGGAACGAGCCGCAGGTCGGCGCGAGCGTCGCGTCGGCGGGACTCGCGCGGACGCTGCCGCTCGTGGAACGCGCGGATGCGCACGTAGGCGAGATCCAGCGCGCCGCGCGTCTCGGGCGGGCATGTACGCGCGGACCGCCCGATCGCCTTCGCGTCGAGGACGAGGCCTCGTTGTCTCGCCTCAGGGCGATCGAAGCGGCGCACGATCCTCAGCACCGCGGCGTCGCCGTCGCGGCGCACCGCGCGCACGATCGTGGCCGCCGCGGAACGTTCGCGCAGTGCGAAGGCCCCGCCGCCGCGCGCGAGCGCGATGTCGCGGCCGAGCGAGCTCAGCGCCCTCACCTTCACCGCGCCGCCGCCCATGATGCGAGGCGCTCCACGAGCGGGGCGATCTCCCGGCGCCGCAGCTGATATGACGCCGGATTCGCGATGAGGCGCGCCGTGGACGTCGCGATCTCCTCGACGACCGCGAGATCGTTCGCCGCGAGCGTGGCGCCGGTCGCGACGAGGTCGACGATCCAGTCGGCGAGCCCGACCTGGGGCGCGAGCTCCGCCGATCCGGCGACCTTGACGATCTCGACCTGGATCCCGCGCCGCCGAAAATGCTCCTCGGCGACGTGCGGGTACTTCGTCGCGACCTCGAGGCTTCCGAGGTGGCGGTACTCGTCCAGCGAACGCTCGAGCGCGTCGCGCGGCGCGGCGACGACGAAACGGCACGCACCGAACCGAAGGTCGGCGAGCTCGAGCACGCGTGCCGCGGATTCCATGAGCACGTCTTTGCCCACGATGCCGAGGTCCGCGGCACCGCGTTCGACGTAGGTCGCGATGTCGCTCGGACGCGCGAGCACGAACTCGACGTCGCCGCTCGGTACCACGAGACGCCGATCCTCGCCCAGACGCGACACGTCGAGGCCGACCGCGCGCAGCGCCGTCAGCGCATCGGACAGGAGCACCCCCTGCGCGAGCGCGAAGCGGAGCCGACTCATGCCAGCTCGCGCGCGAGCTCATCGGCCGTCATAACGCGACCATCCGCCACGCGAACGTGGTCGTGATCCACGACCGACGCGTCGACGATCTCGAGACCGGCTCGTTCGGCGACCGCTCCGATCGCCACGACGACGCCGCGCGCGCGAAGCGCCGCCGCGAGCTGTGCGGTGTCGCGCGTCCCGGCTGGCGCAAGCGAAACGAGGGCGCGTTCGCGCGCGGCTCGCCAGCCCGACTCGAACAGCGCGAGGTGTAGCCGCGGCACGCTGATCGCGAACCCGGTCGCGCGGCGCGGTGTGCCGAAGGCGCCGAGCAGCAGGTCGTAGCGCCCGCCGGCGGCGATCGGGAAGCCGCTTTTCGGATGGAGCGCCTCGAACACCACCCCGGTGTAGTAGGGAAGGGCCGGAACCAGCGAGAGGTTGGGTACGCCCCAGAGCGGTTCGCCGGCGAAGAGATCGCGGGCGAGATGGATCACCTCTCGCAGCTCGTCGACGCCGTCGATGTCGATGCTCTCGACGGCTCGGCCGCGCGCCGACAGCGCGTTCCGCGCGCGCCCGAGCGCTTCGTCGCGCATTCCGGCGTCGGCGGCGAGGCGAAAGGCTCCGACGTGGTCGCCCGCACGCAGGGCGTCCAACACGGCTGCGCTCTCGTCGTCGTTCAGATCGGCGAACGCGCGACGCACAACGCCGACGTGTCCGATCTCGATCGTCGCGTCGCGAAGTCCGCAGCGCGCGAGCGATTCGGCGAGGAGCGCGAGGACCTCCGCATCGGCGAGCGGCCCCGAGGGTCCGACGAGCTCGACCCCGGCCTGGTCGTACTCGCGCTCCGCTCCGAGCATTGCGGGCTCCTCGCGGAAGACCGGCGCGAAGTACGACAGACGCAGCGCACCGGCAGCGTCGCGGTAACGCTGGGCCACGAGGCGCGCGACCGCGGTCGTGATGTCGGGGCGCAGCGCGACGAGGCTACCGTCGCGATCGAGGAACTGCATGAGCCGCTCGCGCTCGAGTCCGGAGTCGCCGTCGACGCGCTCCACCATCGGCGGCTCGATCGGCACGTAGCCGTAGCTCGCGAAGGTCTCGTCGAGCGCGCGCTCGATCGCGCGAAGCTCGCGCGCCTCGGTCGGCAGGATGTCGCGAAAACCCCGCGGCGGCGCAAGGATGGGCATGCGCGAAGGGCTCCCCATCCGCGCAGGCTAGGCACTGGCCCGCGGTCTGTCACGGCCGGAGTGCAGGTCGGCCTCGCGCTCGCGCGATGCGACGGGTGTCACGAATGCGTAATAGACGCTGCCTAGACTCGAGCGATGCTCGGCACGATCCGCACAAGTCGCTTGGCGCAGGCTGCGCTTGCGGCCGTGCTGGTCGCGGCCTGCGCCTTCGGCTGGTGGACCATCTCCCCGCTCTTCCTCACCACGACACTGCAGGAGGACCTCCCGGCGCGGGTCACGGTGACCGTCCCGCCGACGGCGTCGGCAGCCGCCACGACCTCGCCGAGCGCCACGCCGGCCGGGCCGAAAGTCCTCGCAATGGGGCAACTGCAGCGCGTTGACGACCTGCATCGCGGCACCGGACCGGTGTCGCTCGTCGAGCTCGACGGCAAGACGTTCTTGCGCTTCGAGAACGTCGCGATCCAGAACGGACCCGACCTGCAGGTGTATCTCGCGCGCGGCATGGGCGGCGCCTACGACGGCGGCCGCGATCTCTACCTTGGCGCGCTGAAGGCGACCAACGGCTCGTTCAATTACGAGCTCCCCGCCGGCACCCCGGTCGGCGATTACAAGTCGGTGGTCGTGTGGTGCCGCGCGTTCACCGTACTGTTCACCTGGGCCGACCTGCGCTAACGCGCGCCGAGACGACGGAGTAGGTCCGGGCTGAGGTCGCCAGCGCAGATCTCCTCGACCGGTCCGCGCATGCGGATCTCTCCGTCGTCCGCGATCGTGATCGCGAGCTGACCGCCGGGCATCGAGACCGTGACATCGCGATCCGTCAGTCCCTTGCGCTGGCACGCCGCGGCGACCGCGCAGCTCGACGAGCCCGAGGCCAGCGTGTAACCCGCGCCGCGCTCCCAGATGAGGATCCGCACTTCGCTCCGCGACACGATCTCGGCGAACTGGACGTTCGTGCGTTTCGGAAACGCCGGATGGCGCTCGATCTTCGGTCCGAGGGCGTGCACGTCGATCTTGGTGAGGTCGGGAACGATCACCACGCAGTGCGGGTTTCCTATCGATACTGAAGTCACCTCGAGCCGCCGGCCGTCGACCTCGATCGAGTCGAGCGCGTCGAAGCGCGGCTTCCCCATGTCGACGGTGACCCGCGCCACGCGTCCGTCCTCGCGCTCGAGCGCACAGGTGACCCGACCGCCGGGCGTGTCCAGCGTGAAGCGGTCCTCGTCGGTGTAACCGTGCTCGCGCAGGAATTTGGCGAAGATGCGCGCCCCGTTCCCGCTCTTCTCGGCCTCGCTGCCGTCGGGATTGAAGATGCGCAGACCGAAATCGGCGCCGCCCCCCGGGGATACAAGGAGGATGCCGTCGGAGCCGACGCCGCGGTGGCGATCGCAGATGAGTCGCACGGCCTCGGGCGTGACCGCGAACGGCACGTTCGCGGGATCGATCACGATGTAGTCGTTGCCGAGGCCGTGTGACTTCACGTAGTGGGGCACCGCACCCATCATCGCCGCTCGAGGTCTTCGGCGTCGCCCTGCGGCTCGGCCTCACATCATTCGGCGGACCCATCGCGCATCTCGGCTACTTCCGAAGCGAGTACGTCGTGCGGCGGCAGTGGCTCGACGAAGCGACGTACGCCGACATCGTGGCGCTCTGCCAGTCGCTGCCCGGCCCGACGAGCAGCGAGGTCGGCATCGCGATCGGACTCCTGCGCGCGGGCCCGCTGGGCGCGTTCCTCGCGTGGCTCGGCTTCACCCTGCCCTCGGCCGTCTTGATGATCGTCTTCGCCTACACCCTCGGCCGCCTCGACGACGCGCTCGTTCCCGTGGTGCGCGTGCTCGAGCTCGTCGCCATCGGCGTCGTCGCGTTCGCGGTGTGGCGGATGGCGCGTGCGCTCGCGTGGGAGGTGCGTCGCACCGCCATCGCGCTCGGCGCGACGGCGCTCGCGCTGGCGTGGCACGACCAGTACGTGCAGGTCGGGGTCATCCTGCTTGCAGGGCTCCTCGGGCGGTTCGTGCTGCCCGCCTCCGGGCTCGGCACACGTGTCGCGCACCCGGTGCCGATCGGACGCCGCGTCGCTCTCATCTGCGGTGCGCTCTACCTCACGCTGCTCCTGGTGCTTCCGCTCGCGCGGGTCACCGTTCCGAGCGGCGGCGTCGCGTTATTCGATTCCTTCTATCGCTCGGGCGCCTTCGTCTTCGGCGGCGGTCACGTCGTGCTGCCCTTGCTGCAGAACGAGGTCGTGCCGCCGGGCTGGGTGTCGCAGGAGCAGTTCGTCGCCGGTTACGGTGCGGCCCAGGCGGTGCCTGGTCCGCTCTTCACGTTCGCCGCGTATCTCGGAGCGGCGATCGCGCCGTTCCCCTCGTACAACGACCAAAGCGCGATCGTCGATCTCTTCGCGGTCTGGCCGCCGAACGGTGTCGCCGGCGCGGCGATCGCGTGCGTCGCGATCTTCTTGCCCGCGTTCCTCGTCGTCTTCGCAGCACTGCCGTCGTGGGGCGCATTGCGGGCGCGAGCGTGGGCGCAGTCGGCTCTGGCGGGAGTGAACGCCGGGGTGGTGGGTCTCCTCCTCGCCGCGCTGATTGGGCTCGTGATGAGCGCCATAGCATCGCTGCGATGACCTTCCCCGCCGAGCTCTTCCCGGACACGACGCGTCTAACCCCGGGCAACACGCTCGCGGTGGGCGGGTGCGATCTCGTCGCGCTCGCTGCGGAGTACGGAACGCCGCTGTATGTCTACGACGAGGCGACGATCCGTGCGCGTGCCAGCTCGTTCCGTGACGCGGTGGCGGCGTATCCCGGGCGCGCGACGGTCTGCTATGCGGCCAAGGCGTACTGCGCGCCGTGGCTGTTGCGGGTGCTCGCCGAACTAGGGCTTGGCCTCGACGTCGTGTCGGGCGGCGAGCTCCACGCCGCGGCGCGCGCCGACTTCCCACGCGACCGCATCTTCTT
>VBFY01000048.1 GCA_005889405.1 Chloroflexota bacterium | reverse complement strand
TCGCGCAGCGGACCGGCGGCCCCGATGCGCTCGGCGCGACGATCCTCGCGAGGGTCGTCCTCTGGCTCGTCGCGCTCCCATGCCTGTGGCTCGTCACCGTGCTGCTCGGTTACGAGCGCGAGCTGCAGCTCAGCATCCTCGTGCTGGCGCTTTCGGTCCTGTTCGTGGGCATCGCGACGAGCATCGAGGCGTACCTCCGCGGGCAGGAGGAGTTCACGCTCCCGTCCGTCGCCGCGATCACGTACCGCGTCGCCGCCGCCGCGGTCGGCGTCACGGTGCTGCTGCTCCGACCGGACATCGTCGGCGTCGCGGGTGCCTTCCTGCTCGGCTCGATCACGTATCTCGTCGTGCTCGTCATCGGTTCACGCTCACGTCTCCGGCTCGAGCCCCACCTCGAGGCGCGGCTCGCGGTGCGCCTCATGCGGTCCGCCGTGCCGCTTGGCCTGTGGTGGGTGATCGGCACCTTCGCGTTCAGCGTCGACATGGTCATCGTGGAGCGACTCCTGCCGGACGAGAACGTCGGCTGGTACGCGGCGGCATATCGGCTCTTCGTCGTCGCGACGATCGTCCCGACCCTCGTGGTCGGGACCGTGCTCTCTCCGGTCCTGTCGCGCCTGTCGCTCGGACCCCGTGAGGAGCTGCGCACGCTGCTCGACAAGGCGCTCACCGCTCTCATCCTGTCGGGCGTCGCGATCGGCCTCGTGCTGGCGCTGTTCGCCGACCGCATCGTCGCGACGCTCTATCCGGCCGACGCGTATGCGCCCGCCGCGAACGCACTTCGCCTGCTCGCGCCACGCGTCGTGTTCCTTTACGTGAACTCGGTCCTCATGTACACGCTCGTGGCCCTGCATCAGGACCGGCGGTTGCTCTTCATGGTGGTCACGCTCGCCATCCTCAACCCCCTCGCGAACCTCGTCGCGATCCCGCTGCTCGCGCAGAACGGCGCCGCGCTCGTCAGCTCGCTCACCGAGCTGGGCTGGCTCATTTGGCAGGTGCGCGCGATGCCGAACGACCTGCTCGGCCGAGCGAGCCTGCGCGTCGCGGCCAAGGCGGGCGTCGCGGCGATGAGTGCGGCGCTCGCGTGCGCAGCGGTGTGGGGGCAGCCGCTGGTCGTGATGTTGCTGCTCGCGCTCGCAGCGTACGTCGGCCTCGCCCTGCTGCTTCGCGTCGTCGAGCCGTCGGATCTTCGGGCGCTACGCGGGCTCATCCCCTTACCGGGAGCGGCCGCTCCCGACCTCGCGCGGTCCGTCGCGGCGACGGCGCAAGAGAAGGTGGCGTAATGGCAAGGATCTGCCTGATCCGGCAGGGCCGTTACCCGCAGGACCCGCGGCTGCACAAGGAGATCCAGGCGCTTGTCGGCGCGGGCCACGAGGTAGACATGATCTGCGCCGGATCGGCGCCGGAAGCTCGCTTCGAGCGGGTCGACGGGATCGACGTCCACCGCCTCCCGATCACGCGACGGCGTGGCAGCCCCCTCCGCTACGTCCTCCAGTACGCCGCGTTCATCGTCGCCGCCGCGCTGCTCGCGGCGAAGCTGGGCCTGCGCCGCCGCTACGACGTCGTGCAGGTCAACTCCCCCCCCGAGGCGCTCGTGTTCGCCGCGGTCGTGCCGCGACTCCTCGGCGCTCGCGTCCTTCTCAACCTCCTCGAATGCATGCCCGAGTTCCTCGCGATGAAATACCGGCTGCGAGCGACCCATCCGGCGGTGAGGCTGATGACGTTGGTCGAGCGAGCGAGCATCGCGTTCGCCGACCGCGCGTTCACGTGTAACTCGCTGATGCGTCACACCTTCCTGACGCGCGGCGCGCCCGCGGACAAGATCGAGGAGGTCCTTCTTTCAGCCGACGAAGCGATCTTCGATCCGGCTCTCTACCCGGACGAGGGCCGGCGCTCGGAGCAGTTCGATCTCATCTACACCGGCACGCTCGAAGAGAGCCTGGGGGCCGACACGCTCGTGCGCGCCGTCGGGCTGCTGCGGGACCAGATCCCGAACCTCCACCTCCGTATCTTCGGAAACGGCACGCTGCGACCGGAGATCGAGAGGCTCATTGCCGAACTCGGCCTCGAGGGCCGCGTCGAGCTGAGCCGTGGATTCGTCCCGATCCCCGAGCTCGTCGCGGCGGTCGCGTCCGCCGACGTCGGGGTCGTCCCGACGAAACGGAACGCCTACCGCGACCTCACCCATTCCACCAAGATGTTCGACCTCATCGCGATGCGCAAGCCGGTGATCATCGCGCGCACGCGCTCGGTTGAGGCCTACTTCGACGATTCCTGCGTCCGGTCGTTCGAGTCCGCGAACGCGCAGGATCTCGCGCGCGCGATCCGGGAGCTGTACGCCGATCCGGGGCTGTGCGAACGGCTGGTCCGCCGCGCGGCCGAGGTCAGTGAGCCGTACCGCTGGGTCCACCAGCGCGAACGTTATCTGCGGATCGTCGCCGAGCTCATCCCCTCCCCCGTCGCGAGGCGCGAGCCCGTCGTGGAGGACGCATGAGCCTGGCGATGAGCATCCGCTCGCGCGGGCCGGCCGGATCAGCCGCGCGCACGAGGCGCGTGCTGTCCCGATTCGGTCCGACTGCGAACGCGATGACGCGACACCTCGATCGCTACGACGCCATCACGGCGGAGCTGGGCGCTCGGCCGACCTGGCCGACGACGGCGTGCGTGCTTGGACGGCATCCCGACGTGCTGAAGCGCTACGCGGACGGCGGTGCGGAGCTGGCGGTCCACGGGCTCGTGCACGGCGACCATGCATCGCTGGACGAGCGGACGCAGCGAGAGACCATCACACGCGCGCTGGAGATCTTCGAGCGCAGCGGCATCTATGCGACCGGCTTCCGCGGACCGTATCTGCGCTACAACCAGGCCACGCTCGACGTCTTGCGCGAGCTTGGCTTTCGCTACCACAGCAGCCAGGCCGTGGTCTTTCCGCCGCGTGACGGCGGGTCGGCCGCCGCGCGTTCGACCCCGAGCTACGCGCTGGCGCTCGAGCTGTACTCGGCCGTCGACGCGCGCTACGTCGCGGTCACCCCGCGTCTCCGCGACGGACTCGTGGACATCCCGGTGGCGATCCCAGACGACGAGATCCTGGTGGAGCGCCTCAGCCTCGATGCGGAGGCACGGACCTTGGAATGGATCCACATCCTCGATCTCACCCACCGGCGAGGCGATCTCTTCACGCTGCAGCTTCATCCCGAGCGCATCCCGGAGCTTGGAGATGCGCTCGTGGCCACGCTCGCCGAAGCGCGCCGGCGACGGCCCGCGGTGTTCGTCGCTTCGCTCGATCGCATCGCCGCCTGGTGGTGGCGGCGGAGCCGTTTCGTGCTCCACGTGACGCGGATCGCCAGTGGACGCCACCGGGTGCGTCTCGATGCCGACGCCGACGCGACGCTGCTCGTTCGCGGCGCCCCCGTCGACGGCGAGCCCTGGTACGGCGCGGACGTCGTCAGCCCGCGTCGCGATCTCGAGCTCGCCACGGGGAAGATGCCGGTGGTCGCCGTCTCGCGACGCACGCCCGATGGGGTGCGGCGGTTCCTGCGCGAGGAAGGCTTCCCTTACGAGATCTCCGACGATGCCGCCGCATACGGCGCGCACGTCGACGTGCCGGCCGGGATCTGGAGCGAGCGCGAGGTCCTCGACGCGGTCGAGCGCGCACCCGGTCCGCTCGTCCGCATCTGGCGCTGGCCCGACGCCGCGCGCAGCGCGCTCGCGGTCACCGGCGACATCGACGCGCTGACGCTCACCGACTTCGTGCTGCGCTCCTGGGAGACGCGCGAACAGAGATCCAATGGGAGGCATCGATCGTGAGCCGACATTCGTCAGAAACCCTCATCATCGGCGCGGGACCGTACGGTCTCGCTGCTGCGGCGCGGCTCCGCGAGCGTGGCGCGTACGTCCGTCAGTTCGGCGCACCGATGTCCTTCTGGGAGCGGCACATGCCGAAAGGGATGTGGCTCCGGAGCCTCTGGGGAGCCTCGCACATCGGAGGGCCCGGATCGGCATTGACGCTCGACGACTACGAGCGTGCGCGCGGTGTCCCGATCACGCGACCCGTGCCGCTCAGCGAGTTCGTCGCGTACGGTCACGCGTTCCGCGAGCGGGCCTCGCTGGAGATCGATCCGCGCGGCGTCGACAGTGTCGAGGCCCAGGATGGTCGTGGATTCCGCGTCGTCCTGGCTGACGGCGAGACCATCACTGCCGCGCGCGTCGTCGTCGCCGCGGGGATCGCCAGCTTTGCATGCCGACCGAGCGAATTCGACGGTCTCCCGATCGACCTCGCGAGTCACTCGAGCGATCACACCGACCTCGGTCGCTTCGCGTCCAAGCGCGTGGTCGTGGTCGGTGGCGGTCAGAGCGCCTTCGAGTGCGCGGTGCTGCTCAGCGAGATCGGCGCGGAGGTCGAGCTGGTCATGCGCGCTCCGCAGATCCACTGGGTCGGGCGCGCGACACGGAGGGGTCTGCTGGGACGCCTGTTCTTCCACCGGACTGACGTGGGCCCGGCGCTCGTGAGCCATCTCGTCGCCCGCCCGAGGCTGCTCCGCCGCCTCCCGCGCCGGACACAGCAGGAAGTGATGCGGCGATCGCTGAGGGCGGGCGCGTCGCTGTGGCTGCGACCACGGTCGGATCGCGTGCGCGTGACGACCGGCCGGCAGGTCCGCGAGGCCGTCCGCTCCAACGGGCACCTGACGCTCAGACTCGACGACGCGACAACGCGTGAGGTCGACCATGTCATGCTCGCAACGGGATACCGCGTCGATGTGCGCCGCTACCGGTTCCTCACACCGGAGCTCGTCGCCGGCGTGCGTACCGTGGACGGCTACCCGCTGCTCGACGAAGGCCTGCAGTCCTCGGTGCCGGGCCTGTACTTCCTCGGAGCGCCGGCCGCGCTTTCCTTCGGACCGGTCGTCCGCTTCGTGTCAGGGACCGAATTCGCCGCCGATGCGCTCGCGCGCCACGTGACCGGAGCACGCGGCGTGAACGTGCACCACGTCGCGAGCGAGCCGCTGACCCCTCACACGCGAGCGGAACGCCGTTCGGTGTGAACGGGATGTCACGCGGGCCGATCCCTGGCGCGCTCGTGATCGGCTCTGACTACAAGAGCCTCGGCGTCGTGCGCAGTCTCGGCCGGCACGGCATACCGGTGTGGGTCCTCCGCGACGATCATGTGCTGGCGAGCCTGTCTCGCTACTGCGCGCGAAGCCTTCCCTGGCCGGCGACGACCGAAGAGGAGCAGGTCGCTCATCTACTCGAGCTCGCGCATCGGCATGGCCTGGATGGCTGGGCGCTGTTCCCGGGCGGAGACGAGACGGCGGCGCTGCTCGCGCGGAACCGCGACGCGTTGGGCGAACGGTATCGACTGACGATCCTCGAGCCCTGGGAGACGCTGCGCTGGGCGTACGACAAGCGCCTCACGTACCGCCTTGCGGGCGAGCTCGACGTCGATCATCCCCTCACCCGCTACCCGCGTAGTCGCGAGGACGTGCTCGCGTTCGACGGCGAGTACCCCGCGATCCTCAAACCCGCGATCCGTCACGAGCTCAATCGATTCACGGTCGCGAAGGCGTGGCCCGCACCCGATGGCTCAACGCTGGTCGCGCGATACGACGAGGCGCGGACCCTGGTCGATCCGGATCTGATCATGATCCAGTCGCTCGTGCCTGGCGACGGCGCGTCGCAGCTGTCGTACGCGGCGCTCTGCCGGAATGGACGCGCACTCGCGTCGCTCGTCGCGCGGCGCACCCGACAGTGGCCGATGGATTTCGGGCGCGCGAGCACCTACGTCGAGACGATCGACGCGCCCGACGTCGAGCGGCTCGCCCTTCGGATCATCGAATGGTTGCGCTTCGACGGCATCGTCGAGATCGAGTTCAAGCGCGACGCGCGCGACGGCCGGCTGAAGCTGCTCGACATCAATCCGCGGCCGTGGGGATGGCACACCCTGGGCCGCCGCGCCGGAGTCGACTTCCCGTATCTGCTGTGGCAGATGATGGGCGGCATTCCGATCGCGCCGCTGCGCGGGCGGCCCGGCGTCCGCTGGGTGCGCGCGTTGACCGACGTTCCGACCGCGATGAGCGAGATCCGCGCCGGCCGCCTTTCGGTCCGCGCGTATCTCGCGTCACTGACCGCTCCGATCGAGTACGCCGTCCTCGCGGCAGATGATCCCGTTCCCGCGCTCCTCGAGTTGCCCGCGACCGCATACCTCGCGTGGACCCGCCGCGAGACCTCGGCCGGCCAACGGCCGGCTCGCGTCGCGACATGACACTGCTCGCGCTGGAGGATCGGCGCTGGCGAGAATTCGTCGAGAGCCGTCCGGACAGCACCATCTTCCATCACCCCTTGTGGGCGAAGCTGCTCGCGGACTGTTACGGGTATCGCGCGATGGCCGTCGTCCTCGAGGCGAGCGGCGCGGTGACCGCCGGCATCCCGGCGATCGATGTGAGCCTGCCGGTCGGGCCGCGCCGCTGGGTCTCGCTGCCATTCACCGACCACTGTCCACCCCTCGCCCGCGGCGACGGGGCCGACCTCATCGGAATCCTCGGTGAACTGGCAGGGTCATCCTTTGATGTCCTCGAGCTGCGCGCGGCCGTGTCCGACCCCACGGTCCAGAGCGGCGGTGCTTTCGTGCGACACGACCTCGCGCTATCCGATGACGTCGCCTCGACCTGGAAACGACTGCGCCGGAATCACCGGCGCAGCGTGCAGGATGCCGAGGCGGCCGGCGTGCGGATCGCACGGGGCTCGTCGGCGTCGGACGTCGACACCTTCTATCGCATCCACGTGCAGACGCGTCGGCGACTCGGCGTCCCGGTGCAGCCGCGCCGCTTCTTCCAGCTCCTGTTCGAACGCGTGATCCGGCCGGGCCTCGGTTTCGTTCTGACGGCGTACCAGGGCGACGCACCGGCGGCGGCGGGGATCTTCTGCGCGTGGAACGGGACGCTCACGTGCAAGTACAGCGGCCGAGCCGACGGCTTCGAGAAGGTGGACGCGGTCCACCTCGTCTACTGGAACGCGATCCGCTGGGCGATCGAGAACGGCTATCACACGTTCGATCTCGGTCGCACCGGCATCGAGCAGGCGCAGCTCCGCAGCTTCAAGGTCGGCTGGGGGACGCGCGAGGAGCCGCTTCCCTACGCCTGGCTCGGCCGCGCCCCGGTCAGAGCGTCATCGCACCGGCTCGAGAGGGCGATGGGACCGGTCATCCGGAACTCGTCGCCGTGGGTCTGCCGCGCGATCGGAGAAGTCTTCTACAAGTACGCGGCGTGACTGCACGCAGGGGCCAGCGGGC
Source organism: Chloroflexota bacterium (assembly GCA_005889405.1). GTDB lineage: Bacteria > Chloroflexota > Limnocylindria > P2-11E > P2-11E > CF-39. Next base: position 5,989 of record VBFY01000048.1, on the reverse strand, counting down.
GCATCGCTCTGTCGAGACGCGGCCGCGCTGCCGTGTGGCGATGGGGCTGGTGCGCGCGTCCGCGACTCTCGTTCGCGATGCGCCCGCTGTCTCCTTACCGCGCCGCTGTACGCCCGCTGTCTCCGCTCCGCGCCGCGTCAGGCGCAGCGCGTCGGCGCATCACGAAAGCGCCGAGCGGCCGCGGGAACCGTCCCAGACGCGGTCACGCCGGCGTTCGCCGTCGTCGTCCCGCGATCGTCGCCGATCGCGATCGTGATCCTGACCGGATTGCTCGTCGCCGTCAGGTCGGCGTTCCTCAGCTTCATCGTGTACGCGAAGGTGTCGGGGCCGGCGGGTGTGAGGACGACCGCGAGTCGCTCCGACTCGTACATGAAGCGCCCCTGTTCATCAACGTGGAACGAGCCGGCGGGGAGCTTCGTCACGAGGTCGCCGATCGCGAGCGTCATGGGCTCGGCGGGTGGAGCGATACCGTCGTTCGCCGCTCCGAGCATGAACGTTCCCGACGCGTCGAGCCGGTCGTGATTCGCCAGCGGTCCAAGGGTGATCTTCACGTCGGCGGTGAAGGCGGCGAAGGGACGCGGGAGTCCGGCGAGGTGCGTCCGGTAGATCTCGCCGTACTGCGACGGCGTGCCGCCGTAGTCGAGCACGAGCTTGACCGACGAACACTCCGACGCGAGGAAGGTCTGCCAGGCCCATGCGAGATAGCCGATCTGTCGGGCGTCGAGCCAATCCATCAGCGTGGTCAGCCAGGCCGCGTCGCACTGGTCGGTCCCGATCTCGGTGGCGATGACGGGCACATCGGCGGCGACGGTGCCCACGTTGCTCTCGTAACACGACACGCTGACGCACCAGGTCCAGTTGTACGTGTGCCACGCGGCCACGAGCGCGTTCTGTGGATCCGTCGGCCGGTACTGCCGCCACCGCGAGAGCGTGCCTCCGTACTGGACCCCGCCAAAGGCGACGACGTTCGTCGCACCGGTCGCACGAATGGCGTTCACCAGCGATTGCATCCCGGCGGCCTCGTACGGGACACCGGGGCAGGTGCCGCCGTCGCGCCAGCACGTCCAGGCCGCGTCGGTGTCCTGGTTGCTGTCGGGGACCGGTTCGTTGAAGAGCTCCAGGATCACGGCGTCGTTCCCTTTGAATGTCGTGGCGACGTCGGTCCAGAAGGCCGGCGAATGATCGGCATCCGGCATCGGCTGCGGGCCGTTCGCGAGCGTGGTCCCGGGCGCCGCCCAGTGAAGATCGAGGATCCCGTAGAGCCCACTCCCCTTCAGCAGGCCGACGTAGTCCGCGATCGCCTGCCGGTAGGCCGCACCGCCGTACTCCGGTGGTACGCCGTTGATGCCGAGCCAGCAGTCCTCGTTGAGGGGAACGCGCACGGCGTTCGCTCGCCAGCTCTTGATCGCGTCGATCGACGCCTGATCGCTCGGACCGTCAAAGATGCCGCGGCCCTGGGCGCACATGTATTCGGTGCCCTGGCGGTTGACGCCATGCATGACCACGGGCTGACCGGTCGCGTTCATGAGTCGGTTGCCCTCGACATGAAGGGCGGCGGGGGCCGCGCTCGCCGGCGATGTCGCAGCCGCCGTACGGACGAGCGCGCTGATCAAGACGCAGCAGACCGCAACGATGAGAGAGCGGCAGAGGCTCTGCCGCCCTCTCGGTCCGTGAATGCGCGCCACGTTACTGCGCCGGGTGGATCGTGACGTTCCCGTTCAGGATCGGGTGCGAATTGAAGGGGCTATCGGGATCCGGGTAGCCATTGAACGGGCACGTCGACGTGCTGTCGTCGGCCTCGCGGTCCGGCGAGAGCTGGTGTCCGGGATTGCCGGTGTCCTTCCAACCGGAGCCGAAGTCGCTGCCCTCGGCGTTCGCCCAGAACGACCCGGACGTCTGCGTCACGTGCGACCAGAGATATGCGCGGTAGAAGCCATCGGGCGGGGTCCCCGTCTCCGCGTCGATCGTGAGGCACGTCGGCTTCGAGGTGAGGTGGCTCGGACCGACGCACTGTCCCGCTGGGATCGTGAAGTTGAGCGTTCCGCCGCGGGTGTCGCCGGCGGCGACGGAGTCGGTATGCGCGCTCACCGCGAAGTTGACCCAGAAGCTGAGGAGTGGCATGCCGGGGCAACCCGCCTGGAACCGGCCGCCACCGACGATGAACCCGCCGCCGGGCCATGCCGACGCGACACCGCCGAGCGGCAGGATGATGGGGACTGCCGCGAGCGAGCAACTCAGTCCGGCCGGGAAGAGAGCCATGGCCTCAAGGGCCTGCCCCAGGCCTTCGAGCGTGTCGGCATCGACCGTGGCCGTGAAGCTCGATCCGTCGTCGCAGCTGACCGTCACGTCGGTCAGGCCCGAGCTCGCGACGGGCAGCGCCGTGGCAAGGGTCAGGACCATGACCGCTACGAGAGTGAGAGTGACTCGCCTCATATGTCCTCCTTTGTCTCCTTCGGACTTGGGCACACCCACCAGGTCGCTCGCGCGTCGCCCGCTCGAGCAGGCAACGCTGCCCACCAGATGCGCCAGCTATCGCTGGGTCTAGGGCGGCGTCATTGAGGGCACGCCTCGCGCGTGATTGAGGGCACATCGACCGTCTTTCGCAGTTCATGCGGGCCTGCCGATGCGGGACCGACGGTGCCGCGGATACGTCAACGGTCCGGCCAACACTCCTTTAACAGGAGCGGGCTAGCTTCCGCCCGTGCGGCCGCATCCGAGGCTCGATCTCGCCGTCGTCGGCTGTGGTGCCGTCGTTGACGGTCTCTACCGTGGCGCCCTCGGAAAGCTCGAGTCGCGTGGCATCGTTCGTGTCGCCGCGCTCGTTGATCCGAACGCCGCCCGGACGGCGGCGCTGGGACGCCACTTCCGGTCGGCACGAGCGTTCGCGACGGTTGACGAGGCATTCGCTGCGCTGATGCCGGATCTCGTGATCGTGGCTTCGCCGCCCGGCCGCCACGCCGAGCACGCGGCCGCCGCGTTCGCTGCCGGTAGCAACGTCCTCTGCGAGAAGCCGATGGCCGCGAGCGTGGCCGACGCCGAGCACATGCTCGGAGCGGCGCGCCACAGCGGCCGCGTCCTCGCCGTCGGGTTGGTCCGGCGCATGTTCCCGAGCCTTGTCGAGGCGCGCGCGCTTCTCGATGCCGGAGCGTTGGGCGACGACCTGCGCTTCAGCTACCGCGAGGGCCTGGTGTACAGCTGGCCGGTCAGCACCGACGCCGCGTTTCGGCGCGCGACAGCGGGAGGAGGCGTGCTGATGGACTTCGGTTCGCACGCGCTCGACTTCCTCGCGGCGCTCTTCGGGACGCCCGCCGTACACGCCTATGCGGATGATGCGTACGGCGACGGCGTCGAGACGAACTGTCGCATCGAGCTGGCGCTCCCGCGCGCGAGTGGAGTCGTGCAGCTGTCGTGGAGCCAGCCGCTCGTGACCGGTCTGCACATCGTCGGCTCGAAAGGCGAGCTCACGCTGCAACCCTCGCGAGTGGATTCCGTGCGCTGGCGGCGGAGCGGCGAGAGTTGGCGAACACTCAAGAGCACCGTCGCATGGCCGACCGACCTGCGGCGCGCGGGTGAGTGGAGAACGCCGCGCACCTACTACGACTGCATCCACGCCCAGCTCGTGCAGGCGCTTCGCGCGGTCCTCTGGGGCGAACCCGTCCCGGCCACGGGAGAGAACGGATTAGCGGTCGCGCAGGTGATCGAGGCGTGCTACCGGCATCCGGATCCGCTGCGCATTCCGTGGCTGACGCCCGAAGAACAGGCGCAGACGCAGCACCGCCACTGGAGCGTCGAGCGATCCGCGGCCGCATAGCGGTCGTAGGCGCCGGCGGGTTCGTCGGAGCGCGGCTGCTCGAGATGGCCATCCTCGCGGGACGTGCGGACGTCGTGCCGGTCGTTCGCTCGTACAAGAGCGTCGCGCGGAACGCGAATCTCGGCGCCCCGCACCGTCTCGGCGACGCGATGCGCGCCGAGTCGCTCGAACGCGCGCTCGACGGATGCGACGCGGTGGTGAATCTTACGACCGGAGATCCATCCGAGATCGTCCGCACGACGAAGAACGTCTACGCGGCGGCCGTCGCGGCCGGCGCGCGGGTGCTGGTGCATCTCAGCTCGGCCACGGTGTACGGGCAGATCGAGCGGCCAGATCTGCCCGACGACGCACCGCCGCGACTCGACCACTGGATGCCGTATGCGCGTCAGAAGGGCCTCGCCGAGAACTTCCTCCGCGAGCGGATGGCGGACGGACGTCTCGCGATCGTCGTGCTACGACCGGGCTTGGTCTGGGGACCGGGCTCGCCGTGGGTGCTCGGCCCGGCGAACGATCTCGTTCGCGGCGGCGCCTACCTCGTCGGTGACGGTTCCGGCATCTGCAATCTGATGTATGTCGATGATCTCGTGCGCAGCATTCACGCCGTCGTCGCGCGTCCCGTGACGGGGTTCTACAACGTCGCGGACGACGAGACGACGACGTGGCGCACGTTCTACGGCGCGCTGGCGGCCGGACTCGGCGTCAACATGAACGCGGTGCACCGCGTATCCGGCGATCGGTATCGCGCCGGGCTGCACGACCGCCTCGACGCGGTGCGCTCACTTCGCGCGTACCGGTGGCTCAAGGATCGGCTCGCCCTCGAGACACGCACGGCCCTGAAGCTGAGGCTCGCGGAGCTGCGCGGCGGCGATGAGCCGGCCATGTCGGGCACACGCAGCGCGGTCGTGACCCGCACGTTCTGGGATCTGCAGACCACCCGGTGCTCGCTGCCGACCTCGCTCTTCCGCGCAACGTTCGGCCATCAGAATCGAGCATCGTTCGCATCCGGCCTCGCCGCGTCCCTCGCCTGGCTGCGCTTCATCGGTCTCGACGAGCGCGCGTTCGCGCACGAGCTTGACTCCCAGGCGTCTTGAAGACGTGCCGAGAGAACGCTCGCGTGCGTTAAGGCGCCCGCTTGCTCGGCATTGAGGACTCGACGTGCCGCTCGGCCAGGACACGCTGGCTGCCTATGCAACGCTCATGTGACCACCACACGGCTCCTCAACGGCGACGGCGCTGGATAGCGTCGGTGACGACGCTGCGGAGGCTCTCTCGATCTGCGTCACGCGCGGCCGCGACCGCGTCGGCCCTCTGCGCGGCGCTTGTCATCACCGCCGTGATCGGCACGAGTTTCGCCGAGGCCCACCCGCAAAGGCACACGCCGCTGCCGGTGATCAGCCGGAACGTGCCCGCGTACACCAACGACAGCTGCGACGGCGTCTATCCCGCAAGCTTCGCGAACGACGCAAGCTACGACACGCAGTGGCGTACCTGTAACGTGCCGACGAGCCTCACACCGATCTTCATCGCCTTCGACCTCTCGAGCGTCCCCGCCGCCAGTCGTGGTCGAGTGGTCGTCGCTTGGTACAACGACCCCACCACGAACTCCTACGACCACAACTTCGTCGGGATACTGAGGCCGGTGGGGATCGCGAACGACATCCCCGCCTCCTACACCATCGAGGGGAACGCCGCTCTCGGCGGAAGCCTACCGGCGCTCGGGTGGGTCACGCTCGCGAGCGTCAGTGGAAACTCGTACCACTCACGGCAGCACGTGGTCGATCTCACCGGTTACAACTGGCTCCGGATGAACGTGACGGGGTCGGACGGGTCACCGGGCAACCAGGGCGTCTTCCTGAACCTCGACATCCACAACGCGAGCGCGGACATCGATGACGACTGGATCTTCTTCGGCGACTCGATCACGGAAGCTGGGATGGCCCACAACTCGCTCGCGGCGAGCGGCGGCAGCGGTACGTGGGCCCAAATGATCAACGCCGCACGGCCGAGCTACTTCCCCGCGTACGAGAACGGTGGCATCGGTGGCACGCTGGCCAGCGATGGAGCCAGCCGGATCGACACCTGGCTCTCCATCTTCCCGGGCAGCTACGTCGGCCTCTCGTACGGCAGCAATGACGCCGGGTCGAACATCGACCCGACCGCGTTCTACGACAGCTACGC
>VBFY01000113.1 GCA_005889405.1 Chloroflexota bacterium | reverse complement strand
CGGGAACACGATTCCGACGTAAAACAGCCCAAGGGCCTCACCGGTCAGATGGGTATTCGGAGCAAAGTAATAGGAGAGGTACTTCTCCACGTGCGTGGCATGCGTCCAAATCCCTTCCAGCATACGCAGGAACAGTTCCGGGCACAGCGCTTTTGCCCTCCGGAAGAGAAACAGACTCCAGCACCAGGACATCAGCCGGAGGGCCACTTCCAGACTGCTCGCCCAATTGATCCCAAAGCCGGGAGGGTTGGCCTGCATCCATTCTCGGATATATCGGACGAACGTCTCAGCATAGCGCTCGTCTCCCGTCAACCTGTACGCCTGTCCAAGGTGGATGAGCCATTGGTGACGGTTTAGCTCCCAAACGACTTTGCCGTCGCCCACAGCAGCGGGGTTCAGGTGATTGAGGCAACTCCAATGCACCAGCGGGGCCCGACGCCCCGAGATCGGATCGAGGTGCCAATCGACCGGCTCGCCAAATGAGAGCGCATGGTGTCCCAGGACATCGAAGCACCCTCGGGAGACCGCCTCGGCCGCAGCGATGGCCTGGGCGCGAGCCTCGGGCATGTGCTCGGCGACCAGGCTCGAGGTCTCCATGTTCACGGCGCCCTCGAAGAACCGGTCCGGACCAGCCCTTCGGAACCGATCAAGAAGCAGCTCACCGGCTCCAGCAAGATCTCTCTGTCGCAGGCGGGCTTCGAACCCATCTGGGGCCGATCCTGCCGCGATGTTTCTGAGGACGGCATCGGGGTGGCCATTCCGGCCTCCAGTCAGACCCACCCGCTCCAACCACTTCGAGGCCTCCTGCTGGCCTCGACAGGCGAGCTCGGGGATACCCATGGTCAACAGATTGCCGAGCCTCATGCGGCCTTGCCTGAATAGACCATCGCCCACTCGTCGCGCACGTGAGGCCAGGTATATTTTTCGACCTCCCGCCTCGCACGGCGGGCGATGACGAGCGCACGCTCCGGATCATCCAGAAGGGTCGCAACCGCCTTGGCCATCGCCGCAGGATCTCCCTGCGGAACGATCAGACCTGTTTCTCCATCGCGCGCCATGTTGCCGATATCTCCGGTACCAGTGGACACCACTGGCAATCCTGAGGCGAACGCTTCGAGAATCGAGACAGGCTGATTGTCGATCACGGAGGAATTGACGAAGATATCGGCCTGTCCATAGAGACTGGGCATGTCCTCAGGTGAGACCCGTCCGACGAAGCGAATCCCCTCCGTCCCGAGCGAGGCGGCCAAGCGGCGGAGCTGGCCTTCCCCGTGTCCGTACCCCGCGATCGTGAAGGTCGCGTTGGGATACCGGTCTCTGAGCAGCGCGAAGGCCTCGAGGGTGCTGTCTACTCGATAGAAGGGTTCGAGGTTCCGCACGGAGAGCAGCCGAGGGCGTAAGCGCGAGCGCTCCCGATAGCGGAAGTGGGAGGTGTCCACCAGATTCCGAATGACCCGTGCGCGATACCCATATCGCGCGAAGACGTCTCGTAAATACACCGACGGGACCACGATCTCATCTACCAAACGCAACCAGTAGTGCACCCGCGCACCCCAGTTGGCCAGGTGGTCTTCAGCTTCTCCGCTGTGGTAGTGGAGCACGATCCGCTTGCCAAGACCCCGCGCGGCGACGATCGCGGGCACCGAGCTCAGCAAGAACGACCAATACGACGCCGCGAAGACATGCACGACATCGCCCTGACGAAGGCGAACGAGGCTCGGCAGATAGAGTGACTGGTTCAACAGGGTCCGGACATAGGGGCAGCGGCGGACCCACCGGAGCCCGGGTGGGAAGGGGGCATCCATAGGAATGAACGAGATGGCATAGCCCTCTTTTTGGAGCTGGATGGACAGGGCGTGTGCCTGAGCGCTCTGACCACCGGGGCGCTCCAGGCTCCACGCGACGATGGCGATACGACGCACTGTCATCTCACGGCTTTCCATTGGGCTTCACGCGCAGCCTTCGACTGACCAAGACTCCCCCGCCGGAGGTAGCCCGCAAGCAGCGCGCGTTCGCTTCTGGGCACGAGCTCGAAGCCGAACGCCATCGCCAGGTACGAGGCGACGTACACGAGGCCGGTCGCGACCAGGAGCGGCAACGTCGAGACTTCGAGCCCCCATTTCACCAACAGCGCCGGCAACACAGCTGCCGTCGCCACCGTCCCGATCGTCCCGAGAGTGCTCCAGGGCAACACCTTCGCAAGACCAACCTGCCAGAGCCCCCTCATCCTCGCCAATCCCAGCCCTTTACCCACGGCTGTGGCGAGGACGGTGATCAGGACCGCGCCGATCAATTTCATATCGGAGAGAAACCAGTGAATGAACACCGCGATCAGAAGAACTCTGATGAGGTTGAGCATGAGGAGAAAGCGGTTTTGAGCATAGACCCGGAGGAGGCCATCCATGGGAATGACCGCGAAGAGAAAGACGCACGACCAGATCATGAAGATCGGAACACTGTCGAGGTAGGCCTCGGTAAAGAGCAAGGTGATCAATTCATGCGCCGTGACGAGCAGCATTCCAACTAGAGGAAAAAAGATCAGCGCCAGCTTCCGCGTCGTGTCATACCACATGGACACCACCGCGTTGCGGTGCCCCTCTCGGATTTCCTCGCCCATTCTCACCATCATCACGCTGCCCATCGACGTGGCGACCAGATCGACGAGCGGGATCGGCAGGCACCCCACGGCGTAGATGGCGAAAGTTGCGGCGTCGAAGTAGTAGGAAACTGCGAACTGAGGGAGAGTCTCTTGCGCAATATGAGCGAGCACATACAGTTGAAACGGCGCGGCATAGGCCAGTTGTTGCTTGAGGAGCCCGGCATCGGTCGCAAGATCTCCGTCGAATTCGTGCCGAAGGTACCAGAGCGCCGCGCAAAACCGGAGCAACGCGAAGCTCACGACGCCCAGCAACAGCCAGGTGAGGTCTGGCCGCACCAGCACCGGAGCCATCATCAGCACAACCCGCAGGACGTCAGAGCAGGCGTACGACACGGCGGCCCATCCACAGCGCCCCCTCGAAATCATGGCGATCTCCATTCCGGCTGATGCCAGCATCAGCAGCAGATAGAGTCCGATGAACGGGAGCAGTGGGAGAAGCCGGCTGTTGCCCAGCCACTGGGCGATCGGCGAACCAGCGGTGGCGAGGGCGACCAGGCACACTGCTCCCGCGGCCGTGAGCGCCACCATGGAGTTCAGAACGTATCGGCCGCCTTCTCGTGGGTTGCGTGGGAGGAAGTAGTAGAGGCTTTCCGCCATGCCGAGTTGTGCGATCCCAAAGAGGGTTCCGTAAATCAGGAAGACTTGCTTGTAGGTTCCGAACTCGGCTTGATCGAAGATCCGTACCAGCACGATCGGCACGCAAAAAGAGACGACAAGGCCCAGGCCACGCCCTGCCATCAAGACGAGAGCTGGGAGAAAGGTTGATCGCATCGGTCGAAGGTCCGGCACGCGAACCGGACGACGGGGTGGTCAGTTTCCGGCAATCTGTGGATCGAGTGGAAAAGAAACCGGGGATGCCAGCCGACCGTCGTGGTTTTGGTCACAGCCGGTCAGCATCTCAAAGGCCCGATGCGCCTGGCAGCTCATGATGCTGGGAGAGAATCCTCCAAGCGCATGGGTGCACGAATGTTCCCACATGAACTTTCGCGGGATGGTCAGAAGAGGATAGTCAGGATGCCGGTGGAGACAGGTGGTATAGCCGAAGCGGTATCCAGCCTCCGCAAGCACACTCACGGTGGCCTCATCGAACCGACCATCCGGATAGGCGAAATGGCGGATGGGCACGTGGAGCCGTTGTTCCAGCCTCCGGCGCGAACCCGCTGTCTCTTCCAACACCGTCTGCCTGGTTTCGATGGTCAGCAAGGATGGTCATCCCGGCGCCGTGCATCTCGGAGATCATGTCCCAGGTGAGCGCGTGTAGACCCGTCAGGGCGCTCTCGTCGATCTTGTCCTCCGCTTCAAGGGCGTTGATCACGAGGCGGACCTGGCTCTGGGGTAGCGTGGTGAAGAGGGTCCGCATGCTCGTGAATGGGTCACGCACACACCTGCGAAGAGCAGTCCCCTCCGGAAGCTGCACCTCCAGTTGGAGAAGCAAATCGGCCAGCGCGCGGGCGGGGGAGCTCCATCTCGAGAAGGCTCTGGTCAGCAGCAGGTACAGCTTGTCATAGATCTGTAAACGAGCGGTGCCGATGAGATCGGTGACCACGAACAGCCCTGCCGGGATGCCCTTCCGCTTCAACAAGGGAAACGCATGGTGATAGACGCTGCTGTAGCCATCGTCGAACGTAATGGCCACCGCGGGCCTGTCAAAGGGTTGTCCCTGCTCCAGGCATGCGCCGAGCTCATCCAACGAGATGAAGCGATAGCGGCAACCAAGCCAGTCGAGCTGACGCTCCAGCATCCGCTGGCTGATCAGGTTCTCAGGGATCGAGTATCCCCGATGCATCGCGATGTCTTCCACCACGCTGTGGTAGCTGAGCACGAGCGGGACGTTCCCGCACACCATGTGACCCAGCAGGCGGTCTGCCCCACTCCATCGCAGGACGCCAGCCAGACCGGATCTCACGACGTTACGTACCATCCTACTTCGCACTTCCCTGCGGCCTCGTCGTGAGAAGTCGCGGCCTGGGCACGACCAGCCGACCGAGCCTCCGGACCGCCCGGCTCGCGCGTACGGTGGCCTCATACAATGACCCCCGGAGGCGCGGCGGGTACAGTTCGTGGCGGCTGAGCTCGCGCACCTGGGAAGCCCAGTGAAATTTGTAGGATTCGTCCCCATGCAACAGATCGTATTCCTCCAGCCCTTCCTCACACGCCCGTTGGATGGCCAACCCCATGGTGACCAGGCCAACGCCATATGTGCTGAATTGGGGATCGAACCCGGCCTGGTAGAAATAAAATCGATTTCGATAGCAAAACCCATACAGGGCCGCCGCCGGTTGTCCATTGAGCTTCAGCACGAACAGCCTGAGCCAATCCCGCTCGAGTGCAACGCGGCTGAACTCCTCATGAAAGGCGCAAAGCTCGGCGGTGTGGAACGCATCGGACCCCCCTCGGGCGCCCCAGCGCTTGTGATGCAGGTCAATCAGATTCGGAATAGCCAGGCGGCGCTCTGCCTCCGAGCGGATCAGCTCGAACTGCACAACGCCCAGTTTGCTCAACGCTCGCAGCTTCCGACGGAAGTTGTAGCGATGCTCCGCGCCGAGGGTAGCCAGGTAAGACTGCCAGGAATGCCCAGAGAGCTTGATGAAGGGGCAGACACCTGCCGGCATGTCGGTGACGCGCCAGCCGCGTGACCTGAGCTGTGTCGCCAATTGGGCAACGGCGGAGCCGTTCCCGTGGACCTGGGTCAACTCAAGCATGGGCCCGTCCTCAGACAGGCAGTTGGCCAGCGCCCCATAGGCTTCGACTTCGCTTCCACGCCGTACGATGATATCCAAGTAATCCGAGCCGACGCTGCCCGTACCTAGGAATTCCAACGCGCGAAAAGGGACCTGCCGGCGTACGGAGGCAGGCCGCAGGGCGAGGGGTGCAATGGCGACCAGCTCGCCGCCGAGTCGCACCGTCAGGAGAGAAAGGTTTCGGCCGGTGGACAAGTGTTTCCACCAGGTCCAGAGCCATTCCCAGGTCAAGAACAGGCACGGCGAGCTGCTGGCGTCGAGCAGCTCGTTCCACTCTTCCTTCAGTTTCTCGAAGCCCCCTAGGTCCTCTACTCGTTCAATCACCGGTAGCTTGTAATCGGATCGGATCACCCGAGCTGGAACGCCGGCGACAACTGTGCGAGGCGGAACATCACTGATGACCACCGCGTTGGCTCCCACCACCGAGCCCTCACCAATGCGGATCGGTCCGAGCACCTTTGCCCCCGCAGCGATAAAGCAATTGTCTTCGATCACAGGCACGGCGTCATGACCAAACCGCCCACCGATGGTCGTTTGATGGGCGATCATCACGTTCTTGCCGATGCGACACCGTTCGTGAAGGACGATGCCCAGGCAGGGGCCGAAGGTCGTGCCTTCGCCAATTTCCACGGACATTGGAATGACCGACTGAAAAAAGAGCCGAATGGAGTAGTACGCGAGCTTCGGGACAATTGGAATACCCCTCTCATAAGACCAGCGCCCGATCCGGTAGAGTGTCATCGCGTTCATCGAGCACCCTCTCTAGAGATGCAACTTCAGGCTCCGCACCTGGTCAGCCATATAATCCACCTGCTCGGCCGTGACATCTTGATGGATCGGGAGCTCCAGGACATGGTCACGAAGAAACTGCGTGTCCGGGAAGGCCTCGCCAGTTGCCTCCGAGTCTCCCTCGTTCCAGAACTCCACAGCCCCGATCCCACACTGCCAGAGCGCCTCGGCTGCCGCTCTCTTGTTAGGGACCAGGATAGGGAAGAACAGGGGGCACACCCCCGCCTCCAGCTCCGTGCACAGCAACGTGGCGTGGTGCGCCAAGGCTCGTCGCAGGCGCAGAAAATTGGATCGTCGTCGCTCGCGAATCCCTGCGACGTCGCAACTCTGGACCAACCGATGGCACCAGGGCGACATGGAAGTGTTCACGCGGGAGAGGTCAAACCCGATGTCTCCGACGGGGATGCGCTCCACTCCCAGCGCGCTCCCTACCCGCCCGACTGATCGCTTGAGCGCCGACAAGGTCTCGCCCAACCCGTTCGAGCGGCTGCGGAGCCGTTCCAGCATCAATTGGAGGCCGGGACCGGCTGTGGCGAGAAACCCGCAGGGCGTGAGTTCCAGGTTGCTCAGCTCCGTTAAGACTTGGTGGTTCTGGACGAGCAGGCCGCCATTGGGAACCGGGAGGGTCTTGTAGAGGCAATAGACCGAGTAGTCTGCGAAGGACCCCAGCGGTTGGCCATCTGCTTCGCTGAACAGGGCGAGCGCACAGTCCTCGATGAGGAGCATGTCATACTGCCGGCACAAGGCCGTCAGCTCCTTCATCGGCTGGGGGAACCCCAGGTAGTGGATCACAAAGAGCACGCGCGCACCGGCACGACACAGCTTCGTCAGCGCCTCCAGATCAGGCTCCAGATTGCGAAGGATCGGGTAAAAACGAATGGAGGCTCCGGCTGCACGGATGGCCCGCACTTCGTTCCCATGATGGAATGCCGGTACTAATACCGGTTGATCCGGCTTCAGGCTCAAGGCGCGAAACAGATGGTAGATCGCATTTCGGGCCCGATAGAAGTACGTGCAATGGGCCGCGCTCAGCGGAAACGGACGAGCGGTCATGGAACCGGACTGAAAGAACACTGTCGGGGTGAGCCCTTGCCAGGTTGGGACGTACATGGTCAGTTTTCAGCACCCAGCCTGAGGCGTGGGTTGGCGTACGCAGCCTTCTGTCTGGCTGAACGCGCAGCGCGAACCTGGGAGCAGGCGCGGCCAAACAGGAGGTCGCGGAGAAACCACCAACCGACGTGGGGGGTCTGTCGGATGTGCGAGAGACGATAGGGCAAAAAGCTTGCGCCATAGGGAACATACAGTCGCACTCGTACGCCTTCCTCATCGGCGATCTGAAGGACCCGCCGGGCCGGCAGGCCGAACAGCAGTTCGAGCTCACAGTGAGTTCCGGCTGCTCGGAGCCGTCGCAAGGCCACCCGCGCGAGATCCGGATCATGGGTCGCCACAGCGACGTGGGATGCCCCCCCGACCAGTCGGTCAATGACGGCCAGGAATCCTGTCCGGGTGTCGCAGTCCGGTTCATCCGGATCGGTCCACTGTCCCTTCACGACGCGCACACGCAGCCCCAGAGCACTGAGGCGGTCAGCGTCCCGGACGCTGCGTCGCCAGCGTCCTGGCAGTGTGCAGCCGAGAGCAGGATAGACAGGTTGGAGTTGAGTGATTAGTGAAAACGTCGCCTCGGCCACCTCTGGACCAAGCGAATCGAAGATCACGGGGATGGCACGCTGTCGGCCCCGCTCCAGGACTTCACGCAGCAGGTCAAACGAAAATCTCCACGCCGGTGCCTTCACGGAGAGAGAACAGGGTAAGCCCTCCGTCGTCACGGCTTGGAGAGCCGCCCTATGCGTCTCCATGATCGTGCTGACTGGATCCTCCGCGCGGTTCCAGTAGCCGAGCGTGCAGGCACCCCCTCGTCGACACACGGCACGACAGACCGCCAACGCATCAGTGAGATCCGGTCCGGCCACATAGGCTTGAGCGGCCCGCCGGAGGACTGGGTGCCACCATGTCCGCTTCAAGGAGTGCAGTATCGTGCTCATCGTTTCTCTAATATCTTCCGCGTCATCGCCATGATGTCGGTGCCAAGCGCCACAAGTCCATTCCTGTTGACTGGGTATGCTGCCAGCGAGACGCAGGGGCGCACGGATTTCGTCCACATTTGTATCCAAGGCTCGACGGTGCCGAGAAACTTATAGGAGCGTAGCCCGTGGGCGGCGGCGTAACGCACGGTTTCCAGCAGCATGAGAGCGCCA
>VBFY01000008.1 GCA_005889405.1 Chloroflexota bacterium | reverse complement strand
GCACTGTTCAGCGTTCGTAGACTCGCCGGAGGATAGCCAACCCCACTCAGCGGGCACAATCCGCCGAACGGGGGAGGGAACGAGGGGAGACAGAGGTGACACCAGTTCGCTCGCTACTCATTCGCGTGATCGTGTTGGCCCTCATGGTCTTCGCGCTCACGGCGAACGTGGCTGCCGCGGACGACGGCGGTTCCAACCTCGACGTGGTGCCGTACGACCCAGGTCTGCCGGGCGATGACGCTCCGCCGCCACCACCCGCGCCCTGGCCGCTCTCCGAATAGTCCCGAAGCTGCGCTGAGGGCGGGCACGCGGCCCCTTCTCCATACTGGCCGCGTGCCCGCCACATCCACCGATCGCCGCCAGCGCCTCGAGATCGATGGCAAACACTTCCTGTTCCAACACGGCTATCGCTTCGGGAAGGTCACCTACGTGACCCGGCTGCCGCTCGACAAGAGCATGACGGTGTTCGCACCCGGGCATCTGTCTGCGAGCGAGGTCGAATCCGTCGTTCGCGGCGACAATCCCTGGATGCTGGACTAACAGGACCAAGCGGCGGTGCGCGCGGTCGTCCAACGCGTCCGCTCCGCGTCCGTCCACGTCGCGGACGAGACGATCACGACCATCGGCCCCGGCCTCGCGGTGCTGCTCGGTGTCGCGGCCGACGATCGACCCGAGGACGGTGAGCGCCTCGCCGCGAAGCTCCTCGCGCTGCGCATCTTCGACGACGGCCGCGGCCGCCTCGACCGCACGCTGAAGGACATCGGCGGAAGCGTCCTCGTCATCCCTCAGTTCACCCTGTACGGCGACGTACGGCATGGGCGACGGCCGGACTTCACCGCGGCCGCGCCACCTGAGGTGGGCAGGCGCCTCTTCGATGCGTTCTGCGGCGTGCTGCGCGGTGCCGATGCCACCGTCGCGCCGGGCCGGTTCGGGGCCGACATGCGCATCGTCCTCGAGGCTGACGGACCGGTGACGATCGTCCTCTCCACCGACGGCTGGGCGCAGGCCGACCTCGGGCGCAGGGGCTAGTGGATCACGCGGACCACGTTCGCCTTTTGCGGGACGGCGTGACGCACGGCGGAACGTGGGCCGATCTCGGCGCCGGCGCCGGCGCCTTCACGCTCGCGCTGGCGGAGCTCGTGGGGCCGGGGGGCGAGGTCATCGCGGTCGACCGCGACGGTGGCGCCCTGCGGGAGCTCGAGCGCGCGGTCCGGCGGGACGGCGCGACGGTCCGGACGCTGAGCGCGGACTTCACGAAGCCGCTCGACCTGGAGACGCTCGACGGCGTCGTCATGGCGAACTCGCTCCATTTCGTTCGCGACAAGGCACCGGTGCTCGCTCTCGTCCACCGGATGCTGAAGTCGTCCGGACGATTGCTGCTCGTGGAGTACGACACGGACCGCGGGAATGCCTACGTGCCGCATCCGCTGTCGTTCGAGACGTGGCGCGCGCTCGCCGATGCGAGCGGCTTCACCGGTACGCGAAAGCTGGGGATCGTGCCGAGCCGATTCCTCGGTCGGATCTTTTCGGCCGAAAGCGTCAGGGCGTGAGCACCTGACGAAAGACCCGCTCGGTCTCGGCCGACGGCGACGCCGAGGCCGCCGCGAGCGCGGCGCGGCACTCAGCCATCACGCGTATCGCCTGCGCCCGATTCCCGCCCGCGGCGAGTGCACGCATGAGAAGGCGGTATCCCGATTCGCGAAGTGCGTCAGTGGCGATGAGGCGCCGCGCCACGCGCTCGGCCTCCTCCGGGCGCGCCTGGTCGATCTCGGCATCGCCGATCGCCTCCAGCGCCTGCAGCTCGATGTCGCGGAGCGTCCTTCGTTCCGCTTCGATCCATTCGCCGTCCTCGCCCGGAAGGAATCCGCGTGCGGCGATCTCGTTCGCGATCACCGCTTCCGCCCATGCCCCGCGGATGTCGCCCTGCCGGCGGATGGCACGAACATGATTGATCGCCGCCCAGGCGCGCTCGCGGTCGACCACGACGTCGTCGGGGAGCACCAGCACGTAGGTGCCGGTCGAGGCGCGAAGCGCCGCATGGTCGGCGGCCCCGCGTAAGAGGAGCGCGCGCAGCCGGCTGACGAGCGCGTTCAGGCTCGCGTCGGCGGCGTCGGGAGACGCATCTTGCCACAGCGCCTCCGCGAGCTCGCCGCGACCGATGGGTCGGCGCCGGTTCAACACCAGGTAGGCCCACAGACGGCGGCCGAGCCGACCAGGAAGGGCCGCCTCGCTGACGCTCGACCGCTCGAATTCGATACGCAGGGACCCGCAGATGAATACCCGCACGCGACAAGGAAACCACAAGGTTGTCGTTCGACGATGGGGCCGATCACAACACGGTGGAGGACATGATGAAGTACACCGTCACCATTCGCGGAAAGCTACGCGACCAGCCGGCGGCGGCGAAGAAGTACCACGACGATGTGACCGGCGCGACAAAGGACGCCGCGAGGAAGGCAGGCGACCTCACTCACGCCGTCTACCTCGACCCGAACGATCCACGGGCATTCTTCGGCGTCGACACGTGGTCGAGCCTCGAGGGCATCCAAGGCTTTGCGGGATCGCCGCAGATACGCGAGTTCTTCGGCAAGCTCTTCGACGGCGAGCCCGAGGTGCACGTGTGGGTGGATTCCGACTGGAATCAGTGGTAGAGATGGGCTGGTGACCGAGCTGAAGAGCCTGCGCTGCCCCTGCGGCTTCGAGGTCCGCAGCCGCGACGAGGACGAGCTCGTGCGGATGACCCAACTACACGCGAAGTCGAGCCACGGTCAGGAGATCACGACCGAGCAGGCCAAAGCCCTGATCCAGGCCGTCGCCTGACCGCAGCCCGCGAGAGCCGGATCATCGCGGCGTGAACTGTGCCTCGACCTCGATGATCGTGTTCGTGCGCGGGTCGATGTGCACGCGGAACTTCTCCGTCGCGGTGGCGCCCGTCGGGAGATAGTCGCAGTTCACCTGCACGGTCCACACCCGCGTGACCTCGCACGGCGCGTCGTACGCGTCGAAGAACAGCTGGCCCTGGGGCGTGGCCTTCGCGATCGCGACGTACTCCGCGTCGCTGAGCGCTCCCTCCGGAGGGCGGAGGTACAGGAACGCGATCACGAAGATCGCCAACAGGCCGGCGAACATCGCGAGCTGCGCCCGGACGCTGATCCGTCGGGTCAGAGCTGCGCCCCACCGCGTGCCAAGTCGAGCGCTGTCGCGAGCGTGAGCTTCGCGGCCTTCAGCCAGAGACGTTTGTTGGTGATCTTGTCGGGCGTGTCGTTCACCGTATGGAATGTGTAGTTGCCGGGAAAGGTCGCATCGTTCTCACCATACCGCTGAACGAGCGCGACCGATGGGATGCCGCCGACGAGACCGAAGGGCGCGGCGTCGAGGATGAACGCGTCGGTCGTCGCGAGCTGCTCGACCAGCGGCGACACTCCGATGCCGTAGCGCTGATTCGCCTCTCTGACGCGGTCGCGGAGCGAGGCGGACTTGGTCGTGTAGTAGACGAGGTCGAGCCGGTCGGCGAGCGGATTGAATCCGACCATGTCGATGTTGATGACCCAGCGAAACGGATTCGGCGGGAGCGACTGGAGATACGCGAGGCTGCCTTTGAAGAAGTACTCCTCGCCGTCGAAGAAGGCGAGCACGATCGGCATGCGCAGCGAGGCGCGGTCCGCAGCGAGGACGCGCGCGTACTCGAGCAACGCGGCCGCGCCGGTCGCGTTGTCGTCGGCGCCCGGAGCGGGATCGATGGCGGGGCGCCAGCCGGGCGTGCGATTGGCGGTCGAGTCGTAGTGCGCGCAGATCATCCCGGCGACGTCGACGAAGCCTTCTGGGCGCGGACCCGGTGGAGCGATGGTGGCGAGGATGTTGTCGAGCCGGACGCCGTTGTACGCGGTCGGGACGTCCTGCACGACCACGCCCGGGATCGCGGAGAGCTGCTCCATGAGATAGGCGACCGCCTTCGCGTGCCCCGGATGCAGCGGATGGCGTGATTGGAAGGACGCGAGCGCGCGCATGTGGTCGTCGAGCTTCGCCGGATCGATCTGCGCGAGGACGTCGGCGATCGGTCTCGGTGTCGGGCTGGGTGTCGTCGCTGGGCGAGACGTCGCGGTCGCGGCGATCGACGAGCTTGGTGTCGGTGACGCGGCCGCAGGCGACGAGCGGCTGGACGAGCCGCCCGGCGCCGCATCGCACGCGACGACCAGGATGAGCAGGAGCGCGGCGCAGGCCCTCATCGTCCTAGGCTAAACGGCCGCCGCCGCGAACCGCGCTAGTTCATCTTCCCCGCGCCCACCGGTTTCTTTTCGTTCTCTTCGGCGATCTTCGCGGCGTACTGCTCGGACCAGAACACGATCTCGCCGTTCTGCGCGTCCACCACCACGGTGTCGCCTTCGCGGAACTCGCCCGACAGCATCTTCTGCGCGAGCGGATCGAGGATGCGCTTCTGGATCGTGCGCTTGAGCGGCCGCGCGCCATACGCGGCATCGAAGCCTTCCTTCGCGATGAGCGCCTTCGCGTTGGAGGTGAGCTCGATCGTGATCTTCCGCTCGGCGAGGCGCTTCGCGAGGATCGCGGTCTCCTTGTCGACGATCTCCATCAGCTGTTCGGTCACGAGGTTCTTGAAAATGACGACCTCGTCGACGCGGTTCAGGAACTCCGGCCGGAACTGGCCGCGCAGGGCGTCCATCACGCGTTTGCGCATGAGATCCGGCTGTTCCGCGAGCTCGGCGACGAACGTCGAGCCGACGTTGCTCGTCATGATGATCACGACATTCTTGAAACTGACGGTCCGACCGTGGCCATCGGTGAGGCGGCCGTCGTCGAGGACCTGCAGCAGGACGTTGAACACGTCGGGGTGCGCCTTCTCGATCTCGTCGAGCAGGAGCACCGCGAACGGCCGGCGGCGGACCGCTTCGGTGAGCTGGCCGCCCTCGTCGTAGCCGACGTAGCCCGGGGGCGCGCCGATGAGTCGAGCGACGGTGTGCTTCTCCATGTACTCGCTCATGTCGATGCGGACCATCGCCTTCTCGTCATCGAACAGGAACTCCGCCAGCGCCTTCGCCAGCAGCGTCTTGCCCACGCCCGTGGGACCAAGGAACAGGAACGAGCCCAGCGGGCGGTTCGGGTCCTGCATGCCCGCGCGCGCTCGGCGCACCGCGTTCGCGACGGCGGTCACCGCTTCCTCCTGGCCGACGACGCGTGCATGGAGGTTCTCCTCCATCCGCAGCAGCTTCGAGACCTCGCCCTCGAGGAGCTTCGTGACCGGGATGCCGGTCCATTTCGCGACGACCTCGGCGATGTCCTCGGGCGTGACCTCTTCGGTGAGCAGCTTCTCACCGCGTTGCAGCGCGGCGAGCTTGTCTTCTGCCTCGCGGACCTCGCGCTCGAGTGCCGCGAGGGTGCCGTACTTGAGCTCCGCGGCCTTCCCATAGTCGGCGGCGCGCTCGGCCTTCTCGATCTCCATCCGGACGTTCTCGAGCTGCGATTTCTTCTCGCGGATCTGCTGGATCGCGGCTTTCTCCTGCTGCCAGCGCGAGCGGAGGCCCTCGGATGACTCCTTGAGGTTCGCGAGCTCCTTCTCGAGCCGGACGAGACGCTCCTTGCTGGCCTCGTCGGTCTCCTTCCGCAGCGCTTCGCGCTCGATCTCGAGCTGGCGGATGCGCCGATCGACCTCGTCGAGCTCGGCTGGCATGGAGTCGATCTCCATACGGAGCTTCGAGGCCGCCTCGTCCACGAGATCGATCGCCTTGTCCGGCAGGTACCGGTCGGAGATGTAGCGCGCCGACAGCGTCGCGGCCGCGACGAGCGCGGAGTCCTGGATGCGGACGCCGTGATGCACCTCGTAACGCTCGCGGAGGCCGCGGAGGATCGAGACGGTGTCCTCGATGGATGGCTCGCCGACATACACCGGTTGGAAGCGCCGCTCGAGCGCCGCGTCCTTCTCGATGTGCTTCCGGTACTCGTCGAGCGTGGTCGCGCCGATGGTGTGGAGCTCGCCGCGCGCGAGCATCGGCTTCAGCATGTTCGCCGCGTCGACCGCGCCTTCGGCCGCGCCGGCACCGACGACGGTGTGGAGCTCGTCGATGAACAGGATGATCTGACCCTCGCTCGCGGCGATCTCCTTCAGGACGGCCTTGAGCCGCTCCTCGAACTCGCCGCGGTACTTCGCGCCGGCGAGGAGCGAGCCGATGTTCAGCTCGAAGATGCGCTTGTCCTTGAGACCCTCGGGCACGTCGCCGCGCACGATGCGCTGCGCGAGACCCTCGACGATCGCGGTCTTGCCCACGCCGGGCTCGCCGATGAGGACCGGGTTGTTCTTCGTGCGGCGCGAGAGGACCTGGATGACGCGCCGGATCTCCTCGTCGCGACCGATGACCGGATCGATCTTGCCCTTGCGCGCGAGCTCGGTGAGGTCGCGACCGTACTTCTCGAGCGACTGGTACTTGCCTTCGGGGTTCGCATCGGTGACGCGCTGGTTGCCCCGCACATCCTTGAGCGCGCTCAGCACACGCTCGTGCGTGACGCCAAGGCGCTTCAGCGCCTGACCGGTGTACCCGTTGTCGGCGGTCATCGCCAGCAGCAGGTGTTCGGTGGAGACGTACTCGTCGCCGAGCGCCTCCGCCTCCTTCTGTGCGCTCTGCAGC
The DNA here is from genome assembly GCA_005889405.1 of Chloroflexota bacterium. Lineage (GTDB taxonomy): Bacteria > Chloroflexota > Limnocylindria > P2-11E > P2-11E > CF-39. The sequence continues at coordinate 43,454 of VBFY01000008.1, read as the reverse complement.
ACACGGCCGAGGCGCGCGGATGCGCCGATCTGGACGTCGCCTGAGACCTTCGGTTGGCGTTCGAGCTCGGTGCCCAGCGCGCCGCCGAGCTGCGCCGGCTGCACGCCGAGCGAGGTGAAGACGCTCGGCACGACCCCGCCTTGCTGCTCGAGCAGCGCCGCGGCGAGATGCTCGACGTCGATCTGGCTGTGTCCGTTGTCACGCGCGCGCTGCTGCGCGCTGATGATGGCTTCCTGTGATTTCTCGGTGAGCTTGTTCGGATCGATCATTTCATTACCTGCCTAAAACATGGGCTGTGTTGGTCACGCTACAGCAGGCTCTTGCGAGGATCCTCGTCTGCGCGCGATGCCGCGAGCTCCCTCACGAGCTCGCGTTCCTTGTCGGTCAGCTTCGTCGGCAGCACGACCTTGAGGGTCACGTAGAGATCGCCGTGGCCGCCTGTCGCGCGCGGCATGCCCTGCCCCGCGAGTCGGATGGTCCGGCCGTTCTGCGTCTCCGGCGGAATGCGAAGCGACACGCGACCTTTGAGGGTCGGCACCGTCACGTCCGCGCCCAGCAGCGCCTCGTGCAGGGCCACCGGAAGCACCAGCCTCAGATCCTCTCCGTCGCGCTCGAACACCGGATGTGGTCGCACGCGCACGCGCAGGAACAGGTCGCCGGCCGGTCCGCCGCCGCCCCCCGGCGCACCCTGACCAGCGAGCCGGATGCGCTGGCCGTCGCGCACGCCCGCGGGGACCTTCACGCTGAGACGGCGCGTCGTCCCATCGGGGAGCCGGAGCTCGACCGACCGTTCTGTTCCCTTGTACGCCTCGGCCAGCGTGATCTCGACCTCGTGCTCGACGTCCGCGCCGGCGACCGCGCGTCGGCGTCGGGTGCTCGGACGCCCGAACAGGGGTCCGGTATCGAAGTCCGCGGCGCCCTCACCGAACAGCGTGCGGAAGAAGTCGGAGAACCCACCTGCTTCGCCGTTGAACGGATCTTGGCCGGGCGGTCCGGTGTAGACCCACTGGAATCCACCCGGCTGCTGACCACCCTGCTGGAACCGCTCCCACTCCGGACCGACGGCGTCGTAGCGCTTGCGCTTCTCGGGGTCGGAGAGGACCTCGTTGGCCTCGTTGATCTCCTTGAAGCGCTTCTCCGCCTCGGGCTTCCTGTTGACGTCAGGGTGATGCTGGCGCGCGAGCTTCCGGTATGCCTTCTTGATCTCCTCGGCGCTCGCATTCTTCGAGACGCCGAGCGTCTTGTAGTAGTCCTTGTATTCGACCGGCATACCGGTCCTCCGCTAGTGCGCCGGCGGTGGGACGACCGTCGCGTGCGTGGCCGCCTCGAGCTGCGCCGGCGTCACCGTTGGTTGCCCCGGTTGGAGCGCGATCTTCAGGACCTGGTCGACGTTGTCGACCGTCTTGATCTCGACCGTGTCGAGAACTTCCTTCGGGATGTCGATCAGGTCCCTCTTGTTCTTCTCGGGAAGGATGAAGACCTTGATCCCGGCGCGGTGCGCCGCGAGCAGCTTCTCCTTCACTCCACCGATCGGCAGCACCCGGCCACGGAGCGTGATCTCGCCGGTCATCGCGACGTCGCGTCGCACGCGACGACCCGAGAGGGCCGACACGATGGCTGTCGCCATCGTCACACCGGCGGAGGGGCCGTCCTTCGGGATGGCGCCCGCCGGAACGTGGATGTGCATCGCGTGGTCCTCGAAGAATCCCTTCGGGATACCGAAGTCACGCTCGTGCGCTCGCACGTACGACAGCGCAGCGCGCGCTGACTCCTCCATCACCTTGCCGATCTGGCCGGTGAGCGTGAAGTCCTCGTCTTTGCCATCGATGACCGTCGCCTCGACGGTGAGCACGTCGCCGCCCGCCTCGGACACCGAGACGCCGGTGGCGGCTCCGATCTGATCTTCTTCTTCGGCCAGACCGTAGTCGAAGCGCTGCGGACCGAGGTATTCGGCGACGAGCTCGAGCGTGATCTCGACCTTGTCGGTCTTGCCCTCGGCGATCGCGCGCGCGACCTTGCGGCAGATCGTCCCGATCTCCCGCTCGAGGTTGCGGACCCCGGCCTCGCGCGTGTACCGGCGGACGAGCTCGCGGAGCACCTCGTCGTTGATCACGAGTCGCCCGTCCTCGAGACCGTGCTGCTTCAGCTGGCGCGGCACGAGATAGCCCGTCGCGATGTGGAGCTTTTCCTCCTCGGTGTAACCAGGGAGGCGGATGATCTCCATGCGGTCGCGAAGCGGCGCGATGATCGTGTCCTCGATGTTGGCCGTCGTGATGAAGATGACCTTCGACAGGTCGTACGGCACCTCGAGGTAGTGGTCGGAGAAGGTGTTGTTCTGCTCCGGGTCGAGCACCTCGAGCAGCGCCGAGCTCGGATCGCCGCGGAAGTCCGCGCCGACCTTGTCGATCTCGTCGAGCATGAACACGGGGTTCACCTCGCCGGCCGTCTTCATGTTCTGCAGGATCCGGCCGGGGAGCGCGCCCACGTAGGTGCGCCGGTGCCCGCGGATCTCCGCCTCGTCGCGGATGCCGCCAAGCGACATGCGGATGAACTTGCGGCCCATCGCGCGCGCGATGGATTTGCCGAGCGAGGTCTTGCCCACGCCGGGCGGGCCGACGAAGCACAGGATCGGGGCGCGCAGGTTCTGCGAGAGCTTGCGCACCGCCATGTATTCGATGATCCGGTCCTTCACCTTCGGCAGGCCGTAGTGGTCCTCGTCGAGGATCTTCGCAGCCTGGGCGATGTCCCAGTCGTCGTTCGCGGCCACCTTCCACGGAAGCGACACGAGCCAGTCGACGTAGGTGCGGATGACACCTGTCTCAGGCGACGCCTGCGGGATCTTCTCGAGACGGCCAAGCTCCTTGAGCGCCTTCTCCTTCACGGGGTCAGGCATGCCGGCCGCTTCGATCTTCTCGCGGAGCTCGCGCACCTCGGAGCCCTGGTCGTCGTCGCCGAGCTCCTTCTGGATGGCCTTCATCTGCTCGCGCAGGATGTATTCGCGCTGCGTCTTGTCGAGCGTCTGCTGGACCTCGCTCTGGATCTTCTGCTTCAGCTCGAGGATCTCGTTCTGCTTCGCGAGGAAAACGCCGAGGAACCGCAGCCGCTCGATGACGTTGCGCGTCTCGAGCAGGTGCTGGCGCTGCTCCAGCGTGAGGTCGGGGCTGGACGCGACGAGATCCGCGAAATGCGCCGGGTCATCGGTGTTCTTCGCGGTCATCGCGAGCTCCGGCAGGATGGATCCGCCGTTGTCGACGTAGCGCTCGAAGAGCGCCTTCACATTGCGGAGCTGCGCCTCGCGCTCTACCGGGTCACCGAGCTCCTCGGCGATCGGCTCGAACGTGACGCGGAAGAAGCGGGACTCGGGCTGATAGCCGGTGATCTTCACGCGCTGCGCGCCCTGCACGATGATCTGCGCGCTGCCGTCCGGGATCCGGAGCAGGCGCACGATCTCGGCAACGGTGCCGACGCTGTAGATCTGCTCGGGCTGCACGTCGTCGATCTCGGCGTCGCGCTGCGCGACGAGCACGATGAGGTGCCGCTCCTCCGCCATCGCGGCATTGATCGCGGCGACGGACTTCTCGCGGCCGACGCCGAGCGGTACGACCAGCTTCGGGAAAACGACCGCCTCGCGCAGCGGTACCACTGGTAGATCGTGCGGGTACGCGCCCTCCGGTGTGGTCGTCTTCGTTTCGTCCGTCATTTTGGTCCTCTGTTTCTTTCGCGGGTTCGGGTATCGCGCGCCGGATCTGTGTTCGCTATGAGAACGGCGTGGCCGGGCTTGTCATTCCGCCCGGCCACGCGTTCCGCTTTCGTATTGGTACTACTTCGAGTTCGCGTTCGTTGCGTTGATCTTGATCGTGCGCGGCTTCACGTTCTCGGCCTTCGGCAGCACGAGCTGCAGGACGCCGTTGTCGAATGTCGCGTCGACCTTGGCCGGGTCGATCGCGACGGGGAGCGTGAACGCGCGCTGGAACTTGCCAGCACGCCTCTCCTGACGGAGCCAGCCGTCCTCGCTGACGTCGGTCCTGCCCTTCACCTCGCCGCTGATCGAGATGGAGTCGCTCGTCGCGTTGATGTCCAGCTCGTCCGGCCTCACGCCCGGAAGGTCAGCGCGAAGATGGTAGGCATCTTTCGTCTCCCAGAGGTCCACCGGGACCGCCATCTGGCCCGCGGCGAGCCCCGTCCACATCGTCGGACGGATGTAGCTCTCCTCGAAGAGACGATCCATGGCGTCGCGAAGGGAAACGATGTCAGTCATCGGGGTGAATCGAGCGATGGTCATGTTCGTTCTCCTCCTTAGAATCGCGCGCCTTCGTTCCGGCTGCGCTTTGGTGTGTCTTCGGCAGTGTTCGCCGCGCCGATCGAGTCATCCTCTGCCCCGAGCTCCGCGAGCTCCCTCATCAGGTCCTCCATGAGATCCGTGGCGTCGCGCATATGAAGGAGGAGCTTGACGCCCGCGAGGTTCACGCCACGCACCTGTGTGAGGTAGCGGATGACGCGCACGCGCTGCAGATCGTCGTCGGAGTAGAGGCGGATGTTCGTCTCGGTCCTCACCGGTTCGAGCAGGCCTTCCTCCTCGTAAATCCGCAGCGTCCGCGGATGGCAGCCCGCGAGACCGGCCGCGATGGAGATGACGTACACCGGTCGGTGACCACCTGCCATGTGACTTGTATAAAACCTACCAACATTGCTGTCAAGGTTCTTACCACGTCCGCGACTGGATAGCCGTCCTAAAAGAACAGGTCCTGGATACGGGCTAGCGCGATTCGTTGACAGTCGGCCCTGCGCTCGGTCGGCTGGATGGCCAAATCGGCCCTGGGCGCAGTCGGCTGGACGGCAGTCGGGCCCCGCGCTCAGTCGCCTGGCAGGCTGAACCAGAACCGCGTCCGGCCACCGCCGGACTCCGCGCCGACGCGGCCGCCGCCAAGCTCCACCAAAGATTTCACGATCGCGAGGCCGATGCCGGCTCCACCGCTGGATCGGTCACGGGATTTGTCGACGCGGTAGAAGCGCTCGAACACGTGCGGAAGGTCCTCGGGCGGGATGCCACCTCCGGTGTTCGAGACCGTCACGAGGATGTCGGATGCGCGCTGCTCGGCCTCGACGCTGACCCGTCCTCCGTTGGGTGTGTAGCGCAGCGCGTTCTGGAGGAGGTTGGCGAGGACCTGGTCGAGACGGTCGGGGTCCGCCCGACCGCGGAGTGTCGGCGGCAGCTCCAGATCGAGACGGAGACCGCTTCGTTCGAGCGCGGCCGAGTGCAGCTCGACGGCCGATGCGATCGCCTCGCGGATGTCGATCTCGCGCATCGCCTCGCTCCCGCGCGGGGCGGTGTCGCCCTCTGCCAGAGCATCGAGTGCGCGCGACAGTCTTACCAGGCGGTCCACTTCTTCGTGCAGCGACACGAAGGTCGCGTGGTCAGCGGTGAGAACGCCGTCGCGCAGCGCCTCGAGATACCCTTGAAGGTTCGTGAGTGGTGTGCGCAGCTCGTGGGCCGCGTTGGAAACGAACTCGCGACGCATGCGCTCCTGCTCGCCGATCTGCGCCGCCATCTGGTTGAAAGAGTCAGCGAGCGAACGGATCTCCTCCGGGCCGCGCCGCTCGACGCGCACGGCGTAGTCACCCTCCGCCACGAGCCGCGCGGCGCCGCTCATCTCTCGGAGCGGGGCGGCGACGCGACGTCCAAGAGCGGCAGCGAGAACGACGCTTCCGATCGCAGCCACCACGAGCGCCCCGACGAAGAACCGCACGACCCCGTCGGCGAACATCGCCTGCGCGCTGGCCAAAGTCTCGCCGTGGTCGACCATCAGCTGCGCGAAAGAGCGACTGGCGAAGCCCAGCGTGCCGACGGCGAGCACGACGGCGACCGTCGCGGCAACGACGAGCACCGCGAGCGCGATCTGCGCGGCCATGCCTCTCATTCGTCGATGAGCGCGCGGTACCCGGCACGTCGCGCCGTGGCGATGTATCGAGGTTTGTCGGGATCGTCCCCCAGCTTCTCGCGCAGCCTTCGGATGTAAACGTCGACCGTGCGGTCCATGACCTCCGCCTCGCTCTTGCCATACAGCGAATCGAGCAGGGCTTCGCGGGTCACGATCCGTCCGCGCGCGTTGACGAGCGCGAGCAACAAGGCGAGCTCTGAATGGGTGAGGGTCATGCGCTCCTCTCCGCGGACGACCTGATGCCGGTCCGGGTCGATGACCAGGTCGGCGAGGGCGAGCCGGCCGGTCGGACCGTCGGTCGGCGTCGACCGTCGCAGGAGGGCCTTGAGGCGGACGACGAGCTCCGCGGGTGAGAACGGTTTGGGCAGGTAATCGTCCGCACCGGTCGCGATGCCGGAGATGCGGTCCGCCGTTGCGCCGCGGGCGGAGAGCATGAGGATCGGCACGCTCGAATCGGCGCGGGCCGCGCGTATCACCGCGAGACCGTCGAGACCGGGCAGCATCCGATCCAGGACGACGGCGCGAGGCGCGCGCTGTCGGATCGCGGCAAGGGCCGCGATCCCGTCAGGCGCCGTGATGACAGCCAAGCCCTCGCGCTCGAGGTAGACGCGGACGAGCTCGAGGATCTTGGGGTCATCGTCGACCACGAGGATCGGCGCGTGCTCCGCCGCAGTCGCCACGTCCAGCATGTTCGCACGGTGACAGCGTTCGATGACATTCGCGTGACACGACGGGCGTGCGACCGCGGCGAGCGTCATCGCACTGTCACGGTCGCCCCGGAGGATGCGTTGCACGCCCTCAACGAAGGCGAACCGAAAATGGGAGGACCATCATGGCGCGCATCCTCACACGCATCCTCGCGTACGCGACGCTTGCCACGCTGATCTTCGGCGGCATTGCGACCGGACCCGCAGCCGCGGCAAGCGGTAGCGCGGGCAACGTCTACACCGAAACGAATGCCGCGTCCGGGAACGCGATCCTTGCCTACGCGCGCTCGGCATCCGGCGCACTCTCTTGGAGCGGGACGTATCCGACAGGCGGCCTCGGCAGCGGGTCCGGCCTCGGCTCGCAGGGCGCTGTGACCGTCAACGACAACGGCGCCTGGCTCTACGCCGTCAATGCCGGCAGCAATGACGTCTCGGCCTTCGCGATCGACGGTGATGCTCTGACTCTGACCGACCGCGTCGCCTCGGGCGGCACGCAGCCGATCAGCGTCACCGCGAACGGTGGCCTCGTGTACGTGCTCAACGCCGGCACGCGGACCATCTCGGGTTTTTCGTCGGTGAACGGCGCGCTCATACCGGTCACGGGATCGACGCACACCCTGCTCGGCAGCGCCCCGGCGCAGATCCAGTTCGCGCCGTCAGGCAACGCGCTCGTTGTGACCGACAAGGGGACGAGCACGCTCGAGACCTTCATCGTCGGAGCAGGCGGCGTCGCCGGCGCGCCGACGAGCTACCCGTCAGCAGGCTCAACGCCTTTCGGTTTCGCCTTCGGCCTGCGCGATGAACTCTTCGTCTCGGAGGCCGCGGGCGCTCCGGCGGGCCTCAGCGCCGCGTCGTCGTATCAGCTCGCGGCGAACGGCACGCTCACCACGGTGACCGCGTCGGCACCAACGACACAGGCAGCTGCGTGCTGGCTCGTCGTGACCGGCAATGGCCGCTACGCGTTCACGGCCAACGCCGCGAGCGACTCGATCTCCAGCTTCGCGATCGATCAGGACGGGAGCCTGACGCTCGTGGCCGCGCAGGCCGCGCACAGCACGGCCGCGCATACCACAGACATGGCTCTCAGCCGCAACAGCCAGTTCCTGTACACCGTCGACGGCGGCACGAGGACCATCAGCGCATTCCGCGTCACGGCGGATGGACACCTCATGCGGATCGACGGCGCGACCATTCCCGCGGGCGCGGCGGGTTTGGCCGCGCGCTAGGCCAACACGTCGCAGCGAGGTCGCCGGCGGTGACACGCCCGGCGGCCTCGACCCTGCGATGAGCCGCAGGCGACGCATGCTGATGCGACAATCGCGGCCCGTGCGCTTCGGCCTCGACTTCGGCACCTCCAACACCTCGGTCGCCGTCTGGGACGGCGAGCACTCGACGGTGCTGCCCATCGACCCGCTCGCGGGCGCGGCGATGCCGACGGTGCTCTACGTCCGTCGCGACGGCTCGAGCCTCGTCGGGCGGCCCGCGATCGAGGCCTATCTTTCGGACAACCGGCAGCGCGGGCCGGTCACGCGGGAGTTCAAGCCACTCGGCATCCGCCTCGAGTCGTCGAATCCGCGTCAGAAGACGGTCGAGGCGATGATCTACACCGACACGTCGTCGCCAGGCCGCCTGTTCCAAGCGCTGAAGACGTTCCTCGGGGACCCGCTCGACGTGAGCACGAACGTGTTCGGCGAAGCACGTGGGCTCGAGGATCTCATCGCGGTAGTCCTTGCCCACGTCCGCGAGCGGGTGCACGAGCTCGTCGGAGAGATGCCCGCGGAGATCACGATCGGCCGTCCCGTCGAATACGTCGGGGGCGCCGCTGCCGAGGCTCGCGCCGTGACGCGTATGCGTCGAGCGGCCGAGCTCGCCGGCTTCGGTGAGGTGCGCTTCGCCTTCGAGCCGGTCGGAGCAGCTCACGCGGCCGAGGTCGCGCCGGGACTGACGCTCGTCTTCGATTTCGGCGGAGGCACGCTCGACCTCGCGGTCGTGCGCCGCGAGAGCGTCGGCGCGCTCGAGGTGCTCGCGACGGCCGGCCGCAACATCGGCGGCGACCGCTGCACCGAACGGCTCATCGATGACGTCGTCGCGCCACAGCTCGGCTCGCGCGCGACGTGGGGCCCGAAGCGTCTCCGGCTTCCCGCGTTCATCGTGAACGCGCTCCATGACTGGCACGCGCTTTCGGCGCTCAACGAGAAGCCGCTGCTCGAGGCGCTCGACGATCTCGTCCGCCAGGGCGCGCCCAAGCGGGAGCTCGCCGCGCTACGGAGCGCGATCGAGCTGCAGCTCGGGTACGAGATCTTCATGACCGCGGACGCCACCAAGTGCGCGCTCTCGAGCGCGCCCGCCGCGATCCTCTCGTATCACCACGCCGCCGTCGACGTCGACGCGCGCCTGACGCGCGGTCGCTTCGAGCGCCTCATCGAGACCCTGCTCACCGAGACGGACGCGCTGCTCACCGACGTCCTGGTGCGAGCGACGGTGAGCTCGACGGACATCGCGGAAGTCGTCACCACGGGTGGCTCGAGCGCGATCCCAGCCTTCCGCGCGCTCCTCGCGCGTCGCTTCCCGAACGCGCGCGTCCGCGACGCGGCGACGTTCACCAGCGTCGCGTCTGGCCTCGCGATGCCGGGCGTCGAAGAAGCCGCGCTCGCGCGTTAGCGCCGCGTATGCTCGCTCCGATGGGGCGCATCGCTCCTCTTCGTGGATATGCGGCCGCGCTCGCGGCAGTCGTGCTGGTCAGTGTCGTCATCGGCGTTATCGAGGCCCGCGCGCAGGTGGCGAATATCTCGATGCTCTATCTCATGGCGGTGCTGGGCGCCGCTACCCGACTCGGCCGCGGCCCGGCGATCACAGCGTCGATCGCGTCGTTCCTCGCGTTCAACTGGTTCTTCGTCGAGCCGACGCACACCCTCAGCGTCGGCGACCCCAAAGAGTGGTTCGCACTCGTGCTGTTCCTCGTCACCGCGGTGATCACCAGTCAGCTCGCCGCGGACCAGCGCGACCGTGCGCATGAAGCCGCGGATCGCGCACGTGACGCCACGCTCATGTTCGAGGTCGCTCGCGTGCTCGGCGAGCCCGATCTCGAAACCGCATTGGCGTCGGTGACGGAACGCCTGCGCGAAGGCCTTGGCGTCACAGGCGTGATGGTCGAGCTCGAAGACGATGGTCTCCCGCAGCGGACGATCGCGGGTGACGCTTCGGCGCTCGCTGCTGCCAACATCGGCTCGCTCGCCGCCTGGATCCCCTCCCCTCGTTCCGCGACTGGATCCGGGGCGCGTTGGATCCGCGTGATGAACCCTCACGGCCCAGGCAGCGCCCCACGCGATGAGCGGGTGCACGCCGTGCCGCTTAAGGCAGGCGGGCGGCGGACCGGCACGCTCGCGATCGTGCGCGCATCGCCTCGGCCCCACCCTGCGGACGATCGCATCCTTAGCTCGGTCGCCACACAGCTCGCTGGCGCGATCGAGCGCTCACGACTGCGTCGGCGCGCGACGGAGGCGGAGATCCTGCGGCGCACGGACGAGCTCAAGAACGCTCTGCTCGGTGCCGTGTCGCACGACCTGCGCACGCCGCTCGCCTCGATCGTCGCGTCCGCGGGCAGCCTGCGGCAGACCGACGTACGTTGGACGGAGGCTGAGCGCGAGAGCTTCCTCTCGGACATCGAGACCGAGGCGCGTCGGCTCAGCCGGATCGTCAGCAATCTGCTGGATCTCTCCCGGATGGAGTCCGGAACGCTGCACCCCGAGCGGAGCTGGTACGACCTCGCCGCCCTCATCGACGACGTGGTCGGACGCCTGCGACCGCTCACACAGGACCACCCGGTCGAAGTGCATGTGCCCGAAGACCTTCCGCCGATCTCGCTCGACTACGTCGAGATCGACCAGGTCCTTTCGAACCTCATCGAGAATGCCGCGCGCCACACGCGTCCGGGAACGGCCATCGTGATCAGCGCGCAGGTCACGGGTGCGGAGGCGATCGTCGAAGTCTCGGACGATGGGCCGGGCGTGCCGAACGACGCGCTCGATCGGGTCTTCGAGCCGTTCTTCCGCGGTCCCTCCGGCGGAACGCCTCGCGGCACGGGTCTCGGACTCGCCGTCGCGCGCGGTCTCGTCGAGGCGCACGGCGGCCGCATCTCCGTACGCAACAGCGCGGAGGGCGGTGCGGTATTCCGCTTCACCTTGCCGATCGAACAACCCGTGAGAACGCACACGACCGCCGCGAAGACATGAGTCCGGCCACCGGCGCGCGCATCCTGCTCGTCGATGACGAGCCCGCGATCGTCCGTGCCGTACGCGCGAATCTGGGGAGCCGGGGCTTTCGCGTCGAGGTCGCGGTTTCGGGGAGCGAAGCGCTCGAACGCGCGGAATCGCATCCGGACCTCATCCTGCTCGACCTCGGCCTTCCCGACCTGGATGGTCTCGATCTCATCCGCGCTCTCCGCGGACGAGGGCGCGCACCGATCATCGTGTTATCGGCGCGCGGCGCGGAACGCGACAAGGTGCGCGCGCTCGACCTCGGCGCCGACGATTACCTGACGAAACCGTTCGGCGTCCAGGAGCTCCTGGCGCGGATCCGCGTCGCGCTGCGGCACACGCTCCGGTCGGGGACCGACGAGCCCGTGTTCCGCTCGCGCGGCCTCACCGTCGACGTCGAACACCGGCGCGTAACGGTCGATGGCGAAGAGCTGCATCTGACGCCGACGGAGTACGCGCTCCTTACGGCGCTGGTGCGCCATGCGGACCGGGTCGTGACCGACGCGATGTTGCTCCAGGAGGTCTGGGGACCGGAATACGGTGACGAAGACCACTACCTGCACGTCTACGTGGCACGCCTTCGCAAGAAGCTCGAACAGGATCCGCAGAAGCCCCGATACATCGCCACTGAGCCCGGGATCGGGTACCGCCTGCTCACCGAGGAGGCCTGACTCCGCGAGGCCGCCCGTGTTGAGCGAACTTTGAGCGCGCGGCCCATTCCGATGACCCGGCGTTGAGCAGTCGCGCCGCACGCTTGAGACCTGGCTACGCAGGAGGATGCAGAGGTCGCCGACGACTCGGCCGTACTGCCGTCGCCCGATCTCGTGCAGCGCATGGCGGTGCCGCAGGTGATCGTGCCGGTCGCGCGCCTCGATCGAGCGGCGCTGCGCGCGCTGGGGTTCGCCCGCGCGATCTCATCGGACGTCACGGCCGTCCATATCGCGGATAGCGTGGCCGCTGCCGAGCGGATGCGCGCAGGCTGGCGCGCACGCGACGATGGCATCGCGCTGGTCGTGATCGAATCGCCGTATCGCGCGCTCATCCCGCGGCTGCTCGCGTACTTCGATGCACGAGCGCGCCAGGATGACGAACGGCCGATCACGATCGTGCTCGGGGAGTTCGTCCCGCATCACTTCTGGGAATACGTGCTCCACGACCAGACCGCTCTGCGGCTGAAGGTCCGCCTGTTCTTCAGGCCGAACACGGTTGTCGTCGACGTGCCGTACCACCTGGCCAGCGACGGCCAGGGCGACCGCGCCGGGGCTTAGCCGAAAAGCGCCTTCCGAACGTCGGCCTCGACCTTCGTGGGCGAGAGCACGACGATCCGATCGCCGACTTGCAGCTTCGTCGTGTCGTCGGCGTGCACGACGGCGCCTTTGCGCACGATGCCGCCGATCGCCGCGCCGTCCGGCAAACCCAGTGAGCCGATCGATTTGCCCGCCGAGGGCGTTCCCGCTGCGATCTCCGCCTCGATGAGCTCGAGGTGGGAGCCGGTCAGCGGCATGAGCGGAAGGAATCCCCCTGACGGCAGCTCCTGCTCGATCACGTTCATGATCACGCGCGTCGACGAGATCGTCTCGTCGATGCCCAGCGCCTTGAACACGATCTCGTTCTTCGGATCGTTGACGCGCGCGATCACACGCGGCACGTTGCATTTCCACTTCGCGAGCTGACAGATGATCAGGTTCGCGGGATCCTCGCCGGTCACCGCGATGACCGCATCGGCTCGCTGGCACCCAGCCTCCAGCTGATAGCGTCCCTCGTCGGCCGGTGCGTTGAGGACCACCGAGCCGAGCTTCTCCTCGATGACCTGCGCACGGCGGCGGTCGCTCTCGAGGAGCATCACCTCGTGCGATGACTCGAGGAGCGCCTTGGCGAGATGGAAGCCGACCTCGCCGCCGCCGGCGATGACGAAATACACCTAGCCCAGCTCCCCGGCCATCGCGGCCTCCGCCGCCTTCGACTTCTCGATCAGCACCTTTCCCACCTCCGCGTCGCCCATGAGCATCGCCTCGAGCAGCGTGCCGAGGATCGTGGTCCGCGAGACCGTGCTGATCTCGTGCGCACGGTAGAGCGCCGCGCGGATCGGATCGTTGACCTTCGCGATCACGCGCTTGACGCCGAAGATCTGGCGCGCGATCTGCGCGGCCATGAGGTTCCGGTTGTCACCCTGCGTGAGCGCGAAGATAGCATCGGCCTTGTCGATGCCCGCGGTCCGCAGCACGTCGAGGTCGGTGCCGTTGCCGAGCAGCGTCGTGCCGCCGAAATCCGCTGGTAGGTGGACGAACGAACCGCGGTCGAGGTCGACGATCGTGACCGCGTGACCAGCCTTGTCGAGCTGGCCCGCGAGGAACGCGCCGACCCGCCCGCATCCGACTATGACGATGTTCACCGTGTCTCTTCCTGACGATACGCGAGCACCGCACAATGCGCTCCGACGTAGACGCCCTGGACTGTCTTGCCAACGTACACCCTGCCTAAACGCTTGCGGAACGGCATCCCAAGAACGATGAGGTCGGACTTTCGATCGCGCGCGGTGTCGATGATCGCGGCAGCGGCCTCACGCGCTTGCACGAGCTCCGTCTCGATGTGTGCTCCCGCTTGCTCCGCGACCTTCACCGCGTCGTCGAGGACGCCCTCGCCGCGCTCGCTTTCCGGCTCGAGGACCGCGTCAAGGGGCAGATTCCACCGGACCTCGATGACGTGGATGGCCACGATCTCCGCCTTCGCGGGCTTCCCCAGGGCGATCGCTACACGGAGGACCTCCACGTCAACGCTCGTGCCCGCGAGCGGCACGAGAATGCGTTTCAACTGCATGGCTCGCGGGAGTCTACTGCGATGAATCCTCGGGCTTGCGCGGTGTGACGCCGTGACCCGGGTCCTCTGTGTGATAGGGAACGTCGATCACGATCGTGTTCGGACGGAAGAGCAGCGACAGTTTGAGGCGCAGGGCCGTTTGGCTGTGAAGGATCCATTCCCACCAGTTGCGCGGCACGAATTCCGCGAGCACGACGGTGATCGGACGATCGTCGCGCTCGTCGATGCGCTCGATGTATTTCAGAAGTGGCTGCAGGAGCGAACGGTACGGCGACTCGATGACATCCAGCGGCACCTCCGACGTCCACCGCCGCCAGCGGCGCGCGAACTCCTCGGCGCTCTCGGCCGTGCTGGCGATGTGCACGGCGCGCACGCTGGGTGAGATCGAGCGCGCGAAAGCGACCGCCTGCAACGTCGCGCGGTCGAGCCGCGCGACGGGGATCAGGACGACCGGTGGCTTCAGCACCGGAATGGGCTCGTCCGGCCGGTCCAAGAGAAGCGCGTCGTGCACGGTCCGGTAATGACGATTGATCGCAAAGAGCAGTCCGACGAGGATCGGCATCACGAGCAGCACCATCCAGGCGCCGTACAGGAATTTCGTGAAAGCGACGACGACGAGCACGGTGCCGGTGACGATGGCGCCGAAGGTGTTGATGGCCATGCTCAGACGCCACCCGGGATTGCGGAGACGCCACCAGCGCCGCACCAGGCCGCTCTGCGACAACGTGAATGCCACGAAAACGCCGATCGTGTACAGGGGAACGAGCTCCGTGACGCTCCCGTGGAAGGCGGCGAGGACAGCCGCGGACATGAGCGCCAGCGCGATGATCCCGAACGAGAAGGCGAGGCGCTCGCCACGGAAGGCGAACTGTCGCGGCATGAATCGGTCGTCGGCGAGCACCGACGCCAGTCGCGGGAAGCCGCTGAAGCCGGTGTTCGCGGCGAGCAGCAGGATGATCGCCGTCGATATCTGCACCAGGTAATAGAAGAACGTGCCGTCGCCCACGAGCGATCGCGTGAGCATGCTGTTGACCGTTTCGAACTCGAATTGATCGGGCGCGATGCCGATACGCGTCGCGAGATACGTGAGCCCAAGGAAAAGCGTGGCGAAAATAGTCCCCATCCAGACGAGCGTGATGACGGCGTTGCGCGACTCTGGTGGCTTGAAGTTGGGAACGCCGTTGGCGATCGCCTCGCTTCCGGTAAGACCGACGGAGCCGGACGCGAACGCGCGCAGGACGAGGAGCGCCGTCAGCGGCTCGATGCCCTCAGGCTCGAAGGCGTCGCGCGGTAAGACGGCGACGGGCATGTCGCCGGACGCGACGCGGAACAGACCGTAGCCGATGAGCCCCAGGAGCGAGAGGACGTAGACGTAGGTCGGCGCGGCGAAGATCACGCCGGCCTCGCGGATGCCGCGCAGGTTGCCGACCGTGAGCAGCGCGATGAGGCCGAGCGACCACAGCACGCGGTGGTCGTGCACCGCCGGAACGAAGCTCGAGATCGCGGCCACGCCCGCGGCCGACGACACCGCGACCGTCAGGACGTAGTCGATGAGAAGGGCCGACGCGGCGACGAGCCCCGGGAGCACGCCGTGGTTGTCCTTGGCGACGATGTAACTGCCGCCCCCGTTCGGATAGGCGCGTATGACGCGCGACTCGGAGAGGACGACCACGGCGAGCACCACGCACACCGCGATCGCGATCGGCATGGTGAGCGCGAGCGCCGCCCCGCCGGCGAACGCGAGGACGCGCATCGCCTCCTCGGTCGCGTAGGCGGAGGACGAGATGTTGTCCGAGGCCATGATCGCGAGACCGGTCTTCTTCGAGAGCCGCTCGCCGGCCTCCTCCTCGGAGGTGAGACGAGCGCCGAACAGGATGTGGCGCGCCCGCGCGTAGACACGTCCGAGCCGGCCCTGCGCCGCGTCGACGCGCGGCGTCGCGACGTAGTGGCCGCCGCGTCGACGGAACTCGCTGGCCGCGGGGCGGATGATCCGGACGCGGCGGTCGCCGATCTTCGATCCGGAGTGGGTGGCGCGCTCCTCGAGTGAAGGCGCGTCGGCGCCTTCCTTGGGCCCCTTATCGCCCCGGTCGCTCACCCTCCGCGTCCAGCGGCTCGGGGTCGTCGAGGTGATACGGGACGTCGAGCACGGCCGTGTTGCGCCGTACGAATAGCCGTAGCTTCAACAGCAGCGCGGTCTGGTTGTGGAGCAGGGCTTCCCACCAGTGCCGCGGCACGAACTCCGCGAGGACGACGATGACGGGCCGTCCGGGGCCATCCCGGTCGATCGCGTCGAGATACTTGAGCAGCGGTGGCATGAGCGCACGATATGGCGAGATTATGGTATCGAGCGCGATCGTCTCGCCCACGACGCTTTGCCACCGCCGCTTGAACGCCTTCGCGCCATCGGCGTCGTACGAGATGTGCACGGCGTGGACCTCACCGCCGAGGCCGCCTGCGATGCTCAGCGCTCGCAGCGAAGCACGGTCGATTCGGCTGATGGGTACGACGATCCTGGGCACGGTCGGTCGCACGCGCACCGGGACGGTCGTGGCGATGAGCAGGATGTCCTCGATCGAACGGTAGTGGCGGTTGATCCCATACAGCATGGCGACGAGCACCGGCAGGATCGCGATGACCATCCAGGCGCCCACTTGGAACTTGCTGATCCCAACGACGATCGCGACGACACCGGTCGCGATCGCGCCGGCGCCATTGATCACCGTGCCGAGCTGCCAGCCGCGGCTTCGGTCGCGCAGCCACTTCCGGACCATGCCCCCCTGGGACAACGTGAACGCGATGAAGACGCCCACGGTGTAGAGCGGAATGAGGCCGGTGACGCTCGCGTCGTACGCGACGATGAGGAACGAAGACACGAGCGCGAGCGCCACGATGCCCGTGCTGAACGCGAGCCGATCGCCGCGCTGCGCGAACTGCCTGGGCATGAAGCGGTCGACCGCCATGATCGAGGCGAGGCGTGGGAACCCATTGAACGCGGTGTTCGCGGCGAGGATCAGCAGCAGAGCCGTCGAGAACTGGACGAGGTAGAAATACCAGCTCGTGCCGACGAGCGAGCGCGCCAGGAGACTGAGGACGGTTTCGGTCTCGCTCAGATCCGGCTGAATACCGATCGATGTTGCAAGGAAGCTGATCGAAAGAAAGATCGTGCCGAAGAGCGAGCCCATCACAACGAGGACGATCTGAGCATTGCGAGCCTCGGGCTTCTTGAACGCCTGTACGCCGTTGGCGACGGCCTCGGTGCCCGTCAGCGCGACCGAGCCAGAGGCGAATGCCCGCAACAGCAGCAACAACGTGAGCGGCTGCGTGCCTGCCGGCAGGAAAGACTGGATGGGCACAGGTGCGCTGGGGAGGTCGCCGGAAACGGCTCGCCACAAACCCATCGCGATGAGTCCGAAGATCGCAAGGACGTAGAGGTACGTGGGCGCGGCGAAGATGTTCCCGGCCTCGCGGATGCCGCGCAGATTTCCGATCGTCAGGAGCACGACGAGGCCGACCGCGATGCCGACACGCCCCGGATGGAGATCGGGGAAGGCGCTCGTGATCGCGGCCACACCCGCGGCGACGGACACGGAGACGGTGAGGAAGTAGTCGACGAGCAACGCGCTCCCCGCGACAAGGCCGGGTACCACGCCGAGGTTCTCCTTCGCGACGACATAGCTGCCACCGCCACTCGGATAGGCCTTGATGACCTGCACGTACGACACGACCACGATGGCCAGGACGACGACGATCGCGACCGTCAGAGGCAGCGTGAGGGCGGCGACAGCGCCGACACCGGCGAGCGCGAGGATCCGCATCGCCTCCTCGGTCGCGTAGGCCGAGGACGAGATGTTGTCCGACGCGAAGATCGCGAGACCGATCTTCTTCGAGACGCGCTCGCTGTGCTCCTCGGCCGTGGCCAATCGCCGGCCGATCAACGCGCGGCGGATGTTCGTCCACGCGCGGCCGACGCCGGTCTCGGACTCGAGCGCGGCGTCGGTGGCGACGAACCCACCGGTGGTGCGCTTGAACTCCGGCGGGCGCACGATCCGCACGACGCGATCCCCGGGCCGCTGTCCTCGCCGCTCTTCCCGACGCTCGAGGCTCGTCCGTCCGGAGTCTGCCGCGGATGTCGGATCGCGCTCGTCGCTCACGGGCCCCTCAACCTCGCCGAGTCTAGGGACGCGAGCATTTTGAGAAGTTGTTTAGGTGGTCGTCATGCGCGCGATCTCGTAGCCGCGGTCGTCGAACAGGATCGCTTCGCGGATGCCGACCGCGTCGGCAACGGCGATCGACACGACGTGCGCGGGCGCCGTGAGCACTTGCGTCACGATCCCGCCGGGAGAGGGACTCGCGAAGGTCGCACGCACGACGAGCTGATCGCCGCGTCGCTCGATCGCGTTGATGTGGACGGAATAGCCTCCGGTGTGCTTCTGACCCTGGAACACGGCGACCATCACGCGGCCGCCCGACGCGGTCGCGCCCGGAACGAGGCGGAGGATGGTCGCCTGCGACGCGTCGCTCGTTCCGACGATGAGCGTCGGGCCGGAGTCGTTCCGCGCCTGCGCGGTCGTCGCCACTTCGGTGAACGCGACCGAACGTGACGACGGCGACGGACTCACGGCACCGCCGCTGCCCGCCGTGCCGCCGCACGCCGCGAGCAGAACGAGCGCGAGTGCGGCACTAGACGCCGAACGCCAAGCGATCGGCGAACATCTCCGGAAGTCCGCGCGCGTGGATACGTCGTTGCACCTCGGCCACGTCATACGACGAACGATAGAAGGCGACGGTCCAGGCGTCGGTGTCGAGCACGGCGTACGCCGCTCGCGGATCGCCGTCGCGTGGCTGCCCGACACTACCGGCGTTGACGAGCGTCCGCTCTTCGAGGCGGTACGCCTTTCCCGCCGCGATGCGCGACGCTTTCGCGCCGTTCGCGGTGAGATGAAAAAAGGCCGGGACGTGCGTGTGCCCGTTGCAGCAGTGATCGGTCTCGGCGAGCTCAAGCGTGGCCCTTGCCGCGCGCGTCGTCGTCACGTATTCCCAGAGCGGATCGCGGAGACTGCCGTGGCACAGCGTGAAGCGGTCGGCCGTCACGACGGTCGGCAGCGCGCCGAGCGCGTCGCGCTCCTCGGACGAGAGCCACCGTTGATGCAGGAGCGCCGCCTCGGCCGCGCGATCGTGGAAGAACTCGAGGCCCTCGCCGGTCGCGACGGCGCGGTCGTGGTTGCCCTGAACGAGCAGCGCGCCTCGCTCCCGCAGGAGCGCAAGCGTGTCGCCTGGGTCCGGTCCGTATCCGACGGTGTCACCGGTCACCCACAGCGCCTCGACCTTCCCGAGCGAAGCGAGGACCGCCTCGAGCGCGACGAGGTTCGCATGGATGTCGGAAAGGAGCCCTACCCGCACGCGGCCTTGGCTTCGGCGAGCGTGAAGCGGCCCTCGAGGAACGCGCGCCCGATCACGACGGATGCGGCGCCCCAGCGCGCGAGCGCGCGCACGTCGTCCACGTCGCGCACGCCTCCGCCGGTGTGGATGGCGGTCTCGGCTCCGATCTTCGCGCGAAGACGCTCCATGAGGACGAGCGGTGGCCCACCAAGGCGGCCGTCCGCGCTGGTGTCGACGACGTACAGTGCGCGGATCCCGCGGAGCGCGGCGATCTCCGCTGCCTCCGCCGCGTCGCGACCTGACGCCCGCCGAATCAGGTCGGCGTCACCGCCGCGCGGCGCGAGCGCCCCGTGATCCGCCTCGATCTCCACGATCGCGCGATCGCCCAGACGCGCGATGCGTCGCAGCAGCGTGTCGTCGCCGAACACGGCGCTCGAGAACAGCACGCCCGCGAAGCCCGCCGCGATGGCGTCCTCCGCTTTCGCGAGCGAAGAGATGCCGCCCGCGAGGCGGCACGGGACGCGAGCCGCGCGTGCGATGTCCGCGAGCAGGTCCGCGTTCGCGTAGTCGCCGCGCTCGGCGCCGTCGAGGTCGACGAGATGCAGTTCCTCCGCGCCCTCGCGGACGTAGCGTGTCGCGAGACCGCTCGGCGCGATGTCCGAGCCGACGGCGCCGCGATACGCGACTCGACCACCGCGCACGTCGACCGATGGGACGATCACCATGGGCGGCGCCGCGCCTCGGCCGACGTGCGCGGGTAGCGCATCGGAGTCGCGCGGGTCTTCCGCACCACGACGAGATTGCGACCGGGCAGGAAGTCGCCGACCCCGAGCGAGGCGGTCGGCACGATGGAAGCGATCTCGCCGCCGAGAGCCGCGCACGCCCTCTGCGCGCCCGGCAGCTCCGCGTCGACCCGTCCCTTCCACACGATCGCGTCGCCGCCGAGGCGCAGAAAAGGAAGGATGTACTCGCTGACCTGACCGAGCGTGCCAACCGCGCGCGCCGTGCCGACTTCGTATCGATCGCGACGCTCGCGACCGAGCGTCTCCGCACGCTCGTTGCGGATCTCGACGTCAGTCAGTCCGAGAAGCGCGCACACGTCCTCGAGAAAACGGACCTTCTTCCCCACCGACTCGACCAGCGTCAATCGGATGGTGGGTAACGCGATGCGCAGCGCGAGGCCCGGAAAACCCGCGCCGCTGCCCACGTCGATCACGCGTTCGCGGCCGGTCCAGCGCCGAACGGCGAGCGCGGTGAACGAGTCGAGGAAGTGCTTGCGGGCGATGTCCTGCGGCTCGGTGATCGCGGTGAGGTTCACGTACGTATTGCGTTCGATGAGCTCGTTGGCAAGCCGCTCGCAGACCGCCGTCTGCTCGGATGTGAGCGTTACGCCGAGTCGCGCCGCCTCGCCCGCGAGCGCGGCGAACGGCGGCGAGGCGACGGGCACGCCGGTATCGTACGTGCGTGCGGATGAGAGCGGCTCGCTTCGGTGTGTTCGCGTGCGCCCTCTTGTTCTTCGCGCTCGCGACGAGCGCGTCCGCGGCGACGCAGAGCGTCGAGATCTCGGGCTTCGCGTTCCGGCCTGACGTGCTGTTCATCACTGCCGGCGACACCGTGACCTGGACGAACCGCGACAGCGCCCAGCACAGCATCGTCTTCCTCACCGGGCTCGGGCAGACGGAGAGCTTCGGACTGGGCCAGAGCGCGTCGCTGCGGTTCATCGCACCCGGCACGTACAAGTACATCTGCGGCCTGCACGGTCAGAGCATGTCGGGCGTGGTGGTCGTGAATCCCGCCGAGGGCGCGATCGCCGCGGTGGCTGGTGGCGCGCCGACGTTCGTGCCCCCGACCCCGACCCCGATCCCGAGCGCCGGTGTCGTCGTCCGCGGCGCGGACGAAGGTCCGGTGCTGCCGGCAGGAGCGACAGACCCGAGCCTCGACACAGGCCGCGCCGCCGTCTACGCCGGCATCGGCGCGCTCGTCCTGTACCTGCTCGCGCGCGCCGGCATGCTGCTCCGCCGCCGATGAGACCGCGGGCCGCGCGGCTTGCGGCCCTGGCGGCCCTTCTCCTGTTCATCGCGCTCGCGTCCACCGCGGCTGGAGCGACGGCGAGCGTCAACATCTCCGGATTCGCCTTCGTGCCTGCCAGCCTGACGATCAGCGTCGGCGACACGGTGACGTGGACCAACAAAGACGCGGCGGCACATAGCGCGGTGGTGAACGGCGTGGGCCAGACCCCGGTGTTATCGCAGAACCAAAGCGGATCACTGACGTTCAACGCAGCCGGAACGTTTCCCTACGTCTGTGGCATCCACGGCGCGGCGATGATGGGGACGGTCATCGTGCGAGCGGTCGCCACGCCCGTGCCCACAGTCGCACCGACGGTCGCGCGTACCGTGGCGCCGACCGCTCAGCCAACAGCCGTGCCGACCGTTGAGCCGACGATCCCGCCGACACCGACCACGAGTCCCACGCCGACGGCGACCGCGATCGCGACATCGGCCGCGCCGACCGTCGCGGTCGTGGTGCCAAGCGAGACGGCGGCCGCTCCAGCAGCGTCGAGCGACGGCGGCGGCTCGTCGTCGCTGATCATCGCGGGCGCCGCCATCCTGGCGATTGCCGTCATTGCCGGCGTATTGACACGCGTCCGCCGCTAGGGCGCGCGCCGTGCAGCTGAGACAGCGGTGCCGAGTGAGACAATCGGACGACCGATGACGGTCCTCCGCGCTGCCACACCTGCCGACGACATCGCCGAAGTGCTCATCGACGAGCAGGCGATCGCGGCGAAGGTGCGCGGACTGGGCGCCGCGATCTCCGACGACTACCGCGGCAAGGATCTCGTCCTCGTGAGCATCCTCAAGGGCGCGCTGCCGTTCCTCGCGGATCTGATGCGCCAGATGCCGATCCCGCTCGCGCTCGACTTCCTCGAGGTCTCGTCATATGGCGAGGCGACCGAGTCGAGCGGCAACGTGCGCATCCTCAAGGACCTCGCGAAATCGATCGAGGGCCGTGACGTCGTCGTCGTCGAGGACATCCTCGACACCGGTCAAACGCTTTCCTATGTGATCGAGCACCTGCGTTCGAAACAGCCCGCGTCCGTTCGCCTGTGCACCTTGCTGGACAAGCCCGCGCGCCGCATCGTGCCGATCCGGATCGACTATCGCGGGTTCGAGATCCCCGATAAGTTCGTCGTGGGATACGGGCTTGACTACGCCGAGCGGTACCGCAACCTGCCGTTCATCGGCGTGCTCAAGCCGGAGGTGTACCGAGGGGAGCCGTGAAACGGCGAACGATTCTCGGCCACCTCGCGACGTGCGTCGTCATCGCCGCATCGACGCTCTCACTGTCCGAGCCCGCCCGCGCGGTCACGCTCGCCGCGGTGCCCGCGACGGTGCGCGTGAACGTCTCCCTCTACGGCACCTCATACGCGCTCATCGGCTCCACCGGCGCGATGATCGCGACCACCGAAGACGGCACGGTCCTCTACAAAGGCGGACAGCGCATCGTCGCGCGCACCAACGTGCAGCGGGTCGAGGGCGAGCCGGTGACGCTGCCGCCGCCTCACGAAGGTATGACGAGCGAGGAGCGAGCCAGCCGCCTCGAGCTTCTGCGCGATGCACGGCGGGCGGCGCGCGAAGCGCAGGTGAGCGGAAAGCTGGTCACGATCCCGTTCGAGGTCTCGCTGCTCGCCGGGTCCGACGATGCCCTAGGGACACCGGTGCTGTCGGCCTCGCGCGTCGGCGTGATCCGTTTCGTCGCCGACTTCGGCTATCTCAACTTCGCGGGCCGGCTGTTCCGCGGCGTGCTCGAGGTCACGACGGACGACTCGGGCGACATGATCGTCGTCAACCAGGTCGAGACGTCCCGCTACCTCGCATCGGTCACGGGCGCAGAGTCACCGTCAAGCTGGAACGGTGAAGCGCTCGCGGCGCAGGCGATCGCGGCGCGCACATATCTCGTGACGCATCTGCACAAACATGGGACGTACGACCTCGAGGGTGACACGCGCGATCAGGAATACGGCGGCATTGGGACCGAGGCGGACTCAACCGTCCGCGCCGTCGAACGCACGGCCGGCATCGTCGCGACGTACCGCGGCTCGCCGATCGAGGCGCTCTACTCCGCGAACGCCGGCGGCGTCACCGAGGACTCGGAGAACGTGTACGCGAACGCGCTCCCCTATCTGCGCAGCGTCCCATCACCGGGCGACGAGCTGGCGAAGGACAGCGGGTGGGGCAAGACGAGCTGGGAGTGGAATCGCGAGTTCACCGCGCCGCAGCTCGGCGACTACCTGCGTTCGCGTGGCATCAACGTCGGCGTGCCGCAGCGCATCGAACTGGTCCGCGTCACGAGCGCGGGCCGCGTCACGCTGGCACGGGTCGTCGGCACCGCGGGATCGCGCGACATCGGCAAGGACCTCACGCGTTATTACTTCGGGCTCAAGAGCAGCCTCTTCACGGTCCAGTTCACCGAGGGCGGTGAGGCGGAGTGGGTCTCGTGGCGGGATACCGCCCGTCTGGTCGACATGGGCATCCTCGGGGCGGAGCTCCTCGGCACGA
Organism: Chloroflexota bacterium; assembly: GCA_005889405.1. Taxonomy (GTDB): domain Bacteria; phylum Chloroflexota; class Limnocylindria; order P2-11E; family P2-11E; genus CF-39. The sequence continues at coordinate 19,797 of VBFY01000008.1, read as the reverse complement.
CCTACGAGCGGATCCTCAACGAGGACCGCGAGCTCACGGCGATCCGGATCACCGGGGCCGTCTACAAGCTGCCGCCGCGCGTGATCTTCTACGGCCGTGGGTTCGGCCATGGCGTCGGCATGTCGCAGTGGGGCGCGCAGGGGATGGCCCTGAACGGCGCGAACTACGAGCAGATCCTGAAGCACTACTACCAGGGCATCGCGCTCACGAGCATCGGCGGCGCCTGAGCCTCACCTAGCATGCGCGCGTGCTCCGACGCGCGCCGGCGGTTCTGCTCATATGCGCGGCGGCGTGGCTCATCGGATGGGTGACGCAGCGCTCGGAGCCGGCGGGGTTCGACTTCATCGCGATCTACGCCTCGGCGCGCCTGGTCGCCACTGGGAACGGCGGCGCGGTGACCGACCGCGACGCGATCTTCGCCATGGAACACGCCACCCTCCCCGAGCGGACCGTGTTCCTCAACAATCCGAATCCACCCGCGCTGTCGCTCATCCTCGCGCCCATCGGCGCGCTTCCGTTCGACGTCGCGTATGCGGTGATGCTCACGCTCGGCGTGGCCGCGCTTGCCGCCTCCGCGCTCCTGATGGCGCCGCTCGCCGCCCCGGACCAGCGTCTGCGCCTCTTTCCATTCGCCCTGCTCGCGCCACCATCGACGATCGCGCTCGCGCAGGGTCAGACGACGCCGCTGATGCTGCTCGCCCTGGCCGCATCGCTTCGCGCGCCACCGGCGGCGAGTGGCGCGCTGCTCGGTCTGCTGGCGCTGCGCCCGCAGCTACTGCCGCTGTTCGCGTTGATCGCGCTCGTGGATCGGCAGCGGCGCGTTCCATTCCTGCTCATCGTCGCTGCGATCGCGCTCGTCTCGCTGCTCATGGTCGGATTCGACGGCGCCGCTCGCTACCTCGACCTTCTCGCGCCGGCGGCGGCGGAGCTTCGCCCGGGTGAGCTTGGCCTCGCGTCGCTCGCGCGGCGGCTCGGCGTCGGGTCCTTCGATCCCGCCTTCGCCAGCCTCGCGCTCTCGGCCGTGGCGACGGGCGTCGCGGCGCTCCTCGTGCTGCGGACGCGTTCAGAGCGCCGCACGGAGGTCGCTTCCCCCGCGACGCTGCTGTCGGTGCCGCACGTGCTGCTGCACGACGCCGTGCTCGTTTATCCGTCGGTCGCGGCGCGCGCGCTCACGACCCGAGCAACGCTGGCGTGGATCATCACCGGGCTCGTCGCGGTCCTGATCCACGAAGCCGGCGTGCCGGTCGCGCCGCTGTGGCTTCTCGCGCTCCTCTTGATGCGGCGATGAGCGCACGAGTTCGCGCGTTCGTCGGCGCCGCGCTCGCCGCTCTCTGCGCGGGCGCGCTGCTCGTCGATCGGAGCCTTCAGTTCTTCATCGGGCGTGACTCGAGCCTGTTCCTCTACGTCGCACGGCGCGTACAGGAGGGCGGCGTTCCGTATCGGGACGTGTGGGACCACAAACCGCCGCTCATCTACTACCTCGACGTGATCGGCGTCACGCTCGCCGACCGTGGCATCCCCGGAGTCGCCGTGGTCGAGTTCGCGTCGATGTTCGTAGCCGCTGTGGTGGGCTTTTGGGCGCTGCACCGGACGCTCGGCCTCGTGCCCGCGCTCTTCGGTGTCGTGGCGTGGACGACGGCGATCGCCGTCATGCTCGACGGAGGCAACCGACCCGAGGAATACGCGATACCGCTGCAGTTCGGGGCGATCGCGCTCTATCTCGCGGAACGTCGTTCGGGTCCGGCCCGCTGGCGCTGGACGCTCGTCGGGATCACGGCTGCCTTCGCGCTGATGCTGAAGCCGACGTTACTGGGCATGTGGGCCGCGATCTATCTCGCCGAGGCGGCGCGCGCGTGGCACCTTCGATCGCTCGGCGCGCTCGCGCCAGCGGTGCTTCTCGGCGCGGTCGGTTTTCTCGCGGTGACCCTCCCGGTCGGTGTGTACCTCGCCGCGACCGGCGCCGCGAGCGACTTCATGGATCAGGTGATCCGCTTCAACCTCGAGTACTCGCGATCGTCACTATTCGATCGCCTCGACGCACTGGCCGCGGGCGTGAAGCTCACGCTCTTCTCGGGACTCCTTCCTATCGCGGTTATCGGATGGGTGGCGGCGATCGTCCAGCTCGCGCGTGGGACCGCCGGGGTGGCCACACGGCCGTTGCTGCTCGTAGCGATTCTCGCGCTGCCGCTCGACTTCGCCCTCGCCAGCGCCACCGGTCGGCCGTACCGCGAGTACTTCCTCGGCTGCCTCGCGACGCAGGGGATCCTTTCCGCGGTCGCCGCGAGCTGGGCACGACCGGCGCTCGAAGGCATCGCCGCGCGCCTGGCACTTTCCCCTCGCCTCGTCGTCTTCAGCATTCTCGGCGCCTTCGTGATGTTCTTCGCGAGCGCGATACCGGCCGTCGCCAGCTATCGCCACGAGGTTGGACCCAACGATCAGGAACGGACGCGGCCAATCGCAACGGCATACGTCGTGGATCACACCGCCAGCACGGACCTCGTCCTGTTCTGGGGTGGCGAGGGTGGGCTGAACTACACGACGGGCCGGCGCTCGCCCACCCGCTACGCCTATCAGTACGCGCTGTACATGCGCGGCTATCAGAGCGCGGACCGGATCGGCGAGCTGCTCCTCGCGCTCGAGCGCGAGCCGCCTGCCCTGATCGTCGACGCATCGCCCGCCACCATCGACGTCCCGCCCTTGGACCGCGGCGAACGGGCGAGCTGGACGCTCGGGGAGCCGAAGTACGCAGTGCTGCCGGAGATGGAGCTCATCTTCCGCTGGGTCGAGGAGCACTACGTTCGCGTGGCTGAGGTCGGCTCGCTTCGCTGGCCGATCTACGAGCGGCGCGAGCGCGTCGCGTCGGCGCTGCGCTAGGTACTACTCACCGACGAACTTCTGAGAGTTCCCCATGTGCGGGTACACCCGCGCCTGCACGACGGACAGGATCTGTTTGGTGTGATTGCGATCGTGATGGACCCACTCCTGCAGCAGATCCTTCACGCGCAGCGTGCCGACCTTCGGATGCTCGCCGCTCCGCTCCAGGTCCGCCGCGGTGAGCGACCGCACGAGCGCGATGCTGTCGTGCCTGAGCCCCATGAACTCCATCCACAGGCTCAGGCTTATGCGCGCGCAGTCGTTGCGCTCGCGCGCGACCGCCTCCTGATCCCACGCGACCAGCGGTCTGGCTGCGATCATGTCGCGGATCCGGCCCGCGAAACCGCGCCGCTCGGCCTCGATGAGGTGCCCGACGCACTCGTTCACGCACCACTCACCGGGAGCGAGATGCCACTGCGAGCCCTCATCGCCGAGCGCGTTGATCTCGCCTTCGACGAGCGCGCAGGTGGACTCGAGCAACGCGGCGATCTGCGACTGCGTCAGCGCAGCGCTCATGAGATGAGCTGTGGTGCGCTCCGGATCGGGACGTGGACGTTGAGCACGACGGTGCCGTCGGGGCGGGTCTCGTGCTGCGACTCACCGTGCAGCAGGTCGAGGCGCTCGCTGCGGCGCAGGCCGGACTGCAGCTCGCCGTCGGGTGGCAGCTCCTTGCCGTCGCTCTGCAGCAGGATCTCGAGCTTGTCGTCCTTCCAGTTCATACCGAGGACGAGGTCCTTGGCCGTCGCTTTCTCGATGCGCTCGACGAGCGAATCCTGGATGAGCCGGAAGATCGCGACCTCATCATCGGACGGCAGCCGCCGGTCTCGTCCGGTGCTGGAGAAGTCGATGCGGATCCCGTGCTTGTCGATGAGGGTCTGAACGTACCGGCGCATCGTAGGCACGAGACCGAGGTCGTCGAGGATCATCGGCCGCAGCTCGAAGATGAAGCCGCGCAGCTCCTGCAAGGTCTTGTTCACCATCTGCCGCAGCGCGGCGAGCTCGGTGCGCGAGCGCTGCGGGTCGACTTCGAAGAGGCGCTCGCTGATCTCCGACTGGAGCACCACGTTCGCCATGGCCTGCGCCGGTCCGTCGTGCACCTGGCGCGCGATGCGCTTGCGCTCTTCCTCCTGCGTGTCGACGACAGCCTGCAGGAGACGGCTCTCGTCGATGACCGGCGCGGTGTCAGCAGGAAGCGGCGCCTGATCGCTCGTCTGGACGTGGTTCTGCGCGGCGGTCACGAGCGCGCGAGCGCGATCGAGGAGCTTCTTCTTGGCCTGCAGCCCGGCGAGCTGGGCCTCCATCGTCATGCGCCGCGAGAGCGCGGCATTGTGATCGTCGGTGGCGGTGAAGATCTCCTCGCGCTGGAAGTTGCCCGGATTGGCGCGGACTTCCTCGACGCGAGCCCGCGTCTGATCCTCGCGCGCCTTCAGCCGGCTCACTTCGGTGAGCGTCGACTCGACCAGGAGGTCGAGCTCGCGGACCTCCGCGGTGATCTTCTTCTGTTCGGTGACGAGCTCGGTCGCGAGGTCAGGGGCCACCGCGCTCAACTACCCATCTCCGGTCCCTTGATCCATCCCTGCCGGATCGCATACACGACGGCCTGCGTGCGGTCGTTCACGGAGAGCTTGCGCAGGATGCTCGACATGTGATTCTTCACCGTCTGCTCCGAGATAGCCAGAGCGTAGGCGACCTCTTTGTTCGTCATCCCCTGGGCGATGTTGTCGAGGATCTGGACCTCCCGCGGCGACAGGGGCGCGAACACATGCGACGACCCCGGACCGTAGACGGACAGCTCGCGGAACTCGGCCAGCACTTTTGACGCGACCGCGGGCCGGTTGAAGACCTTCTCGTTGATGATGAACTGGCCCGCGCGAGCCTTCCGGATCGCGTCAACGAGCTCCACCGGGTCGCAGTCCTTGTTCAGATACGCCGCGGCGCCGGCGCGGATCGCCTCGAAGAGGGTCTGCTCCTCGTCCTTCGCTGTGAGGACGACGACGCCGACGTGCGGCAGCTCGCGGCGCACGCGCTGCGTGACCTTGATGCCGGAGGTGCGGGGCAGATCGGCCTCGATGACGAGCACGTCCGGCTCGAGCTCGAGCGTCTTCGCGATCGCTTCCTCGCCATCGGCCGCCGTGCCTACGAGCTCGAGGTCAGCTTCCTTCTGCAGCACCTGGCTGATGCCCATGGTCGTGAGTCGGCTGGAGTCTGCGAGAACGACGCGGATGTTGCGATCCGCGTCCTTCGTGCGGTCAATCTTGTCGGCCAAGGGACCTTCCTCTTTCACCGTGCGTCGCGCTCGCGGAGCCCTCGATCGGAAGTTGCAGTGTAACGGCGGATCCCTTGCCGGGGCTCGATTGGATCTGCAGGCTCCCACCGATGAGCTCGGCTCGTTCGCGCATCGACAGGAGTCCGACCGACTTCGCGCGGCGCGCCGCCTTCACGAGGTCGAAGCCGATCCCGTCGTCGGTGACATGCAGTACCCAGTTACCCGCCGACCGCTGCCACACGATGCCGACAGCCGCTGCCTGCGCGTGCTTGTGCACGTTCTGCAGCGCCTCCTGCAGCACGCGGTAGGTCGCGAGCTCCTGCTGCGGCGACATCGTCGTCTCCGCGGTGTCGAGCTTGGTTGAGACCTTGATGCCGCAGCGCGTCTCCCACTCGCTCGCGTAGTTGCGTATCGCATCGGCCAGCCCGAGATCGGTGAGCTCCGGCGGACGCAGGTCGTAGATCATCGCGCGGACCGAGTCGAGCGATGCGCGGAACTGTCCCCGCAGAGTGCCGAGCTCGCTGCGAAGTGTTTGTCGGAGCTCGGCGGGTGCGCGCTCGGCGATGCGCTCGAGATAGTCGACCTCGAAGATCGCGTTGGCGAGGACCTGCGCGGGGCCGTCGTGCACGTCGCGGTACAACCGCTCGCGCTCCGCCTCGAGACTCTCGAGGACGCGCTGCGCGACATCGAGCGTCTGTCGGTCACCATGTGGCTCGGGTTCGATGCCGGACCCGAGGAGATACGAAACGCTCGATTCGATGTGCTGCGCGACGAGCTGCAGCTGCTTCAGGCGGCGATAGGCGCGCTGCGTCTTTTCGTCGAGATCGCTTTCGACCGTTCCGCCCGACTGCGCCTCCGCCATTCGCTGATACGCGCGCGAGAACTTCTCGACCTGCTGGCGCGTGCGCCGGACATCGCGCCGCAGCGCGTCGACCAGGGCGTCGAATTGCGCTTCGAGGTCGTCCGGTTCTTTGATGAGTCGCGTCGGCTGTGGTGTCGTGCGCGGAGTATATGGACGCGAAGCGCCAAAACCGGCGACCATCGCGTCTCAGCGTGGTCGTTCGAGCAACACCGCGACCGCATCCTCGCTCACGACCCGCCAGCCCTGGTCCCGCAGCGCCGAGACGAGCGCGCGATCGGGCCTGAGGAGCACCTGGGCGACCTTGTATCGGTCGAGCACGTCCTTCCAATGCGGCCCCAGCTCGACTGCCTCGCGCCAGTCCGCGAAGACGTCCGGCAGGAACGGGAAGAGCCGACCGTCGACGAACACCGGCCGCTCGGGGGCACGCCAGATCAGATAGCCGCCCCAGTCGTACTCGTTCAACAGGACGCCGGAGCTGGACCGCACCGCGGCGAGCGCGGCGGTCGGATACGCGCGCTCGTTCGGCGCGCTTGGCACCAAGGCGAGGCCGACGAGGGCCATCGCCACGACGCCCGCGCCGAACCCGACGACGGCGGCCCGCGGGTACGGGCGACGCCGCGCGAGCCATGCCTCGAGCGGAGACCACGCGCGCGGCAGGGCGGTGGTGATGTACGGCACCGCCGCGAACGCGAAGTACGGCATCTGCCGCTGCGCCGACAGCCCGAGCCATAGCAGCGGCGCGAGCAACATCAGATCAAGCAGGGTGCCACCGGCGCGCAGCGCGAGCGCAAGGGTGCCGATGATGAACGCCGCGAAGACGAAACCGGCGGGTCGCGTCACATCCGGCGGCGACTCCTCGACGATGAAGCGCGGCGGAGCGGTCGCATGGGCCGCGGCGGCGCCGAGACCGAGCGAGCCCGGATCCACTAAGGACGCGGCGAACGCAGTGATCGCGGTGATCGCGAAAGCGCTCGATGCCCAATTCCGGCGCTCGAGGAGCGCGTCGAGCGTGAAGATGCCAACGAGCGCGAGGCCGAGCGCGTAGCCGCCGTGGAGATTCGTCCACACGAGGAGGAGCGGCGGCACGCCGAGCAGCACACCGAGACGGCCGCCGCGTGCGGTGAGGAGCAGATCGAGCAACAGCGGGAACAACGCGAGCGTGAACAGGTGCGGGCGGTCAGTCCATACGATCTCGGAGAGAAGCAGCGCGGCGCAGCTCACGGGCACGGCGATGATGACCGGCGTCCCGCCGCGCAGCGCGACACGTGTGAGGAAGAACGCGGCCACGGCGACGAGCAGCCCGCGGAGGACGACAAGGCCGGTCCAGCCGCCGGCGAGATACGCGACGTAAAGGACGATCTCACCGAACCACTCGCCGACGCTGTACGGCTGTCCGTTCACCGTGCTCGAGAACACATCCGCGCGCAGCAGCGCGCCGTGGTCGAGCATCCATTTGCCCGACGCCAGATGCCAGTACGTGTCCGGATCGCCGGGCGGCGTCGCGAGCGCGAGCGCGAACGCCGCGAGCGCGACATACAGCGGCGCGAGCGCGCGGCCATCGAGCCGCATCACCGGATGATCTCGGACGGGCAGCCGTTGTCCGCGTAGATCGGGAAGACCTTGATCGTGTCCCGAACCGTCGGCGGTCCGAGCCAGGATGGTCGCACGTCGTCGTTGTAGATCGAGTCGTAGCCGCTGAAGTGCGCCGCTTCGAGCACCAACGCCCGTGCACCGTAACGGTGCGCGATCTCGCAGACCACCGAATTTCTGACGACGGAAGAGGCGGGTTCTGCGGGCGTCACGATCACCGGTCGCCCGCTGAGGGACCGCCATGCCGCGGCGTCGATCGCCATGAAGGGACCCGCGGGTATGGCGTCGAGGGCAGCGGCGCGCAGGCCAGCGGCAGCATTGAACGTCGCGTCCCATTGGACGATCGCACCGATGGACATGGCCGCAGTCAGAACAAGCGCACCAGCAATCCACGCGGCCACGCCTTGCCCCCGCGTGAACGCAAGCCGCTCGGCGCCAGCGGCCGCGAGCGCAATGCCGAACGGAAAGAACGCGGCGAGAGAATGGAAATAGGAACCGCGCGTCGAATGCAGCGTGAACACGAGCGACTCGACGAGAAATACGAAGACGAGCAGTTGCGCCCACGCGCGCACGTGAGGTCGAGCGCGCAGCCACCACGCCGCCGCTGCGGTCAATGGGCCGATAAGGACGACGAACGCGAAGACGGCCGTGATCAGATTCGTGGCGAGCGCGCTTCCCTTCGCGGCGAGGACGGCGGGCCAAGCCGACAAGAACGCTGACAGCCGATCAGTTGGACCAATCACCCCGCCGAGTCCGGTGCTGCCTCCGACGGCGAAGAAGTCCTCGTAACGGACCAGCAGCACCGTTCGGAATAGGAGATCACCGGTGCCCAAGCTCAAGTCGCGCGCGAACCATGCGCCGCCGATGACGAGCGCCGCCAAACTGCCGATCGCTCCAGCGAAGCGAGTTTCGCGTCGAATCGCCAGCGCGACCAGCGGCACACCGAACAACGCGCCCTCGCTGCGCGCCAGATACAGGATTCCGACAAGCAGACCCGCGAGCGCGCCGCCGACGACCGAGCCGCGTGCCGCCCGAGCGAACGCGATGAAGAAGAGCGTTCCGATCAGGGCGGCAGGTGCGAATGCGTCCGTCGCGACCAAGCCCGGAGCGAAGATGCCGCCGAGTCCGACCGCGGCGGCGGCGGCGAGGGCATAGCGCGAAGAGACGTCGAGCGAACGCGCCGCGGCGTACGTCGCGGCCGGCAGGAACGCCGCGACGGCGATCACGGCTGCCTGCGCCGCGCGGAACTCGCCGAGCAATCCGCCCAGCAGCGTGATGCCACCTGCCTGCAGCGTCGTCGCGAGCGGCACCCAGAAGCGATGGCTCGCCACCGGGAGGTGCGCGAAGCTCGGGGCCTCGAGGAAGTTCCAGATGAAGTCCGCGGTCAGGCCATCGCCGTGCGCGAGTCGGGACGCGACCGCTGAGTAGTAATAGGCGTCGGTGTAGCCGGGCTGCGCGACGACGACGGCGCTCGCGATGCGAACGATGAGTGCCGCGACCGACACGATCAGGAGGGGTCGGATGGCGGCGAGTCTAGTGGCGCGAGCCCCGTCAGCCAGCGGCGGGTGTCGCGCCGCCGGCTTCGCGTCTCACCACTAGCCGCCGACCCTCTCTGATCTGTCGGAGCGGGCATAGACAATTGCGCCGACGACGATGACGGAGAAGACGCTCACCGCGCGGTCGAGCACGGCGACAGCGACGGCGTTCGACTGCGATAGACCGAACCCCTCCGTGAGCACGTAGACCATCGCGATCTCAACGAAGCCGAAACCGGCCGGTGTGAGCGGCACCGTCGTGAGCAGTGAGGTCGCCACCGCGACAAAGACGATGCCCGAGGCCGGTAGCTCTAGACCAAGGGCCCAGAGCACGAACATGAGGCGCATCGCCTCTGCGCCCCAGATGATGAGCGTCAGTGCGCCGGCGAACGGCAGCGCGCGGAAGCTGTGCAGTACGCCTTCGCGGAACAGGCGCCCGATGCGCCGCACCTCGCTCGGGAAGAAGCGAGCGATCTTGGGTCCGAGGGCGTAGATGGCGACGAGGCCGATCGCAATGAGCAGCCCGAGGACCGCGCCGGTCACGTAGACGATCCAGAGATCCGGGAGGACGGTTCGACCGAACGCGACGTAACCGCCGACCACGAGAAGGCCGAAGACGACGATGAGGTCGAGCAGGCGCTCCGCGACGACGACACCGACCGTGCGCGACAGCGATATGCCGAAGCGGCGCTTCACCAGGTAGGAGCGGTAGAGATCGCCGAGCTTCGCCGGGACGAGGCTGTTGACGAACCAGCCCAGCAATAGGATCCGCACGAGATCGCGCCACTCGATGTCCGCGCCGCCTTCGCGCAGAAGCCGCGCCCAGCGCGCCGCGCGCAGCGGGAACGTCGCGTAATAGACCACGAGCGCGCAGGCGACGAGCAGCGGGCTGGATCTGCCGATCGTCCGCGCGGCCTCGGACCAGTCGACGTTGCGGGCGAACACGGCGATGAGAGCGAGGGGGATGATCGTGGAGATGAGCTCGCGCATGCCGAAGAGCTGACGCCGTACGGCAAGGTCGTCGGTGTGGCCCGCGACCTCGGCGAGCTGCTCGATCGTCGCGTCTTCGACGTGCGGCGGATCTTGACGGTGCGGCGGGTGTGCGCGGCTCACATGAGGCTCTTGGTGCGCCGGCGGTTCCACCACTTGCGAACCACGTCGAGCCGCGTCAGCACGTGGATGTAGTTGCCCGTGAGCCTTCCGATTACGCTGCCCTCACGCAGCGTGGCGATGAAGTCCTCACGACCCACGAAGTCCTCCACCTCGACCCAGGCGCGCCCGATCTCCGCCGCGCGATGCGCGTCGCTGCCGACCGCGCCGGGTATCTCTTTCTCCTTGGCGAACGCCGCCGCCCGTAGGTTGTCCTGCGTGAACGCCTCGCGTGCGTTGAAGACCTCGATGCAGTCGATGTCCTTGTACACGCGGTCGAGCACAGAGCGCCGCAGATGGAACCTGCGGTTGCGGCTGAACGGGTGCGGCACCGAGACCAGCCCGCCCTGATCGTGGATCCGCGCGATCGTCTCTTCCGCGCTCAGGTCGCGCGGGATCGCGCTCTCCAAGAACAGACCGATGATCTCGCCGTCGCGACTGCTGACCTCCTCGCCAACGATCACGCGGAAACCGTCCGCGAGCTCGCGCAGCCGCAGGGCGCCCTCGATCGTGTTGTGGTCGGTCGCGCAGACGACGTGCAGCCCGGCCGCCTTGATCGCCGCCGCCTGCACGCGGAGCGGCGTGCGGCTGTCCGGCGAGTACTCGCTGTGTGTGTGCATGTCCACCTTGAGCTTGCTCATGCGATCCCCCGCGTGCTCCGCCCGCGCGCGAGCGCATCGTCGACGACGCGGCGGATGCGGTCTCGGAATCGTGACACATCGAAACGCCGCGCGGAGCGCCGCAACTCGTCCACATCCCACGCGCGCTGCTCGACGCGCAGCACTGCATCGGCGAATGCGTCGGGATCCGCGTTGGCGACGAGCGCACCGTCGATCCCATCGCGCACGATCTCGGGCGCGCCGCCGGCTGCGAGCGCGACGACGGGCGCACCTGACGCGAGCGCTTCGACGCACACGATCCCGAAGTCGTCCTCCGCTGGGAAAATGACACCGCGCGCGGCGCCGAGCAGCTGCCGCAGCGTGGCGTCATCGAGGCGCCCCGCGAACGCGATGTTCCCCAGCGGCCGCTGCGAGCTGTCGCGCGCGACCGCCTCGAGCGCGGCGCGCTCGCGTCCCTCGCCCACGACGACCAGACGCATGCCAAGCCGAGCGAACGCGCGAACGGCGATGTCGGCGCGCTTGTACGCGGACAGCCGTCCGACGTAGACCCAGAAATCTCCGCGTTCGCGCTGCGCCGTGAACGTGTCGACGTCGACCGGCGGATGCACGACCTCGCTCTCGCGGTCGTAGTACCGGCGGATCCGTTCGGCGACGACGGCCGAGTTCGCGATCCACCGGTCGACGCGCGAGGCGAAGGCCAGGTCGGTATCACGAAGACCGGCAAGCAGCTCGCTCACGACTCCGCGAAGGGGCGCGGGGACCTCATCCTGCAGATATTCCTCGCTCGAGTCCCACAGATACCTCGTCGGCGAGTGGCAGTACGCGACCTCGACCGTGCGGTCGGCAAGCCGTAGTCCTTTGATGAACGCGCTGGTCGACACGAGGACGACATCGGTGTCGTCGGCGACGCGGAGCCGCCGCGCGGCGCTCGGATACAGCGGCAACAGCACGCGATGCATGCCGCCGCCGATCGGGAACTGCTGCAGATAGCTGGTGCGCAGCTCCCAGCGCGCGAGATCACCGTAGCGAGCGCGGTCGTGAAAGAACGTGTAGACCGGCGCCCCGGGCCACATCGCGTGCAGCACGTCGACGACGCGCTCCGCGCCACCGCGGGCGGCGAAGTACTCGTGCGCGAGCGCGAGCTTCATCGGCCCAGGAGGCGCCTCCGCAGCACCAGCAGCGCGAACACCGGCAGGACCCGCTGCCGCCGCCACCGTCGCGGCTCGCGCACGAGTCGCCACAGCCATTCGAGACCAATCGCGTGAAAAATGGCGGGCGGAACCTTCTGAACGCCGGCGAGCTGATCGAATACGCCACCGACACCGACCGCGAGACGCACCGCGGGCAACGCGGCGAGGTTGCGCGCGATCCAGCGCTCCTGCTTCGGCATGCCGTACGCGACGAACAGCACCCGCGCGCCACTGTCGCGGATCCGCGCGACGGACACCGCGTCGTCGTCGGGCTCGGCCGATCCGGCGTGGACGCCGGCGACGACGAGACCGCGTGCGCGGCGGCGCAGCTCGGCTGCGGCCCGTTCCGCCACGCCGGGTGCCGCACCGAGGAAGAAGATCGGCGAGCGCCGCTGGGCGAGATGCGGCACGAGCGCGTCGACGAGAAGGCGACCGGGAACGCGAGGCAGCGGGTCGCCCAGGAGACGCGATGCGGCGACGACTCCGCTGCCGTCGGCGACGACGAGCTGCGCCTCCCGCGCGATCTGGGCGACCGATTCGTCCCGCCGCGCGAGCATCACGAATTCGGGGTTCGCGGTGATCACGAAGGTGCGCTCGTCGGCATCGAGACGGCGCAGCACCTGCTCGGTCGCAGCGGCGAGATGGACGCGGTCGAAGCCCACGCCGAGCACGTCGACCCGCGCCGACACGACCCCTACCTAATGGACGGCGACGAGGCTTCTGCGGAAGAATTCGATGTGCTCGAGCGCGAGACCGGTGCCTTTGGCCACGCAGTAGAGGGGATTCTCGGCGACGTAGCAGGCGACCCCGGTGACCTGCGTGAGGAGCTTGTCCATGTTGCGAAGGAGCGCGCCGCCGCCGGAGAGGACCATGCCCTTATCGATGACGTCCGACGCCAGCTCGGGCGGCGTCTCTTCGAGCACGGCCTTCACCGAGGTGATGATCTGCTGCAGCACCGGGTCCATCGCCTCGGTGATCTCGTTGCTCCCGATGGTGATGGTCCGCGGGAGACCCGCGATGAGATCGCGGCCGCGTACCTCCATCGTGAGCTCTTGGTCCATCGCGAGCGCGGACCCGATCTGGATCTTCACATCCTCCGCGGTGCGCTCGCCGATCATGAGGTTGTACCGCTTGCGCACGAAGTTCGCGATCGCCTCGTCGAGCTTGTTGCCCGCCGCGCGCACGCTCCGCGACACGACGATGCCGCCGAGTGAGATGACCGCGATCTCCGCTGTGCCGCCGCCGATGTCGATGATGAGGTTCCCGCTCGGACCCGAGATCGGGATGTTCGCGCCGATCGCGGCGGCAAGGGGCTCTTCGATCAGATGCGCCGCGCGCGCACCCGCGCGGATCGCGGCGTCCTTCACCGCGCGCCGCTCGACGCTCGTCACGCCTGACGGTACGCAGATCATGAGCTCGGGACGGAAGATGCGTATCCGACCGCAGACCTTGTCGATGAAGTGCTTGAGCATGTGTTCGGTGATGACGTAGTCGGCGATGACGCCGTCGCGCATCGGCTTCATGGCGGTGATGTTCCCCGGCGTCCGGCCAAGCATCAGACGGGCCTCCTCACCGACCGCGACGATGCGCGGTCGCGGCGACCCATCGTCGTGCGCGAGGGCGACCACCGATGGTTCGGTGAGGACGATGCCCTTGCCGCGGACGTAGACGATGATGTTGGCCGTGCCGAGGTCGATGCCGATCTGTTTGGTGAACATCTGGACCAAATCTAGAACGTCGCCAGACAGCGCGCGTTGTGGTCGCGCGCGGTGATCAGACGGTGCGCGTCGCGTCCGCTGTCGCGCGGACCGCGGGACGGATGAAGTTGGTCTTCGAAAGCAGCCACACGCCGACGAAGTAGGAGACGTACGCGACGACCTCGATCGCGTGCGGCGACTCGGCGTACCCGAGCAGCGCCCGGAGGATCGAACCCAGACCGGAATCCTCAGGCAGCCACTCCCGCGTCGTCCAAAGCAGCGGGCCCTCGATCGGCGCGAGCAGACCCGCCTCGGCGAACTCGTGAGCGGCATGCGAGAACAGTCCAGCGGCGAACAGGATGAGGATCACGGTCGTGACCCTGAAGAACGTCCGCAGGTCGACCCGCCGCCCGAACGCGTAGATCAAGACCCCCACACCGATCGCGAGCGCGAGACCGATCACCGATCCGACGAGCTTTCCCTCACCCGGAGCCGCGAAAAGCAGGAGCGCAAGCTCCACTCCTTCGCGCACCACCGCAAAGAAGACGAGCAGGAAAAGACCCCAGGCCACGCCGCCCCGCGCGAGCACATCCTCGACGCCGCGTTGCAGCTCGGACTTCAGATAGCGTGCGTTGCGGAGCATCCAGAAGACCATCCAGGTCAGGAAGAACGTCGCGAGCAGCATCGTCGTCCCCTCGAAGATCTGCTCGGTGGTGCCTTCGAACTCCGCGTTCAGCGCATTGAGGATCCCAAGGGCCAGCAGGCTCACACCAGCCGCGGCGACAGCACCGGCCCAGACCCACTTGCGGGCGCCTTTTGCGCCGATCTGACCGAGGTAGGCGACAACGATGCCGACAACGAGAGCCATCTCGATGCCCTCGCGAAGACTGAGGACCAGCGCACTGATGTCGCCCGCGCTCACTTCATCTCCCGGTGCGATACTCGGTAGCGGCTGTCTTCGGTCTTAGGGACGCCTAACAGACCCCCGAGGCCAGCCTAACAATTTCCGACCTGGCAGGTCAAGAATGACGACGCAGGCCTCCCCAGCGACCGAGGAGTACCTCCAGGCCGTCTACACGCTGGCCGACGAGGGCGGCCAGGTCATCGGCGCGCGCCTCGCGGAGTTCCTGCGCATATCGCCGGCGTCGGTGTCGGAGATGGTCCATCGCATGGCGCGGGACGGACTGCTGCAGCTGGACGAGCGGAGAGAGGTCCGTCTTACCGAGCGCGGGCTGGAGGCCGCGAGCTCGATCGTCCGCCGGCACCGACTCGCGGAACGGATGCTGGTCGACCTTCTCGGTTACGAGTGGTGGAAGACGCACGAGGAGGCCGAGCGCATCGAGCACGCGATGTCGCCGGAGATGGAGGAGCGCCTCGTACGCGTCCTCGGCGATCCCCAGACGTGCCCGCACGGCAACCCCATGCCTGGCACGACGCCGCGTCCAACGCGACCGCTCGAGCGCCTCGCTATCGGAGAGCGCGCCACCGTCGAACGTATCCCCGACCAGTTCGAACACGAGCCTGGTTTCCTCGAATACCTCGACACGCAGGGCGTGCGTCCGGGGGTCACGCTCGAGGTGATCGAGCAGCGCCCGGGGACGCTGCGCGTCGCGGTGGACGGCAACGTGCGTTCGCTCCGCCCCGACTGCGGGCAGAAGGTGTGGATGGCGGTATGACTGAAGCGATGATCTATGCGGCAGAAGCGCAGCCTGGCTATTTCCTCGCCATCATCCCCATCCTCCCCGGATGCGTGGCGTCCGGAAAGACGCGCGACGAAGCGATCGCAAAAGCGCGGCGTGTGTTCTCCGATTACCGCGCGCTGCTCGAGGCGCACGGCGTCGCGATCGATCACTGGAAGGACATCGACCCCGACAAGCTTTCCGTCGGCGAGCTGGAGACGCCGCCGCTGGTGCCCGGAGAGGATCAGCCATTCGAGGAGCACCAGGTACGCGACTTCCTCCATCAGTACGAGGCGTCGCGCGCCGCGGTCATTGCGCTCGTGAGCAAGCTCTCGCCCGACCAGATGGAAAAAGTCCCCACCGAGGGGACGTGGAGCGTCCGACAGGCGCTCGAGCACATGATGACGACGGACATCGCGCTTCTCTCTCGTCTGGAGAAGTGGCCGGCCGATCCGCTGAGCTCATATCAGGCCGTGCATCGCATCATCGTCCAGCGCTTCAGCGTGATGGAGCCCGATGACTGGCGCGACCACACGATCATGGGGCGACGCTGGACCACGAAGCGCGTCATGCGACGCTTGCTCGAGCATCAATTCGAGCATTACCAGCACATAACTGAGATCGTTGCCGCTCTCGGCAAAGCCGGGCAGGACCGCTGATCGCGTCGCCGCGCTCGGCGGTCAGACGAAAGACAGAGTTAGGCCCTCACCTCGTTCGACAACTCGATGAGGTTGCCGTCGGGATCCCGGAAGTAGAGGGAGCGCAGCGCCGCGCGAGCGCCGATTTTGTCAACGGGACCGAGCTCGATCTCGACCGCGCATCTCCGGAGGTGCGCCGCGACATCTTCGAGCGGAACGTCGGTCGTGAAGCAGAGGTCGATCGCGCCAGGTGCCGGCCTGCGCGCCTTTGGCTCGAACTCACGACCGGCCTGGTGCAGGTTCAGCTTCTGATCGCCGAACGCGAGCGCTCGCCGTCCCTCGCCGAACGAGACCGCCGTCATGCCAAGCACCCGCTCATAGAACGCGATCGTCTTATCGAGATCGGCGACGGTGAGGACGACGTGGTCGATGCGCTGGACTCTCATCGAACGAGAGTGCCACGCCCGGGCGCACGACAGCGGGCGCGACGCGTGCGCGGAGGAGACAGCGGGCGCATCGGAGGCGGAACGAGGCGAGTCAGGGGGTGCATCGCGAACCGTTGAAGAGGAAGGGAGGCAGTGGGCACGTCGCGAACGAGAGTCGAGACCGCGGGAAAGCCGAATCGTGACCAAGTCAACGGAGCGGGCCCGTTTCGAGAGAGCGACGTGCCCCACTGCCTCAGTGCGCCTTTGACCACGCGATCGCGGTGGCCGCATGACGCTCGATGAGCCCGCGTTGATCGGCACGCACCTCGGGCAGCTCGTCGGGCGGGAAGCTACGGAGCTCCTCGATCTCGCTCGTGAGGACGGCCGTGCCGCCGGTCACGCGGTACGCGAACACGATCTCGACACGCTCCCAGCGGTATCCGGTCACGACCTCGAGGACCGGCCCCACCTCGATGACGAGGCCGGTCTCCTCGCGTATCTCGCGCGCAAGTGCGTCCTCGACTCGCTCGCGGGGTTCTAGGAAGCCGCCGAGGAATCGCCACTGTGGCGCGCCGAAGCGGTGGCGCGCGAGGAGTACCCGGCCGTTCTCGTCCACCCCGAGGCCGGTGACGCCGACGAGGAAACGGTCGTGCGCCGCGGTCATGAAGCGCCGTTGCCAGCGCACCGGGAACGCGTTGAACAACGCGGCCAGGAGTCGCATGAGCATCGCCCGGCAAGACTAGGGCGCGGCGATCCCCACCGACGCGATGCCGTGCGCCTTGGTCACCGGAAGCTTCTGCACGACCTGCCGCGTCTTCATGTCGATCACGTTCACCATGCCGTCGACGTTCGTCGTCACGAGCATCCGATTGCCCTCGGGGTCGTACGTCGAATGGAACGGCTGTTGACCCAGCTTGGTCTCGCCGATGATGTTCCGCTCGCGCCAATCGACCCACAGGAGCGACGGTCCGATGTGATCCGAGAGGACCATCACGCTCGTGTTGCTCGGGTAGTACACGCCGTCCTGGAACGCCTTCAGCGTGTGGAAGGGATAGCGACCCTTGAAGTGGATCTCTTCCTTCACCGTCTTCGCGATCGGATCGTAGATGACCATGCGGTCGGATGGCTTGTCGAGGAAGCCAGAGGAGCTCGACCACATCTCGCTGCCATCCGGTGTGAAGTACACGTCGTGGACGTCGTTCACTTTCACTTTCGTGATCACCTTGGTATCCAGGTCAAAGACACGGAGGTGATCGTTCTCGTTCGAGTTCGTGACCGTGAACCACAGCTCGTTCGGCCTCGCAGCGCTCATCGTGAGGACGTGCTGCGGAACGCCCACCATGAGCGGCGGAAGCGACTTCCACGTCCCTTCCTCGAAGCGCGCGATGTACGCGTCCTTCTCGTGGGCGACGAACAGCGTTTTCGCGTCCGGCGACCAGATGATGCCGTGCGGCTGTTTGCCGACGGGAAGACGGACGATCTCCTTCATCGCGATCGGATCGATGATCGATGTCGTGTTCCCCATCCGGTTGTTGACGGCGACGAACTTCCCGTCGGGTGAGACGGACATCTGATGAGGCATACGTCCCACCGGGATCTTCGTCACGAGCGCGTACGGCGCGTCGGGGGCGCCGTCGAAGACCCACACCTGGTCGGTGGTCTCCGACGCGACGAACACGCGGAGCTTCGCGTAGAGGCGCGGATCGACGGTCGGCTGCGCGGTCGGCGACGGCGTCGACAGGGGAGCGGCGGTGGGCGTGGCAATTTCCGCGGTCGTATCGGCTTCAGACGACGTTGGTGCGATGGATGCGCCCGCGCACGAGGCGAGGAGCACCACGCCGATCGCGAGAAACGCCAGACCCCTCACTCAACCACTCCGCTGCACGGCCCCGACCGTGTCGGCGTCAGCGTATTCGCAGCGGTAAGCGAACGCCACAGGGCCAAACCTGTACTGTCACCGAACGGACCGTTCAGTAGTACTAAGCGCTATACGCGACGACGCCTCCGCTCGCTGACCCGAATCCGGACGAGTGCGCGCTGCAGGCTCGCACGCGCCCGAGCCTCCTCGGCCGCGGACATCGGTCCTGCCTGCAGGACCTGCTGAGCCCGGTCCCGCGCCTCCTGCGCTCGCTGCGTGTCGATCTCCTCGGCCGGCTCAGCGGCCTCGGTGAGGACGATGACCCGGTCGCCGCGGACGTCCATGAAGCCGCCGAAAACGGCGAGTACCTCCTCGACCCCACCCTTCTTTACTCGGAACTCGCCAGGTCCAAGGGTCGTGAGGAGTGGAGCGTGATGCGGCAAGATCCCGACGTAGCCTTCGGTCGCCGGGGCGATGACCATGTCCACGTCGTCCGCATACACGGCTTTCTCCGGCGTGACGATCTCGAGCCGGATCGGCACGGCTAAGCGTTCTCCTTTGCGAGTCGCTCGCCCTTCTCGCGGGCCTGCTCGATCGTTCCAACATTGAAGAACGCCTGCTCGGGCAGGTCGTCGTGCTTTCCCTCGAGCACTTCGCGGAAGCTGCGGACCGTGTCCGTGACCTTCACGTAGACGCCATCGAGGCCGGTGAACTGCTTCGCGACGAACAGCGGCTGCGCGAGGAAACGCTGGATCTTTCGAGCGCGCGCGACGAGCAGCTTGTCATCGTCCGACAGCTCGTCGACACCGAGGATCGCGATGATGTCCTGCAGGTCCTTGTACCGCTGCAGCACGCGCTGCGTCTCGCGGGCGACGTCGTAGTGCTCCTGCCCGACGATGAGCGGATCGAGTGCGCGGCTGGTCGACGTCAGCGGATCGACGGCTGGGTACAGCGACAACTCGGTGAGATACCGCTCGAGGCGGATCGACGCGTCGAGGTGGGCGAACGTCGTTGCCGGCGCCGGGTCGGTGTAGTCGTCCGCCGGCACGAAGACCGCCTGCAGTGACGTGATCGAGCCCTTCTTCGTCGAGGTGATGCGCTCCTGCAGCTCACCCATCTCGGTGGCCAGCGTCGGCTGGTAGCCCACAGCACTCGGCATTCGGCCGAGGAGCGCGGAGACCTCCGAGCCCGCCTGGGTGAAGCGGAAGATGTTGTCGATGAAGATCAAGAGGTCGCGTCCCTCCTCGTCGCGGAAGTACTCCGCGATCGTGAGGCCGGTGAGGCCGACGCGGAGGCGAGCGCCCGGTGGCTCGTTCATCTGGCCGAAGACCATCGACATCTTATCGATGACGCCCGACTCCCTCATCTCACCGAGGAGCTGCGTACCTTCGCGGGAGCGCTCGCCGACGCCGCA
>VBFY01000002.1 GCA_005889405.1 Chloroflexota bacterium | reverse complement strand
GAGCGCGCTCTCGGCGCCGCGTTCCGCCGTGCCGGCGTCGATACGCTCGAGCTGTCGACCGAAGAGGACCTCGTGCGCGCGGTCGTGCGTTTCGCGGCCACACGGAAGCTGCGGCGCGCACGCCAGCGGGCGATGGGGCGAGCGTCGTGACGTTCCTCTTCCCGCTCGGCCTATGGCTCACGCTCGTCGTTCCGATCCTGATCGGCCTGTACATCTGGGCGCAGCGACGCCGCCAGAAGTACGCGCTGCGCTACGCGAGCCTCTCGCTGGTGAAGGAGGCGATGGGCCGTGGCCCGGGTGTCCGCCGGCACATCCCGCCGGCGCTCTTCCTCGCGGCGATGTTCTTCATGACCGCCGCGCTCGCACGTCCGGTCATGGTCGTCACCGCGCCGGCGCAGGAAGGGACCGTGATCCTCGCGATCGACGTATCCGGCAGCATGCAGGCAGAGGACCTCAAGCCGAACCGGATGGAGGCCGCGAAAGAAGCGGCGAAAGCCTTCGTGGCCCGTCAGGGCGAGGACGTTTCGATCGGCATCGTGTCCTTCTCCGGCGACGCTTCGCTCGTCCAATCGCCCACGACCGACAAGGACCTGGTGATCAAAGCGATCGACCGTCTTCGACCGCAGCGGGCGACCGCGATCGGCCGCGGCATCCTGACCTCGCTGGACGCGATCTTCGAGAACGACGAGGGCACGCTGCCGAGCGTGGAGGCGCTGGCGCGACTCGACCAGAGCGGTGGTCAGGCGCGCCCGCCGGCCACACCTCCGCCGGGGGGAACGCTCAACGCGCCGGCGACGATCGTCCTGCTCTCCGACGGTCAGAACAATCAGTTCCCCGCGCCGCTGCAGATCATCGATGAAGCGATCAGCCGCGGCGTCCGCGTCTACACGGTAGGGGTCGGCAGCGCCGAAGGAACGATCCTGCGGCTGCAGGGTCGCCAGATCCGCACGCGGCTCGACGAAGCGACGCTGAAGCAGATCGCGCAGATGACCGACGCTGAGTACTTCAACGCGTCGAACGCGTCGGACCTACGCGCGGTCTACGAGAAGCTCTCGACGCAGCTGGTGCTCCGCCAGCAGAAGACCGAGGTGACGGCGTATCTCACCGCGCTCGCCGCGGTGCTGTCGATCATCGCGGGCGGGTTGTCGCTGCTCTGGTTCAATCGCTTGCCGTAGAGCGGCAGCACTCGCGGCATCGCCAGCGGGCGCATCGCTCTCTCGAAACGGGCCGCTCCACCGCCTCCCTGGACCTCTCGCCAATACCGCGTCTCGACTCTCGTTCGCGATGCGCCCGCTGTCTCTCCTGCCCGCTCCCTGTCCCTGGCCGATAATCGCCGCGTGACCACTATTCCCGCCGCCGACCTCCGCTCGCGAGTGCACGAGCTCATGCCACAGGTCCGCGCCGATCTCGAGCGACTCGTTCGCATCCCATCCGTCAGCGCGGAAGGTCACGATCCCGCGCCGCTCGTGAGGTCTGCCGAGCTCGTGGCCGAGCTGCTCCGCGCCGTCGGCGCCGACACGCGGGTGCTACGCGCGGTGGGCGGGCATCCCGCCGTCGTTGGTTACCTCAAGGCGCCGCCGGGCAAGCCGACCGTTCTCCTCTACGCGCATCACGACGTGCAGCCACCCGGTCCTGACTCGGAATGGAAGACGCCGCCGTTCGCGCCGACGGAGCGCGACGGACGTCTCTACGGTCGCGGTGCCGCGGATGACAAGGCCGGGGTCCTCGCGCACGTCGCCGCCCTACGCGCGTACGACGGCAAGCCGCCGGTCGGCGTCGCGGTCTTCATCGAGGGCGAGGAGGAAGCTGGATCCGAGCGCCTCCGGGGCTACCTCGAAGGTGAAGGCGACCGTTTGCGATGCGACGCGGTGGTCGTCGCCGACGGTGGCAACTGGCGCATCGGCGTGCCCGCGGTCACCACAACGCTGCGTGGTGTGGTCGCGTGTGTGATCGAGGTGCGCGTGCTGGATAAGGCCGTGCACAGTGGCGGCTTCGGCGGTCCGCTGCCCGATGCGCTGACAACGCTCGCGCACGTGCTCGCGTCGCTACACGACGAACGCGGACGGGTTCGTGTGGAGGGCCTCGCAAGTGGCCGGGCGCCGGCCCTGGATCTCACGGAGGCCGAGCTGCGCGAGCAAGCTGGAGCGCGAAGCAGTGTGAAGCTCATCGGCGACGGCGGACTCACCGATCGCATGTGGATGATGCCCGCGATCTCGGTGCTCGCTCTGGACGCACCGCCCGTGCGCGAGGCGGTGAATCAGCTCGTGCCCGTCGCGCGCGCGAAGGTCAGCATGCGCATCCCGCCCGGTCAGGACGCGACCAAGGCGCTCGACGCCCTGGTGAAGCATCTCGAGAAGAACGTGCCGTGGGGCGCGGAGGTGCACATCGAGCGTCATGCGGTCGGCGAGCCGTTCGCGACGAAGACCGGCGGTCCGGCATATCGCGCGATGCACGCCGCGTTGTCCGATGCGTGGGGCGCGAGGGCTGTCGATGTCGGATCCGGCGGGAGCATCCCGTTCCTGTTCGACGTCGCCGAGCTTTTCCCGAACGCTGAGATCCTCGTTACCGGCGTGGACGATCCGCAGTCGGGCCCGCACGGTCCGGACGAGGGGCTCCACCTCGCGGAGTTCGAGCGCGTGTGTCTCGCGGAGACGCTGTTCCTTTCTAAGCTCGCCGGTTAGATCGCGCAAGAAGGACGCGCCGGTGAGCCGTCACGTCCCTCCGTTCAACTCTGACAGCGGGCGTCAGCTTCCCGAGCACCCACCAGGCCGGGCTGGCGAAGAGCACTCGGGCGAGCACGCCGATGGCGATGAACGCCGCGCCCTACGGCGGTCGGGGACGATCCCAGCCTGAGGGAGTTGCGGTTCAGCGCAGGACCAGATACAGATCGATCGCTGGAGCACCGTCTTGCTTGCCGATCACGAGGAGGCCGACCCCTTCTGCTGGCCCGATCGTGAGCGTCGTCGAGTTGTTAACGAAGTTCTGGTTTCCGGCGAGCCGGTCCTTGGCGTAGCTCGGCAGAGCATCTGCCGCCTTGTCCTTCGCTCCGATCGAGCCAGCCAACGTGATGTTGCTCTGGGTGAATGGGACGCCTACGGAAACGCCGAGACCGAAGGTCGCGTTGAAGAGGCTCAGCGCGCCGCCAAGTAGGAAGACGAACACGAAGCCGCCGCAGCCCGGCAAACATCCGCAGCCGCGAGGACGGAAACGCGACTTCTTGTCGTCGCCCATCTTCGCGAGCGAACTCTATGACGTCGGGGAAGCCCGGCTGCGGCTCAGCGTCGGCCATCTCGCGGTCACCTGACAATCAGCGCGGTCACCATCCCGAACATCCCGGTCGCGCCTTCAGCATGGTTGAGGATGTGGCAATGGAACGCCCACACGCCGGGCTCGTCGGCGACGACGATCGCATCCCACCGCTCGCCGGGCGCGACGTTCAGGGTGTCGCACTTGAAGGGCTGCGGCAGGGGATAGCCGTCGCGCGCAAAGACCTCGAGCGTCAGACCGTGAAGGTGCGCCGGATGCGCCATCGTGCCCTCGTTCATGAACCGGAAGCGGATGCGCTCACCAAGCTTCGCGGTGTACGGGAACGTTGCCGGGAAGCCTTTGCCGTTGATCGTGAGACCGCCGAGCTGATCGTTGAAGATGAACAGCTCGTCCTTGTCATAGCGCGGGTCGTTCGCCGGGTCCTTCGGCATGACCAGGAGAGGACCGAGCATGCCGCGGCCGACCTGCTCCGTCGCGTTGTGATGCGAGTGGTACATGTGGCTGCCGAACGGCTTCGCGACGAAGTCGTAGACGAACGTTTCGCCGGGCTTGATGGTCGGCTGCGTGATGAAGGGCACGCCGTCCATCTTGTTGACGATGCGCTGGCCGTGCCAGTGGACGCCGGTGGTCTGGTCGGTCTTGTTGGTCACTTTGACACGGAGGCGCTCGCCTTCGGTCACCCGGACGATCGGACCCGGCACCTGGCCGTTGTATGCCAGCGCATCGACAATCACACCTGGGGTGACCTCCCAGCTGATCTTGTCGCAGGTGAGCTCGAACTCGCGCGCGCCGTCGACGACCCGTGACGCGAGCTCCTGAAGCCCGGCGCCCTGCGTCTTGGCCGGGAACGCCTTCACGAGCATTTCGGCGTGCGCGTCGTGATCCATCGTCGGCGTCGGGCTCGCCGTTACGCGGAGGGCTGTTGGCGAAGGCGTGAACGTCACGGCCGCGATCCGCGCCGGCGCGGCGCCGCGGCCGGTGAGCCCAAGCGCGCTCGCCGCGATGCCGCCGAGGCTCGCAAAGCCGATCGCGCCGATGAGCGTCCGGCGCGCGATCGTGCCGCGGGTGTCCTCAGGATCTGTCATGGGACGACCCTACGAAAGCGCTGAAGGGGGCTCTACAGGCGAGCGGCCCCGTGCCCACGGGACCTTCGACCCTTTTTCGCAGCGGCTCGCATGAGGACCGGTCGTTACTCGAGGCTCCACAGGCAAACGCGGCTCGTCGAGCGTTTGCTCGACGAGCCGCATGTCGATGCTGGCGAGAAGCTGGTTACCTTGGACTATCGCACCACGAAGGCGATGTGCATCCCCACCATGTAGTGGCCCGGTTGATTGCACATGAGCACGTACTTGCCGGGGCTGAGATTGAGCGTGAAGTCCTTGGCCAGGCCGGCCGCGAGGTCTCCGCTCTCGCCTTGAGCACCCTCTTCGGACATCTTGCCCGGCTCATCGGCGTCCGGCTGGAGCTTGTCCTGTGCGATATCGGTCCGGACCACGACGAGCTCGTGCTCGATCGAGCCGGCGTTCTTCACCTTGAACGTCACGGGGCCGCTGTTGATGCTCGACTGCCCGAGCGTGACGCCCGTGTCGGTCAACGTCACCGAGACCTGCCCGCCTGTTCCTGGCTGAGCGCCTTGAGCTGCGCATCCGGCCAGGAATACGAGTGCTGTTGCCGCTGCGACTAGAACCCTCATGTCCTGATGCCTCCTGCCGGAGCATCCATTTCCCGGAATGTCGGCGATATTCCGACCCTACGCATGCGCGTTCGCTGGGCAGTGAGTCTTTCGGACCGATGTGGGGGGCCGCGCGGCACCGTTCTAGGGTGCGGGATGACGGCGACGCCGTTTGGCCCCGCCAGGCGCTTCAGGCGCGGTAGTCGCCTTCCGGCTAATAGCGCGGTCGGCGCTTGGCCATATACGCGGCTGCCTCGGCGCGCCGCGCCAGGCCGAGCTTGTCCAAGATGCGGCTGACGTAGTTCTTCACGGTCTTTTCGGAGAGGAAGAGGACCTCTCCGATCTCGCGATTCGTCTTTCCCTCCGCAAGCTGCTCAAGGACCTTGCGCTCCTGGTCGGTCAGCGAGGCGAACGCAGGATCCTCGTCGCCGCGGCCCTTACGCACGCGCTCCAGCACCTTGCCGGTGACGTCGGGATCGAGGAGCGAGCGTCCCTGCGCGACCGCGCTGATCGCGTCGATGAGCGCCTGGCCACGCGTCTGCTTGAGTAGATAGCCGGCGGCGCCCGCGACGATCGAGGCGAAGAGAGCCTCGTCATCGGCGTACGACGTGAGCATGATGACCTTGGTCTCGGGCCGCGCCTCGCGGATGGTCCGGCAGGCCTCCACACCGCTGCCATCGGGCAGCCGGATGTCCATGACGATGACATCGGGCTTCGCCCTCGCCGCCGTTTCGATGGCCTCGGCGGTCGTGCCAGCCTCGCCCACGACGAGCATGTCCTTGTGGCGTCCGATCAGCGTGCGGAGGCCCTCGCGGACGACCTCATGGTCATCGACGAGCATCACCCGAATCTGCGGCTCAGCCATCCGCTTCCTCCATCGCCGGCAGCTCCAAGCGTACTTGCGCCCCGCGGCCAGGCTCGCTCTCAACCCGGAGCGTGCCGCCGACGGCGAACGCGCGCTCGCGCATGTTGTGCAGTCCGTGGCCGCTCGTGCTCGACTCGAAGTCGAAGCCGACGCCGTCGTCCGCGATGAGCAGGATGACGCTGCCGTTCTTCTCGAAGAGATGCACCGACGCGTGACGCGCGCGCGCGTGGCGCGCGACGTTCCCCAGCGCGTCGGCCGCGATGTAGTAGGCGGCCTCGCGCCGGGGCCGATCGAGGCCGCGCGCAGCGTCCGGCGAGATCTTCACGTCGACGTCGATGAGCGCGTTCGAGCGCGCCTGCTCCGCGAGCAGCGGCAGTGATTCCGTCAGTGGCTGATCGCTCGCCTGCACTAGCCGCAGCCCGAGCACGTACCCGCGAAGATCCGCGATCGCGGCATTGAGACGGTCGACCGAGCGCCAGAGCTGATCCTTCGCGTGCGCCGGCTCGGTGTCGACGCGCTCGGCGACGTCCTCAAGTAGCAGGCCTACGCCGTACAGCGACTGCATGACGCCGTCGTGAAGGTCCATGCGGATGCGCTGGCGCTCCTCCAACACCGACACGCGTTCGACCTGCTGGTAGAGGCGGGCGTTCTCGATCGCGATCGCGGCCTGCGCGGCGAGCGTCTCGAGCGCCTCGGCGTCGTCCGTCGTGAACTCCTCCGCTCCTTGCTTCTCGGTGAGGTACAGATTGCCGAGCGGTTCTCCACGCAGGACGATCGGCGTGCCAAGGAAGCTGCGCATCGGCGGGTGGTTCTTCGGGAATCCGACGGAGGAGGGATGCGCGTGAAGGTCTCGTAGCCGCAGGGGCCGGCGCTCCTCCTGCAGGTGACCGAGCAGGCCGAGGCCGCGCGGCAGCGATCCGATGCGCGTGCGGTCTTCATCGCTGATACCCGACGTCGTGAACGTCTCGACCACGCCCTGCTCGTCGAACACGCCAAGGGCCGCGTACTTCGCGTTCGCCACCGCGCGCGCCTGATCCGCGACGCGCTGCAGCACCTCGTCGCGGTCGAGTTCCGAAGTGAGTGCGAGTCCCGCGGCATTGACCGCCTGCAGCTGCTGGCGCTTCTGCTCGAGCGCGTCGGCGAGCTGCCGCAGCCGTTCGGTGTTGGCGCGATCGCGGACCTGGAGGTTCGCGAGCTGCGCGAAGATCACCGACGAGAATGCGAGAACGCCTGCGACACCGACGAGTACCGTGATGAGATGGGAGATGCCTGACGGAATGAACCGCTCGATGAGGAAAAAGTCGAGCGCCATGAGCGCGACGATGAGAAGCGAAGGGAGGAGGACCGCCGCGACGCGCAGCCGTCGCGAGTAAGTTTCGTGCGTGTCACGGACATCGGAGTCGCTCACCGGCCGATTATCGGAGGAGACGCGCAGGAAGAGCGGATCTCTCCGCTCTTCCTGGCGAAACGTCGAGTGTGGGTCACGCGGTGGACGGAACGCGAGCTGGTGTTGGGAACGTGGGCTTCTCTGACGCCGAGACCTTCCACGGTGTTCCGAGGAGCGGCATGAGGAAGCGGTCGAGTCCGATGTAGCCGGCCGTCTTCCAGGCGAGGACGAGCAGGAAGCCGAGGAGGAGCATGACCGGGTTTGTACTTGCGCTGCCAGCGAGCATGAAGTTCAGGTTCATGAACGCGCCGCTGACCGCCGCGATGCCTACGAAGGCGCCCAGGATGAGTCCGATGCCGACCGCGGTCTCGCCGAAGGCGATGACCTTGCCCATCACGACCGCGGCGTGGCTATCGATGAGGAACTGGATGAAGCCGCGGTACCAGTCGTAGGTGATGACCGGCTTGGCCGGTGCAGCGGGGATCGCGGCGATCCGGTTCCAGAAGGCGAGGATCCCGGCGCCGTCGTAGATGTAGTTCGTCGTCGCTCCGACGTCCTGGATCTTGTGCAGTCCAGCGTCGAGCCAGGCCCAGCCGACGTAGATGCGGACGAGGAGCCAGACCGGCGCCATGCGCGTGTCCGAGAACAGGAAGCGTGCCAGTGGTGGGTCAGCGATGACCGTGCCCTTCGTGATCCGAGTGCTCGACATTTCTTTCAAGACCTCCGTGTTGCTGCATCAACTTTGCCGTCCGGCTATTCGCCGAGACAGGGCCGCGCGGACCAAAAGAGGCGGTCGGGTGGTCCCGCCGAACAGGTGACCTTCGGCCCTATTTGGCCCGGGGCGAGGTGACCGACCATAGGTCCACCATGCAGATCGACTCGCTGTTCCTCGTTCTGGTGAGCGCCGGCGTCCTGCTGGCGGTGCTCGGCGCGATCCTCGTCGGGATGCTGACCGCGCGCCTCTTCTTCCACGCCAGTCGAGGTGGGCGCGAATAGGTCAGGATGTCCGCGTGCTGACCCTGTCCGTCCCCCTCTGGGAGCTCATCCTGCGTACGTCGGTCGTATATGTCGCGGTGCTCACCCTGCTGCGCCTTGCTGGTAAGCGTGAGCTCGGTCAGATGACCGCGGCGGATCTCGTCGTGATCCTGATCATCGCCAACGCGGTCCAGAACTCGATGAACGGTGGAGACGTTTCTCTCATCGGAGGCCTCATCTCGGCGGCGACGCTGGTCGGCCTGAATGTCGCGCTCAGCCGCTTCGGCCACGGCATCCCGATCCTCAGCCGGCTCGTCTCTGAGGAGCGAACGCTCTTGGTCCAGGATGGCCGGCCGATCAAGGAAAACCTGGAGCGCGAGCATGTCGACCTCGAGGAGATCGAGATGGCCGCCCGCGAACACGGCATCGCCGACGTGAGCAAAGTAGCCGCGGCCGTGCTGGAGATCGACGGCTCCATAAGCATCATCCCCAAGGAGGGCGGCACCTATCACAGGACACGCCGCCACTTCCGGCAGGTGGGTCGGCGCCCCTAGCGGACGTACTCGGAGCGGAACACCTCGAAGCTCGCGTAGAAGGCATCCGGCGTCTGCCCGAACGCCGCTGCGAAGGCCGCGGGCCAGGACTCGCCGCGGCCGACGCGGCTGCAGAAGTCGCGCAGCGGCAGCGGTCCGTTCCGCGCGAGCATGCGATCGACGGCGAGATAGCCCACCGCGAACGGATTCGCGTCCGAGGGCCACGACGTCTCCAGCGAGCGCAGGGTCACGTAACGCGCGTTCCGGAGCTGCCTCTTCGTGAAGACATCCATGTTCGCCGCAGGAATGAGCCCGGCGTCGACGAGCGAGCGGTACGCGAGCGACTCGGCCATGCCCTCCGAGATCCAGCGCGGACCGAGCATGCAGGCGCTCCCGCCCAGCTCGTATTGCCAGAGGTGGATGTATTCGTGGGCTGCCAGCTCTTTCCGTTCGGTGCTCGGCGTCCATGTGTCGGGCGCGGCCGCGGGCGGCGACGACCAGGCGAGGTTGGACGTGACGATCTCGAACGACGGGCCGATGGTGAGGCAGCAGAAGCGCTCGGTGCCGTCGCCAACGCGGACGTTCACCGTGACGGCGTTCCGGCGATCGCCACCGGCGCTGGCGGCGAGATACGCGCCGGCGTGCGCGGTGCCCTCGTGTACCTCGGCGATGTCGCTGGCACCGACACCTTCGCCGATCGCGTATGTGACACCGGTGGGTGAGGGTGGCGTCGGTCGCGGCGCCGAGCCGTCCGCGTTCAGCACCGTGACCACCCAGAAGACGCCGTAGTCCTCCATCCAGGTCGCGCCTTCGACCAGCGGACGGATGCCGAGGCGGTACGTTCCTGCAAGTGACGGCGCTTGCACGCTGAACTGGAACCACGCGATCTGCCCCGGACCGACGTAAGCAGTGGGCTGCACGCTAGCGCGGTTGAAGCGCGGCCAACCGGTCGCGGGCGAGCCGAGCGCGCCGTCGCCACCGAGGATGCTCGGCTGATCCTGCCCGGGCTCGGAGTTCCACGTCCCGAGATACGCGACCTCGCCCAAACGACCGCTTACCCAGCCGCGCGAGCCCGAATTGAAATAGGCGACGGTCGCGGTCGCGCGCTCGCCCGCACAGAGGCTCATGTATCCGGACTGGCCATACCAGGACGCGTGGAATCCGGCGATGCCGTTCGGTACGCGCGCGGGTGGCGCGATGCCGGGTCCGATCGAGCCGACGCACGTCGCGTTCGTCGGCAGCGGCGCGAGCGCCGACGGAGGCGTCGCGGCGGCGAGCGACGCGATGAGCATGAGCATGACGACGATGGGTCCCATCACGACACCAACTCTGCGCTTTGCGTGCCGTAATGAGAACGCCACGCCTGTGACCGCGATACGCTGACAGGCGTGCCCGATGCGCCGCCGCGCGCCGTGTTGAGTCCCGCGTTCCGCCTCGTATTCCGCCTCGAGATCGCCAATCGCCCCGGGATGTTCGCGCATGTGGCGACCGTCATCGGCGAGCGCGGCTGCAGCCTTGGTGCGATCGACCTCGTGGAGGCGACTCCCGCCGTGCACGTGCGCGACGTCACGGTGGACTGTCCCGACGAGGCCACCGGCGCGCAGCTCCAGGAAGACCTGCGCCGCATCGACGGCGTGCGGGTGCGCAACGTGTCCGACCGCGCGTTCCTCATGCACCTCGGCGGCAAGATCGAGACGAAGGGGCGGGTGAGCGTGCGCACGCGCGACGACCTGTCGCTCGTGTACACGCCCGGCGTCGCGCGCATCTGCCGGGCCATCGCCGACGATCCGGACAAGGTGTGGCGGCTCACGATCCGGCAGAACTGCGTCGCGATCGTGAGCGACGGGTCGGCCGTGCTCGGTCTCGGCAACATCGGACCCGAAGCCGCGCTGCCGGTCATGGAAGGGAAATCCCTGCTGTTCGCCGACCTCGCGGCCATAACCGCGTTCCCGCTGTGCCTCGCCACGCAGGACCCCGACCAGATCGTCCGCACCGTCGAGAATGTCGCGCCGGCGTTCGGCGGCATCAATCTCGAGGACATCGCGGCTCCGGCGTGCTTCATCGTCGAGCGCGAGCTGCGCAAGCGTCTCGACATCCCGGTGTTCCACGATGACCAGCACGGCACGGCGATCGTGGTCCTCGCGGGACTGCAGAATGCCGCGGCGGTCATCGCTCGCGAGCTGACCGATCTGCGCGTCGTCATCGCCGGGGCCGGAGCCGCGGGGATCGCGACGGCGCGTCTGCTGCATCTTGCCGGCGTGCGTGACATCACGCTTTGTGATCGGCGAGGGATCGTTCACGCGAAGCGCGACGACCTCAATGAGGAAAAGCGGGACGTGATCCGAATGCTTCCGACGGGCCGACGCGGCTCGCTCGAGGACGCGCTCGCCGGCGCGAACGTCTTCATCGGGCTATCCGGCCCGAAGATCTTGGCGCAGGCGGCGCTTCGGACGATGGGACGGCCGCGCATCGTCTTCGCGCTCGCCAACCCGGAACCCGAGATCGACCCGCTCGACGCCGCGCCGGAGGTCGACGTGCTCGCGACCGGGCGGAGCGACTATCCGAACCAGGTGAACAACGTGCTCGCGTTCCCCGGCGTGTTCCGCGGGCTTCTCGACGCCCGCGCTCGCGGGGTGTCGGCCGAGGTCGAGCTCGCCGCCGCGCATGCGCTCGCCGCGACGGTCCCGCCGGAGGTCCGTTCCGCCGAATACATCCTCCCGTCGGTGTTCGATCGCGACGTCGTGCCCGCGGTCGCGAAGGCGGTCGCCGCCGCCACGCGCGATGCCGGTCTCGCGCGGAAGACCGCGACGCCGGAGTCGTAAACGTGCTCATCCGTCGTCACGACGAGCCGCTGAGCGACGCCGAGTGGCGCGCGTTCCTCGCCGAGCACGATTTCGGCGAGCTCATCGCGCCCGGTGTCGGACGCGACCTTCCGATCGTGGTTCCGGCGCACTTC
The DNA here is from genome assembly GCA_005889405.1 of Chloroflexota bacterium. Classification (GTDB taxonomy): domain Bacteria; phylum Chloroflexota; class Limnocylindria; order P2-11E; family P2-11E; genus CF-39. The sequence continues at coordinate 2,077 of VBFY01000002.1, read as the reverse complement.
ATCTACGACGGCGACAAGACCGTGCTCCTGCATCTCGCGAAGCCCAACCCGGTCTGGGACGCGCTCGCCGAACGACCGCGTGCATTGCTCTCCGTCTTCGGTGCCTACACCTACATCCCGGGTCACTGGAACCAGGACGAGTTCGGCGTCCCGACCTCGTACTACGCCGCGGTGCAGCTCGCGTGCGACGCGGAGGTGATCGACGACCCCACACAGATCGCCGCCGTCCTCGAGCGCCAGCTCGCGCACTTCCAGCCTGAGGGAAAGCACGCGCCGGTCGAGCCGGGTGACAACCCCTACGGCAAGCTGCTCGGATCCATACGCGGGATCCGTCTGTCCGTCACCGAGGTTCGCGCGAAGTTCAAGTTCGGCGCAAACCGCACGGTCGAGCATCGCGAGGCGGTGGCCGCGAAGCTCGCCGAGCGCGGAGGGCCGCTCGATGTCGAGGCTCGCACGAATCTGATGCGCCGGCTCGAGCGTCGCTGATGCTCGACCCGCTCTTCGTCGCCGGGCTCGCCGTCTTCAGGCATCTCGCCGCGTCGGCGGGATGACCCCCATGCGGCCCGCGCGGTAGTCGGCGATGGCCTGGATGATCTCCTCGCGCGTGTTCATCACGAAGGGTCCGTAGAAGGCGATCGTCTCGCGGATCGGACGTCCGCCGAGCAGCAGGATCTCGAGGCGCGGCGCACGGCTCGTCTGCTGGTCGTCCGCCGCGATCGCGAGCGCATCGCCCGGACCGAAGACGGCGAGCTGGCCCTCACGGAGCGCGACCCGTCCGATGCCCGCGGTGCCGCGGCCCGATAGCACGTAGGCGAGGGCGTTGAACTCGCGGGGCCACGGAAGCTCGAGCCGCGCGGCCGGCGCGATGCTCGCGTGCGCGTACACGATCGGCGTGTGCGTGCGGCCCGGACCGGCGTGACCACCGAGATCGCCGGCGATGACGCGCACGAGCGACGCGCCGTCGTGCGACGACAGAAGGAGCACGTCGCTCCCGCGGATGTCCTGATAGCGCGGTGGGCTCCACTTCTTGTCGGCGGGCAGGTTCACCCACAGCTGCGTGCCGTGGAAGAGGCCTCCGCGCACGAGCAGCTCGTGTGTCGGCATCTCGGAGTGGACGATGCCGGCGCCCGCGGTCATCCACTGCGTCGCGCCGTCGGTGATCACACCGCCGCCGCCGGTCGAGTCCTTGTGCTCGATCGCGCCGTCCATGATGTAGGTGACCGTCTCGAAGCCGCGGTGCGGATGATCCGGCGCGCCCTTCGCCTCACCCGGCGAGTACTCGACCGCGCCGAGGTGATCGAGAAGAAGGAAGGGGTCGGTGAGATTCGGGTCGATCCCAGGGAAGGGTCGGCGCACCTGGAAGCCCTCTCCCTCCAGCGTCATCGTAGCGTCGACGACGCCCAGCACCGGTCGTACGGCGGCGGCGAGGTCGGGCCGCTCGATACGCGGTAGCGCGAGGGTCTCAGCTTCGACGGCGGGCATCGCCTACTGCAACTGTCCGAGGGCCACCGTTGTTCCGCGATTCAGGGCGCCTTCGGTCTGAACGCGGCCCATGCCAGGACGCCCGAAACGAAGAGCAGCACGCTTCCGATCGCGGCCCACACGATCTGACCGGTCATGAACGAGCCCGGAAGCACGCCGATGCCTTGAAGGACCCAAACGATGCCTGTGAGCCCGCAGAGGATCGCGAGCACGATGAGACGGCTCCGGCGCACGAACGCACAATATGCTTGTCACATGTCCCCTTTCCGCGGCCCTGCCTAGCCATGCGCCGGACCGACATCCGCAACATCGCGATCATCGCGCACGTCGACCACGGGAAGACGACGCTGGTCGACGCCATGCTGCGGCAGAGCCATATCTTCCGCGACAACCAGCAGGTCGCCGAGCGTGTCATGGACTCGAATGCGCTCGAGCGCGAGCGCGGCATCACGATCATGGCGAAGAACACCGCGGTCATGTATCGCGGAACGAAGATCAACATCGTCGACACGCCCGGCCACGCGGATTTCGGCGGAGAGGTCGAGCGGGTCATGAACATGGTCGACGGCGTGCTCCTGCTCGTCGACGCCGTCGA
>VBFY01000112.1 GCA_005889405.1 Chloroflexota bacterium | reverse complement strand
GCCGGTCATGACGATGGGACGCTTGCTGATGATCCACCGGTGGTCGTAGCGAAGCCGGTCAGACGCCGCCTGCTCCATCACCGGGCGGTGGTAGACCTGATCGAAGACCTTGATCACCTGCTGGTCGATCTCGACGGCGTAGGGCAGAACGACCTCGCCGCGCATGAGCGAGACGAGCACTTCTCCGATCGTCGTCTTGCCGTTGCCGGGCGGGCCGAACAGGAAGATCGACTTGCCGGAGTTCACGGCCGGGCCGAGCTGCGCGAGCGTCTCGCGCGGGATGACCATGTGCGCGAACGCGCGCGCGAGGTCCTCCGGCGTGACGTGGATGTTCGAGATGGATTGGCGCTGCACCGCGGCGATGTAGGTCGCGAGCGGCACCGGCGCCTTGCCGACGTACTGGCTGCGGGCGAGCGCCTCCTGCGCCTTCTCCGAGCCGCGGTCAACGATGACGAACTGGTACGACGCGGACGAGATGCCCGCGCCACCGCGGATCTCGACGAGACGCTCGGTCTTGAGGAAATCCATGATCTTGTCGGTCACGCCCTGAATGGCGAGGCCCAGCGCGCCCGCGATGTCCGACATCGACATCTGCCCGCGCAGATAGAGCGTCTTCAGGGCGAGGTCCGCGAGGAAACCGAGCGTGAGTCCGGTCTGCTCGATCGTCTGTGGCTCGGGTGGCAGCGGGATCGCCGGCAATTCCGGATGCATCGCGGAGGCGGAAGCGGCGGGCGCCAACGGTCGGGTCTGCGTTTGCGGCTGGTACAAAGTGCGTCTTAACCCCTTCCTGAATGCCTAATGGAGCATAGCGTCGAAGGTGGCCTCGTCTACCACTTTGACACCCAGCTGATGTGCTTTCGCGAGCTTGCTCCCCGCGTTCGGTCCCGCGACGAGCAGATCCGTTTTCGCGCTGACCGAACCCGACGTCTTGCCTCCGAGTGAGCGCACGAGTGCCTCCGCTTCTTCACGGGTACGGCGCTCGAGTGTCCCGGTGAACACCACGGTCTTGCCCGCGAACGGTCCGCTGTCCGCGACCGCGCGCGGTGTTGGCAGGATCGGTCGCAGCTCCGCTTCACTGAGCCGCTCGAGAAAGCGCTGCTCTTCGGGTCGCTGGAAATGCTCGCTGATGCTTTTCGCGACGACTTCCCCGACCCCGCTGATCTGCTGCAGCTCTTCAGCGGTCGTACCGCGGAGGACGCGCAGCACGTCACCGAACGACGGATTCTTCGGGAGTCGTCCGACCAGCCAGTGGGCAAGATCGTCCGCCGTGGTCCAACCGAGGTGCGGAAGGCCGAGCGCATTGAGCATTCGTCCGAGCGGTCTGCGCCGGGCGTTCTGGATGCGCTCGTAGATGTTCGACGCGCTCTTCTCGGCGAAGCGATCGAGCTCCAGCAGCTGTTCCTTGGTGAGGAAGAAGACGTCGGCGGGGTTCGTCACCAGCCCGCGCTCCTGGAGCTGCGTGATGAGCGCCCAGCCCATCCCCTCGATGTCGAAGCCGCCGCGTCCCACGAAATGGCCGATCCGCTGCCCGGTCTTCGCGGGACATTCCGGATTCCCGCACCGGTACGCGACCTCACCCAGGGCGTGCTCCACCGCACCGTTGCACTCGGGGCAGCGCTCGGGCATCGCGAACTCCGGATACGGCGTGCCCTTCTCGCGCGCGTCGTGCTCGGCGCGCACGACCTCCGGGATCACTTCGCCCGCGCGCTGGATGATCACGCGGTCCCCCACGCGCACGTCGAGACGGCGCACCTCGTCGAGGTTGTGCAGCGTCGCGCGCTTTACCGTGGTGCCGCCTACAAGAACGGGCGCCAGCCACGCGACCGGCGTGAGGACGCCGGTCCGCCCGACATACACCTTGATGTCCTCGACGGTGGTCGTCACCTGCTCGGCCGGGAACTTGAACGCGGTCGCCCACTTCGGGTTGTTCGAGACGAAGCCGAGCCTCTCCTGATCCACGATGCGATCGACCTTCACGACGACGCCATCGGTCCCGTAGTCGAGGTCGTGCCGCTTCTGCCTCCAGTTGTCGATGAAGGCGAGCGCCTCCTCGACGTCCTTCGCACGCTTCCAGTGGGGGTTCGTACGAACGCCGAGCTCCCGAAGCCGCTCGAGGAGCTCGTGCTGGGACGCGACGTCGAGGCCGGCAGCGGAGTACGACCACATCGCGAGGTTCCGCTTCGACGTCCCGCTGGGGTCGAGCTGCCGGACCGCACCGGCGGCAGCGTTGCGCGGATTCGCGAACGGCGGCTCACCTCGCTCGGCGCGCTCCTTATTCGTCGCCTCGAACGACGCGGTCGGGAGATAGACCTCGCCGCGCACATCGACGCGGCCCGCGATCTTCTCGCGGAAGCTGAGCGGGATGGACTTGATCGTCCGGAGATTCGCTGTCACGTCCTCGCCGACCGAGCCATCGCCGCGGGTCGCGCCCTGAACGAACTTCCCGTCCTCGTAGGTGAGGTTGATCGCGAGGCCGTCGATCTTCAGCTCGCAGACGTAATCGACATCGTCGCGCCCGAGGCCCTTGCGGACCCGCTGGTCGAACGCGCGGAGCTCCGCCTCGTCGAAGGCGTTGGAGAGCGACAGCATCGGGCGGGCGTGTTCGACCGGCGCGAACCGGTTCGAGGCGGGCGCGCCGACGCGCTGCGTCGGGGAGTCCGGCGTGACGAGCTCAGGATGCTTTGCCTCGAGCTGCCGGAGCTCGCGAATGAGCGCGTCGTACGCCTCATCCGCGATCGTCGGCTGGTCGAGGACGTGGTACTCGTAATTCGCTTTCTCGATCCGCTCGCGCAGCTCCGAGGCGCGCTTCTCGGCGGACGGTGTGGCCATGCTGCGATTCTCGCTCAGTCGCCCGTGCTAGCGTCGACCGATGGCCGCAGCGCCACCCCCAGCGCCGCCACCGATCACCGCGATCGATCTGCTGCAGTTCTCCGAGATCGTCGACAACGCCCGCACCGACGGCGAACGTGGTCAGAACACAGGAGTGGTCGCGACGGCGAACGACGGACGGCCCGACGTCGCGCTCAAGGGCAGCCTCATGGTCTTGGACGCCGACCACCTCGCGTGGTGGGAGCGCAGCCGCGCCGAGACCGAGGCAGCGGTACGCGCCAATCCGCACGCGGCGGTGATGGTCCGGAACATCGTGCGGGACCGTCGAACGCTGCGTTTCTATGTCGAGGCACGCATCGTCGATGATCCCGCGCTGCGCGCGCGCATCTGGGAACGCGTCGTCCAGGTCGAGAAGGACACCGATCCGGAGAAGAACGGCGTGGCGGTGCTCGTGCGCGTCGATCGGGTGCGCGCAGGGAAGTTCGACATCCAGCGTCGCTAGCTCGCCCGGGCTACGCTCGCGGCGTGGACGAGGTCGCGATCGATCGCACGCTCGGCGCGTGCGAGCAGCAGCTGCAGGCGGGAGAAACACCGGATCTTCGCGCCCTTGGATTCTGGCGGGCGGTCGCCGCGGTGAAGCGACGACGCGATCTCGTGGACCGCTATGCGTCGCGCGTCGCCGCGATCGATCGTCAGTCGTTCCGCCGCCGCGTTCGGCTGACCTTCCCGATCGGAGTCGGCATCGTCCTCGTCGTCGGCGGCCTGCTCGTCGACCTCCTCTTCCTCGCGGTCGCGAGCGGAGCGCAGCACCCGTGGCGCGAGATCCTCGTGCTCGTCGGCGCCGGTGGCCTCGACATCGCGACGCACGGGCCCGCGCATCTCGTGGTCGGCGCGCTAGTCGGCATCCGCTTCACGGACTGGTTCATCGATCTCGCAGCGAAGCGACCGCCCGGATTCAAGACCGACTACGCGACCTACCTGCGCGCCTCACCGCGAGCGCGGGCCTGGATGCACGCCGCCGGCGCGATCGTGACGAAACTCACGCCCTTCCTCGTCGTTCCGTACGCGCTCGCGATCGACACGGACGCCTGGGCGGTCGGCGTTCTGCTCGTCGTCGGCGTCGGACAGCTCGTCAGCGACATCGTCTACTCGACGAAGAAGTCCGACTGGAAGAAGT
>VBFY01000111.1 GCA_005889405.1 Chloroflexota bacterium | reverse complement strand
CTCTCGCAAAAGTCGTCCAGCGCGCGATCAGCGACGCCGCATTCCGGCGCCAGCTGAACTCGGACCCCACCGGCGCGCTTCGCGGTTTCGACCTCAGCGCCGACGAAGCGTCGGCACTCCGCACCGGAGATGCGGGCCGTCTCTCCTCGCTCGGCGTCGACCAGCGGATGAGCAAGTCATTCGCGCTCGGCGGCCTCGCGTCGACCCGCACGTCTTCGAGTGACCTCACCCCAGGCGGCGGCCCATCCGTTGACGCGAGCGGCAGCGAGGCGATGCGCTCCGCCGACATCGATGGCGGCACAAGCGGCACAGGCACGGTCCGCGCCGGCGACGACTGGAAGTTCGCGGGCCGCGTGGCCCCGGACAGCACCGGCACCGTCCGCACCGGCGACGACTGGAAGTTCGCCGACCGGCAGGCCGCCGACGGCACGAGCACCCGCGTGGGCGACGACTGGAAGTTCGCGGACAAGAGCGCGGGCGGCAACATGGCCAACTACCCGGCGCACGACGGACTCGCTGGCCCCTCAGGTGTCAGCTCGGTCCGCGCCGGCGATGACTGGAAGTTCGCCGACAGCACCGCTGCGACGGCGGGTTCGGTCGCACCGGTCGAAGGTTCACCCGAGGCCACCGCGTCCGAGATCGCGAGCGGCGGCGTCGCGCGGGCCAACGTGATCCACGACGACCCGAACGGTTTCCTTGCGGCGAACGCCGACGCGGGCGACGCCGTGACCAGGGCGAACGTGATCCACGACGACCCGAACGGTTTCCTCGCGGCGAACGCGAACGCGGATGTGACTGGCGGATCGGCCGCCACCCCCGACGCGTTCATCGACGAGTCCGAGAGCTATCTGACGAAGGTCGGCTACGACACATCGGCCTCGGGCGGCACCGAGCCGACGGTCATCCACGACGACCCGGATGGTTTCCTCGCGGCCAATGCCGACGACACCGGCAGCGGTCCCGAGAGCGCGGCCCCGGACATCGGAACGCACCACCCGTCTTGACCGATCACTGCGGTGAGATGACGAACGAGCGGCTCGAAAGAGCCGCTCGTTCGTTTTCTACCGCGTTGTGAGCATTACAGAGGACGCGTCGTGAGGGTGGACGAAGCGCCTCGACCTCAAGAAGCTCTCGCAAAAGTCGTCCAGCGCGCGATCAGCGACGCCGCATTCCGGCGCCAGCTGAACTCGGACCCCACCGGCGCGCTTCGCGGTTTCGACCTCAGCGCCGACGAAGCGTCGGCACTCCGCACCGGAGATGCGGGCCGTCTCTCCTCGCTCGGCGTCGACCAGCGGATGAGCAAGTCATTCGCGCTCGGCGGCCTGGCGTCGACGCGTATGGCCGGGACCGACCTTACCGTCGGTGGTCCCGCCCTCGTCGACGACCTGTCCGGCGCGGGTAGCCGCACGGTCATCCCGGCGGACCCGACGCGGCCCGGCGGCTCCGACGACATCGACGGCGCGACGGCCGGCACCAGCACCGTCCGCACCGGCGACGACTGGAAGTTCGCGGGACGTGTAGCCCCCGAAGGCACCAGCACCGTCCGCACCGGCGATGATTGGAAGTTCGCGGAGAAGAACGCGGGCGGCAACATGGCCAACTACCCGGCGCATGACGGACTCGCTGGCCCTTCAGGCGTCGGCTCCGTCCGCATCGGCGATGACTGGAAGTTCGGCAGCGCCACAACGCAAGGTTCGGTCGCACCGGTCGAAGGATCACCCGAGGCCACGGCGGCCGACATCGCGAGTGGCGGAGCGGCCAGGGCGAACGTGATCCACGACGACCCGAACGGTTTCCTCGCTGCCAACGCGAACGCCGACACCAGTGGCTCTGTGACGCCGACCGTGATCCACGACGACCCGAATGGTTTCCTCGCGGCGAACGAGGTCGGCTACGACTCAGCGGCGGCGGCAACGCCTGACGCCGACGCGACCTGGAGCGGCGACGACATCGCCGGCCCCTCGAGCGTCGCGGACGACGTGAGCGGCACCGACAACCCGCATGTCGCCACCGACGACGGACAGCTGACTCCGTAGCGATCCCACGGTTTCATGGCGAAACGAGCGGCTCGAAAGAGCCGCTCGTTCGCGCTAATAGCGGATCGCTTTCTTGAGCAGCGCGAGATCGATCAGGTCGACCTGCCCGCGGCCGAGCTTCACGGCGCCTTGCCGCTCGAGGTCGACGAGCACCCGATTCACGGCCACGCGTGTCGCGCCGACGAAGGAGGCGAGGTCCTCCTGCGTCAGCTCGATGACGTTCGGCGTCCCCATAAGCTCGTTCTGGTCGAGCAGCAGCTTCGCGACGCGCCCATGAAGGTCGAGGAAGACCAGATCCTCGATGTGTCCGGTGCTGAGTCGGATGCGCCGCGCGAGCAGGGCGAGCAGCTGTCGCATCGCGTCAGGGCTGCCACGCAGGACATCCATGAAGTCATGGTTCGCCAGCGCAAAGGTGGTCGTCTCCGTCATCGCCGTCACGGTCGCCGACCGCGGCCCCTCGTCGAAGAGCGAGATCTCGCCGAACACGTCGCCTCCGCGGTGCAGCGCGATCACGACCTCCTGCCCGCCCTCCTCAGGGACCGACACCTTCACCGTGCCGGAGGCGATCAGGAACACGTGGCCCGCGGGGTCGTCGCGGTGGAAGATCACCTCGTTGCGCTGAAAGTGCTTCGCGCGCATGCGCGCCGCGAGCTCGAGTCGCTCGCGTTGTCCGAGTGGCGCAAAGACCGGTGAGTGCGCGAGAACGTCGGCGATCTGGCTCGCGTCCACGGCCTTAGGCGGCGATCCCCACGAGCCGCTCGAGGCGCGGCCGCACGTCTTCCGCGAGTCGTTTCATGGTCTCCATGTCGTAGGGATACGCAAAACCGACGATGTAGCCACGGATGCCCACGTCCCAGTACTGCTTGAGACGCGCCGCGACCTCGTCGACGTTTCCGACGAACGCGTTCGGGCGGTTCATGCCGGGATGATGCTTGGCGATCTCGGCGAGCACTCCGTCGGCCTCGGCCTTCGTGTCACGGACCACGAGCCAGCTGCCGCCGTACGGTTCGATCTGTGATGGATCGCGTCCGGCATCGGCACAGTGCTGCCGGAGGATCGCGATCTTCCGCGCCATCGTCTCGGGCGGGCCGAAGCCATGCCACATGTCCGCGTAGCGCGCCGTCGTGCGCAGCGTCTTCTGCTCGCCGCCGCCGCCGATCATGATCGGCAGCCGCTTCTGCACCGGCCGCGTGTTCAGTACCGCGTTCCTGAGCGTGTAGTACTTGCCCTTGTAGGTGACGCGCTCGCCGTCGAGCAGCGCGCGGATGATCTTCGCGGCCTCCGCGAAGCGGCGCGAGCGTTCGCCCGGCGTCCCGAGATCGATCCCGTACGCCTTGTGCTCCGTCTGGTTCCAGGCGGCGCCGATGCCGCAGATCGCGCGGCCGTTCGAGACCTGGTCCAGCGTCGCGACGATGTTCGCGATCACCGCTGGATGGCGGTAGGTGACGCCCGACACCATCGCGCCGAGGCGCACGCGCTGGGTGACCGCGGCGAACGCCGACAGGATGGTCCAGGCCTCGAAGTTGGGACGCTCTTCCTCACCCGAGAGCGCGTAGAAATGATCCCAGGTCCAGACCGAGTCGATGCCGATGCGATCCGCGAGCTGCGCGGCGTCGCGCATCGCGGGCCAGGTGGTGTTCTGTGGCCACAGCTGGAAGCCGAATCGCACGGCCGGAAGCGTATGCTCCTTTTTCTCATGGCGCTCGACACCAAGCGTCCGGTCGACACCTCCGCGATCGCCAAGGACACCAAGGAACACGTCCTCGTCTCCTGGTCGGCGCAGGGTGCGCTCACGCCCCTCGTCATCACCGGCGCGAAGGGATCATGGCTGCACGCGGGCGAGCGACGCATCCTCGACTTCTCGTCGGGCCTCATCAACGTCAATCTCGGCCACGGCCATCCGAAGGTCGTCCGCGCCATCCAGAAGCAGGCCGAGCGGCTCTGCTACGTCACGCCGTCATTCGGTGAGGAGAGCCGTGCGGAGCTGGCGCGCTTGATCGCCGAGGTCACCCCTGGCGACCTGACCAAAACGCTCTTCACCACGGGGGGCAGCGAAGCGAACGAGCACGCTCTCCGCATCGCACGCATGTACACGAAGCGGCACAAGGTCCTGACCCAGTGGCGCTCCTTCCATGGTCAGACGCAGGGCGCCGCGACGCTCGGCGGGGACAACCGTCGCTGGGCGAACGAGCCCGGGATCACCGGCGTGGTCCGCTTCCTCAACCCTGATCCGTACCGCTCGATGTTCGGCAACGATGCTCAGAAGGCGCTCGCGCACGTCGAAGAGGTGCTGTGGTACGAGGGCCCGGAGTACGTCGCGGCGATCTTCCTCGAGCCGATCGTCGGCAGCTCGGGGCTCATCGTGCCGCCGGACGGGTTCATCCGCGGTCTGCGCATGCTCTGCGACAAGTACGGGATCCTCCTCATCCTCGACGAGGTCATGACCGGCTTCGGGCGGACCGGCAAGTGGTTCGCGGCGGAGCACGACGGCGTCGTGCCGGACATGCTGACGTTCGCCAAGGGCGTGAACTCGGGCTACGTTCCGCTCGGTGGCGTCATCGTCGACGAGCCGATCGCGAAGCACTTCGACGCGAACGTCCTCTGGGCCGGCCTGACGTACGCGGGGCATCCGCTCGCGTGCGCGGCCGGCGTCGCGACGATCGAGGCCTACCGCGAGGAAGACCTGATCGCACGCGGTGCCCTTCTGGGTGAGCGGTTGATGCGCGAGCTTCGCACGGTCGCGGAGCGCCATCCGTCGGTCGGCGACGTGCGCGGCAAGGGTCTTTTCATCGGCATCGAGCTGGTAAAGGATCGGAAGACGAAGGAGATGCTCGAGCGCTGGAACGGTCCGTCCGCGAAGCTGCAGACCGCGATCAAGAACGCTCTGATGCAGCGCGACGTCTACGTACTCAATCGCTGGAACATGCTGTTCATCGCGCCGCCGCTCACGATCAGCGAGGCCGAGCTGAGCGTTGGAGTGAAGGCGATCGATGAGGCGCTGGACGTCGCGGACCGATATGCGGCGACGGGCGAGCTCTAGCCTCGTCCTCCTTCTCGCGCTCGTCTTCTGCACCGCTTGCCCCTCGTCCGCAGCTCCGACATCGGGCGCGACCCCGACATCAAACGCGACGCCAGCGTCGAGCGTGGCGTCGACCGCTGTCGCCGCGACGGTTTGCGAGTTCTTCGGCACGCGCTTCGTGCCGTTCGCGGGCTGGAGGGTCGAAGAGCACAGCGAGGTGGGCGAGCCGATCAGTCGCGTGAGCCTGGACGGCTATGTCGGGACCCATCACGTGCTCGTTTCGATCATCCCGCGTGAGCTCCGCACGTCCGTCGCGCCGACACCTTCGGCCCAGGCAGCGGCGTATTTCAGCTCGCTGCGCGCGGGAATGACGGACTGGACCGATGTGAGCGTGGGGCAGTTCGATGCGCCTGGTCGCTCGTATCCGGTCGCGTTCGGGCGGAGGCTGGTGAAAGGGTCTTTGCCACTCTTCGACACCGAGCAGCACGACACGGTCCTTCTCGTGTTCCCCAACGATTTCCCCGCGGGACGGTACTTCTACGTGTTCTTCTGGACGGACATCCACTTCGTCGGCGAAAGGCCCAACAACCTCGGGGAGCTGAGGATCCTGTTGGACAGTTTCGAGGTCAGGTCACCACCGGTCGTCGGTGCGGCATCCCGGGGCTGCACCTAGCCGAGCTAGACGATCCAGCGCGTGCGTGCGCGGCGGTGCGCGTCCGCGCCATCGGTTCCGAAGAGGTTCGCCAGCGCGCCCAAAGCGGTGAGGGCCGCGATCGCGATGAGAAGCTCCATTCGACCTCCGTTCACGGATAGAACGGAGCGACGGCGCCCCGCGTGAGATCGACGTTAGGCGATAAATGCCGGCGTGACGTCCCTCATTGCGGGGATAATTTCGCGCCCGTAAGTCTCGAGGATGTTCTCCTCGTCGCCGCTCATGAGGTAGATATTGAATTGCCTCACACCGACGGCGGCCAGCTTCCGCAGCTTCGCGATGTGCTCGTGTGTATCGCCGATCACACAGAAGCGCTCCACCGACTCGTCGTCGACGAACGCAGCGTTCGACGAGCCCGATTCGGCGTGGTGCTGGTAGTCATATCCCGGTCGGTCGCGGACGTAATCGGTCAGGTCGGACGGAAGACCCTGTTGTCCGTACCGCTTCACGAGATCGACGACGTGATTGCTGACCAGCGCGGGAAACCAGCGCACCGCGTCGAGCGCGCGCTTGCGGTCGCCGAGGTGCGCCGGCGCGGCGGCCATGACCGCCACGGCGCTCGGGTCCCGCCCGGCGGCGCGTGCGCCCTGACGCAGCAGGCCGACGCACCAGCCCACCAGGCTCGGATCGGCGAGCTGGATGATCGCGCCGTCCGCCACGCGGCCCGTGAGCTCGAGCGCCCTTGGACCGTACCCGGCGATCCACACCGGCAAGCGGTACTTCCCGGCCCAGTCGAGGTGCAGCTTGGCGCCTTCGTAGGTCACCTCGCGCCCCTCGCAGAGATCGCGGATCACCTGCGTGGCCTCCTCGAGGATCGCGAGCGTCGTCGGCGGCTTGCCGAGCACACGTCGCGCGGAGTCGCCTCGGCCGATGCCGAGGTCCATCCGGCCCTGGCTCAGGAGCTGAAGCACCGCGAGGGTGCTGGCGGTCACGGATGGCTCGCGTGTCCCGGGATTCGTGACGCACGTCCCCAGGCGCATGCGCTCGGTGTTCTGCGCCATCAGCGTGAGGAGCACGTACGGTTCTTTCCAGAGCACGTGACTGTCGAAGAGCCAGCCGTAGGTGAAGCCGCTGCGCTCAGCGAGCCGCGCGAGGCTGATCGCGCGCTCGAACGTGAGATCCGGTTTCAGCGTGAACCCGAACTCCATCCCAGACGCGAGTCTAGAAGCCCGGCCAGACGTCCTTCAGGATCTTGCGCTCGAACTGCGCGAGCTCGTGACTGTATGCATCGAACTGGCCACGCCGGATCGCATCGATCGCCCGATCGTGGTGATCGAGCGCCGAGGCGTCGCGGCTGTCGTAGCCGAAGAAGTAGGCGAGTACGTCAAGGACGACCAGGGCTCCCCCAAAGATCACGAGTTCCATCTCTACCGCCTCTCCGTGCGGGTGGCGTAACCACCGTCGGCACATATCGACAGTGTGCTATCGTGTAACCACCGTCAAGACCCACGGAGGTAAGATGCGCGACACTCCAAGAGCAGATCACAACGTCGAATTCGTCGGCGGCTCAATCGCGCTCGACTTCGCGAACACGCTCGGTGGCATGCACTCTGCCCCGACGCACGAGCATTTGCTCGAGTACCGCGATCTGGTGGACTTCGCCCGCGGCGCCGGCACGCTCACGCTTTCTCAGGCCCGGAGGCTCGTCGACGAAGCGAGCCGGCAGCCCGCGCGCGCAGCGGCCGTGCTCCGTCGGGCGATCGCACTACGGGAGACGATCTGGCGCGTCTTCGACACGCTCGCGAAGAGCGCGCGCGCCGATCCGAAAGACCTTGCGACGATCCATGTCGAAGAGCTGGCCGCGCTGCGACACGCGCGTTATGAGCAGACTGGATCGGGCGTCGATTACGCGTGGTCGGACGAGCTTCCGCTGGACCGTCCGCTGTGGCAGATCGCGCGCTCGGCCGCGGATCTCCTGAAATCGAATGATCTCGCGCACATCCGGGAGTGCGGCTCGGCGACGTGCGAGTGGCTCTTCATCGACAGGAGCCGCAATCACACGCGAAAGTGGTGCGACATGAACGACTGCGGGAATCGCGCGAAGGTGCGCCGGTTCCGGCAGCGGCACCGCGCTCCTAAGGTGAAGGCGTCCCGCTAGACCATTCGGTCCCGCGCTCGATCTCAACGCGGACGATCGGCCGCCCCTCGAGCGGCAGTCGCTCGTACTGCTCGTATTTCTCGCGAAGCGCCGTCGCCGCCGAATCACGCTCCTCGCCACTCTCGACGATCGTCGCCACGCCCTCGAGCAGCACCCACGCGAGCTCTGACCAGTCTTCGTCGTAGCGATCGACGACGATCGCCACCCGGCCGTTCGTCTCGATGTTCCGTACCCGACGCAGAGCGTGCCAGTCATCGTCGCGCTTGGGCTTGCGGTCGAGCGGCGTGTAGAGGACCCGGTCGCGCCACACGAACACGATGGGCACGACATGCGGTCGCGCGTACTGGTCCGCGGTCGCGAGGTGTGCGACGCGCGCGGTCGTGAGGAGCTCGCGCGCCGCCGCGGAGAGGTCAGGCACGCAGGCGCGGGAGGATCTCGCGCGCATAGAGGCGCATCACCCGCTCCTGATCCTTGCCGGGGAAGTGGAAGATCAGGTGCGTGAAGCCCCATTCCACGTAGCGGCGGATCTTCGCGACATGCTCGTCGGGATCGGTGGAGACGATGAAGCGCGTGTGGGCCTTGTCCGCCGCGGCCTCGGCGCGGCGCTCCATCTCGCGCGGATCGTCGACCCCGGCCTTGTCCTCGGCCGGCAGCGCGAGCGCGGCCCACTCACGCGTGTCCGACATCGCGCGGTCGCGGTCGGCGTCGAAGGAGACCTTCATCTCGATCGTCCGCTCGATCCTCCCGGGGTCGCGTCCGGCCTCACGCGCGCCGGTCTCGACCGCGGGCAGCAGCGTTTCGCGGTACAGCTCGTCGCCCTTGCCGCTGGTGCAGATGAAGCCATCGGCCTCCCTGCCGGCGAACGTCGCCGTCTGCGGACCGGCCGCGGCGATGTAGAGCGGAACACCCTCCCTCGGCTTGTCGAAGATCTTCGCCCCGCGTGTCTTGAAGTACTTGCCTTCAAAGGTCACGTAGTCGTCGGACCACAGCTGCTTCATGAGCTTCACCGCCTCGCGCAGCCGGCGGAAGCGCTCCGCCGGCTCGGGCCATTCGGCGGCGACCACGGGCGTCTCGTTCATCGATTCGCCCGATCCGACGCCGAGGAAGAAGCGGCCCGGGAACATCAGCGCCATGGTCGCCGCGGCCTGCGCCACGATCGCCGGGTGGTACCGGAAGGTAGGCGTCACGACGCTCGTGCCCATCCGGACGCGCGAGGTCTTCGCGCCGAGCGCGCCGAGCCAGGACCACGAGAACGGCGCATGGCCGCCGGTGTCGCGCCAGGGATGGAAGTGATCGCTCACGACCACGCTGTCGAAGCCGAGCTCCTCGGCGAGGATGCCGTAGCGGAGCAGCTCGGTCGGCGCGAACTGCTCCGCCGAGGCCTTC
>VBFY01000001.1 GCA_005889405.1 Chloroflexota bacterium | reverse complement strand
TGCGGCGATGCTGTTCCCGCTCGGCTTCCTCGAGCACGGGTATGCGGACGTGCCGACCTGGCCGCTCGGCGCGTGGCTCGACGTCGCGTATCTCATCGTGTTCGCGACGACGGTCGGCTTCGTGCTGTTCTACTGGGCGGTGCGCCGCTTCGGCGCCGGTCTCGCCTCGATGGTGAGCTACCTCGTTCCGATCTTCGCGCTCATTCAGGCGGTCGTGATCCTCGGCGAGCATCCCGCGCCGCTCGAGATCGTCGGTGGCGCGATCATCCTGGTCGGCGTGCGCATCGCGACGCTTCGGTTCGAACCGGAGGCGCCACTCGAAGAGGCCGCTCCCGCGTAAACCTGGCGTCAGCCGTACGCGAAACGCCTCACCGATTCCAGGAGCCGCTCGAGGTCGAAGGGCTTGCCCACGAACTCGTCGACGACCAGGTCTCTCGCGATCGGATCGGCCCTCGCAGCACCGCTGATGACGATGACCTTCGCGCGGCCGCCCGCACGCCGATATTGGGCAAGAAACTCCCCGCCGTTCATTCCGCCGCTCAGGAACAGGTCGAGCAGGATGAGGTCGGGATCGCGGCGCGCCACCTGCGCCAGCGCGAGGTGGCCGGTGGCTGCCTCGGCGACTTCGTAGCCATTCTCTCGGAGGGCGTACCCCAGCATCCGCACGGCCTCGGCGTCATCCTCCACGAGCAAGATCCGCCGCACGACGGCAGTGTAGTTGGCGAAGCCCTAAATTTGGACACGAAATGGCGCAGCCGAAGCGCGCTCCCGAGCCCGAAACGGCGAGCATTCCAGTTCTCTTCTACGCCGACGGGTACAAGTTCCCCGACGTGTATCACGTGACCCGCTTCCTCGCGCCCGACCCGATCATCGCGCTCGACCAGAACGGTGAGGTCGCGATCGTCGCGAACTCGCTCGAGGAGGGGCGCGCGCGCAAGCAGTCGCGGGCGCGCGAGGTCTTCAACATCGACGACTTCGGCGCAAAGGAGTTCGCCAAGACCGCGACGTCGCGCGAGGAGCTCGACGCGTCCGTCATCGAGCGCTTCCTGGAGTCGCGCGGCTTGCGACGGGTCGCCGTCGGGTCGTACTTCCCGCTCGGCATGGCCGAGCGGCTGCGGCGCATGGGCATCGAGCTCGTCGTCGACCGCGAGCTCAGCGAGCGACGCCGCGCGAAGCGTCCGGACGAGATCGCAGCGCTCGAGGCGACGCAGCGCGCGACCGAGGACGCGTGGGCGAAGGGCGTCGAGGCCCTGAAGCGCGCGACCGTCCGGAAGGACGGCACACTCGAGTGGGGCGGCGAGCCGTTCACCGCCGAACGGCTGCGCTCGGTCGTCGAGTCGCGGCTGCTCGAGCTGGGTTGCGTTTCCGAGGGCGCGATCATCGCGCCGGGAAAGCAGGCCGCCGATCCGCACATGATCGGCACAGGGCCGCTGCGGGCCGGCGAGGCGATCGTCATGGACATCTTCCCGCAGAACAAGACGACCCGGTACTGGGCGGACATGACGCGCACCGTCTCGAAGGGCGAGCCGCCCGCGGAGATCACGAGGCTCTACGAGATCACGCGGCGTGCGCAGGACGCCGGCATCAAGGCGCTGCGCCCGGGCATCACCGGCCGTGAGGTCCACGAGCTCGTCGAGGACCTCATCTGGGAGGCCGGATACGACACGCTCCGCCCGGGCCAGCAGCGACAGGTCGATGGGGGACCGCCGCGCGGCTTCATCCACGGCACCGGACACGGCGTGGGTCTCGAGATCCACGAGATGCCGACCGTCGGACGCTCCGGGACCACGCCGCTCCTGCCCGGCGATGTCGTGACGGTGGAGCCCGGCATCTACCTGCCGGAGCTCGGCGGCGTGCGGCTCGAAGACATGCTCATGATCACCGAGACCGGCTCCCGCAACCTCACTCACGCGCCGCGTCAGCTCGTGGTCTAGGACGCCATCGAAGCTCTCCTCTTTGGCGTCGGCGCGGCCATCGCGTTCGGCTTCGGTGACTACGCAGCCGCGATGGCAACACGCCGGGTCGGCGTGGTCCGGACCTCGCTCGGCATGCAGACGATCGGTCTCGCTGCGTACGCCGTGACGCTCGCCGCGCTCGGACGCTGGCCGACCTTCGAGCTGCAGCAAGTGCCGTACGGGATCGCGCTGTCCGTGATCGGCATGGTCTCGCTCGCGGCGCTCTATCGCGCGTTCGCAATAGGACCCATCGCGGTCGTGAGCCCGGTCGTCGCAAGCTACGCCGCGCTCACCGTCGTCCTCATCGTCATCTTTCTCGGCGAACGCCTCACGAGCGGTCAGGCCGTCGCGATCGGCGTCACATTCATCGGCGTCGCGGTCGCATCGACGGACATCCGCGAGCTGCGCCGGACCCTGGGCCGTCCCACCGAGGGCGTCCGCATCGGGTTCCTCGCGACCCTCGGCTTCGCCGTGTGGAGCGCGATCTTCGCGGTCGGCGTGCGCGCGACCGACGGCCTCGGGCTCATCGTCCTGCAGCGCTCGTTCAGCGTCGTGCTTCTCACGCTCTTCGTGGTCCTGCGCGGTATCTCCCTCCGCCCGCTCGGTGAGCGCCGCGCGTTGGCGCTCGTCGCGGCCACGGGCGTCCTGGACACCAGCGCGAACGTGCTCCTCGCCCTGGGGATCGCCTCCGGCTACGCGACCTTCGTCATGACCGGGAGCGGTGCGTATCCGCTCATCCCCGCGCTCCTGGCGATCTCGGTCCTACGCGAGCGACTCGCGCCGAACCAGTACGTCGGAGTCGCGGTGCTGGTCGGGGGACTCGTCGCGCTCGGGCTGCAGGGCTGAGGTAGACCGCGGCCGCCGGACCTCCTAGACGTGCGCCCGCAGGAACGTGATCGCGGCCTGGAGCTGCTGGTCGGCGGGGTCCGTGACGACGCGGTCGGGCACGACGCCTTTGCCGGGGCCGTTGAGGTCGGAGCCGGTCTTGGCGTCCTGCATCTTGGTCAGCGTGACGAGCAGCAGGCCCCCGTCGGGGAGCTCGCGTGGCTGTCCAGTGCCCACACAGCCAGCCGTCTGGGCACCCATGATCGTGCCGGCCCCGTTCGCCTGGATACCGGCGGCGATGATCTCGGAGCCGGACGCCGAGTTCTTGTTGACCAGCACGACGAGCGGCTTGTTCAGGCCGAGGAACTTGCTCGGGTTCGAGTCGACCGCGGTGCGCTGTCCGTCACGCCCGATCTGGTAGACGAGCGTGCCGCGCTGGACGAAGAGACTCGCGACGTTCACCGCGACGCTGAGCTCGCCGCCCGGATCGTCGCGGAGGTCGAGGATCCAGCTGGTCGCGCCCTGTGACGAGAGACTGCGCGCGGCGGCGCCCACGTCGTCGGCCACCGACGAGATGAGCTGCGGGATCTTGATGTACCCGATGTTGTTGTCTTCAAGGCGGCTGCTGAAGAGCGGAGCCTGGAAGCGCGCCCGCGTCATCGTGAACTCGACCTCGCTCGACCCACGGAGGAAGGTCACCGTCACCTGCGAGCCCTCGGGCCCCTTGACCCGATTCGCGACCTCATCAGTCGTGATCTTCGTGACGTCCTCTCCGTTGACGCGGATGATCTTGTCGCCCTTCTTCACGCCGGCGCGCTCGGCCGGGGTGTTCGGGTAGACGTCGATCACTTCGATCGGCACGTTCGGGTCAGGCTGAAAGATCTGCACGCCGATGCCGGTCACAGCGGCCGGTCGCTGGTTGAAGCCTTTCGCGCGGTTCGGGTCGAGGTAATAGGTGTGGCACTCGTTCATCGCGCGTGCCATGCCATCGACTGCGGCGCGCTCCATCAAGGTCCTGTCGGCGGTCGGATAGCGCGCCACGACGGCGTCGAGCGAGGCCGTGAACTTGGCGAAATCGGACCACTCGCTGCCGGTGAGGGTCGGCCGGTCGACCGTCGCGGAAGCGTCGATCTGGGCGTCTTTCAGGTATTTCGCGACGCCGTCGAGGGCCCCGGGGATCAGCTGCTGTGGCGTTGGTTTGTCGACGTGGCGCTCGATCAGGACCGAATATGCGGCCTCAGCGGTCTTGTATTGGGTCTGCGACGGCAGCAGCTCGTGCTGCAGATCCGCAGGGAGCAGACCGCACGCGGTGGCGACGAACGCCACCGCAATGAGCAGGGGAAGTGCGCGAGAACGCATCTGTGGAGTCTATGACCGCCGAGGCCGCCGAGTTTCAGGCGTTCAGGCGACCTCGCTGGTCATGAGTTTGCGCAGACGTCCCAGCGCGCGAAACTGCAGCGCGCGGATCGCGCCTTCGTTCTTGCCGAGCATGTTCGCGACCTGTCGGCTCGACATGTTCTCGACGAAGCGCAACACGAGAACTTCCTGCTGTTCCGTCGTCAGGTGCTTGACCGCGCCACGAAGCGCATCGACTTCCTCACCACGGACCGCGTGCTCGTGTGCGGTCGGTCCATCTTCGGCGAGACCGAACGCGTTCTCGAGGTCGACGGTCGGACGCTGACGACGACGGCGGTCCGTCACCGCGTTGCGAGCGATCGTGTAGAGCCACGCGAGGAATGATTTGCCCTGCCAGCGGTAGCGGTGGATGTTCGCGAACGCGCGAGTGAAGACATCGCTCGTGAGATCTTCCGCGTCGCTGGGCTCGCGGACGCGGTACAGGATGTAGCGATACACCGCGTCGACGTGCGTGTCGTAAAGATCGGCGAAAGCAGACCGGTCACCACTGCGAGCGCGCTCGATGACGTCCGGAACCGGACCCATCTGCTCGAAGGGAGGAAGCGAGTCGACCCTTGCTGCGACGAGTGTCACGACGTGATGGCCCCCCAATCCCGTCCTCAATGAATCTTCGCGAACCATATCGACCGGAAGGCGAGCCGCCAACCCTTTTCCAGTACCAAAACCGTCACAGCGAAACCCGATTCGGGCGCGAGGCGTACGAAGAGGACCTCCGTACTGGTACCTCTGGGGCAGATTCGCGACGACCGAGCATGCCCTCGTCTGGGACGGAACGCGCTCAGATCTTCTGCTTGAGGATCTCGATCGCCTTATCGACGGCCGTGACGTCATCCGCCTGGACGTCCGGCAGGACGCCAACGTTGTTGTAGATCGTTCCAGTGTTGGCGCCGGTGAATTCCTGGACCACGACGGCCAATCTCGAGCCATCGGTCATGTTCGTGACCGATGTGGCGCCCATGCAGCCAACGCTCTTGCCACCGACGATCGTGGCCCGCTTGTTCTCCTTGAGATCGGCCGCGAAGACCTCGGGACCCGAGCCGCCGCGGTCGTTGAGGATGATGGCGAGCGGCAGCTGGTACGGGTCCGGGAGCCGCCACTCCTTGCGCGCGCTCGTCGAGACGGCAGCGCCTCCGCCGCGGTAGACGATGCTCAGCATCTTCTCGCCGTTGAGGAAGAAGGCGGCCAGCGTGTCGGCGTCGAAGCCGCCGACGTTGCCCCGCAGGTCGAAGAGCCAGGCCTTGCCGCCGGCGGCGAGACCCTTGTCCATCATCTTTCGGACCTCGTCGAAGATCTTGTACGTCCCGGTCACCACGAACTCGTGGAACGTGATGTAGACGATGCCGCCCGGCAGCATGCGACCCTGGAGCCCGGCTTCGTCCGGGCCGCCGAGCGACGTGCCCGTGCTGGGGATGCGCGCCTGCGATCCGTTCGCCGGCTCGGGCCGCGAGCGATGCACGCCGCCGGTCGGGTCGACGTAGTAGGTGTGACAGTCCGGAGTCGCGCTCATCATCCCCTCGATCGCGACGTCGGCGTAGCGATCGGCGGTGATCTGCGGGTTCAGCGCCTTCACGCCGGCGGCGGCCTCCGCGAACTTCTTGAAGTCCGGGACGGTCGTGTCGGTGACGTCCTGGAAGTCGATCGGTGCGATCTCGCCCTTGCCGCCGGTCTTCTTGATCTCAGCGTTGATCGCGGCGATCGCGCCCTCGAGGATCTTCTTGCTCGAGACCTTGTGGACGTCCTGGTCGCTCAGCGACGCGTAGCTGATATCCAGCTTCGTCCGCTTGATATCGACGGACGCCGTGGCCGTGGGCGAAGTCGCAGCCGGCGCGGGGCCGTTGCAGGCGACAGCGAGGAGAGCGATCACTGCGAGCAGCCGGAGGGAGCGCATCTACACAGGATATGGGAGTGGAGCGGCTACTCGGCCGGGGTGCTCACCTTCGGCGCGTGCTGCGCCTGCCACTCGGACGGCGACGCGCAGAAGCCCTCGTAGTCGATGTACTCGGTGATCGTGGGATTCTCACCACAGACCGGGCACTTCGGGTCGCGACGCAACCGCACCTCGCGGAATGAACCTTCGAGGGCGTCGAACAGTAGATAGCGCCCGACGAGAGGCTCCCCGATCCCGAGCAGGAGCTTGATCGCTTCAGTCGCCTGGATCGTGCCGATGACGCCCGGCAGCACGCCGAGGACGCCGGCTTCCGCGCAGGACGGCGCGAGCTCCGGCGGCGGTGGCGTCGGGAACAGGCAGCGATAGCAGGGGCCTTCGCGCGGCTTGAAGACGGTGACCTGACCCTCGAAGCGGTAGATGCTCCCGTGCACCACCGGTTTGTTGTGCTTCACCGACGCGTCGTTGAGGAGATAGCGGGTGGGAAAGTTGTCGGCACCGTCGACGATGACGTCGTACTCGGGGAGGATCCGGTCGATGTTCTCGCTCGTGAGGCGCTCCTGGTAACCGACGACCTTCACGTCAGGATTGAGCGCTTCGAGCGTCTGGCGCGCGGACTCGGTCTTCGGCTCGCCGATGCGCTCCGTCGTGTGCAGGACCTGGCGCTGCAGGTTGGTCGCGTCGACGACGTCCGAGTCGACGATGCCGAGCGTCCCGACGCCCGCCGCCGCGAGATAGAGCGCCGCGGGCGACCCAAGGCCGCCGGCGCCGATGAGGAGCACCTTGCTGCGCAGGAGCTGCTGCTGCCCGGATTCGCCGACCTCGGGGATCAGCAGGTGCCGGCTGTAGCGCTGCGCCTGCTCGGGCGTGAGCCCCGCGTCTGGCTTCTTCCAGGGCAACCCCGAATCCTTCCAGCGGTTGAACCCGCCCGACATGGACACGACGTGGCGGTAGCCGAGCTGCGCCAGGGTGTCAGCGGCCATCGCGGACCGCACGCCACCAGCGCAGTAGAGGATCGTGGTCTTGTCCTTGTCGGGGACGCGGTCCTCCGCCCACTGCTCGAGGTAGCTCTTGGGGAGGTGGACGGCGCCCGGGAGATGCCCCTCGTCCCACTCGTTCTTCTCGCGGACATCCGCGAGCTGGATGTCGCCGGAACGGAGTAGGTCGGCGACCTGCTGCGGCGTCGCTTCCTTGACGCGCTTTTTGATCTCGGCGAAGTAGTCGCGATAGGTGGGCATCTGTTTCTATTCTAAACCGACCACCAGGGTCGGAAATACCTTCTGGTCATCATGCACGCATGGAAACGCTCTACTTCGACCTGCTCCAGTTCCTGTATCACCTCGCGCTGGCGATCCTGGTGGGCGGCGCGATCGTGCTCGGCGCCGCGGCGGCGCCGGCGATCTTCGCGTCCATCCGCTCGCGCGGCGAGGCGGGCGCGATCTTCGGTGCCGTCCTCGGCCGCTACGACGGCCTCGCCATCCTCTGCGTCTTCCTCACCGTCGTGACGAGTGTCTTGAAAGCGACCGCGTTCGAGGTGACTGGAGCGCCAGAGTCACGCCTGGTCATCCGTTGGCTCGCGCTCCTCGTGCTCTGCGGCGCGACGCTCTACTCGAGCGCCTGGGCGAATCCGGTGGCGCGCACGATCCGCGCGCAGACGCCGGGCTGGGACGATCTTGCAGACGAAGCGCCGATGCGGCGCGAGTTCCAGTCGCTGCATCGCAGCTCCCGCCGCGCGATGACGGTCGCGATCTTCGCCGGCATCGTCGCGATGTTCCTCAGTTAGGGCGACGATACGACGGATCTTGTCGGCTGCATGGCATGCGACGCGAACGCCGGCCGTCTCACCGCGCCTGGTGGTGTGATCTACGAGGACGACTTATGGCGGGTCGAGCATGCCCTCAGTCCCGTGCTCCTGTGTGGCTGGCTGATCGTCAAGCCGCGGCGACATGTTGAGCACCTGGCCGACCTCACGCTGGATGAAGCCGCGGCTCTCGGACCGCTGGTCCAACGCCTCTGTGGGGCGCTTCAGCGCGCGCTCGCGGCGCAACGCGTTTATGTCTGCTCATTCGGCGAGCTCGTGAATCACGTGCATTTCTATGTCCTGCCTCGGTACGCAGACATGCCGCGTGACGGTCTTGAAGTGCTGCGACTCATGTTCGGTGCCGAAGCGCCCTTCGCTTGCGGGGACGACGCTGCCGCAGCGGCGGCCGAGAAGGTTCGCGCGGCCCTCAGCTAGACGCGGCTCGGCTCAACGCGCTCCGATAGCGCACCTCGCGAAGCTCGACGTCGCCGCGCCGCTCGATCCTCCTCGCTCCATCGACGCGCCAACCTGCGATCTCGTAGAAGCGACGCGCGCGCGCGTTGCTCTCGAGGACCCACAGAGTCGCCGTTCCGAAGCCGGCATCGGCGAGTCCGCGGACGGCGGCGGTGAACAGGGACCGTCCGTATCCCCGGTCCCAGTGATCTGGATCGACGTAGATCGCATAGACCTCGCCCATGCCGCCATCGCGAGGCTCGTCCTCGGACGGCCCGAACGTCACGAACCCGACGACGCTGTCGTCCTGCTCAGCCACTAGCTGGACCTGGCCACGCGCTTTCGCCTCAGTGATGAAGCGTTGCCAACGAGCTGTCCTCGGCCCGAGATCCGCGCCGAGCGCGTCGAGGAACGCGTCGGGAAGCTGCCCGCGATATCCGACCTGCCAGCTGCGGATGTGCAACCGGGCGATCGCCGCGGCGTCGCGCGGCACCGCCGGGCGGACGTGACCGCTACGCGATGGCAACGGCTCCGCCGACCTCGGCCGAGCGGTACGCCGCGTCCATGACCTCCTGCACGCGCAGGCCGTCCGCGAATGTCGGATGCGGCGCTTCGGCCTTTCCGGTCGGGCCCGTCTCGATGTGCGCGCGCACGCGCCGTGCGAAGTCGGGGAAAGCGCCGTCGTTCGTGCCCGCGGGCAGGATCTCCTCGAGAGCGCCCGAGCCCCGCGCGAGGAGCACGCGACCGTCGCCGCCCAGCACGATCGTGCCGTCGCTCCCGTACAGGATCACGCGGCGCGACGGGTGGTGGACCGCGCTCGACAGCTGGATCGTCGCGATCGCGCCGCTGCTCATGCGCAGGAGCACCTGCGCCGTGTCGTCGGCGGTCACGCGCACGGATCCGCCCTCCGTCGTTGGACGCGTCTGCGCGGAAACGCCCAGCTCGCTGGACACGCGGTCGATGGCGCCGAGCCACCAGATGAGCGAATCGATCCAGTGCGAACCGATGGCACCCAGAAGGCCGCCGGATCGGTCCCGTCGCAGCCACCACTCCTGGCGCGGGCGCGCCGGGTCGACGAGCATGCCGGTCATCTCCATCACCAACGCGAGTCGCATCTCGCCGACCGCGCGCGCCTCGAGCAGCTCTTTCACCTTGGAGCGCGCCGGTGTGTAGCGGAACTCGTGATCGATCGCGTGAACGACTCCGGCGCGTTCGGCCGCCGCGAGCATCTCGCGCGCTTCGCGGCTGTCGCGCGCCATCGGTTTCTCGCAGATGACATGTTTGCCCGCCGCGAGCGCGGCGAGAGTGTGCTCGCGGTGAAGCGTCGGTGGCGACGTCACAGACACGACATCGACGTCGTCACGCTCGACGAGATCGCTCACCGTCGCGACCGCTGCGGGGATGCCGGCCTGCTCGGCCACGGCGCGGGCACGTTCCGCGTGGGCCGAGCAGATCGCGGTGACCTCGTAACCCGCGGCGCGGAAGCCGGGGACCTGCACGCGGGCGCCGAACCCGGTCCCCACGATCCCCACCCTCAGCGCCATTCCCGCACAGTATGAGCACCGATGACCGCGACACGAGCGTTCCGTCAGGCGCCCCACCGCACTGACTCGGAACTCGATAGGGTCCTCGAGACGCACCGGGCGAAAGTGAATCGCGTTCATCGCGTGCGGAACGCCGAGGGGCTCGTGACGATGGTCGACGCATTCGGGTTCTGCTTCGCCTTCACGCTCCGCACCGGCGACGCGCCGATCCCGGCGTGCTTCGACCACCTCTCCACCAACAGCGAGGACCGCAAGTGGGGCTGGATGTGGGGCTGGAAGGACGAGCTTCCCGAGGAAAAGCGGCTCTATTACGGCAAGCTGCTGGTGCGCAAGCCGACGTTCGTCTCGATGAAGATGCTGCCCACCTTCTACGCGACGTTCGGTCGCGCGGGAGAAGCCGACGACCACCTTGACGACGTGCGCGCAGGGAGGCTCTCGGACATCGCGCGCCGTGTTATCGACCATCTCGCGCAGCGCGGTGAGACGCAGACCAAGCGCATGCGCGCGGACCTGGGCATCACCTCACAGGAGGGAAAGGCTGACTACGCGAAGGCAGTGGAAGAGCTGCAGCGTCTCATGTACGTCGCACGCGTGAAGGCCGTGGGCGAGGGTCGCGAGGATTACAACTACACCTACGACCTGTTCGTCCGACGGTATCCCGAGACCGTGAAGAAAGCGGAACGCATTGCGTCGAGCGATGCGATGACGATGTTGCTACGCCGTTTGCTCGAGCTCGCCGGTGGCGTGACGCCGAAGCAGGTGAAGCGACTCTTCGACTGGGACGATGAGCAGACCGAACGCACGATCGCGCGTCTCGAAACGAAGCGTGGCGTCACGCGGGTCCACGACGTGCTCGTGCTGCCTGAACTTGTAGGCTAGGCGCTCCATGGACATCCAACAGCTTCGTTCGTGGATCTTCGAGCTCTACACACCGCTTGATGACGAGCGCCAGTACATCGTCTTCGACGCAGCGCGCGGCAACCTTCTCATCGACGTCCCGCCGTACAGCGAGCGCGCGCTGCGGCTCATCCAGGGCGCCGGCCGCGCGTCGTTGCTGCTCGCGACGAACGCCGCTCGCGCGGCGGAGGCGCATCGTTATCGCGAGACTCTCGGCGTCCAGATCGCCGTGCACGAGGACGACGCCGCGGCGGTCGAGGGCGGCGCCGACCTCGTTCTGAAGCCCGACGACCTCGTGCGTCCCGACACGCGCGTCTTCCGCGTGAAGGGAAAGGGCGGGGGCGCGACGGTCGTCCTCGTGCGCAAGTCCGGCGGCGTCCTCTTCAGCGGCGATCTCGATCTTTCGAGCGAGGGCGCGCAGGCGCTCATCCCGCTCGCATTCTCGTCGGTGCTCTCGTCCAAACAGGCGCCGATCTGGAACGCGGGCCGCGATACGCTGCTTCAGCTCCAACGCGAGCTGCCGAAGCCGCGCAAGCAGTTCGGCATCCTCCTGCCGCCGCCGTGGGACCGCGCGTACAAGGGACGCCTCGAGGACAAGATGTATCACCACGACGTCATCGTCCCGAAGGAGGACACCGCCGTCCGCGAAGCGGCGATGGGTCCCGCGACACTCGTCGTCGCGAGCGCGACGCGCGAGACGCTCGAAAAGGCGAAGCGCCCGCTCGCCGCGCGTACCGCGGTCGCCGGGGACGGCGCGGGCTCGCCGGCCCCTTCCGCACCCGCCGCGGCATCCGCTCCGCCGGCGGCGCCGCGCGAGCAGCGGCCGCGACCGAAGCCGTTCGCAGAAGACTGGCGGGCCACGTCGACCGAGCGGCCGCCGACGACCATCGCGAACCCCGCCACCGACATCGTCCCGGCCGCCGCCGGATTCAAGCCACGATCGATCGGCGAGCGTTTCCGTCGGGTGCCGATCGACGACCTCGTCGGCTCCCCGTACGTCGACTACGTCTGGGGTGGCATCGATCTCTCGCCTGACGGCACCGAGGTCGCCTTCGCGTGGAACCGCAGCGGGACCTTCGAGATCTACAGCGCGCCGATCGAGCGCGAGCGGCTCTATCAGCTCACCGACGCGAAACAGCGCTCGGTGTCGCCGCGATGGTCTCCGGACGCGAAGCAGATCGCGTTCCTTCGCGACACGGGCGGGAACGAGCGCTTCGACATCTGGCTCGTCGACCGCGACGGCGAGACCGAGCGGAACCTCACGAACGAGCCCGACGTCATGCACCGCGACATCGCGTGGTCACCGGATGGGTCGCGAATCGCGTACGTCGCGAACGTGGCTGGTAAGGCCTTCGCGGTCCACGTGATCGACCTCGCGACCGGGAAAAAGCGTGCGCTCGCCGATGCACAGTTCGACGATGAGCGACCGCGCTGGTCTCCCGACGGCAAGCGTCTCCTGTTCGCTTCGCGGCGCGAGGCCGTCCGCACGAACAGCGACCTCTATGTGATCGCCGCCGACGGTGGAACGCCGACGAAGCTCAAGACGCGCGACGCCGATGGCGAGTCAGTGGACGGAGACTGGTCCGCCGATGGAACGCGCATCGCGTTCACGACGAACGCGCGCCGGCGCTCCGAGAACGCGGTCGCGACGCTGGGGGGCGACCAGGTCACGCGGGTCGAGCCGCTCACGAAAAGCATCTTCGACGAGACGAAGCCGGCGTGGCGACCCGACGGCCGCGCGGTCCTCTACCAGCACAACGAGGATGCCGAGGTGTCGATCCGACGCGTGTTCGTCGTCTCGCACGCCGATCACGCGGTCGCCGACCGCCCCGGTGTCCACGACTCGATCCGCGTCGGACCCGACGGCGACCTCGTCGCCTACCTCTTCACCGGCGCTCGTGAGCCCTGGGACGTGTATGTCACGCGTGAGCGCATGACCGAACCACGTCGACTCACGCGCTCGCTCCCCGCGAGCATCGACCTGGAGACGCTGGTCGAGCCCATCCACGTTCGCTACCCGGGCGCGATGGGCCGCGAGATCCCGGCGCTGCTCTACGTCCCGTACGCAGAGGCTCTGCGCGGCGAGGGAGCACCGCCGGCGATCGTCCACGTCCACGGTGGACCGACCAACCAGCACTACCGCTGGTGGGACCGCGCCAGCCAGTACTTCGCCAACAACGGCTACGTCGTGCTCGCGCCGAACATCCGCGGATCGACGGGTTACGGTCGCGAGTTCCAGGAAGCGAATCGCCAAGACTGGGGTGGGAAGGATCTCGAGGACGTTGTGAACGGCCTCGACTGGCTCGCGAAGCAGCGCATCGCCGACACGAAGCGCGTCGGCGTCTATGGCGGCAGCTACGGCGGATACATGACGCTCATGGCGCTCGCGAAGTACCCGGACCGCTTCGCTGCCGGCGTGTCGGTCGTGGGCGTCGTGTCGTGGAAGACGATGTACGACACGACGCGCGGCGACCTGCGCGATTATCTCGTCCGCGAGTTCGGCGATCCCACCAAGAACGCGGAGCGATATCGCGATCGCTCGCCGCTCACGCACGTTTCGAAGATCGAAGCGCCACTCCTGGTGCTGCAGGGCGAGAACGACCCGCGCGTGCCGCTGTCGGAAGCGGAACAGGTCGTGGCCGCGCTGCGGACCGCGGGAAAGATGCACGAGTACTACGTGTACAGCGGCGAGGGACACGGCTTCCGCACGCGCGAGAACATGATCGACTCGGTCCGGCGCGCGGGCGAGTGGTTCGACCGCTACCTGCTGCGTGCCTGATGCGGTCGTCGTCGGGGCCGGTCCCAACGGCCTCGCCGCGGCCATCCAGATCGCGCGGGCCGGCCACTCGGTCGCGGTGTACGAGGCGAACGACGAGATCGGCGGTGGTATTCGCTCTGCTGAGCTGACGCTCCCCGGCTTCTTGCACGACGTCTGCTCGGCGATCCATCCGATGGCGGCTATGTCGCCGTTCTTCAACGGACTGCCCCAGAGAAAGCACGGCCTCGAGTGGATCCAGCCTGACGCCCCCCTCGCTCATCCGCTCGACGACGGGACCGCGGTGATGCTCGAGCGCTCGGTCGACGCGACCGCTGCGCGTCTCGGCGCGGACGGCGATTCGTATCGCGGTCTGCTGTCACCGCTCGTGTCGCGCTGGGATCAGCTCGCGACCGAGGTGCTGCGGCCCCTGGTCCATCTCCCTCGGCATCCGCTGCTCCTCGCGCGCTTCGGCCTGCACGCGATGCGCTCGGCGCGTGGCCTCGCGTCGTCGTTCCACGGCGAACCGGCGCGCGCGCTCGTCGCTGGGTGCGCGGCGCACTCGTTCCTTCCCCTGGAGCACCCCTTCACCGGCGCGTTCGCGCTCGTGTTCCTCCTCAGCGGCAACGCGGTGGGCTGGCCGCTGCCGCGCGGCGGGTCCCGCCGCGTCGCCGAGGCGCTCGGGTCGTATCTGCGCGAGCTCGGCGGCACGATCACGACCGGTCACCGCATCCAGGAGCTCTCCGACGTGCCGACGGCGCGGGCGTACGTGTTCGACACCTCGCCGTGGCACCTGGAGAGCATCGCGGCCGACCGGCTGCCCGCCGGCTACCGGCGCGCGCTCCGTCGCTACCGCCGCGGGCCCGGCGTTTTCAAGGTCGACTACGCGCTCGATGGTCCGGTGCCATGGCGCGCCGCGGACTGCCTGCGCGCCGGGACCGTCCACCTCGGCGGTTCGTTCGACGACATCGCGGCGTCCGAGGCCGCGCTGTGGCGTGGCCAGCATCCCGAGCGCCCGTTCGTGCTGGTCGCGCAGCAGAGTCTGTTCGATCCCACGCGTGCGCCAGCGGGGAAGCACACGCTCTGGGCCTACTGCCACGTGCCCAACGGCTCGACGGAGGACATGACGGGTCGCATCGAAGCGCAGCTCGAGCGGTTCGCGCCCGGTTTCCGCGAGCGCGTCCTTGCGCGCAGCGTGATGAACACGCGCGACGTCGAGCATCGCAACGCGAACAACCCCGGCGGCGACATCTCCTGCGGATCGCATTCGGGCCTGCAGCTCTTCATGCGGCCGCGCATCGCGATCGATCCGTACGCGACGCCCGCGCGCGACATCTACCTCTGCTCGTCCGCGACGCCGCCCGGCGGAGGCGTGCACGGCATGTGCGGGTACAACGCGGCGCGCAGCGTCCTCGCGCGCAGCCTCAGCTAGACCCGGACGGTCAGGGTCTCCGCGGCGACGCGCAGCGCGGTCGCGCTGAGCCGCTCGGCGATCGCCTTCGCCTCGTCGCACTGGGCCTGCGCCTGCTCTTCACGCCCCGGAACGTCGTGCAGCGCGCGCGCGAGGTCCGCGAGCGCCACGGCGCGCTCGTAGTCGAGCTTGAGCGTCGCGAACGCTTGCACCGCGTCGAAGAGCAGCTTCGCCGCCTTGATGTGCTCGCTGGCGTGATAGGCGCGGATCGCCTCCGCCTGCGTGAGGAGCGCGCGGCCACGCGCGTGCCCGGTGCGCTCGACGATCGACGCGACGCGGTCCTCGAAGGCTTCATCGGGAATGCGCCAGCGGGCCGCGGCGAGGACCATGAGCGGTCCGATGAGCATGTGGTCGATGATCGCCTTCGGCTGCCCGGCGCTGCGCAGGGCGTGATACGCGCTTTCGCTCTCGCGCAGTCCGTAGTACGCCGCGAAGAAATCGGCGAGCGCGATCTCGGACGGCGACGCCTCCTGCTCGACGAGCAGGTCGCGGTACGTCTTCTCCTCGGGCGAGGCCATCGCGGCGGCCGCCCCGATCGCGATGCCCAGCATGGACGGCCATTTCGTCGGGGAAGCGAATCGCTCGCGGCGCGCGGCGGCGGCGAGCGTGCCCGGGAAGTCGCCCGCGAGGAGATGCGCGAGAGCCTCGGTGCGGAGAGCGTGCGCGCCTAGCCGCGGCTTCTCCGTCTCGATCGCGACCTCGCGCGCGCTCGCGGCGTGCTCCATGGCCTCGCCCATGTCGCCGAGGGAGAGCGCCGCCAACGCGACCATCGTGTGCGCGTCGATGAGCTCGTCGCTGTCCTGCAGCGATCGCGCGATGGGCAGCCGTCGCTGGTTCGCGAGATATGCCTCGCGGAAGTTGCCGAGCTCGCGATAGGCGTAGCCGACGGC
>VBFY01000007.1 GCA_005889405.1 Chloroflexota bacterium | reverse complement strand
GCCGCAGGCGCCTGGCGCTGCGGCGGGTGGTCTTCGTGGCAGTGCTGCTCCTGCTCTGGGAAGCCGCGACCGGCGGCTTCGGCCTTCCGCCGGTCCTCGAGCCCATCATCGTGGCGCGGCCGTCACGCGCCGTCGCCGAGATCGGGGCGTACGCCGCGTCAGGGCTGCTGGCGAAAGACCTGGCGGCCACACTTCAGGCCACCTCGATCGGCCTCGCTCTTGGCATCGTCGGCGGCGTCGCGTTCGGGCTGCTCCTGGGCTACGCGCGCGGCGCCGCGGACACGGTCGAGCCCGTCCTCATCGCGTTCAACTCCCTCCCGCGCATCGCGCTCGCGCCGGTGCTCGTCATCGCGTTCGGCCTCGGGATCACCTCGAAGATCTTCCTCGCGTTCTTGACGGTCTTCTTCGTGATCTTCTTCAACACGTACCTCGGCATCCGCTCGGTGGATCCGGAGCTCGTGAAAGCGGTGCGTGTCATGGGTGGGACACGCTCCGACCTGGCGCGTCACGTGATCCTGCCATCCGTCTTCAGCTGGATCTTCGCGGCGCTCCGAACGAGCGTGAGCTTTGCCCTGTCCGGCGCGGTCGTTGGCGAATTCGTCGGCTCGACCGCTGGGCTCGGTTATCGCATGGCCATCTCCACTGGCCTGCTGGACACGAACCGCACGTACGCGATCCTGCTGCTGCTCATGGCGATCGCCGTCACGCTCGTCGAGCTCGCGAAACGCGTCGAGGACCGTCTACTCCGCTGGCGTCCGACATCGGCACTGGTGGCATAGGTAGGAGGAGGTCGATCATGTTCGTAGACATCCGCGTAGCTCTCGCGTTCCCACTCACAGCCACGCTGCTCCTTGGCGCTTGCGGCCCGGCACCCGCCGCGGCGCCCTCGGCAACGACAGCGGCCAGCCCCGGTGCGTCCGCGACGCCCCGGCCGCCGAAGGATCAGGTGAAGCTGACCAGCGTCCTGTCGACGGAGCTCAACCTCGCGACGCTCGTCGGGTATGCGAAGGACTACTTCGGCGAGGAGAACATCGAAGTCACGGATGTGGTGCTCGGCTCGAGCGGGACACTGCGCGCAGCGGTGATCGCCAAGGAGTACGACTTCGGGCTGTTCGCATTCGTGCACGACCCGATCGCCCGGCTCGCGGGCTCACCTTGGAAGGCCGTCGTCTCCACCTACGACCGGGAGATCTTCAGCCTGCTTGTGCGCACGCAGCTGAAGGACAAGGTCAAGACGGTCGCCGACCTGAAGGGCATGAACATCGGGGTCACCGGTCCTGGCTCCGGCTCCTGGGCGATGGCGAACGTATACCTGAAGAAGGCCGGCCTCACTCCCGACAAGGACGTGAACATCGTCACACTCGGCGGCGATCCAAGCGTCATCTACACCGCGCTGCAGAGCGGCAAGGTGGACGCGATCAGCTCGTGGGAGCCGATCACGAGCCGCGTGCTCGAGACCGCGGCTGGCTTCGCCCTCGTGTCGATCTGGGACCCGAAAGCGCATCAGGAGTGGGTCGGATCCGATCACGCGCTCGGGTTCGCGCTCATGACACGCGAGGACGTGATCGCGTCAAAGCCCGATCTCGTGAAGCGCATGGTCACCGCACACCAGAAGGCCCTGGCGTTCATCAAGGCGAGCACCGCGGACACGCTGGCCGATACGGTACTGAAGAACACGAAGACCGCGGAACAGTTCGCAGGGCTCGACCGGCCGCTGGTCGTGAAGCTCATCGAACGGATCAAGCCTGGCTACGGGACGGGCTGCCTATCGAAGTCCGGCTTCGACGTCGAGATGAACATCGCGGTGACGTACCAGCTCACCAAGCAGGCCATCACGTTCGCTGAATTCGGTGACACCCGCTATGCGGGCGAGTGCCCTTGAGCCAGACCGCGCGGGTGGGCTGCGAGGCCCGCCCGCGCGCCGCGGCTAGAGGTGGATGTTGATCCCGCTGCCCTGCGGCGCGAGAACGCCACTCACGAGCAGGAAGACGACGACGATCGCGACGAGCGCGACCACCATCACGGCCATGATCCCGGACGAATTGCTCTGTTCCATGCGAAACCTCCATGGCGAGCTTCCGGAGGCTCTCCATGCAGGTCACGTACCACCACCTCCACAGGCGTTCGCCGGATACTCACCAGGTGCGGAGGCTCCTATTCGTGCCGCTCGCGCTCGTCGCGGCGATCACCTTCTCCATGGTCTGGAGCTCGTCTCCAACCGTACCGCTCACGTTGACACGCCAGCAGGCGATCGAGCGCGCTGCCTCCGACGCGACGGTGAGCGGCAAGGTCGCGTGGACGCACGTCGAAACGAAGCTCGTGACCTATGGAGAGGCGGACCGACTGTTCGCCATCACGCCCGGCCTCGGCTACGTTGACAGGACTGATCGAGACGCGCTGGTCTGGGTCGTTGCCTACCTGGGCCCGATGGTGTCCATCGGCGCCGACTACTGCGAGTGGGCCGTGCGAGCCTTCCGCGCTGACGGCCGTATCGCTAGCGATTGGGGAGCCTCGTTATGCGGCAATGGTCAGCCGCCGTCGGGCTTTGATCTGCTTCCCGATCGCAGTTGGTTCAGGTTGGATGATCTGCGAGACGACTGGAACGCAATTTGAAGCGTTGGATCTTGCCGGTCGAGGTCTTGGGGAGCTCGGGGATGAACTCCACCCAGCGCGGGTATTTGTAGGGCGCGAGCGAATCCTTCACGAATGCCTTGAGCTCATCGGCGAGTGCGGCTGCCGCAGTCGCGCCCTCGGCGCAGACGACGTACGCGCACGGCTTGATGAGGCCGTCGCCGTCGGCCCGCGCGACCACCGCGCACTCGCGCACCGCCGCGTGACGCAACAGAACTGACTCGACCTCGAGCGGTGAGACCCAGTGGCCGCTCACGCGGAGCAGATCGTCCGACCGGCCGTGGTTGGTGTAGTAGCCGTCCGCGTCCGCCGAGTAGCGGTCGCCGGTGAACACCCACTCTCCGCGGAAGGTGTGCTTCGTCGCCGCGCGCTGTCGCCAGTAGAAGGCCGCGGTCGAGGGCCCGCGCACCAGCAGATCGCCGACCTCGCCGATCGCGGCGGGCTCGCCGTCGGCGCGCTGCACGCGCGCCTCGTAGCCCGGGATGACCTGGCCCGACGTGCCGGGCCGCGCGCGACCGGGGAAGTTCGAGATGGCGATGTAGCCGATCTCGGTCGATCCGATGCCGTCGAGGATCTCGAGACCGAACCGCGCGCGCCAGCGCTCGTAGAGCGGCGCCGGCAGCGACTCTCCCGCGGAGATGCAGCGGCGCAGCGAGGACAGGTCGTGGCTCTCCGGAACAGCGAGCAGCGCGGCGTACGCGGTCGGCACCGCGTAGAGGAGCGTCGGCCGCTCGCGCGCGATCGTCTCGAACACCAGACGCGGCTCGGGGCGGCCGGGCACCAGGATCGAAGACGCGCCGTGCCGGAACGGGATGAGCAGCGATGCGCCGAGGCCGTACGAGAAGAAGAGCTTCGCCACGCTGAGCACGCGGTCATCGGCGTTCATCCCCACGACGTGGGTGCCGTGCAGATCGGCGGGGGCGATCGCCGGGCCGTGCAGGTGCACGACGGCTTTGGGCCGCCCGGTCGTGCCGCTGGAGTACTGCCAGAACGCCATGTCGTCCGCGGTCGTCGCTTCCGGTGCGAGCTCGTCCGGCTGCGCCCGCCTGATGTCGTCGTAGCCGATGTCGTCGCCGGGATCTCCGCCGGCGATGACGACGTTCCGCAGGTGCCGCAAGTCGCTACGGATCGGCGCGATTCGCGGCATCACGCTCGCGTGCGCGACCAGCACTCGCGCGCGGCAGTCGGCGAGCAGCTCCGCGTAATCGTCGCGCGTGAGGTAGGTCGAGAGCGTCACCGGCACGGCGCCGATGCGGATCGCGCCGAGGAACATCGCGACGAACTCCGGTGAGTCGGGAAGCAGCAGTGCGACGCGGTCCTCGACCTCGACCCCGAGCGAGCACAGCGCATTGCCCGCGCGCGCGACGAGCCGCGAGACGTCGCGGTAGCTCTGCGTCACGCCCTCGCAGCGCAGTGCCGGACGATCGCCGCGACCCGCGGCGAGGTGAACGTCGAGGAGAGCTTCCGAAAGGTTGAAGTGTTCGGCCGTCACACGCTGAGATCCGCTAGAGGTACTTCCTGCCTAGCAGACGATCCGGTACAACGAGACCCAGCGCGGCGATCTTCGGCTCCATCTCGGCGATGTACTGGCGGCGAGCTTCCTCGTTCGTGCGGCGCTTCAGGCCCCACTCGAGGTAGCGCTCGGTGCGCGACGACCCGGACTTGCCGAACATGTCCAGGCCGATGCCATACCACTTCGAGATCGCAGCCTGCGCCTGCTCTTTACCCGCGGTCCCGCTGTCGATGAGCTTCTGGAGCTGCTGCTCCCCGTAGGCGACGTGGCCCTTCTCCTCGCGCAGGATGATCGGCAGCGTGTCGTCGATCGCGGCGAACGTCGAGCCGACCATCTCCTCGAGCTGATACTGACCCACCTTGTCGATGAGGAACCCGAACGCGGCGAAGTCGGCCCAGGTCGGCATATCTTCTTTGAAGGCATCGACCTCACGTTTGCTTCGCGGCCGCTCGAGGATGTCGGAACGGTCGACGGCGACGAGATTGAGGAGGCGCAGCATCTTGCGGCAGTGATCGATCTCCTCCGACGCGATCCGCGCGACTCGCCACTGGTCGTCGACCGTCGGCGCGCGGAGGGTCCAGTGGTCGACGTAGATGTGCGGCCCGCCGATCTCGCAGTCCGCCTGGATCGTGAGCAGGCGGATGAGCAGATCCTTGTATTCGGGCGGCATCTTGCCAAAGTCTTTGGGCGAGACCTTGTCGTTGAACTGCGACATGGCGCCTCCGAACGGTGGTCCGAATACTAGCGACGACCCGCCGTGCTATCGGCCGTACCGTCGGGCGACGTGGGCGCGTAGCCCTCGCGCTTCGCGAGCTCGGCGCGCACCTTCTCCGCAGTGATGGGCAGCGACATAACGCGCGCGCCGACGGCGGCGTCGATCGCGTTCGCGATCGCCGCGCCCACGGCGGGATTCGCTAGCTCGCCCGCCGACTTCGCGCCGAACGGGCCGGGCCCCGGCGCGTCGGTGATGAGCACGAGGCGCAGCGACGGTGCGTCGGCGATGGTGGGGATCTTGTAGTCGCCGAGGTTCGTCGTCGTCACGCGACCGTCATCGAGACGCAGCTCCTCCATCACGGCCTGACCGAGACCGAACACGAAACCGCCTTCCAGCTGCCCGCGCACGGCGACGGGGTTGATCACCGTGCCGACGTCCGCGACGAGCACCGCGTCGACGACACGGAAGCACCCCGTCGCGCGATCCACCGACACCTCGACCGAGTACGCGTACGTGCCAAAGACATGCTCGTTCTGCTCGCCCTCTCCGGTGACGGCGAGCGGTGCGGCGGTGCGCGCCGCGTCGTCCAGCGTGAGGACGAGCTCACCAAGACGTGCTTTGAGCTTGCGTGCCGCGTCGACCGCTGCGTTGCCCGCGACCGGCGTTACCCGGCTACCGCCAACGCCGGGGTCGACATTCGCGTGACCGGTGTCGCCGCGTCGGACGTGGACGCGCGCGACATCGACGCCGAGCTCGCGCGCGACGACGCGCTGGATCATCGTGTGCGCCCCGCCACCCTGATCCGCGACGCCGGTCAGGACCTCGAGCGAGCCATCGGCCGCGAGCGTGAGCGTCAGCGACGTCTTGCCGCGGCCGACGTGACGCGCCGAGAAAGCGACGCCGCGGCCGTGGTCGAGTCCGACCGTGCCGCCCCACTGCGACGCAGCGAGCAAGGTCGCGATGACGCGCTGCGCCTGCGAGTCGTGCCATACGTTCCCCTCCACGTCGGTCTCGCCGGCGCGGATGGCGTTGCGCACCCGCAGTTCGACCGGATCGATCTGCATCGCATGCGCGATGAGGTCGAGATGCGACTCGGCGGCGAAGGTGTGCTGCGGCTGGCTCGGCGCGCGCGCGTGGCCCGCCGGGAGCGTGTTCGTGTACACCGCGACCGCCTCGACGCGCGCCGCTGGGACGCGGTAGCCAGCGAGCGTCAGCGTCGGGCCGCCGGGCAGCAGACCGGCGACGGGCTTCCCTGCCGCGTACGCGCCGCCGTCGAACACGACGCGCCCCTGATGGGCCGTGATGCGGCCGTTCGGGTCGACCGCGGTGCGTAACCGAATGCGCGCGGCGTGGCGCGTGTTCGAGAGCTGTAGCTCGTCCGCATAGCGGAGCACCGAGCGCACCGGCCGGCCCGTCGCTCGCGCGAGGAAGTACAGCGCGAACTCATCGAGCGAGAGGCCCTTGCCGCCGAAGTCACCGCCGACGTGCGGCGTGTCGACGACGATCTTGGCGGCGGGTACGCCGATCGTCACCGCCATCTGATCGCGCAGCGCGAACGGCGCCTTGTTGGTGGTGACGACGTGCACGGTGTCGCCCTCGATCCACACCAGGCTCGCGCGCGGCTCGATGTACGCCTGGTGCACGCGCGGCACGACGAACTCGTGCTCGAAGACCGCGGCCGCGGCCTCGAATCCCGCGGTCACGTCGCCGTGCTCGTGCACGACGTGCCCTTGCATGTTGGCGTGCGAGCGTGGTGGCCGCGTCCCGCCGAGGTACGTGTACTCGGCGGCGTCGGGATGCAGCACCGGAGCGTCGGGCGCGAGAGCGGCCTCGGGATCGAAGACCGCCGGCAGCTCCTCATACTCGACCGCGATCGCGGCCGCCGCGCGCTCGGCCGCCTCGACCGTGTCCGCCGCGACCGCCGCGACGCGGTCGCCGATGAACCGGACGCGGTCCCACGCGAGCACCGGCCAGTCCTGTAAGCGGCGGCCGAAGCGAGCGGGCCGCACGTCGGCGCCGGTCAGCACCGCACGCACGCCAGGCATCTTGCGCGCCGCCTCGACGTCGACGGATGCAACGCGCGCGTGCGGAAAGGGACTGCCGACGAACGCGGCGTGAAGCATGCCGGGCCGTGTGATGTCGGCCGCGTAGCGCGCCGCACCGGTGACTTTGTCGCGGCCCTCGACACGCCATTCGGGCGTCTCGAGGATGTCGGGCAGTGTGCTCTTCGCGAGCGTCACGCGAGCGTGCGCGCGAGGCACTCGGCGAACTGCGTCATCAGCTGATCGGCTTTGCGCTGGATCACCGGTTGTCCGAACTCGCCGATGCGGCCGGCGATCCGCACGTCGCTGGTGATACGAAGCTCGGTGTCCTCGCCCTTGTCGACGAGCGCGAGGTCCATCGTCGCGCGCACGGTGCCGCCGAGGCGCGAGTCCTTCGCGTCGGCGCGCACCGACGCTTTACCCGCGGCCTCATCGGTCGCGGTGAGTGCGACGTCGCCATCGAGGACGAGGCGCACCGGCCCGAGCTGCACGAGCAGCGAGCCCTTGTACTTACCCGTGCCCGAGGGAGTGACGGCCGCGACGCCCGGCACGCAGCGGGCCGCGGCGGGCACGTCGGTGACGAGCTTCCAGACCCGCGACCGTGGCGCGCGCACCAGTGCGGTGTGTGAGAGCTTCACGCGCGCCCCTCGACCAGCGACAGGAGCGCGCGCTCCGTCCAGACGCGCGCCATGTCGCGTTTGTACCCGGCCGATCCGCGCACATCGTCGAAGGGCGCGATGTCCGCATCGACGCGCGCCGCGGCGTCGGCGATCCGCGCCGCGTCGGGCACGGCTCCCGCGAGCGCGTCCTCGACCGAGCGCGCGCGCACCGGGGTCGGCCCGCACGCGCCCAGCGCGACGCGCACGTCCGCGACCTCGCCGTCGTCGGTGAACCGCATCGTCGCCGCGACCGACACCGTCGCATAGTCGTCGGCCGTCTGCGGCAGGAACTTGAGATACGTCGCGTGCGTGCCGGGCGCGAGCGCCGGAACGCGGATCGCCGTGAGGACCTCGTCGGAGCGCAGCGACGTCGTGAACACGTCGACGAAGAGATCGTCCAGGGCGATGGTGCGCTCGCCGGCCGCCGATGCCGCCACGACCTCGGCGCCCAGCGCCATCAGCATCGGGGGCGGATCCTGCGCCGGATCGGCGTGCGCGAGGTTGCCGCCGAGCGTCGCCTGGTTGCGGATGCGCACTGTAGCCACCGACGCGAAGGTTCTCGTGAGCGCGGGGCAGTGGCGCGCGACGTCGGCTGAGCGCTCGATCTCGCGATGCGTCGCCGTCGCGCCGATGACCAGTTCTTTGTCTGTCGCGGTGATGCCACCGAGCCCTACGATGCGCCGAAGACCGATGACATGACCGGGCCGCAGGAGTCCCTGTCGCCAGAGCAGCGTGAACGCCGTCGCGCCGGCGACGAGGTGCGCGTCCTCACCGTGTCGCGCCATGAGGTCGAGAGCCTCTGCGACGGTCTCGGGCTCGTGATAGTCGTACGTCATGCCATCGCCGCCTTGATCGCACGCGTGATCCCGTGATACCCGGTGCAGCGACAGAGATTCCCCATCATCCACTCGCGGATCTCGTCGTCGCTCGGACGGCGACGCTCTGCCAGCAGCGCGGTCGCCGCGATGAGCTGGCCGGGCGTGCAGATCCCGCATTGGAAGCCGCCCTCGCGAATGAACGCGTCCTGGAGCGGCGAGAGCTCGTCGCCGCGCGCGAGGCCCTCGACCGTGGTCACCGCACGTCCGCTGACGAACACCGCGGGCATGAGGCACGCGGAGAGGAGCTTGCCGTCGACGAGCACGCTGCACGCGCCGCAGACGCCGATCGAGCAACCCTCTTTGGTGCCGATGCAGCCAAGGTCGTCTCGCAGAGCGTCGATGAGCCGTCGGTCGGCGCGCACCTCGAGCGATCGAGGCGAGCCATTCAGAGTGAAGCGAAGACGATGCGTGCTCAGAAAAACGAATATATGACGCAACGATGCGCTTCGCTCCGGGGCTTGCCCCGCTCCGTCATCGCGACTTCGCGCTTTACTTCACCGGCCTGACCGTCTCGCAGTGCGGTAGCTGGATGGAGCAGACGCTCACAACGTGGCTTCTGTATGACATCACCGGTTCGCCGGTCCTGCTCGGCATCGGCGGCGCACTGCGCGGGGTGCCGATCTTCACGTTCGGGCTGCTGGCAGGCGCGATCGCGGATCGGGTCGATCGCCGCAGGCTCTTACTGATCACGCAGAGCGGGTCGGCGCTCACGTCGCTCGGCCTCGGTCTCGTGGTGGCGACCGGACAGGTGCAGGTCTGGCACATCTACGTCGCGAGCATCGTCAACGCGACGCTCCAGGCGTTCGACGCGCCGGCGCGGCGCGCGATGTACACGACGATGGTCCCCCGCTCGCAGATGCAGAACGCGATCACGCTGAATGCCGCGGTGTTCCGCATCGCGCGCCTGGTCGGCCCGAGCCTCGCTGGCATCCTCATCGTGACGACCGGCCCGGCGATGCCCTACTTCGTCAACGCCGTGAGCTTCCTCGCGATCATCGGCGCGCTCCTGCTCATGGGACGTCCCCCGATCGTCGATCGCGTCCGCGGATCGCTCTGGGCGGAGACGATCGACGGCGTCCGGTACACGCTCGGAAAGCGCATCCTCGCGAACCTGCTCCTCCTCGAGTCGATCCACAGCCTGTTCGGAGCGAACACCGCGCTCGTCACGATCGTCGCGAAGGATGTGCTCCACGTCGGGCCGGACGGACTCGGATTCCTGCTCAGCGCTCTCGGCGCGGGCGCGCTGGTCGGGACCGGTGCGCTCGTGATGAGCGGCGATGTGGGACAAAAGGGCCGATCGATGATGCTGTCCGGCTACGGCTACGTCGCGTCGTTCGCGGTCTTCGCGTGGTCACGCTCGTACGAGCTCTCGGCGGTGACGCTCGCGGCCGTCGGCTTCGCCGATACGTGGTGGGCGACGATGCGCAACAGCATCTTCCAGCTCCAGGCCGACGAGGCCTATCGCGGGCGGACGCTCTCGGCGTTCCTGCTCGTCGGACGCGGAATGGCGCAGACCTCGCAGCTGCAGACGGGCCTGGCCGTCGAGGCGTTCGGCCCGGCCGTCGCGGCCACGGCGGGTGCGGCGCTCATCGCGGTGGCGATCTTGGGCGTGAACGCGCGCGACGACGAGGTGCGCCGCTTTCGCGACCCGCGTCCGGCGATCGGAGGGCCGCCAACGGACGCGGCCGCGAGCTAGATCGAGTCACGCAGGCAGGTACGATCGGTCGAGTGAATTCGGCAAGCGAGCACCTACGTTCGCTCGCTCGGATCATCGTCGATGGGACAGTCGAGCTCGTGCCGGTTCGTGCGGTGCTCCTCGCCGGCTCGGCCGGTCGAGGCGACGCCGACCACTTCTCGGACATCGACCTGATCGTTTATGTCGACCAGATCCCTCCAGAGGACGTCGGCAGAAGGGTGCGCGAGGCCGTTGGAGGGACCGATCCCCTCCGGAAGGGCCAGCCAACGGAGAACTTTTCGGCCGAGGAGTTCGATCTAAAAGGCGTGCGAGTCGAGCTCGCCTTCGCCACCGTCGGCTGGACGGAGCAGCGACTCGACGAGCTACTCGATCGGCTCGTCGACTTCGACTCACCGAGCCAGAAGATCCTCTCCGGTCTTCTCGAGGGCATGCCGCTGTACGGTCGCGAGCTCATCAAGCGTTGGAACGCTCGTGTTGCCCAATACCCGGAAGCTTTGCGCTTGGCGACGGTCCGACGCTACTGGCGCTTCTTCCCTCTCTGGTATGAAGCTGGCGCTTTGCGAAACCGGGACGCAGAACTGTGGCGTCTCGACGTGCTCCTTGAGGGGGCGTTCAACTTGCTTGGAGTGCTCGCGGGCCTCAATCGCCTCTACTTCACGCGCTTTCAGTTCAAGCACATGCGGGCTTACATCGCGGGAATGAAGCTCGCGCCCGACCGACTTGCTGACCGACTCGAGTCGCTCTTTCGTCTCGACCCCGAACAAGCCGCCGCCGAGCTTGAACACCTCATTGAGGAGACGCTCACCCTGGTCGAGGCCGAGCTTCCTGACTTCGACACCGGCATGCGATTCCCCCCAGGAACGCGGCACCAGCCGTGGACCATTTGACGTCGGGTTGAGGTCGGGCTTCAGCCTGGCCCGGCGAGCGCGGCCCTCATGGTGGCGCGCACACCCTCCACATCGCCCGGTCGCGCGACGAGCACGCGCACGATGGCCACGTCGAGGCCCGCGCTCAGCGTCCGCAGCGCCGCCGCGGCGCCCGCGGCCGCGCCGGCATAGCCGAAGGCTGAGAGCATCTCATCCGGCACCGCGTGCGCGAGATCGTCCTCGGAGGCGCCGGCGGCGCGCTTCGCCTCGAGCTGGTCGAGCTGCGGCGCGTACCCCATCCGCTCGAAATGCGCGCGATAGCCGCGAGCGCCGGACGGGCGCACGAGCAGCGCGTACGCGAGCACCTGTTTCGCCAGCGCGAGCCGCGCGGCGGCGACGTCGTCATCCACGCACATGCGGATGTACTCGATGAGCTTCGCGCGCGGACCAACGCGTTCGCGACTCCACGCGACCTGCGCCGGCGTGCACCAGTTGAGCGCGGCGCCGTCCGCGTGACGCCCGGCGAGGGCGAGCATCTGCGGCCCGAGCGCGCCGACGTAGATCGGGACGTCCTTCGCGGTCTTGCGCAGCTCGTCGATGTACGAGCGCACCGCGGCGATCGGTCGCTCGGTCACGAAGCCTGAGCCGACGCCGAGGACGAACTGTCCGTCGCTCAGCTCATGTGCGGTGCGCGCCGCGAGCGCAAGCACCGGCGCGGGGTTGCGTGCGATCGGCACCACGGAGACCCCGGTCGGGAGACCGGCGCGTTCATGCCAGG
The DNA here is from genome assembly GCA_005889405.1 of Chloroflexota bacterium. Classification (GTDB taxonomy): domain Bacteria; phylum Chloroflexota; class Limnocylindria; order P2-11E; family P2-11E; genus CF-39. Next base: position 28,620 of record VBFY01000007.1, on the reverse strand, counting down.
CCACGCACATGTCGATCGGGTCGTAGTCGACGCCGGCGTTGGTCCAAAGGCTCTGATAGCCGAGTGCTCTTGCCTCGGGACCGAGATCACGTAGCTGCGGCGTCGAGAGACCAAGGCGCGAGTCGAGACCGAGCCCAACCTCCACTAGGGGCTCAGGCGCTCGCCTCCGCCCGCGCCGCCGGCCGCATCGACCACCCAGCGCACGGACTTGCCGCACGGGCAGCCGCCGGCCTGTCGCGCGAGACGCGGCATCGACGCCATCGCTTCCTTCAGCGGCGTCGTCCCCACGATGACGGCGCGCTGCAGGTCCGCCCAGTGCTTCACGTCGATCGAGGCGCGATAGGCCTCGGGCAGGCTCGCGAGCACGTGCGCGATGTACTTCTCGACGTCGGTGAACGTTTCGCCGCGCGTGCCGACCATCTGGAACGCGAATTCGCCGCGCCGTCGGAAGAATCGGCGGTCGGGCAGGCGAAGCAGGTCGTCGCGCGAGAGGCCATCCACTGTTTCGCCGGAAGCGACTCGCGCGAAGATCGCGTCGGCCTCGTCGCGCGTCCGATCCGGGAAACGCGCGCGGACGTAGCGGACGTTCAGGTCGTCGAGCATCTTCGTGCATTCCTGGATGTACTGGTCCTGCGCGTCGCGGTTGTTGAGGTCCTTGAGGCCAAACTTGACGTTCGTCTGGCCGCCGCGCTCGTCACCGAACATTTCCAGGCCGCGCCCGAACCACTTATGGACCGCCTTCTGGATCGCGGGCATGTCGATGTACCCGTCGCCGCGCGCGGCATGCTCGACCCAGCGGCGGAGTGGGATCACGCCGGCCGCGAGGTGGAACGCTTCCTCGCGGAGCATCGGGGGCATTGACGACGCGTACGGCTTGTATGCCGAGATCCTCTGCATCGTGAGCTGGTATTTCCCGACGCGGTCGATGAAGGCCGCGAACACCACGTTGTCGAGGAACGAATCGAACTCGAGGTTGAACGCCGCGAGGACGTGACTGCCTGTTTGCATCGAGAGGATCTCTTCGACCATGTCCTCCGGCTTCGTCTCGGTCACCGGCGACCAGTCCGAGCTCGTGAGCAGGTGCACCATCTGGTAGCCGTGTCGCAGCTCCTCGGCCATGACGCGGAGCGCCCACGCCTGGTCCTGCGGCTCCTGCGCGCGGAAGAGCGTCATCTGGTGCTGCTGGATCGAACCGAACTCCGTCGATGCCTGCGCGCGGATCTGCGAGAGGAGATGCTGCGCCGCCTCGGGCGCGAGCTCCTTCGGCTCCAGCGCTTTTGGTTTGCCGACGTCGTCGCCGATCTCGATCTCGGCCGGGATGTCTCCCGCGACCTTCGCGCAGAGACAGAACGCGTCGTCCTTCGGAAAGAACTTCGGCCACACCTCGGCGAGCTTCGGGTAATCCGGGAAGTTGTGCTGCCGCCAGTGCTCGATGGCCTCGTGATAGCGCTCGGGCAGCATGCGGACTTCGTCGCTCACGACGACTAGGTTACCGGTTCGAGCGCCTTAATGGTCATACCGTTCGCCGCGCCGAACGGCGCGATCACTTAGCGGGATCGCACGGGAGGGCACCGTTCGCGAAGGCGCGGATCGCGGATCCGTCCTGTGAGAAGACCACCTTGGCGGCGACCTGAGGGACCACCGGGCGAGCCAGCAGGGCGCTCGTGCGGGCCAGCCAGGACACCGCCACGACTCGTGAACCGGTGAGGGGATCGGGATTGCTGTTCGTGATGTCCGAGATCTGCAAACGGTCGTGATCCGCGGCGCGCCCGCGAAGCCAGGCCGTCGCCTCGGTCTTACCACGGAACTGGATGTACTCGTGGCGCCCGTAATCGCAGTCGGAGCCGCCGACATCGTCGGTCAGCAGGGCGGTCGCCACGGCAACGTCCTCAGCATTGAAGGCATCGACGAATCGCATCACGGTCGCGACGAATCGCGCCTGATCCGCGCCGAGCGCGAACGTCAGCGTCGAGGTCGGCCTCTGCGTGGCTGCGGCCGCGGCACTGATGGTCGGAAAGGGCGATGCAGATAGCGTCGTGGCGGGTGTGGCGCACGCCGTCGCTAGAACCATGGCCAACAGAAGATTTCGGTCCATACATGAACATACAAGGCGCGCCACTGCGGGGTTCCTCAGGCCAGCCGTTTCTCCAGCGCGCTCACCGGCGCGGGGGTGAAGCCCATCGCCGCGACGAAGCGAGCGATCTCGGCGTCCTGCGTGCGCACCATCGTGCGCGCCACATGCGCACCACGCTTCTTGAACCCGGCGAGCAGCGCGTCGGTGAGCCCGCGCCCGATGCCACGTTCGCGCGCTGAGGGATCGACGCCGAAGAACTCGAGCCAACCGGTCGGCTCTTCCATCCCGAACTCGCCGCCACGGACCTCGCCGAGCATGAACCCGACGACCTTGCCATCGACCTCGGCGACCTGCGACGAGTCCGGATCGCGCCGGATGAAGTAGACGACGCGGTCTTCCCATACGTCCGGCCGGTACTTGCCGGTGATGCGCTCGTCGATGCGGCAGATCGCTTCGATGTCGAGCTCGTTCACGGGACGGATGCGCACGTCGGCCATCGCCGGCGAGTGTACGGAGATGGCGGCGGCCCCACCCGCCCCGGCTTTTCAGCCGACGGAGCGGACGGTGGGGCCGCCGCGCGCTGTGAGGGAGCGCTACGAGGTCGGAGCAGTGACGCCGGGACGGCGCATCCGTGACGCCGCGACCGCGATCGCGAGTGCGATCAGCGGGATCCAGCCGAACACGAGAAGCCAGATCGCGAGGTCGGCGGCGAACTTGAAGAACACGGAGAGCGCGGCGATCGCCTTCGCGAAGGTCACGGCCGGGTCCCACGTGCCGCCGGTGTTCGCGGGCACGATCACGACCGGCGTGATCGCCATCGTGATCGTCGAGAAATCGGTGCGGTTCTTGATGAGGTTGATCTGACCCTGCAGCTGCTCGATCTGCGTGCGCACGTTGCCGAGCGCCGCGTCGATCTTCAGCGTCTCATCGACGGTCTTCGCCTGCGGGAAGAGCTGGAGGTAACGCTGCTCCTCGGCCTGCTTCGCGACGAGCCGCGCCTGCAGATCGGTGAACTGGTCGGTGACGTCCTTCGCGTCGACGTTCGAGGTGATCACCTCGCCGTCGAGCAGCTTCAGCTGGCGGAGCGCCTCATCGAAGCGGTCCGACGGGACGCGAACGCTGACCAGCGCGCTGCGGTTCTCGCCCTGACCGGTCTGGCTCATGGCGAGGATGTCGCCGCCGAGACCGTTCGCGATGGCGCGGGCCTTGTCCGCGGTCGCCCACGGATCCTGCGACTTCATCGTGACGTTCGCGGTGAGGATGAGATTGCGGCTCGGGTTCGTGACGATCGTCGAGCTGGTCCCGAGCTCGGGCGCCGGGATGGCGTTCGGCGCGCCCTTGGCCGCGTCGACGGTGGTCTGGTCGGTGCGGCCGAAGGCGGTCCCTCCGCCGGCCGCCGATGGCGCTGAGGACTGGCCAACGGAGGCGCACGCCGCCGCGAGCAGCACGACCGGGACGAGGATCGCGAGGACGCGAGCGGGTCCGCGCATGGTCTTCACCTGCTTTCGTGTACTGAGCAGGCAGACGCTGGCGGGCCGTCTAGGTTCCCTGCCAGCGGATCCGGAAGAGTTTGCTGGCGTTTTCGGCCATCCGGCGGCCCAGGTCCGCCGCTTCTTCGCCTCGGGCGGCGGCGACCGCGGCGAGCGTCTCAACGACGAACGCCGGCTCGTTCCGCCCGCCACGGCGCGTCTTTGGGGGCAGGTACGGAGCGTCCGTCTCGACCAGGACTCGGTCGGCAGGGACGCGCGCGACCGCTCTGCGCAGCGCGTCGTTCTTGGGATACGTGAGCGTGCCTGCGAAGGAGACGGTGAAGCCGCGACGGATCCACTCGTCCACGTCGTCGGGCCCTTCGCTGAAGCAGTGCACCATGCCACGCGCGCCGCCGGCGCGATCGACCAGCTCCCGCGCCAGGGGACCGGCCTCGCGCACATGCACGACGACGGGCAGGTCGAGCGCGCGCGCCAAGGTGAGCTGCGCGATGAACGCGGTCTCCTGCGCCTCGCGCGGCGCGCTGCGGCCGGAAAGATCGATGCCGATCTCGCCGATCGCGACCACGTGCGGGTCGTGCGCCAGCCGATTCACCATGCCCGACACCGACTCGCTCCACGAGGCTGCCCGGTGAGGATGCACACCCACGGCGACGCGCACCGCCGGGTAGCGACGCGCGATCAGCACGTTGCGCTCGCTGGAGGCGAGATCCTCCGCACATGACAGGACGCGCTCGATGCCGGCCGCGGCCGCGCGCGCGAGCACCGCGTCGAGGTCGTCGGCGAAACGGCGGTCGTCGAGGTGCGCGTGGGCGTCGATCACGCGCGCGCCGTCAGGCGGTCTTCGCTCGCTCGAGCCGCGGGAAGAGCGACGGCGCGGAGTGGATCTGCTTACCGGGCTGCAGCAGGCCCCAGCGCGCGACGGCCTCCCACTTCGCGGTCGCTGGAGATTCGACCCCGAGCACCTCGGCGATGCGTGGACTGATCGTCGGCATGTAGGGGAAGAGGAGATACGCGACGACGCGCACGGCCTCGAGACCGGCAAACAGCGATGCCTCGACCTCGCCCTTGCGCGCGGGTTCCTTCACTGCCTGCCACGGCTGCGTGCGCTGGAAATGCTTGTTCGCCTCCTCGACCACGCCGAAGATCGCACCGAGCGCGTCAGCGAAATCCAGCTTCGAGGCCGACGCATCGTGCGTCGCGAGGGCGCGCTCCGCCGTCTCGCGCAGCGCCTTCTCGGACGGCCCGACCTTACCGGGCGGCGGGACGCGGCCCTCGCAGTAGAGCTCCACCATCTTGGTCGCGCGCGAGACGAGGTTGCCGAGCCCGTTCGCGAGATCCGCGTTGAAGCGAAGATCGAGGATCTCGGGCGAGATCGGCGAGTCTTTCGCGAACGGCGCCTCACGCAGCAGGAGGTAGCGCAGCGCGTCACTCCCCCATTCGTTCGCGGCGGCGATCGGATCGATCATGTTCCCGCTCGAGCGCGAGAGGCGGCCCTCCCCGGCATAGTGCAGGAAGCCGTGCGCGTAGACCCGCCTCGGCAGCTCAAGTCCCGCGGACATCAGCATCGCCGGCCAGTAGATGCAATGGAACCGTGTGATGTCGAGGCCGATCACGTGCAAGTCGGCCGGCCACCACTTCTTGAACTTCTTCTCATCCGTGCCGAACCCGACGCCGGTCGCATAGTTGATGAGCGCATCGAACCAGACGTACACGGTGTGCCCCGGCTTGTCGGGGAACGGGATCCCCCAGGTCAGGTTGCGCCGAGACACGCTGACATCTCGCAGACCGCGATCGAGCCAGCCGAGGACCTCGTTGCGCCTGATCTCGGGAACGCAGAAATCGGGATTGTCACGGTAGAGATCCTTCAGCTTCTGCTCGTACTTGCTGAGCCGGAAGAAATAGTTCTCCTCGTTGAGGCGCTGGATCGCGTCGGGGTTGGACGTGTGGATCGGGCAGCGCACGTGCGGGCCGTCGCGCGATCCATGTTCGTCGACGAGTTCGGACTCCTCGTAAAAAGCTTCGCACCGCGTGCAGTACAGCCCTTCGTACTTGGAGAGATAGACGTCGTCGTTCGCGATCCAGCGCCGAACGAATTCCTGGACGCCGGCGACGTGGTCGGGGTCGACGGTGCGGATGAAACGGTCGTACGAGATGTTCCAGAGGTCCGCCATCTGCCGGAATTCGCCCGCGTACTTGTCGACGAGCTGCCGCGTGGGGATCCGCTGCTCCTTCGCGGCCTGCTCGTTGCGCGTCGCGTTCTCATCGGTCCCGGTGAGGAAGAAGACCTCGTCGCCACGTTGACGGTGAAAGCGCGCGAGCACGTCCGCGCCCGCGAACTCGTACCCGTGGTGCAGCCCGGGCCGGTCGTTGACATACGCGATCGCGGTCGTGACGTAGAACTTCATCGGAATTTGGTCGGTATTCTAGGTCGACATGCCCCTCGTCGACCGACGTTGAGTCGCGCCACGATCGCGGTCCTCACGCGGGTCCTGCTGGTCATCTTCACGTTCGTTCTCATCGTCGTGCTCGCGCAGATCGCGCTCGTCGCGGCGCGCACGCGCTTCGATCACGCGCCGCTCGGCGACATCCTGCAGCAGGCATGGGAAGGCACGCAGGACTATTTCTCGAGTCTGTTCCAGGGCTCGCTCGGCGAAGCGACGTCGACATCGATCCTCGGCGGGCGGCGGCGCTCGATGGGCGAGGTCCTCTTCGACGCGTATCCCAAGAGCATGCTGCTCGTCGGCCTCGCCGTGACCCTGGCCACGGTGTTCGGCGTGGCCGTCGGTGTCGTTGCGGCCGCCACGCGGAGTCGACGGCTGCGCGCGCTGCTCGTCGGTAGCACGATGGCTGTGATCTCGCTGCCGTCATTCCTTCTCGCGATCCTGCTCATCCTTTTGTCGGCGGAGATGGTGCGCCGCTACAACGTGCGGCTCTGGCCGAGCTTCGGTTTCGGTATCGACGACCACCTCATCCTTCCGACGCTCGTGCTCGCCGCCCGTCCGTTCGCGCAGATCGCGAACTTCGCCTTCGTCGCCGTCGACGAAGAGCTCGGCGCGGACTATGTGCGGACCGCACGGTCCAAGGGCCTGCTCGAGCGAGTCGTCATCAGTCGCCACGCGCTGCGGAACGCGCTCGTCCCGATCCTCGGCGCGATCGCGGCGGCGCTCTCGATCGGTCTTTCCACGCTGCCCGTCGTCGAGGTGTTCTTCTCGTGGCCGGGCCTGGGCTTCTCGCTGCTGCAGGCGATCCAAAGGTTCGACGCGGCGACCGCCGGCACGCTCCTCGGCGCGCTCGTGGTGACGATCGCGATCGTGCGGTTCGTGCTCGACGCGGCCGCGTCGCGCCTGGTCCACGCATCGACCGGGGCAGCGTCCTGATGCGACGGGCGCTCACCTGGCAGCTGATCGTTGGCGCCGCGATCATCGGCGGCTGGATCGTCCTCGGCATCGCGGCGCCGCTTCTCACGAACGTCGACCCCCTCAAGAGCACCACGCTGATCATCGACGGCCCGCGCTCCGTCCTCGCGCCCTACGACCCCGGGACCTATGGCTACCCGCTGGGCTCGGACCGTAGCGGCAGAGACCTGTGGGCGGGCGTCATGTATGGAGCGCGCGCGACCCTGGGGATCGCGTTCATCGTCCTCGCGGCGCGGCTCGTCGTCGGGACGACGCTCGGTGCGGTCGCCGGGTGGTTCGCCGGCTCCACCATGGATCGTGCGGTCTCGGCGCTCATCGATGCGTTCGGCGCCTTTCCGACCGTCCTGTTCGCGATGCTCTGGATCTTCGCGTTCGACATCCGGTCGGGCGTCAGCGCGTTCGCCGCGGCGCTCGCGATCACGGGCTGGTGGGGCTTCGGCCGCGCGACGCGGTCCGCCGTGGTCGCGCTCCGCGGACGGCCCTTCCTCGAGGCCGCGCGCTCGCTGGGCCTGTCCGAGTTCGCGGTCTTCGCGCGTCACGTGCTCCCGAACCTGCTGCCGATGCTCGCGGTCGCCGCGGCGCTCGAGGCCAGCGCGATCCTGCTCGTGCTCGGCGAGCTCGGATTCCTCGGCATCGTCGTCGGCGGTGGACAGAACGTGTCGACCGACGTGACCGGTCGCGGCGGCGGTACCGAGTTCATCTTCGCGACGACCGAGTGGGGCGCGATCCTCGCACAGGGCAAATTCGAGATCTATCGCGCCCATTGGATCGCGCTCGTCCCGGCGACCGCGTTCGCGAGCGCCATCCTCGGCTTCAACCTCGTCGGCCACGGCCTGCGGACCTTCTTCGAGCGCGCACCCGTCGCACTCGGCAAGCTCCTGACGCTGCGCACCGCGGTCGCGGTGCTCGCGGTCTTCGTCGCCCTCCGGCTCGCGAGCCCGTACTTCGGACCCGCCGGGAGCTTCGTCGCGGCCGCGCGCGAATTCGACGCGGCGCGCGCTCGGGCGCACGTTGACTGGCTGTCCGATCCTTCGCGCGCCGGTCGCTACACCGGCTCCGCCGGGTTCAACGACTCGGCGCGTTACGTTGCCGACCAGTTCAAGTCCATCGGACTCGAGCCGCTGGGCAGCGACGGCACGTACTTCCAGAACTGGGGGACGAACATCGTCAAGCTGACCTCGATGCCCGTGCTGGAGCGCGTCGGCGAGGATCCCAAGACGTATCAGCCGCGTGCGGACTTCAGCGAGCGCGTCGGCGGTCGCGCCGGCAGCGGAACGGCCGAAGGCAACGTCGTGTATGTCGGTGGCGGTATCCGCACGCAGGAGTACAGCGACTATCAGGGCACGCATCCCGAGGGGAACATCGTCATGATCGCCGGTCCGACGCAGGGCGACCCCATCGATGCCGCGATCCGCTCCGGCGCGAAGGCGGTCATCTTCGTCTCGCCGGCCGATCGCGGCATCATCCGACCGTCTTACGTCGCGTTCTTCGAGAAGGACACGCTGCCGGTCATCACCGTCAGCGAAGCCGTTGCGGACGAGCTCATCGCGCCGTCCGGAAAGCACATCGCCGATCTGCGTAAGACGCTCGAAGAGCGACGGCGCCGCTCGGACCAGCGTCCGAGCCTGATCCGTACGGCGCCGGAGCCGCTCTCGTTCGACACGCCGACGCGGGTGCGCGTCGAGGTCTCGCTCGCGCCGCTCGAGCCGATCCGGACGATGAACGTCGTTGGCATGCTGCGCGGGAGCGATCCGGAGCGCGCGAAGAAGTTCGTCATCATCGGCGGGCATCTCGACGGCGTCGGCAGCGATCCCGACGGGTCGGTGTTCCCCGCGGCGAACGACAACGCCTCGGGGCCGGCCGTCACGATCGAGGTCGCGCGCGTGCTCGCCGCGAAGAAAGCGATGCTCAAGAACTCGGTGATCTTCGTGGCCTTCGCCGGCGAGGAGGAGGGACTCGTCGGCTCGGAAGCGTTCATGGCGAATTCCGTCACGACGCCGTACCGCGCCGACAACGTCGTCGCCTTCATCGACCTCGACATGGAGGGCTGCTGCGGTGGTCTCGCGGCCTCCGACGAGAATTTCGAGCTCCATCAACGCGTGAAGTCCGCCGCGGATCGACTCGGCTACGACCTCGACTACACGTCCGGCATCGGCGGCAGCGACCACGTCACGTTCCTGCGTCGGCGCGTGCCCGCGGTGATGATCTCGGGCACGGACCTCGGGCCCTTCCACACCGTCGGCGACACCCCCGCGACGGTCGATCCCGCGCGGCTGCGCGCGTCAGGCGAGGTCGTGCTCCAGTCGGTGCTCGAGTTGGCGGCGGCGGGATGAGGCGTCTCGTCGTGGCTGCGCTGCTCGTCGCGTCATGCGGACCCGCGACCGGAGGCGCGTCGCCCACGCCACGCGTATCCACCGCGGCCTCGCCGTCGTCGGCCGCAGCTGTCGCGGGGACCGGCGTCTTCGACGGCACGCGGGCGCGGGAACACATCGCCTACCTCGCCGACCCGGCGCGTGGCGGCCGGTACAGCGGATCGCCCGGCTATCGCGACGCGGCGCAGTACGTCGCGGACCAGTTCAAGGCGATCGGCCTCGAGCCGCTCGGCGACGGTGGCACGTACTTCCAGCGTTTCCCGATGCCGCTCGTGGACCTCACCGCGACGCCGGCGCTCACGCGCACCGGTGCCGACGCGAAGTCGTGGACGCACCGCGTCGACTTCACCGAGAGCGTTGGCGGGCGTTCCGGGAACGGGACCGCCGAGGCGCCGGTCGTGGTGGTCGGCGGAGCGGCGAAGGGCGCTGGCCAGGATGACTTCGCCGGTGTGACGACCCGCGGACGCATCGCGCTCATCACGGGGCCGACAGCCGGCAGCGCGGTCGAGACCTCGTTCGCCGAGGGCGCGGTCGGCGTCCTGGTGCTCGGCGACACCTCGATCCGCTATTCATTCATCCCGCACTTCTTCGCGGATACGATTCCGGTGCTCGTCATCACCGAGAGCGTTGCCAACGAGCTGCTGGCCCCCGCGTCGAAGACCGTCGCGCAGGTCCAGAACGCCGTTCGCGCGCGTCGGTCGAATCCCGCGGCGCCATCGCCCGCGTTCGAGACGAGCGTCAGCGTGCGCATGACGCTCCCACTCACTCCGGTGCACGAGGTCGAGGGCGTGAACGTGATCGGTCTGCTCCGCGCGAGCGATCCCGATCTGTCGAAGCGCGCCGTGCTCGTGGGCGGACACCTCGATGGCGTCGGCACCGACCCGAGTGGCACGATCTTCACCGCAGCGAACGACAACGCATCCGGACCCGCGGTCACGATCGAGGTCGCGCGCGCGCTCGCGCCCAGGCGCGCCGAGCTGCGACGCTCGGTCGTCTTCGTCGCGTGGGCCGGCGAAGAGGAGGGCCTGCTCGGCTCCGAGGCCTACGCCGGCCGGATGGCCAGCTCCCCGGGACGCGTCGAGAGTCTCGTCGCGTACCTCAACCTCGATGTCATCGGCTGCTGCGGCAACACGCTCGAGGCATCGGACGAGAGCGCGGCGCTCGCGGACCGGATCCGCGCGGCCGCCGCGCGCCTGGGCATCCCGTTCCAATCGATCCGCGGCGGTGGCAGCGATCAAACGACGTTCGCGAAACGCGGCGTTCCATCGTCGCTGATCCTCTGGAGCGACATCATCCTGCACACTCCGCGCGACACGATCGCGCTCATCGAGACACCTCGGCTGCAGAAAGCCGGCGATGTCGTGATGGCAGTGACGCTCGAGTTAGCCCGAGGCGACGGCCCTTAGACGCTGCGACGTTGGTCATGCGACTCGCACTTCATACTCATCCGATGGGTAACGACTGGAAGCTGAAGACGACGGAAGAGAAGGTCGAGGCGTACTTCGAAGGTTACCGGAAGATTCCCGACGGCGACGATCCAGACTTCCTCGCAATGGAGTCGGCAGGTCTTGAGGACCTGCCCTACAGAGACGAGGAGTGGCCAGAAGCGCCCGAGGACGATAGCGCGACCAACCAACTCGATCCGTGATACAGCCGTCAATCTGCGACGAAGCGGCCCCATAGTGCAAGCGAGTACTCGGTGCGATCATCCGCTCGACTAACGTGCTGCGTCAATGCGGACAGCGCTACGCCATCTATTGCGCCTTCGGTCGTCACAAAGAGATCGCCGTTCAGCAGCATGAGAAGCTTCTGAGGCGACGCGAGGATCGCCCCGGAAGGCACCCGTATTGCACCGATGGATCGGTCGAGGTGATGAAGAAGGATCACGTTCAACGCGCCGGCCCGTGCGCGTGCGGCCTCGAGAGGCGAAAGAATGTCATCGAAGGTGGTCGCATCGGCGGTGACTACCTGGCGGCCACTGCGGAGCCTCGCTAAGAAGGCATCCCGTAGCAAGGTGGTCTGAGACAGCGAGAGCCGGTCTTCGGGGACGTCGTGACCTACCGCGGCCTCCAACGACCCTTTGAAGCCCGGCCAGAGCCGCAGTCCCTCGTTCTCGCGACGCTTGCGGTCCATGTCCGATACCAGTGCGGCCTCCTAGTGGGAAACGGCGATCGCCGCCGCTCGCTCTGAAATCATGTCCGCGGTGGCCGAGCGGAGATCCTCTGCCCGCTCGATGGCACTCTCGATGTCCGCCAGCGCGTTGTAGACGTTGCGCACCAGGCGTTGCGCCTCCGTCGGCGGCCGGATCGCGGCGAGCGTCTTGTCGAGCTGGATCGTGTGCTGGCGAAGGTGTTCCTCGATGCGATGCATCCGAAAGCGGATCGGCATGGGCTCGGACTCCCAGAACCACGAGCGAATGTCCAACTGGGCGTCGCTCACGTCGGCGAGCTCGGTGAGGACGCGCCGGTGGGTGTCGAAGAAGCGATCGCGGATGGACTCAATCGGCCCAGCTGTGGCGTCCTCGGGCAGCTCATAGCCGTCCTTCCGGAACGTTAGGAACTTCGCCTCGCCCTCCGCGTCGCGCTGGGGGGCCGGGGGGTGCTCGAGCGCGAACCGAATTCGTGCGAGGAAACCATGCTCGGCACGGAGCATGTGCTTGAGGGTCTCGCGGAGCGGCCATTCGCCTTCCGCCGGTGCGCGGTCGAGGTCCTCGGTGCGGGCTCCCGCGAGTACGCCGGTGAGATCACGGTACGCCTGGTGGCATTGCGCGAGGATCCGTTCCGCCTGCGTCGGCGTGGTGCGACCGCGAGCGGCGAGCCGCACGCCGAGGTCGCGGAGCTCGTGATGCGTCATCAGCAGCGCGAAGCGCAGACCCTCTTCGTCGTAGTCGCGCCATTTCCAGTCGCGGCCCATGTCCTCGTCCGACAAGTGGACCGTCGCGCGCACCAGCTCCTCGACCGCTTGGGTGACGGTCTTCGTCACAGCGCCAGGACGGGCACGCCGGCGATCGTCTCCTCGGCAATGTGATCGACGACCTGGTGCAGATGGCCGGTCGCGGCGAACGCCCGCAGCTGCCGGTCCGCGCTGGTCCCCTCGCGGATGATCGTCTGTAGGTACTCGACCTCGCGGCGCGAGCCAAGCGCGTCCACCACGTCATCGACGAACTCGAGCAGCTCGACGGCGAGGTCGCGCATCGGCACCTCGATCTCCTTGCCGAAGTCGATGAGATTCGCGTCCATGCCACCGCGCACCGCGCGCCACTTGTTCTCCTGGATCAGGCTCGGCGCGTAGCGGCGGAAGCCCTGGTTGCGGGCGCGTAGCACGAGGAGCTTCGCGCAGATGGCCTGGATGAGCGCGGCGATGCAGAGCGTCTCCTCCACCCGCGTCGCGGCGTCGCACACGCGGAATTCGATCGTCGGGAACGTCGCGTGCGGTCGCAGATCCCACCAGATCTTCCTGCCGTCATCGATGCACTTCGTCTTGACCAGGAGCTCGACGAAGTTCTCGTACTCGTCGTACGAGCTGAACTCCGGCGGCACGCCGGTGCGCGGGAAGCGCTGCCAGATGATCTGGCGGTACGACTTGAGACCCGTGATTCGCGTGAGCCAGAACGGGCTCGAGGTCGAGATCGCAAGCAGGTGCGGGAGGAAGTAGCGCGCTTCGTTCATGACCTCGATGCGCTGCTCGCGGTCTGGGATGCCGACGTGCACGTGCAGGCCGAAGATGAGGAGCTCGCGGATGACGTCCTGCAGCTCCTCCTCGAGGATCTTGTAGCGCTCGGCCTCGGTGACCTCCTGATCCTGCCAGTGCGAGAACGGGTGGGTGCCGGCCGACGCGATGCGCAGACCCGCCGGACGCAGAAGTGCCGCGATCGAGCCGCGCAGCGTCACGATCTCTTCGCGCGCCTCGCCGATGTCGGCACAGATCTTCGTGCCGGCCTCGACGACGGACTGCATCATCTCGCGCTTGAGCTGGTCCCCGAAGCGCCCACCGGCGGCCGCGAGCAGCGTCTCGATGTGGCTCTTGAGCTGGCCCTGCGCGTCGACGATCTGGAACTCCTCCTCGATGCCGATGGTGAGGCGCGGGACGTCGTGGACCCTCATGCCGCACCGTCGACGACGTATGTCGGAACGACGCTTCCGGCGCCCGCGGTGACGTTGAGCAGCGCGCTCGACGAGAGACGCGTCAGCACGCCGCCGACGCGGCCCCAGAAGAGATACGGATCGCAGTCGACGCTGAGGTCGAGGAAGTGGACGCGGTCGAGCAGGACCGGGAACGGCTCTTTCGGCACGTCCACCTTCTCCTGCACCACGAACGACGACGTCAGCGCGCCGATGAGCGTCTGCTCCCACTCGTGGCGGTCGACGGTCCATCCGAGGACCACGCCCTTCCCGCCGTACTCGTCGTTCGGCTTGAGCACGAGCCGCTCGCGGTTGCGGACGACGAACTCGGTGAGATCGACCACCTTTCCACCGTAGGTCGTGTGGCCTTCTCGAACCTTGCGCGTCCACGGCACGTGCTTCGCGATCGCGCGACGCTGCACGGGCGTATACAGGCCGGCGTACCGGTCGTCGGAGAGGAGCGCGAGGCTCATCTTCTTATGGAGCAGCTTCGCGCGCAGGCTGTTCACCACCGTCACGTCGCCCGCGAGGTACGCCTGCACGAGTGGTCGGGCGACCTCCGGCTTCGCGAGGAGCTCCGACAGCAGCACCCGCCGGTAGACGACGTCGATCGGGACACCTTTCGCGCGTAGCCGTCCGCTGCGGTGCGTGAGGTCCTCCGGTGCGCAGATCAGCGTCTTCACACCGGACTCCGTGAAGGCGCGCTGGAACATCTTGAATTCCGTGAGCGTCGGCAGGCCGGTCCAGTCGACGATCGCGACCGTGCCGACCTTCCGCCCGTGCGCGCGGCGCATCACGGTGAGCTGCTTGCTGGCCGCGCGTAGCGGCCGCGCGCGATAGCGCTTGCGGAAGGCTCGCATCGCCGGCAGACGTTCGAAGATCCGCACCAGCACGTCGTTGTAGGCCATCCCCGCCGGCGACTCGGCGTTGTACTCGACGTAGCGGATGACACCGTCGGACACGAAGCCATCGAGCCGCGACGACGGCGACGCCGCGGAAAAACCAGGGTCCGCGAGCGCAAGGCGATCTTCGGTAGACGACAGGTCGAGCTCGCGACGCAGCTCGTCATCGCGCAGGAGCGCGCGCTCGAGTCGCGCGAGCGCGCCGTACAACGACTCGGACGCCGTGGCGTTCGCGGTGTACTGCCGCTTGGTGACGAGATTCGGTCGCAATGACACGCACAGCGGCCGGTCGCCCCACATCGCGCCGCCTTGACGCTGGCCCTCGGCGAGCGTTTCGGCACAGGCCGCCGCCGTCGCCGCGTCCGACAGGAGCGCGTTGTACGCGACGACGTAGGCCGGCTCGGTGGTCACGAGCGCACGTGCCTCCACCAGCGGTGCTCGCCGCGCCACGGCGGCAGCTCGGTCCCGTCCGCGTAGGCGATGACGAGATCGCTCATCTTCTCGAGCACCCAGTTGAAGTTGTCCTCCTTGATGGAGAACGAGTCGAAGTCGGGCGCCGGGTTCAGGAAGTCGATCGCGTAGAGCGTCCCGTCGCGCACCGCGAACTCGACCGTGTCCATGTCATACCCGAGCGCGTCCACGAGCGCGCGCGCGTCGTGCACGGCGCGATCGCGCAGCTCGCCGTCCACCGGTCGGTTCACGACGTATCGGTCGGCGAAGGGCGCCGTCGGGTCGTAGCGGATCGGCAGGATGTTCGAGCGCCCGATGCAGATGCACCGGACGTAGTCCTCCCACTTGATGAACTCCTGCAGGATCATCGTCTTCGGTCGATGACCCGGGCTCAAGCCGCCTGACTGGTCGTACGCCCACAGCAGATCCTGCTTGGAGTCGACGCGATACACGTCTTTCCACCCGCCGCCGGTGTTCGGCTTGAGGATCGCGGGGAGGCCGACGTATGACAAGATGTCGTCCCAATCGAGCGGATACTTGAGGTTCCGGAGCGATTGATCGCTGATGTCGGAGATGTACGACTTGTTTGGCAGGACGACGGTCTTCGGCACGGCGACGCCGAGCATCCGGGCGAGCGTGCACTCGAAGAACTTCTCGTCGGCCTCCCACCAGAACGGGTCGTTCACGACGACCGTGCCCATGAGCGCTGCGCTCTTCAGGTGCGCGCGGTAATACGGCACCTCGTGGCTTATGCGATCCACGATGACGCGGTACCGCGGCATCTCGAGCTCGCGCGTGCCGCCGAGCACCGCGAGCTCCGCGCTCACACCGTGCGCCGCGCCCTTGCGGTTCACCGTCTCGATGAACGGCCCCGGAAAAGTGTTCTCGCGCCCGACCAGGAGTCCGACAACTTTGCTCACAGGAACACGTCCACCATCTCTTTCCAATAGGGCCAGTCATGCGCCCAGCCATCCCAGACGTGCAGACTCGCCGGCACACCTTTGTCCTGCAGCTCCGTCGCCATGCGCCGCGACTCTTCGACGTTGGGGTCGTCGCGCCCGGTCGCGATGACGATCTCGGTGGCCCGCAGCGGCTCGAGATAGCGCTCGTCATTCAGGTTCGGTAAGAAGGTCAGCGGATTCACGTAATACGCCTCGCCTTCGCGCGAGCCGCCCAGCCAGCGCGCTGCGTCGTACGCGCCCGAGAGACCGATCGCCTTCCGCGCGAGGCCCGGGCGGCGCGTCGCGAACGCGAGCGCGTGGAAGGCGCCGAACGATGCGCCCGCGACGACGAGGAAGTCGACGGGATTCTCCGCGCGGATATTCGGCAGCACCTCGTCGACGAGGTAGCGCTCGTACGCGAGGTGACGCTGCGCGCGCTCCTGCGGCGCCTTCTTCTTGTCATAAAAGGATTCGCCATCGACGCTGTCGACGCACCAGAGCTGCAGCCAACCGGCGTCGATGCGCTCCGCCATGTGGGCGATCATGCCGAAGTCCTCCCACTGGTAGAAGCGACCCATCGAGGTCGGGAAGACGATCACCGGAGTGCCACCGTCGCCGAAGACGAGGAGCTCCATGTCGCGCTCCAGGGCGGGACTGTTCCACTTGCGGTAGTCGCGCTTCACGGATCGGCTCCCCCTTCGGCCATCCGAGGATAGTCGGGCTGGGGCTTACCGGAACCAGACCTCCTCCAGGACGCGCATCACGTTGCCGCCGACGGCCTTGGCGATGTCGCCGTCCGAGTAGTCGTGCTTCACGAGCCAGCGAACGATGTTCGGGAACGCCTCCGCCGGATTCTCGATGCCATCGACGTACTCGACCTCCTCGAACTCCTGGGCGCCGTGCGCGGCCTTGATCGAGAGCTGCTTCGCGAAGTAGTGGTGGAGACCGACGTGATCGCCGAACAGCGTGTCCGGCCCGAAGGAAACGTGATCGATGCCCACGAGATCGGCGCAGTACTCGAAATGCTCCATGAAGCTCTCGATCGAGTGCTTCGGGTGTTCCGTGGTCAGCGTCGTGTGCGGGGCGGCCTCGATGCCGATCACGCCGCCCTTCGCCGCCATGGCCTTCAGGACCTCGTCGGGCTTCATGCGCTTCGTGTTCCAGAGGCCGCGCGCACCGGCGTGGGTGATGAAGATCGGCTTCTCGCTGGCCTGGATCGTGTCCATCGACGTCTGATCGCCCGAGTGCGAGATGTCGATCGCGATCCCGAGCTTGTTCATCCGTCGCACGGCCTGACGTCCAAATTCGGTGAGGCCGCCGTCCCTCGCTTCCTTCAGGCCACTGCCGAGTGTGTTCGCCTCGCTGTAGGCGATGCCCGACGAACGGATCCCCAGCCCGTAGAGGATGTCGAGCCGGTCGACCTCGTTCTCGATCGCGGTGGCGGCTTCGAGTGAGGCGATGAACGCGATCTGCCCGTTCTCTTTGGCGCGCCGGATGTCGTCCAGCGTCTCGCCACGGACGATGAAGTCCTGGTGCGCGATGTCCGAGAGACGCATGCCGAGGTCGTAAATGATGTCGTCCCATTTCCAGCCGGCCTTCGACGTGATCGTGGCCGTGCCGTCCATGAGGCAGTCGAACACCGCGTCGAGCCCGGACTGTGCCATCCCCGCATAGCCCGTGACATCGCGACCCTGGCGACGGTACTCGGCGAGATCGTCGAAGTCGGCGGGAACGACGAAGCAGTGATCGTGCAGCGAGACCGCGAGGTTCTCGGCCAGCAGACGCTGGACGCGGTCTTCCTGCGTGCCGCTGACCTCCACCTTGCGCGACGGAACTCGGCCGAGCTCCTTCGCGAGCTTGAACTCGCGATAGTCGGTGCCCGCCTCGAGGTACTGGAAGCTCTTAAAGCCGGAGTAGCGCGTGGCCTTGCCGACGTCGGCTGTCTTCATATCGTCCTCCCCTACGTGTGGCTTGCCGATACTAGCGACGGCGGCGGGGGTCCAGCGCGTCGCGCAGACCGTCCCCGAGGAAGTTGAATGCGAGCACGACGACTGTGATCGCGAGGCCGGGGTAAAGGGCGAGCGCCGGCGCGGTGAATACGTACTGCTGCGCGCGCTGCAGCATGTTGCCCCACGACGGCAGCGGCGGCTGAACGCCGAACGCAAGGTAGCTGAGGGCCGATTCAGTGAGGATGGCGAACGCGACACCGAGCGTCGCCGACACGACAAGCGACGGGATCGCCTGCGGAAGGATGTGCCGCACCAGTAGGCGCGGCGGTGGCACGCCGAGCGAGGTCGCGGCGACCACGAATTCGGCGGTCTTCCACCGCAGCGTCTCGCCGTAGACGACGCGCGCGACCGGCATCCACGAGAGCGCGCCGATCACCAACACGAGCGTTCCTACGCTCGTACCGACGAGCGTGATAACAACGAGGATGAAGAAGAACGCCGGCACAGCGAGCATCCCATCGGTGAAGCGCATCAGGAGCGCATCCAGCCAGCCGCCATTGAAACCCGCGATCGCGCCCACGACGACACCGATGAGAAGCGAAGCGAGCATGGCGGCGACGCCAACGAGGAGCG
Source organism: Chloroflexota bacterium (assembly GCA_005889405.1). Classification (GTDB taxonomy): domain Bacteria; phylum Chloroflexota; class Limnocylindria; order P2-11E; family P2-11E; genus CF-39. Next base: position 10,272 of record VBFY01000007.1, on the reverse strand, counting down.
TGACGCGGCCGCCGTGAAGAAGGCGGCTCAGCACATCCCGCCCGAGCTCGTCGGCGCCCAGCGGATGTACGAGGCTCGGCCCAGCGAGCCCCTGCGCGGGATTGGTCGTCTCGGGCGCGATGGTCCAGAAGAGCGGCCCGGCCACGACCAGCACGGCGATCACGCCGAGGGTCGCCAAGGCGAACAGTCCGAGACGCGTCACGACGCCCGCAGCCTTGGATCGATTCGCGTGTACGCGAGGTCGACGAGCAGGGTCGTCGCGACCGCGATCCCGGCGACGACGACGGTGATGCCGGTGATCAGCGGGTAGTCGCGTCCCTGCGCGGCTTCCAGCGCGAGGCGACCCATGCCCGGCCAGCTGAAGACCGACTCCGTCACCACCGTGCCGCCGAGGAGCCGCGGCACGAGGGCCCCGACGGCGCTCACCACGGGGATGAGCGCGTTGCGGAGGGCGTGCCGCGTCACCACCACGCGCGGCGCGAGTCCTTTCGATGCTGCGGTCCGGATGTAATCCTCATCGAGCACCTCGAGCGCCGCCGAGCGCATGAAGCGCACGATCGTCGGAAGGGTCGTCGTGGCGAGCGCGACCGTCGGCAGCGCGAGGTGGCGCAGCCGCTCGACGAGCGTGTCCTCGGAGATCGTCGTCACGCCCGCGGAAGGGAGCCACCCAAGCGAGACGGCGAAGACCAGGATGAGCACGATCCCAAGCCAGAAGACCGGCACCGCGAGCCCGATCGCGCTGTAGAAGCTGAGAAGGTGATCGAGAGCGCTCCCGCGACGCAGCGCCTGGATGAGGCCGATGGGAATGCCGATCAGTATCGACACGACCAGCGCGGCGCCGGCGAGTATGAGAGTGTTCGGCAAACGCTCGCCGATGCGCTGTGTCACCGGCTCATCCGAAAGGAGCGAGGTGCCGAGGTCGCCGCGGATCGCGCCGGCCGCCCAATCCGCGTAGCGCTCGACCACCGGCTTGTCGAGGCCCATGCGCTTGATCAAGGCCTCGCGCTGCTCGGCGCTCACGTCGAACCGCATGATGGAGCTCGGGCCGCCAGGCGCGAGGTTGACGAAGAAGAAGGTGAGGGCGCTCGCGAAAACGATCACGAGCGCCCCCGACGCGATGCGCTGGAAAAGGAAGCGAGCTACTTCTTGGCCAACCACCATTCGCCGGCGTAATGCATGGCGTCGCGGAGGCCGAGCTCCGGCACGCCCTTGAGTGACGTGCTCAGCACGTCGATCTCCTGCGGGTACCAGAGGAAGAGGTACGGCAGCACCTCGGACGTGTACTGCTGGAGCTGCTTGTACACGGCCTTGCGGGCTTCGAGATCACTCGTGCTCTGCCCCTGCACGAGCAGGTCATCGAGCTTGGGGTCCTGGTAGCCCGGGATGTTGAAGCCCTTCCCGGCAGCGCTCGAGTGGTAGTACGGGAAGACGTCCGGGTCGCTCGGGTACGTCCACCAGTTCACGGTCGCCGTGTACTCGCGACGCACGACGTCCTTCTGGATGTAGGAGTTCCACTCCATCGTGTTGAGGTCGACGATCACGCCGACCTTCTTGAGGTCTTGCTGGATCAGCGCGTTGACGGGCTCGAGAACGCCGCGCTGCCCGACGTCCATGGTGAACTGGAAGGGCTTGCCATCCTTCTGGAGGACGCCGTTCGCGCCCGGGGTCCAGCCCGCGGCCTTCAGCAGCTCGGTGGCCTTCGCGGGGTCATACGGGTACTTCGATGCGAGCGACGGGTCGTAGTACGCCGCGAGGGCCGGCGTGATCGGGCTGTTCGCGATCGAGCCGTACCCGAGCTCGACGGACTTGATGATCGCGGCGCGATCGATCGCGGTCACGAAGGCCTGGCGGACGCGCACGTCGGTGAAGCGGCTATCGGTCTGATTCAGCGATAGCCAGTAGTACTGCACGAGCGGGCGTGCCACGACGCTCAGGCCCGCCGCGCTCTTCATGCGATCGACGGCCGCCTTGTTGTCCAAGATCATGATCTGCAGGTCACCGGAGAGCGCCTGCGCGACCTGCGTGTTCGGATCCGCCACGACGGTGAACACGAGCTTGTCGAGGAACGCCTTCGCCCCGAAGTAATTCTCGTTGCGGACCAACGAAACGCTTTGACCAGACGTGTACTTGTCGACCTTGAAGGGACCGGTGCTGACCGGGGTGCCCTTGTTGAAAGTGGTGGTGGTCAGTGGGTTGGCCGACAGCACGTGCTTCGGCAAGATGCCCGCGTTATACGCGAGGAACGATGGGAGGGCCGCGAACTTACGGCTGAGATCGAAGCGCACCGTCGTCGCATCGACCACGGTGACGCTCTTCACCGCCGCGTAACTGGCACGGTTCTGCGCACCGAGATCGGGCTTGAGGACGATGTCATTGAAGGTGAATGCCACGTCGTCGGCGGTGAACGGAGTCCCGTCGCTCCACTTCACACCGCTGCGGAGCTTGAACGTCCAGCTCAGGCCGTCGGACGCCGTGGTCCAGCTCTCGGCGAGATCCGGCGCGGGCGCGAGGTCTTTCCCCGGCTTCGTCAGACCGTCGAAGAGCACGCGATTGATGAACAACGATTCGATGAAGGCGTTCGGGCTCCACGGGTTGAGCGTTGGGTCCGCGCCGATCGGCATCGTCACCGTCCCGCCGGACACCGGCCCGGCCTGCGCGGACGGAGCCGTGGATGCTCCAGGCTGTGTCGGGCTTGCACACGCGGACACCGCGAGCGCGGCGACGACCAACACTGATGTCGTGCGGAATGGGAACGAAGACAGGTCGAGCTTCATAGCACCCTCCCCGCGCCGTTGATGGGCCGGAGTTTAGGACTACCGCCTACGCCGTGGGCGGGGTCAGCCGGCCTGTGCCCGGTGCGAACACGACCGTTACTTCGCCCTTCGGCGCTTTCTCAGCGAAGCGCGCCGCCAGCTCCGATGCGGTGCCGCGCACGAGCTCCTCGTGGATCTTCGTCAGCTCGCGCGCGACGACGACCGGCGCGTCCGGCGACACCGACGCGAGATCGGCGAGGAGATCGGCCACGCGGTAGGGGCTCTCGTAGATCACGACGGTGCGTCCTTCTCCGACGAGACGCTCGAGCAGGCGGCGACGTGGCCCGCTCTTCTTCTCGAGGAAGCCCACGAAGGTGAACTCGCGCGTCGGCAAGCCCGACGCCACGAGCGCCGCGATGGCCGCGGCGGGCCCCGGTATCGCAACGACCTCGTGGCCCGCCGTGACCGCCGCGCGCACGAGCTGCTCGCCGGGGTCAGAGAGCGCCGGCGTGCCAGCGTCCGAGACGAGCGCTACGTCCCAGCCGCGGTCGAGCTGGCCGATGAGCTCGGCGACCTTCCGCTTGTGATTGAACTCGGTGTACGCGGTCAGGTGCTTGGCGCGGATGTCGTGCTTGCGCAGCAGGATCTGTGTGTGGCGCGTGTCTTCGCACGCGACCATGTGCACCTCCTGGAGGACGCGTAGTGCGCGCTGCGAGACGTCCTCGAGATTGCCGATCGGCGTCGCGACCAGATAGAGCCTTCCCACCTTTTACCTGAGCTGCTCTACCAGCGCCCGATATTCGGCTGGAAACGTAACCAAAAGATCTCGATCGGCGACCATCCATCGTGCGACCGCATCGTTAATGATCGAGACGTATGTGCTCTGGTTGCTGTGGTCGCCGGCGAGAGGCACGTCGGAGTGCGCCAGCACGACCTGGCCTGGCGGGGGCCAGGAGAGGTCGTTAATGCACTCGTCCAGAGCGTCCCAGTTCATTCCGAAATAGTCCGGAAACCTTAGTCCGCGAGCGAGCACCGCGAGCAGCTCTGTCTTTGTCTTGAGGCCAGCGGGAATTCTGACCTCCAACCGCGTTGGATCGAGTTCTAGTCCCGTTTCGCCAAATCGAATGCCTGCTCTGTCCAAGCGTCGTACCTCAGTTCATGAACAAGGGCTTACACGCTATCCGCGGTCGGGCGAAGGCTCTGTGCGATGAGGATCGCGACGATCACGATCGCGCCGCCCGCGATCTGCGGTAGCGCGAGCTGCTCGCCGAGGACGAGGAACGCCGCGATCGCCGCGACGACCGGCTCGATCGTGGCCGTCAGGCCGACGCGCGCGGCGGGGATGAGCTTCACCGCGGCGAGGGTCAGGCCGAAGGGGATGACCGTCGCGACGACGATCACGCCGAGCAATAGAAGGTAGATGTCATGCGGCGTCGTGGTCCAGGGCAGCGTCCACAGGGGTCGGAACACCGCCCACGCGAGGAGCGCGAAGCCGAACCCGTACACCAGGAGCGTCGGCGTCCCATAACGCTTCAGGATCCGCTCGGCGAGGGAGAAGTAGAGCGCGAAGATGAGCGCGGAGAGGACCGAAAGGGCAACGCCCTCCGTGTTCAGCTGGAACAGGGCGGCGTCGTAGGCGCCCGCGGCGAAGAAACAGCCGACGAGCGCGAGCGCAGCGGCGAGCCAGAGCCGGCTGCCGACCGCGCGTCCACGCAAGCGCGCCCAGATGAGCAACAGGACGGGCGCGGTGTACTGGATGACGACCGCGACACCGACCGGGAGCCGCTGGATCGATTCGTAGTACGACCACTGCACTCCGGCTAGGCCGACTACCCCAAAGAGAGCGAATAGCGGCAGATCGCCGCGACGAATACGGAATGCCGACGGTCGGATGACCGCGAAAAGGGCGGCATAGACAAGGAAACCAAACAAGATCCGCCACTCGGCCAACAACGATGGCGGCACACCGACGTTGAAAGCCGCCTTTGCGATGATCCCACCTACCCCAAAGCACGATGCGGCCGTGAACGCCAATGCGTATCCAAGCGCGAGACGCAGAGGGGGTGCCTCGGGAGAAGCTGGTGCGGGGCCGACCGAGGGGCCCCGCGCGCGAGGCGTCCCCGTCTCGACGAGGGACGGGGTTCCGCGCGTTGAGAGGGTTTCGGTCGGCTCCGCGCCGCTGGACGACGTGCTCAGTCCGCTTCCCAGTCACGCGGATAGAGGAAGTCATGGCCGACCGTGCGGAGACTCACTTTGGCGATGAGCGGCATCACTCGCTTGTAATGACTTCGACGCACCCGCTCGCGGATGTTGTTGACGAGTGCCGCATCGAAGCCCGCGGCGATCAGCTCGGACGGACGCAGCCGGCGATCGACGAGGTGATACAGGATGAGGTCCGCCTGCGCGTAGGTGAATCCGAGCTCGCCCTCGTCGGTCTGACCCTCCCAGAGGTCCGCACTTGGAGCCTTACGCACGATGACATCCGGCACACCGAGGAGCACTGACATCTCGCGCAGCTGAGTTTTGTAGAGATCGCCGACGGGATTGAGGTCGCAGGCCATGTCGCCGTGCCTCGTCCCGTAGCCGAGGAGCAGCTCGGTCTTGTTGCTTGTCCCCAGCACGAGACCATCGGGCCAGGCGCGGTCGTACTCGATCGATTTCCGCTCGCGCGCCATCTTGTTGCCGCGCCGCACGCGATCGACGTCGCCGAGGCGTCCGAGGTACGCGTCGACCTGTGGCGTGATGTCGATCTCCTCGAGCGCGATACCGAACGTCTTCGCGACCAGACGAGCGTGCTCGCGTGATAGGGCATCCGATGTCCGGTACGGCAAGAACAGCGCGGTGACATTCTCCGGACCGAAGGTCTCCGCAGCGAGAGCCGCGACAGCGGCGCTGTCGACGCCGCCGGAGACGGCCACGACCACACGCCGGTGGCCTGACTTCTTCGTCTCCTCGCGAAGGAACGCGACGAGCATCTTGCGCACGAGCGCCTCGTCGATGCGCAGCGGCGACTGATCGCTCGGATCGGGCCGGATCGCGCCGATCCGCTCCGCGACGCTCACGAGCGCTCCACCGCCACATCGGGCCGGCGTACGAGACCCGTGCGGCGCCCGAGGTGGCTCTGCACGAGGTCGGGGCGCTCGTCGCGGATGAGCGGGTTGCGGTCGCGCTCGCGCGCCACGAGATCTGGATCGATCTCCGCGACAAGAAGATGTTCTTCGAACTCCGGAGCGCGCGCGACGACGGTGCCGTCGGGCGCGACGACCTCGGAGCCGCCCCAGAAGGCGATACCGTCCTCGTGCCCCACGCGGTTCGCGAAAAGGACATAGAGCGTCAGGTACTGCGCGTAGAAACGGTCCATCAGCCGGCACGACTCCGCGGTGCCGAGGTCGCCGCCCTCGGCGACGCCGCGGCCAGGGCTCGATGCCGGCGACAGCACCACCGTCGCGCCGGTCGCGGCGTAGGTGTACGGGACCGAGACGTGCCAGAGGTCCTCGCAGATGGCGAGGCCGGTCGGACCCACAGCGCTCTCGAATACATCGAAGCGGTCGCCCGGACCGAAGTAGCGGCCGTCGTCGAAGATGCCGTACGTCGGCAGATAGACCTTGCGATGCACGTGCACGAGCCGGCCGCCGGACCAGTAACCCTGTGCGATGTGCAGCCTCGCGTCCGATGCGCGCTCGACGAAGCCGGCGCACACATCGATCCGGCGTGACGCGTCGGCGATCGGCTTCAGGCGCTCGTCATCGGCCGCGCATGCGATATCGCCTGCGAGGTCCTTCAGGTAGTAGCCGGTCAGAGACAGCTCGGGGAACACGACCAGGCGCGCGCGGCCGCTCAGCGCGCGGCCGATCCACTCTTCGTGCATCGCGACGTTTCGTTTGAAGGCGCCGAGGGCCGGCGCGCACTGCGCGATCGCGACGCGGACGGTCAAGCCTCGGCCCGCAGCTGCTCGAGGCGGTCGGCGTACTCCCGCGCGAGGCTCCAGGCGCGCGCCTCGTCCTTGGCTTCGGCGTAGACGTTGAATAGTGGGCGGTCGCCGTCGGGCAGCACGAGCACCCATTCTCCGTCGTTCTGGTGCTTGACGCCGTCGATCTGGCGCGTGTGCTCGGTGCGGGGATCCTGTGCGAGTACGCGCATCACTCTCCCCTTGCGCTCCCACTCGCACGGGACCTGAAGTCGCGCGACATTCGCCGGCGGCGTTTCGTCCATCACCTCTGACAGCGACTTGTCGGTGACGGCCAGGAGCTCCAGCAGACGCACCGTCGCGAACAGCCCGTCGTAAGACGGATGGAAGCTCGGGAAGATGAAGCCTCCGACGCCATCACCGACGACGAGCGGGTGCTCTCTTGCGGCGAGGCTCATCTGCGCCTCGGCCGACGCCCGAACGCGCTGGACCCTGCCGCCGAACTCGGCGACCGTCGCCTCGATCGCGGAAGGGGCGTAGACCGGCACAGCGACGACGCCCGGCGTGACGCGCGCTGACAACGCAGCGAACGCCATCAGGAAGTGCATGTCGTTGATGTTGCGACCCTTGTCGTCGACGAAGAACACCTTCTCGCCACCCGCGTCGATGATCACGCCAGCTGACGCGGAGAGGGCGGCCACGATGGCCGCGAGCTCGCGCCGTTCGTTCTGGAACTCGTCGAACGATCGCGTTCCGACGTCCTCGGAAACGACACCGTTGATCGCGATCAGCTCGATACCCAACGTGTTGAGAAGTGGCGGCAGGAACTGCGCCGCGGTGCCATGCGAGTAATTGACTACGAACTTGAACCTCCGCGCGGCGATCTCCTTCCGATGGACGATCTCGGCGAGGAAGGCTTCGCTATACGCTTCTCCGACACGCTGCGACTCGTAGATGCGACCGACGTCCGCATACCCGACACGGCGGATGTCCTCCCGGAAGAAGACGGTCTCCACTTTTCGTTCCTGTGCCTTGTCCATGTCGAGCGCCTGACGGTCAAAGAACTTCACGTCGCAGACGCGCGCATCGAACGGCGACACGCGCACGTGGACCCCGCCACTGGCGCCGAGTCGTCGCGTGTGGTGCCGTCCGATCGGAAGTGGTGCCTGCAGCAGGTCCGCCACATGAACGCCCGCCGAAACGATGCCACCCATGAGCGCCCGCTTGAGCATCCGGCTCGAGCGATGCTGGTCGCGGTTCATCGTGACCGTCGTGCCCTCCGGCAGCGTCGAGGCGTACGCCGCGCCGAGACGCGCGCAGAACTCCGGCGTGAGATCGATGTTCACGAGACCGGTGACGCCGAACCGCCCGAACAGCGCGCGGCGACCCTGCGAGCCCCAGATGAGGCTCGCGCCCACAACGGCGCCGCTCTCGATCTGCTTGTCGGGCCAGATCTTCACCTGGCTGCGAACTCGCGCGTTCTCGTTCACGATGCAGTGGTCGCCGATGACGCTGCCCTCTTCGAGCGAAACGCGGGACTTCAGTGCGCACTGCCGCCCGACGATCGTTCCGTGCAGTTCCGCCCGCTCGCCGATGTAGCTGTTGCGCCACACGATCGAGCGATCGATGACGGCGCCGACGTCGACGGTCACGTAGTCACGGAGCACGGTGGGCCCGACGATCTCGACGTGAGGGCCGACCTTCACGCCATTACCCAGGTACACCGGTCCGGTGATCCTCGCGGACTCGTCGATCTCGACCTCGCCGCTGGTGAACACGCCTGGCAGGAGCTCGCGGCCGAGCGGCGCCGCCATCAGGCGGCCCTGGAGAAGATCCGCGTTCGCGCGCGCGTACTCGGGGATCGAGCCGACATCGGTCCAGTAGCCGGACGCGATGTATCCGTACAGGGGCTCACCCTCGGCGAGGAGCGCCGGAAAGAGATCCTTGCTGAAGTCGAACGCTTCGCCCGGCTTGTAGCGCTCGAGCACGCGAGGCTCGATCACGTAGATGCCGGTGTTGATGGTGTCGGAGAAGACCTCGCCCCAGGACGGCTTCTCGAGAAACTTCGAGATGCGTCCATCCTCGCCGGTGATCACGACGCCGTATTCGAGCGGGTTCGCGACGTGATACAGGGTGAGCGTCACGGCTGCCTTCCGCTCACGATGGAACGCGACGACCTTCGTGAGATCGATGTCGGTCAGCGCGTCCCCGGAGATCACGATGAAGGTGTCGTCGAGGGCGTCACCGATCTGACGAACGGAGCCGCCGGTGCCGAGCGGCGACTCCTCAACGCTGTACTTCAGGCGCATCCCGATCGCGCCGCCGTCGCCGAAACTGTCCTGGATCTGCGACGCGAGGTACTGCAGAGTCACGAACGCTTCGTTGATGCCGTGGCGCTGAAGCAGGTCGAAGATGTGCCCGAGGCATGGCTTATTGACGATCGAGACCATCGGCTTGGGCCGATTGATCGTCAGGGGGCGCAGGCGGCTCCCCTCGCCGCCGGCCATGACCACGGCCTGCATCAGGTCGAGTTTAGTGCGCGCGAGCGAATGACCAGCGGGCGCCCGCCAGTCATTCCCTCGGCGTCGCTACAGGACTAGCTCACTTCGCCGCGTCGGCGAACTCGTTGGTGAACGTCTTCGAGACGTCGATCGTCTTGCCCTGGACGTTCTTGTTGTAGGTCTGGAGCACCTTCAGCACGAAGTCCGGCGCACCGGCGGGCATCTTCCCGTCGGGGCTGAACATCGGCATGCTCCCGGTCAGCGCGGCGAGATACAGATCCTTGTCACCCGCGTAGTAGTCGGCCGGGAGCTTGTCCGCGATCTCCTGCGGCGTGTGACTTCCGATCCACTTCAGCGTCTTCACGTACGCGTTCACGAGGCGCTGGACCTGCGGCTTGTGGCTGGCGACCCAGTCCGACCGCATGTAGATGGAGATGAACGGGTAGTCGCCGCCGAGGGCGGCGCGCGTGCCGTCTGGCGTGCGGAGGTCGATGAGCACCTTGGCGTCCCCGGTCTTGAGCAGGCGGGAGATCGTCGGCTCGGTCGTCATGCCGGCCTCGATGGTGCCCTGCTTGATCGCGGCGATGAACGTGTCGCCGGCGCCGACCGCGATCGGCGTGAACTGGTCGGTCGCGATGCCGTTCTTCACGGCGAGGTACTGCGTGAGCCCGTGCGTGCCCGATCCGATCGAGGTGACGCCGAGCTTGCGGCCCTTGAAGTCGGCGGCGGACTTGATCTCGCCGGCCTTGGCCGTCGCGACCATTTCGGCCTCGCCGGGCGCGCGCAGGAGCTGCACGACCTCGACGAGGTTCTTGCCGAGGCCCTGCACGTCGATGGTGTGGTCGTACGAGCCGGATGCGCCTTCGACCTCGCTCGCGATGAGCGCGGTCGTCGAGTCCTTCCCCGACGGCTCGTCGATCAGCGTGACCGAAAGGTTCTGCTCCTTGAAGTAGCCCAGGGCCTCGGTGAGCTTGTTCGGCAGATAGATCTGCTTGTTCAGCCCGCCGACCATGATCGTGAGGGCGAACGGCTCCGCGGTTGCCGCGGCGCTCGCCGTGGCATTGGTGCTCGGATTGGGGCTGGGTGTGGCCGCGCCGCCACAGGCGGCAAT